>JBGAID010000117.1:0-32082 GCA_044225865.1 Polyangiaceae bacterium | reverse complement strand
GCGCCGGGCTCGCGGACTTACCGGGCGAGGTGATCGATCGCCTCGCCCAACAGCCTTTCCCCGGCAACGTGCGTGAGCTGAGAAACGCGGTCGAGGCCTACGCCGCCCTCGGCGCCCTCCCCGAGCCCTCCGCCGCGCGCGGGGACGTCCTCGGCCTCGGCCTCCGGAGCTTCGTCCGCTTCGACCAGGCCTTCATGAGCCTCAAGGACGATCTCGAGGCGCGCTTCTGTCGCGAGTATTTCCGAGAGCTGCTCCAGCGCACCGGCGGCAACCAGTCGGAGGCGGCGCGGGTGGCGGGCCTCGAGCGGAGCTATCTGCGGAAGCTCCTCATCAAGCACGGTCTGCTCACGTGAAGCCCCGCGCGCTGCCGGAGGCCTTCCGCCGCCGCGCGCACCGACCGGCGGTGGTGGGCCACCGCGGAGTGCGCGGTCCCCGCCCCGAGAACACGATCGAGGCGATCGAAGAGGCCTACCGCCAGGGCGCGGACGCCGTCGAGATCGACGTGCGACTGTGCGCGACGGGCGAGGTCGTCGTCTTCCACGACCCGGACCTCTCGCGGCTCGCCGGAGACGCCCGGCTCGTCGCTCAGGTCGGCCTCCTCGACCTCGGCCGAATCGACCTCGGCGAAGGGGCGCGCATCCCGACCCTGGATCAGATCCTCGACGTCGTCGCCGAAAGGGGCCTCGGGCTCAACGTCGAGATCAAGCACGACGCCGACAGCAAGCCGCGCACCGTCGCCGCCGTCTCGACCATCCTCCGGCGCCGCGCCCGCGACGTCGCCGCCGGGATCGTGGTCTCCTCCTTCGACCCCTGGATCCTCGTCGCCCACCGGGCCCTCGTCCCCGCCGTGTGCCACGCCCTCCTCGTCCACGAGTCGACCTACCACGACTGGGCCCTCCGCATCGCCCGCCGCCTCCCCATCGACGGCGTGCACCTCGAGGCCAGCCTCGCCGTCCCCGCCCGCGCCCGCCCCCTCCTCGACCGAGGCTTCGTCAGCGCCTGGACCGTGAACGACCCCCCCCGCGCCCGCGCCGCCTTCGACCTCGGCCTCGAAGCCCTCATCACCGACGCCCCCGCCAAAGTGCGAGCCGCCTTCGACCCATGAGGCAGCCCCCCGCGCCTCCCCCCCTCACAGGCTGCTAAAGAAGTCGGCGTCATGCCTCTCGGCACCGGAGTGGCTGCCAATTCACCCCCCCGGCCCCCCTCGCTGTGCGAGGGGGCCCGGCCCTCTCCTCCGCGCGCGACCGGGTCAAGGTGCTGCGCACAACCGAGAGCGCTGACTCCCCCGCGCTGTGCGAGGGGCGCTGGGGGTGAAAGCAGCAACTACCCACCCAGCGGCCTGACGACCGCCTCTTCAGCACACCGCAAGGAAAGCGTGCTACGGATTCCGTAGCGTCTGCTGCCACGACCTCCCAAGTCGAGCCCATTCCAAGCGCGCAACCACCTCTCCGCTCGCCCCCGCCCAGCCTCGCAACAACTCCAAGCTCGCCCCCGCGCCAACTCCCAACCACCTCTCCGCTCGCCCCCGCCCAGCCTCGCAACAACCTCCAAGCTCGCCCCCGCGCCAACTCCCAACCACCTCTCCGCTCGCCCCCGCCTCGCAGCAACCTCCAAGCTCGCCCCCGCGCCAACTCCCAACCACCTCTCCGCTCGCCCCCGCCCAGCCTCGCAACAACCCGGTCGGCGACGGTTCCTCCGTCGACGACCGGCGCAGCGAGCCTCGTAGGCGAGCGAGCATCTGGAACTCATGGGCCGAGCGCCGAGCGGACAACAGAGCGAGCGAGCATCTTCCTCTTGGGCCGAGCGCCGAGCGAGTGATGCCCCCACTCGTAGGTGCTCGGCGCTTCGCGCCTGCGCGCCGCCGGTCTCCCCAATTCCCCTCGCGTTCGCGGATAGTCGCGAACCCAGCGACACTTCTCGCCGGCTTGCTTCGCAAGACGGCGGAAGCTTCGTCGCATGCTCGGGGCTGCCAAAGCGCAGCCCTGCGCGTGCGTGGGGGATCACACGCTACGGATTCAGTAGCCCGCCCGATCTCTCAGCGCGCACACGCTACGGATTCAGTAGCGCCGCCCCCCGAACCTCTCAGCGCGCCCCCCGCCCCAACTCCCGACGACTTCTCCACCTCTCAGCGCGCCCCCGCCCAACTTCGCAACAACCTTCTCAGCGCCCCGCCCAGCCTCGCCACGCCCCGGTCGGCGCATGTTCCTCATGCGACGACCGGCGCAGCGAGCCTGATAGGCGAGCGAGCATCTTCCTCTTGGGCCGAGCGCCGAGCGGACAACAGAGCGAGCGAGCATCTTCCTCTTGGGCCGAGCGCCGAGCGGACAACAGAGCGAGCGAGCATCTTCCTCTTGGGCCGAGCGCCGAGCGAGTGATGCCCCCACTCGTAGGTGCTCGGCGCTTCGCGCCTGCGCGCCGCCGGTCTCCCCCAAACGCATGCTCGGGCTGCCAAAGCGCAGCCCTGCGCGTGCGTGGGGGAGACAATGGAACGCGCTACGGATTCCGTAGCGTCTGCTGCCACGACCTCCCAGGTCGAGCCCATTCCAAGCGCGCAACCACCTCTCAGCTCGCCTCCGCCCAGCCTCGCAACAACTCCAAGCTCGCCCCCGCGCCAACTCCCAACCACCTCTCAGCTCGCCCCCGCCCAGCCTCGCAACAACCTCCAAGCTCGACCCCGCGCCAACTCCCAACCACCTCTCCGCTCGCCCCGCCCAGCCTCGCAACAACCTCGGTCGGCGACGGTTCCTCCGTCGACGACCGGCGCAGCGAGCCTCGTAGGCGAGCGAGCATCTGGAACTCATGGGCCGAGCGCCGAGCGGACAAACACTGCCCTGCGCGTGCGTGGGGGAGACAATGGAACGCGCTACGGATTCCGCAGCGTCTGCTGCCACGACCTCCCAGGTCGAGCCCATTCCAAGCGCGCAACCACCTCTCAGCTCGCCCCCGCCCAGCCTCGCAGCAACCTCCAAGCTCGCCCCCGCGCCAACTCCCAACAACCTCTCCGCTCGCCCCCGCCCAGCCTCGCAACAACCTCGGTCGGCGACGGTTCCTCCGTCGACGACCGGCGCAGCGAGCCTGATAGGCGAGCGAGCATCTGACTCTTGGGCCGAGCGCCGAGCGGATCATAGAGCGAGCGAGCATCTTCCTCATGGGCCGAGCGCCGAGCGGACAACAGAGCTACCCTCCGCCGCAATGGCCAAGAAGGATCCGCTCAAGCTGACCGATCCCTACGCCGATGCTCCGGATAGCGACGCGCGCCCCGAGGCGCCCTTGCCGGATCGAAGCGCGGGAGCTCCTCACGCTTCGGCGCCGCCCCCCGAGCCTCCGCCGCCTCGACGCGAGGGGCCGTGGGCGGCGGGGACGACCATCTCGCGAGCGTCCACGATGGGACCGGTGCTCGGGCCCAATGCCGCTGCGGGACCCTCCGCGCCGTTGCCCGCCGCGGCGCCGGTCCTTCCATCCGCTACGGAGCCGGGTGCTCCCGCCGAGGTCGGAGCCGCGGAGGTTGGAGCCGCCGAGGGCGACGCCGCGGTCGAAAAGAAGAAGCGTCGGTTGTCGGGGCACGCGGGGCGATTGGCGACTCGGATCGCCCTCTTCGTCCTCGGCACGCTCGTCGCCATCGGGCTCCTGATCGGCGCGCTCTGGCTGATCGATCGGAGGAGCGTCCCCGTGTTCCCGAGCGACGAGGTCGGCACGCTGCCCGAGTCGCTCACCTACGTCATAAGGTTTCGCGCCGATCGCGCGGCCACGATGCGCACCGAGCAGAGCGGGGAGAAGCACGAAGAGGCCCAGTGGTCTTATCTCGCGGGCGCGCTCTGCGGCGGCGACGACCTGTACGAGTCGCTCATGAGCGCGCGCTCGCCGCTCGGCCGCGCGCGCGTGGCAAGAGCGCTGGACGATCGGCGCGCGACGCGCGAGGCCCTCCAGTGCGGCAAGGCCCTCTCGAAGAAGATGGGCCGCGGCGGCTACGTCGTCCGCTTCTCCATGACCGAAGGGTCGATGTCCCGCGCGAAGAAGAAGCCGGAGGCTCGCCCCGCGCCGAAGGGGGATCAGGACAAAGAGCCCCCGGAGCCGGAGAAGAAGGAGCGCCCGACGCCGCCGCCGGAGCGCCAGGTCAGCCTCTTCCAGATCAACGCGGAGGCGCTGCCCAGCCCGCCTCATCACCTCGTCCGCTGGCGAGATCGAAGCGGCCTCGTCGACACGCGCTGCAAGCCCGAGTCGGACCGCAGCGACGCGATTTGCCGAATGACCGACTTCGCGGTCGCGCGCGTGGAGGGAACCGATCTGTTCGTGACGGGCGCGCTCGCGGACGTCCAGCAGCTCGGCCGCACGTTCTCGCCCACGGGGCGGAACGACGTGGATCACCACGACCTCTACGCGGAGCTCGCGAAGCGCCTGCAGCCCGCCCCCATCGCCCACCTCGGCGCCGGCGAGAATTTCGATTCGAGCCAGATCCTCTATCTGCTCGGGGCGGGACCGGACCTGAAGACGCCATTCCCCCAGGGCAAGCTCGAGTACGATCTCTACAAGTCGAAGGCGGTCTGGGGGCTCACCGAGTCGGGGCGGGGGGACGAAGACGTCCAGCTCTTCCTCCTCACGGAGCGCCCCGACGACGCCAACGATCTCGCGGCGGACATCAAAGAGTGGCACGGCGAAGTGAAGGACTACTTCGCGCGGATCGACAAGCCCGAGGACGAGGTGGACGATCCCGACCTGAAGAAGGTGGAGCGGGACTATCGCAAGGCGCGGCGGGCGGTCGCCCTTCGTTCCATCAAGCACGCCGAGATCGAGCGCGACGAGAAGCTCGTCATCGTCACGTTCCCCCGCGAGCCCAACGACGAGGAGCAGCGGGCGATCGAGGCGATGAAGCAGGACGCCGACGAGCGGGGAGAGAGCGCGGCTGCGCTCGTCCACGATCTCGTCGAAGGAAAGGGGGTCGATGAGGATCTGCTCCGCGACCTCGGAGGAAAGAAGCTCGTCGAAGCGGTCAAGAATCCCGGCCGCGATCTTCCGGACCGCTTCGACCGAGAATGACGCTCGGCTCGAGCCGTCACCTGCCAGGAGCTTGGTGCGTGCTCGACCCTTGTGTGTACGATGCGCAGGCTCGAGGAGATCATGCAGACCGAGAAGCGCGAACCGCTCCTAGCGTATGGACCGCCGCCGGGCCCGATGGGGCCGCCCGGAGGGAGCGGGACGATGGGCCCGATGGGACCGCCCGGGGGCAGCGGACCGATGGGTCCCCCCGGCGGGGGAGGCGGCGGGAGCGGTCCCTTCGGTCCGGGCAAGGGGGCGACTGTCATTGGGCCCCCGCCCTTTGGTCCCTCCGGTGAGCTCTATGGTCCGCCGCCCGGATTCGGCGGGCCTGCGGGGCCGCCTCCGCCTCCGCCCCCGCCTCAAAGAAAGGGTGGCGGCAAGAGGAACATGGGGCTCATCCTCGGCCTGGCGGGGGGCGTCGCCGCCGTCGGGCTGGGCGTCGGCGCTTACTTCCTGTTCTTCCGCGGCGGCGATCCGTTCCCCTGTCCGGTGCAGAACCTCCCCGAGGACACGAGCGCCGTCCGGCACGTGCCGATGGACTACGGGATCGCCGAACAGCTGGGCGTCGCGCCGTCCGAGCTCACCGATCAAGCGCGCTGGTCCACCTTCGCCGAAGAGCTCTGCGGTGGGAATGACCTGTTCTCGACGCTCATGTACGCCGATCTTCGCGGTGACGTGGAGTCGAGCGCCAAGGAGATCGGCGAGGCCCTCGCCGACAAGAAGGGCACCCAGAAATATCTGGAGTGCGGCAAAGAGGTGACGAAGAGCTCCAAAGGGGAGGGCTACGTCGTCGAGTTCGGCCGCAAAGACAAAGCCAAGCGCGTCACCATCTACTTGAACAAGATGGAGGAGCGCCCCGACTCGGCCAAGAAGCTCGGCCGCTGGAAGTCGAAGGGGGCCCTGACGAGCACGGGATGCTTCCTCGGCGTCGGCAAAGAGGAGTGCGACGAGAAGCACGACAGCGGCATCGGGCGCGTCGAAAACACCAAGATGTGGCTCAAGGGCGGCCTCGATGATCTGGCCGCCTTCGGGGACGACTACAAAGAGCGCGACAAGGTTTCGAAGGACGCGGAGAAGCTGAACGAGCTCGCCGGCAAGGTGAAGTCGAGCAAGATCACCGACGTCGGCACCTTCGACTCAATCCAGTTCGACTTCGGTCACCTCGTGCGGGCCAACCTTCGAAGCCGCGTCTGGGACCCGGATCTCAAGAGCTGCTCCAAGGAGCCGGAGGAGAAAGAAGACCCGGACAAGGCGGAGAAGCGAGCGAAGAAGCTGAAGGAGATCGAGCCGCAGTGGGCGCGCGGGTCCACCCTCAAGAAGTACGCGGGGGTGCACGAGGTCTACTATCGGGTCGACAAAGAGGACGACGCCAAGGACATCCAGGACATCGTCGAGCGCGCCATCAAGAAGGAGCGCGCGAAGATCAAGCCGACCAAAGAGTGCGAGGACAACGAGGCGGCGAAAGAGAAAGAGTCCAAAGGCGACGAAAAAGAGGACAAGAAGCGCGAGCCGAAGAAGAGCTACAAAGCCTACCAAAAGGCGGTCGTGGCGATGGGGCGGCGCGCCCTCGAAGAGGCCGAGATCAGCCAAGACGGCAAATGGATCAAGGTGCGGTTCGAGGCGAAGCCCACCGACGACGAGAAGTCGGCCATCGAGGCTTTCATGAGCGAGCAGAAGGAGAAGCTCGAGCCGGCCTCGAAGGTGATCGACGCCCTCCTCAACGGCGAGAAGCCCGAGAAAGACCTGTTGAAGCAGCTCGGGGGCAGCGCCTTCGTCGAGGCCGTCGAGAAGGCGCGCGATCAGAAGAAGAACGGCGGGGGCGGCGAAGACGCCAAGCCCTGAGCCGGGGCCGGCTCAGCCCGCGGGCGCGACGATCTTTCCTGCGATCGCGCTCGCGGCGACGACGAGGGGGCTCGCCAGATAGACCTGTCCGGGGCCGCTGCGGCCGGGGAAATTGCGGTTGATCGCGCTCACCGTCACCTCGTCCTTCTCGAACGAGACGCCGGGCCCGGCCTTGATGCACGCCCCGCACGAAGGCTCGACCAGCTCGGCGCCCGCCTTCTGGAAGACCTCGATGTAGCCGCGCTCCTCTGCGTAGCGGCGGATGTCTTGAGAGCCGAACTGGATATAGAGGTGGACGCCAGGCGCGACCCTCTCTCCACGCTCCACCGCGCGCGCGAGGACGGAGGCGTACATATCCATGTCCGCCTTCTTTCCTCCGGTGCATGAGCCGCCGTAGGCGATATCGATCTTCACGCCGCCCCCCCGCTCCTTCTCGAGGGTGCTGAGGGGGATGCCATTGCGTGGATCGCCGGGGAGGGCGACCATCGGATCGATCGTGGAGAGGTCGTAGTCGAAGGTCGCGAAGTACTGCGCCCCCTCGTCGGCGCGAACGGCGAGGGCTCGCACCGAGGCTTCGTCCAGGCCGCGCTGCTTCACGAGGTAGCTCACCACGACCTCGTCGGCCTCGATGATCCCGGTGAAGCCGCCCGCCTCGACGGCCATGTTCGTGAGGGTCGCCCGCTCGTCGAGGCTCATCGCGGCGACGCCCGCGCCTGCGAACTCGAGGACCTTGCCGATCCCGTCTCCGCCCTTCCAGAACGGCTGGGAGAGCAAGAACAGCATCACGTCCTTCGCCGCGACGCCGGGCTTGAGCTGGCCGTGCAGATTGAACCGCACGGATTGGGGGACGGCGACGCGGACGTCCTTCGTCAGCCAGGCGTTGGCCATGTCGGTGGACCCGACGCCGAAGGCGAAGCATCCGAGGACCCCCGCCATGCAGGTGTGCGAGTCCGTCCCCGCGACGACCTGACCGGGCAGCGCGATCGCCTCGATCACCTTGTTGTGACAGATGGCTTCGCTCCCGACGGTGCGACCGTCTCGCTCGACCTCGCCGTAGAGGCGCACGTCGTGACGGGTGGTGAACGCCTCCTGCACGACCGCGAGCTTCCGAGCCTGATCCTTGAGGCCCATCTTCACGTGGGCTTCGGACATGACCGTGTCGAGGAACGTGAGGTGGTCCCGGAAGGCCCACACGCTCTTCGGGTCGGTGACCTTCGCGCTCTCACCCAGCGCGGCCACGAAGAGGGACTCCGCCATCGGGGTGACGTACTCGTGGGAGAAGCGCACGTCGGTGCGGACGAACAAGGAGTCACCCGGCTTCACCGCGGGGACGCCGATCTCGCCCGTCTTCGCGTCGACGACGGCGTGGCGCGCGATGATCTTCTCGACGAGCGTCATCGGGCGGGCGGCCGTCTCGATCTTCGGCGGCGACACGTCGCCCCGCAGGCGCGCCTCGTTGTAAGCGAACAGGCCGCCCGCGCGGACGACGTCGGCGCTGATCGCGTCGAGCCCGCGCACGAACTCGTCGACGGGGACCTCTTCTCGCCGGCGGAGCCGGTCGAGGACGGTCGCGTCCGTCGTCGTGAGGAGGCCGATGTTCTGGCAGTTCTGTCCGTAGATTTTCTCGATGCTCTTCGCGACGACGACCTCGATGCCGCACTCCCGCTCCGAGTACGGCGCCGTCTCGCGCGAAGAGCCGCAGCCCTTCGAGCGGCCGCTCACGATGACGGAGAAGCCGCCCTTCTTGATGGCGTCGCGCTCGATGACGCCGCCGCGGAGCCCGACGAGGCAGTACCGGGCCAGCGTCTCGTCGTAGTAGTAGCAAACCCAGCCCGGGGTGAGCTCGTCGGTGGAGATGTTGTCGACGAGCGGGATCGACCCCTCGTCGATCGCGCGGATCTCCTCTTCGGAGAGGTCCGCGCCATCGAGCTGCTTTTTGAGCAGGGCCGCGTCCTGCGTCAGATAGAGGATTCGACCGGAGACCTTGACGGAGGTGCGTCGTGCCATCGTGCGCTCCCCACCGTCCTATCGCGCCGGGCACGCTTCGCCAAGGGGCGTTCGGGCGCGTAAGCTACGCGCGTGCTCGGAAGGACGCTCCTCCGCGGTCTGCTCTCGGTCGGGCTGTGCCTTTCGGCCAGCGCGTGCGAGAAGGAGACCCCGCCCCCCGCCGTCCCGGTCGCCGGCCTCGTCGTCGAGTCCGGCAAGCTCTCGCTCTACTCCAATCGCCGCGGACGGGCGGTGTTCCTCGACGCGAAGGACGGCTCGAGCCTCGGCACCGTCAAGACGCGCGCGCTCATGCGGGGGGCGTGGAGCGACGGGCGCCTGGTGATCGGTTGGGACTCACCCTCCGCGACCGACCTGTTCGGCTACGAGATGGACGGCTCGCTGCCTCAGTGGCGGGCGGCCGGGGTCAAGCGCGACACGATCCACTGGATCGACGCCGCCCACGTCTTCGCGGGCAAGACGCTCGTGGATCGAAGAACGGGCCGCCCCCTCGTTCAGTACCGCGTGATCATTCCGACCTTGAGCCCCGATCTCGTCCTCGCATGTGACGACGAGAACCGCGCCTATGGCGTGCAGCCCTCGACGGGGAGCGTCTATTGGCAGAGCGGGACGTGCGGCGTCGCCGTCGCCTCGAGCGGGAAGCAGTGGGTCCGCGTGCTGCCCAAGGGCCTCGAGGTCTGCTCCCTCTCCACCGGCGCGGCGGAGCTCCGCGCCGATCTCGAGTCGCGCGTGGCCCGCACCGAGCCGGCGGCGGGGGCGTTGCCCCTCGTGGCGATGGACGCCGAGCGGGTGTACGTGTCGACCGAGCGCGGCGTAGAAGCGCGCCGCCGAAAGGACGGTGCGAAGGTCTGGGCGCGCGACGGGGGCGGTCGGCTCGCGGCCGGCTTCGGGGCCGTCGTCGCGCTGCGCGGCCTCGAGCTGACGATCCTCGACGGCGCCTCCGGCAAGCCGCGCCTTCATCGGACCCTCCAAGGGGACCCGGCCGCGGGCGTGCGCCTCGCCCTCTCGGAGGGGGTGCTCTTCGTGCGGACGAGCCGGGGCGTCACCGCGCTGAGCCTCGCCAACGGAGAAGAGGTCTGGAGCAAGGACGTCGAAGGTTGAGCACGGACGACGCGCCGGTCGTCCTGCTCGGGGCCGGGCTCACCGGGCTCAGCGCGTCCGTCGCCCTCCGCCGCGCGGGGGTGCCTCATCGGCTGGTCGATCGCGCTCCGCGCCCGGGCGGGCTCGCCGCCACCGAGCACGAGGCGGGCTATCGCTTCGATCGCACCGGCCACCTCCTCCACCTCTCCGATCCCGCCGTCACCGAGTTCGTGTTCGGTGTCCTCGGGCGCGATCGGTTCCGGTCCGTCGCCCGCGAGAGCGTCGTCTACTCGCACGGCGTCGTCACGAGGTACCCCTTCCAAGCCCACGTCCATGGCCTCCCGGCAGAGGTCGCCTTCGCGTGCGTGCGCGACTTCGTGAACGCGACGTTCGATCCGGCGCCGCGTCCGGTCGTGACCTTCGAGGACTTCTGTCTGAGGCACTTCGGCCGGGCGATCAGCGACGCGTTCATGATCCCCTACAACACGAAGCTGATGGGGGTGCACCCGCGGGAGATCTCGGCCGCGTGGTGCGATCGATTCGTCCCGAAGCCCGCCCTCGACGACGTCTTGCGCGGGGCCTTCGGGGTGGAGACGCGCGCCCTCGGCTACAACGCGACGTTCTTCGTACCGCGCCTCGGCATGGGCGAGCTCGTGGACGCCCTCGCCGAGCGCGCCACCCCCGCCGAGCTCTCCGTCGAGGTCCAGTCGATCGACGCCGGCGCGAGGACGATCACGGTCGACGGCGCGACCGCGCCCTTCCGCTCGCTCGTCTCCAGCATCCCTCTGCCGCGCCTCGTGGCGCTCTGCGGCGACGCTCCCGAGGAGGTACGCTCTGCGGCGCGCCGCCTCCGCGCGACGCGCCTCTATTACCTCGACGTCGCCCTCAACACCCCTTGCGAGAAGCGGTGGCACTGGGTCTACGTCCCCGAGCCGCGCCTGCCTTTCTATCGCGTCGGTTGCTACTCCAACTTCTCCCCCGCGATGGCCCCCGCGGGAAAGGCCTGCCTCTACGTCGAGCTCGCCTCCCGCGAGGAGCCCCGCCTCGCGGACCTGCTGCCCCAGGTCGCGCGCGGCCTCGTCGAGCTCGGGATGATCCGCGCCCCCGAGGCCATCCGCTTCGCGCGCCTGCGTCACATCGACCCCGCCTACGTCCTCTACGACGCGGAGCGCGCTCCCGCCCTCGACGTCATCCTGCCCTGGCTCGCCAGCGTCGACATCGCCTCCGTGGGTCGTTACGGGGCGTGGGAGTACTCGGCGATGGAGGACGCGATCCGCGCCGGGCTCCGCGCCGCCGAGCGCGTCTCCCCCCCCGCTATCGTTTCGATAGTGGTGCCCCACCCGGCTCGCTCCGCGAGCCGACCCCTCCCTTGCGTGTCGCTCCGCTCCACGCGGGAGGGGTGAGCGACGTTCCCGATCGTGAGCCCGGCGAGCGATGCTAAGGTCCGCCGCCGTCGTGACCGACCGCGTGCCCCACGTCAGCTTCGTGATCCCCGTCTTCGACGAGGAGCCGATCCTGTTCGCGGCCATCCTCGAGCTCCGCGAGAACCTCGGGCCGCTCGGGCTCGACTACGAGGTCGTCCTCGCCGAGAACGGATCGCGCGACGCGACGCCGCACATCGCGGCCAAGCTCGCGGCCCGGTTCGCGGACATCCGCGTCTCCTCTACCCCGGAGCCGAACTACGGCGCCGCCCTCCGCAAGGGGATCGAAGAGGCGCGCGGGGAGATCGTCATCTGCGAGGAGATCGATCTGTGCGACGTGGATTTCCATCGGCGCGCGCTCGCCATCTTGGACCGCGACGAGGCCGACCTCGTCGTCGGATCCAAGCTCGTGGCGGGGGCCCAGGACGTGCGGCCCGCGACGCGCCACGCCGCGAGCCTCCTCTACAGCTCGATGCTCCGGTGGGTCCTGGGGTTCCAGGGAACGGACACCCACGGCCTCAAGGCGATGCGGCGCGATCGCATCTTGCCCGTCGTGCGCGCGTGCATCGTCGACAAGGACGTCTTCGCCTCCGAGCTCGTGATCCGCGCCGAGCGAGCGGGCCTGCGGATCGTGGAGATACCGGTGCGAGTGCTCGAGAAGCGCGAGCCGAGCATCAACCTGCTGAGCCGCATCCCCTCCGTGATCTCGAGGGTCGCGCGGCTCTATCGCGCCCTCGGTCGCTGACGTCCCCTGCTCAGTCTTCCTTCTTCGGCGGCTCTTCGTAAAAGCGGAGCGTGTAGCGGACGGTCTGGGGCTTGTCCTGCTTGCCGAAGTCGAGCGACTTCATCACGTCGACGACGCAGCCGACGACGGCTTTGTCGGGCAGCGTCGTGCCGCGGATGCTCTTCGCGTCGATGACCGTGCCCTGCTCGGAGACGTTCATCTCCACCGCGACGTTTCCGGCGAGCGAAGCGTTCTTCTTTCGTCCATCCTCGTAGCAGAGGCTCAGCGCGACGGAGCGTTCCCCGACGACGGCCTCCACGCGGCTCGAGTCGATCTTTGGCGCGACAGGACGGGCTACGCCCGCTGCCAGCGCGACCAGCTGAAGGGCTAGCGCGAGATGCATGGCGCATCGATCGACCGCGGCGAGGACGAATCGTTCCCGGAAAATCGTGCTCGCGGCCCCGTCCTCGACACACCCGCTCTTTGTGCCTATACCCCGCGGCGATGCCCGAGGGTGCGCCGCCGCCGAGCTCACGACCGACGCCGAGGGGCGCCGCCGAGGTCGACGTGATCGTCATCGGCGCGGGCGTGAACGGCACCGGGGTCGCGCGCGACGCGGCGATGCGGGGGCTCAAGGTCGCCCTGTTCGAGCGCAACGATCTCGCCTTCGGGGCGAGCGGGAACTCGAGCGGGATGATCCACGGAGGCCCTCGCTACCTCTCCTATGATCCCGCCGTCACCGAGACGAGCTGCCGCGACTCGGGGCACATCCAAGCGATCGCGCCTCACCTCCTGTTTCGCATCCCGTTCTTGATGCCGGTGATGCGATCGGCGCGAGCCAAGGTGATGCTCACGCTGATGGACGCCTTCTTCCAGGCGTACGACGAGTACCAGCCGCTGAAGCGCGGCAAGCCTCACGCCCGCCTCACCCCCGACGAGATGCACGCCCTCGAGCCCGGCCTGCGCGGGGATCTGGAGGGGGGGATCTCCTTCGACGAGTGGGGGATCGACGGGGCTCGGCTCTGCACCGCCAACCTCTTGGACGCGCGCGAGCGGGGGGCGAAGGTGCGGCTCGGCACGACCGTCGAGTCGATCGAGCGCCGCGAGGACACAGGAGCGGTGGTGGGGGTTCGCTTCCGCGATCTGCGCAACGGCGCGACGGGGCGGATGACGGCGAGCGCGATCGTGAACGCGACGGGCGCGTGGGCCCCCATCACGGCCGCCCTCGGCGGGCTCGAGACGAAGCGGGCGCGGGTGCGGCCGGGGAAGGGCATCCACGTCGCCTTCGATCGGCGGCTCACGAACTACGCGATCGCGGCCACGAGCATCGACAACCGGCAGATCTTCATCGAGCCGTGGCAGAACATGAGCATCATCGGGACGACCGACGACGACTACTACGGCGATTTGGATCGCGTCGTCGCCACGAGCGAAGAGGTGCGCTACCTGGTGCAGGGGATCGCGCGGGTGTTCCCTTCGATCCGAAGCGCGCGCGCCATCCACACCTACGCGGGGGTGCGTCCCACGCTCTTCGCGTACGGCAAGCTCGAGGACGCGCTGAGCCGCGAGCACCAGGTGATCGACCACGCTGCCCACGGCGCGCCCGGTCTCTACTCGATGATCGGCGGCAAGCTCGCGAGCTACCGCCTCTTCGCGGAGGAGATGACGGACACGCTCGCGAAGCAGTTCCGGCTCGGGGTCGCGTGCGCCACCCACCGCACCGCGCTGCCGGGCGGCGATCGCATCGTCGACCCGTTCGCCCTCGCGAGCCGCCTCGAGATCGACGCGGTCGCGGCGCGGCGGCTGGTGTACCGGCACGGCTCGCGGGCGGAGCGGATCGAGGAGCGCATTCGAGATCGACCGCGCGAGGCCTCGGTGACGTGCGCGTGCGAGCCGGTGCTGGAGGCAGAGGTCCGCTACGCAGTGAGGGAGGAGATGGCCCGCAGCGTCGACGACGTCTCGCGACGAACGCGGCTCGGCCTCGGCGCGTGCGGAGGGATGCGGTGCGCGGCGCGATGCGGCCAGATCGTGGCGGAGGAGCGCGGGCTGCCGCCCCGCTTCGGCCGCGAGATGGCCCTCAGGTTCTTGGTTCGTCGCGCGCGGACGAGGGCGGTCGCGCTCGGGCCCGAGCAGGCTCGTCAGGAGGCCCTCGCGATCGCGGTGGCCCGGGCGGAGCTCGGGGTGACGGAGGCGAACGTCGAGTCCCAAACGGAGTCGGAGCCGCGATGAGCGGGCACCTCGTCGTGATCGGAGGCGGGTTCGCGGGGGTCGCGGCCGCGTTCGAAGCGCGTCGCGCCGGGGCCCGCGTCACGCTCGTCACGGGAGGGGCGGGGGCTTCGTCGCTCTACGCCGGGGCAGCGGACGAGGTGCCGTGGGACGAGGTGGAGCGCGCCTCGCGCGTGGTCGGAGCGCCCCTCGTCGCCCACGCGTTGAGCGAGGGGTTGGCGCGCGTCCTCGCCGCGCTCGATCTGTTCGACGTACCCGCGCCCGGCGCCCCGCTCCCGCTGCTCGTCACCACCGCGGGCACGGTGAGGACGACCCGCGCGCGTGAGCGCGCCCTCCTCGATCTGTCGCGCGTGCGCGGGCGGACGCTCCTCGTGCCCCGCGCCGACCGCGCGGGGTGGGACGCGGACTCGATCGTGCGGTGCCTGCGCGAGGCGCTCCCCGACGTGGACAGCGAGGCGATCTCCACGCCCGTCCTGCGCTTCGACGAGGAGAAGGACATCGTGGACGCGGAGCTCGCAGCCCGTCACGACGAAGCGGGGCGGCTCTCGTGGCTCGCGGAGCGGCTCTCCGCGGAGGTCGAGCGACGAGGTCGGGATCGCGCGGCCGTCCTCCTCGGGCCTTGGCTCGGGATCGCCGCTCCCCGCGCGGCCGAGCTCGAGGCCCGCGTCGGGGTCCCGATCGGAGAGGCCCTCGCGGCCACCGCGGGGACGGCGGGGTTTCGCTTCGAGTCTCGGAGAGACGCGCTCCTCTCGGCGGTCGAGGTGACGATCGCGAGCGGCTTCGTGACACAGGTCGAGCGAGACGGGGTCGTCGTCACCGACCGGGGCGACCGCATCCCCTCCGACGCGATCGTGCTCGCGGCAGGGGGGCTCTTGGGCGGCGGCTTGGTCTACGACCCGCCCGAGCACGGCGCGGCCGCGGAGGGCCCGACGCGCAGCGCCCCCTCGATGAAGCTCGGCTTCGAGATGGGATCGATCCGGGTGACGTCGGGGGGCGACGCGGGGATCGTGTCCTCGTCGCTCGGCCCCGACCTCGACGAGGTCGCGTGGCCGAGCGCCGGCGCCGAGGGCTGGCTCGAGCGAGCGGGCGTCCTTTCGGACGAGGCGGGCCTCGCGAAGCCGCGGACGTGGGTCGCGGGTGACATGCGCGCCCCCGGGCGCTCCGCTTTCGCGCGACGCACCGTCCTTGTTTCGCTAGGCTCCGGCGTCACCGCGGGGGCCGCCGCCGCCAAGCTCCTCGGGGCGCCTGCCCCCGATGAAAAACGCCGCCTCGCGGCCACGTGATCACCCGATGAAGCGAGCCATGCTGCCGACCCCTTGGAACCCCCGCCCCGTCGCCGTCGCCCTCGCCTTCGGCGCGCTCGCTTCCGGCTGCCTGCCCTCGGAGCCCAAGGCCACCCTGCGCGACCGGCACCTCGTCGTCCAGGAGCGCAGCAACCAGCCGATCTTCTCGGTCGACGCCGAGAGCGGAAAGACCCTCGCCGTGATGCCTCCGGAGCGCTTCGCGGGCGCCTCCGTCGCATACGGGGACACCGCTTTCTTTTTCGGAGCGGGCGGCCTCGTCGCGCGCGACCTCGACACCGGCGAGGCGAAGTGGCGCCTCTTCATCAGCATCCCCGACGGCTATCCGATCGCCGCCAACCGATCCTCGGTGCTCGTCCCGCAGTTCGTGAACACGCGCTTGCTCGGCCGGGGTGACGTGGTCACGGGCGCCAAGAGCTCCGTGCGCGGGCAGATGAGCTGGGTCGCCCTCGACCTCGACAAGGGCTCGCGCCTCTACGAGCTGCGGGCGGACTTCTTCGCCCCCCTCGCGACGAACGACGACGTCGCGGTGACCTTCGAGAACAAGGACTTGGTCGCCTACAGCGTGGCCGACGGCAAGGAGCGGTGGCGATCGAGCGTCGCGGTCCGCCCTCCGATCTCCCTCGAAGGGGGCCGCGTGTTCGCCCGGTCCGGAGACAAGCTCGCGGTGTTCGCGGCGAGCTCCGGCGCCCTGCGCAAGACGATCGATCTCGGTGGCGACGACGCGTTCTCGTGCGCCAAGGAGCGCTTCGCCGCCCGCGGGAACGTGGTGGCCTGGATCGAGTCCCACGTCTTGCACGTCGCCGACTTGGAGAGCGGCCGAGAGTCCTACAAGAAGGAGGGCGCCGACCGCGTCGCCATCTCCAGCGGCGCGGTCGTGGTCGCGCGCGCCTCGGAGCTCGTCGCCTACGATCCCGTGACGGGGGCCGTGCGCTGGAAGCTCGCCCTCGGGGACGCTCCCTCCAGCCTCTCCGCGGATGAGCAGGCGATCGTCGCGCGGATCGAAGGCAGCCAGGCGGTGGTGGTCGACGCGGAGAGCGGCAAGCGCCGGTTCGTCTTCGACACGAAAAAAAAACCTCGCGGCTGAGGGCTCGGCGGTCGCGTCGACGAGCTGCTAGCATGCCTCGAGCGTGCAGGTGGTATCCCTCCACCCTGACTACGAAATCCTGCGCACGATCGGTTCGGGCGGGATGGGTGATGTCTATCAAGCGCGACGCGTCGCGGATGGCCAGTTCGTCGCGATCAAGGTCCTGCGTGAGGACCTCATCAAAGAGACGGAGGCGGTGGCGCGCTTTCGGCGCGAGGCCCGCGCCGCCGCCGCCCTGAAGAGCCCGCACGCGGCGCGAATCTTCACGGTCGGGGAGGCGACGACCCGGCAACCCTTCATCGTGATGGAGTACCTCGACGGCCTCGATCTCATGAACGAGATCGACACGCGCGGTGCCCTGCCCGCGCCGGAGGCGGTGGCCTACGTCGCCCAGGCCTGCCACGCGATGATCGAGGCCCACTCGCTCGGCATCGTCCATCGCGATCTGAAGCCTCCCAATCTGTTCCTCGCCCGTGAGGGAAACCGTCGCGTCGTGAAGGTCCTCGACTTCGGCATCTCGAAGGTCTCCCAGCTCGTCGACGGCCACGTCACTTCGACCCAGATGTCGTTCGGCTCTCCGCTCTACATGTCTCCCGAGCAGATCCGCTCGACCAAGCTCGTCGACGGGCGCTCGGACGTGTGGTCGCTCGGAGTCATCCTCTACGAGGCGCTCACCGGCGAGCCTCCCTTCGTGGGAGAGACGCCAGGCGCGCTCGCGGTGGTGATCTCCGTCGAGCCTCACCTGCCCCCGAGCCAGAAGCGCCCGGACCTGCCGCGCGGCCTCGACGCGGTGATCGACGGCGCCCTCCAAAAGGATCCGAAGCGTCGATTCGCGTCGGTTCAGGATTTTCTCCGCGCGCTCGAGCCGTACTTGCCCCGCGATGCCTCCGGCCGTCCGACGACGATCGTGGAGCCGCCGCCGCTGCCCGCGAGCTATCAAGCGGCCCGGCCCCCCGGGAAGTACTACACGCCCCACCTCCCTCCGATCGCCGAAGCCGGCCCGTCCGCGGTCGCCCTCGCCGGGACGGCTCCTCCGACGGGAGCCAACGAGGCCCCGCTGCCGCCGAAGACGCTGGTGATCCCGCCGCGGATCACCCTCGGCCCCGCCACGACCGATCCGCCCATCGTCTCGGCGGGTCAGCGCAAGGAGCGCGTCGGGCTCATCCTCGCCGCGATCTTGATCCCGCTGGGCGCCCTCGCCTTCGGTTTCGCGATTTGGCTCTACGCGAAGCGCGCCACGCCTCGGCCGGCCGCGATCCCATCCGCGGTCACGAGCGAGACGACCACCGCCGCCGCGATCGAGCGGGCGGCCTCGACCTCGGAGCCCGTCCTGACGCCGGGCGCGCTCGCCACCGCGACCGCGAGCGCCGCCGCCAGACTCGAAGCGAGTCCACAAGCGGCCTCTCAGGTCCCGAGCGCGGTCCGGAGCTCGGGCAAGCATCGGCCCCGCGGGAGCAAGCCTCCGCGGCCCATTGGGGGAACAGGGCCCACCCGGGTGATCCCGGCCACGCCCTAGAGCACCGATCATGTTGAAAACCGGCGCATTCGCGCGATTTCGCGCCCGATCCACACGGCCTCGTCGCTCCGCTCCTCAGCTTACGAGGAGTAGTCTTGCGGTGCTCACTCCTCGGGCGCGCGCCTCAGCCGCAAACTCCCCCGACTCACTCGGCTTTCAACATGTTCGGTGCTCTAGCCCTCGCACAGCGAGGGGGGCCGGGGGGGTGAATTGGCAGCCGCTCCGGTGCCGAGAGGCATGACGCCGACTTTTTCAGCAGCCTGCTCGAGCACCGATCATGTTCGGCGCTCTCGTGCTGTCGGCCGGAAGAGTCCGCGTCCGGATCCGGCAGTGTTCAGAAGCATAGAAGCTCACGGCCAGGCTTCGGCAGCACTGGGCGCGGCGGCGCGACACACCGTGGTTGCGTGGAGGTGGAGCGCGCGGCGACAATCCCCGGTCGATGCGGACCTTGGCCCTTTGCGCGCTGCTGACGTTCGCCGCGACCAGCGTCGTGGCGGTGGCGCGCGCAGAGGAGCCGTCGAAGGAGGGGGTTCAGCTCTACGTCCAGGGCCGTGACTTCCTCTCTGCGGGTAAGCCGAACGAGGCGCTCCCGCTCCTGCTCCGCTCGCTCGCCCTCCTGCCGAGCCCGAACACGGAGCTGCTCATCGCCCACGCCCACCGCGATCTCGGGAAGAAGGCGCAGGCGCTCGAGGAGTACACGCGGGCCGAAGAGAACGCGCGGATCGAGGTCGGTCGAGGACAGTCGCGGTACGAAGAGACGGTCGTGGAGGCTCGCCGCGCCCGCGCCGAGCTCATGCTCGACGTCGGAACGCTGGCGATCACGGCTCCTCGCGATGCGCGGATCACCGTGCGGCGGTCGGTCTCCGACGAGGTCCTCCTGCGCGGCCCAGGGCGCGTCTACGTCGAGCCGGGGGTCGCGACCGTCACCCTCGAGCTCGGGGCCGTTCGTGCCGCGAAGAAGGTCGAGGTCGCGGCCGGCGCGACGGCGGAGGTCGTATTCGAAGGCGAGGGCGCGGCCGCGCCCGCGCCCGAGCAGGCCCGCGGCGCTGGAAAGCCCCCGTCGCGGTTTGGCGCGCTCAGCATCGTCGGAGGGGTGGTCTCGGGGCTGGGCGCGGCGACGTTCGGCCTCGTCGCCGGGTTCGGTGTATCGGCCCAGTCGAAGTACGACGACCTCGAGGCCTGCGAGACGAGCTGCACCCTCACGAGCGCGGAGGTCGAAGATCTCCGCACCACCGGGAAGCGAGACGAGCTCGTCACCAACGTGTCGATCGGCGTGGGCTCCGTCCTGGTGGCGGGCGGGGTCCTCCTCGTCATCCTCGACGCGCTCGACGTCGAGGTGTCCGCCGAGACGAGACGCGGTCGCGTCAGGCCCGTCGTCGACGTCGGCGCGCAGCGCGGGTTCGTCGGCGTCGACGTGGCGTTCTGATCAACCCCTGTCGCGACGGAGCTCGAAGAGCGGGTCGGCGAGCGCGAAGCGCGCCGGGGGTATCATCAGGTCGCGACGGAAGCGGGCGTCATCTTCTGCGCGACCTCCTCGATGAGAAGGGAGGCGGGGAAAGGCTCTTGCAGAACCGACACGCTGTCGAGCGGCGCCGGGAGGACGCCGCGCGGCCACGACTCTGGAAGCAGCACCAGCATCGAGTCGAGACACCCTGCGCGCTCTAGCTTCTCGACGATGGTGGGGTCGTCGTCGAGGAGCTCGAGGGCGACCACGACCACCTCCGGGGTAGCCACCCCGTCCTCGAGGACCCGTCCGAGCTCCAGCGCGAGCTTCGCCGCGCCGTGGATACCGTTCACGCGCAAGCCCACGCTCTCGAGGATGTGCATCAGTGCGCCGAGGCGCTCGTGCGAGGTCGCTCCGACGAGGACCCCAGCGCGGCCGGGCTCGATCACCGCGCCGTCAGGGATCGACGAACGGTAGTCCGCGGAGTGGAGGGGTTTCTCGACGATGCGGGGCTCCGACTTCGAATGGTCGCTCATCCCTCTCGTCTCAGCACGCCGCGTGCCTCTCAGCGCCGCGGCGCGAGCTCCGCGTTGCCCCGCATCGGCGCCGGGAAGGGCTCCCTCGTCGCGCTCGAAGGGTTCTGGGGATCGTCGTCGATCGCGATCTCTTCGTTCGCGGTGGAGATCGTGTACGGGCCGCCGTACTCGCTCTCTCTCACCTGATCGAGCTCTTGCTCCGCGATGTCGACGTTCGCGGTCGCGGCCGTCACGTACTCCTCGCCGAGCTCCTCCGCGAAGTCGGCCGTCTCGTCATCGCGCCGATGATGGTCGGCGTTGTTGTCGAACGGGTCGGGGAGGAAGGCGTTTCCATCATCCATGCGTCGGGGGCGTGTCATTGGGATCTCCGTGATCTCCATGCAGCACGCGCTGTGCCGCGGCTTTTGACGTCGCAGTCCGCTGCGCGGCCCCGCGCCCCCAGACCAAGACGCCCCGGCGTGGCCATCGCCGCCACGGACACCCACGCCTCCGAGGCGCTCGACGACGACTGCGCGCGCGTGGCTCGACGGTTGCTGGGGACCCTCTTTGAAACGTGGCCCGGAACCGCTCGCTCCTCTCGAACGCTCGAGCTCGAAGCTCGGCCCCGCTCTTTTGGACGGTGCTCGCGCTCGCGTCGAGCTTGCGGCTCGAGCTGGGAGCGGTGGCGGCGGCGCTCGGCGTGTGCGCCCTCTACGCCGCTCGCGTCGCGGTCGTCCCGGAAGCCCTGGACCTCCGGCATCCCCCGCGAACGGCCCCGGTGCGGCCGGCCACGTTACGGAGATGGATCGCGCTCGCCCTCTCTCCGTTCGCGTTCATCCTGCTCCATTACTGGAGCTTCGTCGCCGTCCTCGGGATCAGCGCGTTCGTGTGCGGGTGCCTCTCGGTGCTGCGCAGCTCGATCGCCTCTCGGAAGCGCCGCGAGCGCGCTTCTTCCTGCGGGCGGCGCCTCACCCTTGCGGAGCTCGAGCCATGAGGTTCACCGGTCTCTATCTGGTTGGGTTCACGATGCTGGCGGCGGCGATCATGCTCGCCCTCTGGAGGCTCGGCGTGCTCGCGATGCTGGGTACGTTCTGGACGACGATCGTGGCGCTGACCGTCGTCGGGGCCGGCATCATGCTCGGGGTGATGAACGCGAGCGCCCGCCGGACGATCGAGATCGATCGCCGCTGAGCGCTACTTCGTCGAACGGGTGACCCGCTCGTAAGCGGTCGAGAGGGCGAAGTCCTTCCCCGTTCCTGGATCGGCGGGGATGTCCGCGATTCGCAGGGTGGGGAGCCCGTCGCTCGGCGCCTGGACCACCACCTGGTTGCGCCTGCCGATGGCCGTCTCCGCCGAGAGGTGCCCCTCGAGATCGCGCTCGCGCACCACGCCCGTCTTCTTCGCCCCGACGACGAGCACGTCGGGATCGATCCCTTGCGCCTGGATCGCGCGGCCGTTGGGCGTGTAGTAGCGCATCGTCGTGAGCCGCAGGCCGGCACCTCCCGGCAGGTCGAAGATGGTCTGCACCGAGCCCTTGCCGAACGTGAGGTTCCCCACGACGCTCGCCCGCTTGTGGTCCTGCAGCGCCCCTGCGACGAGCTCCGCCGCGCTCGCGGTGTACTCGTTCACCAGGATGACCACCGGCGCTTCGACGAGCGCACCGCCAGAGCCGGCCTCCACCTGATCGAGCACCTTGCCGCGATGACGGGTCGAGTAGATCACGCCCGAGTCGAGGAACTCGTCCGCGACGAGCTCGGCCTGGTCGACGAGCCCGCCCGGGTTGTATCGCATGTCGAGGAGGACCCCGCGGATCGGCTCGGCAGAGGCCTTGCGTGCTTCGGCGACGGCCTTCAGCAGCTCGGCGTGGGTGGTCTCCTGGAACTGCTTCAGGCGCAGGTACAACACGCCCCTGTCGAGGCGCTTGAACTCGACGCTCGCGACGCGGACGACCTCTCGGGTGAGCTCGAAGGTCAGGGGCTCCTCCGCGCCTTCTCGTCCGATGAGGAGGGTGACCTTCGTCCCCGCCGGGCCCCGCATGTACTCGACGATCTTGTCGAGCTTCGCGCCGCGCAGCGGACGGTTGTCGACGGCGAGGATGCGATCCCCCGGCTTGAGCCCGGCCTTCGCGGCCGGAGAGCCCTCGATCGGCGCGATGACGGTCACGTACTCGTCGCGCAGATCCACCTCGACCCCGATGCCGGCGAACTTACCTTCCGTGTCGTTCTGGAACTCGGCGTACTCGGTCGGGTTCATGTACTGCGAGTGCGGGTCGAGCTCGGCGACCATGCCCCGGAGCGCCCCGTCGAGGAGCTTCTCGCGCTGAGCGGGCTCCACGTAGTTGTGCTCGACGAGCAGGAGCACCCGCGACATCTGGTCGAAGGGCAGGTACGGGCTCTGCGGCTCTGGCGTCGCCGAAGCCCAACGGCTCGTGACCGCGCCGCCCGCGAACGCGACCGCGACCAGCCCCGCGGTCGCGAGCCAAGACGATGCGCGCCGTCCCATCCATCGAGGTGCCATGGCGCACGATGGTAGCAGCGCTGGGAACGGCTATCCTCGAACCGGTGGGAGGCACCATGAAAACCATCGCTTCAATCTTTCTTTCGGCTCTGGTCTGCGTCGCGTGCGGGGATGACACGGCGACCGGGGGCAACGGCGGAGCGGGCGCGTCCGGCGGAGAGGGCGGGACGGGGGCCGCGGGCGCTTCGGGAGGAAACGGATCGGGGGGCGGAGGCAGCGCGCAAGGCGGTGGCGGGAGCGGCCAAGGAGGCAGCGCCCAGGGCGGCGCGTCCGAGGGCGGCGGCGGCGCGTCGTCGGCCGCCCCCGAGTGCACAGCCGACGAGGACTGCACCTTGAACAGCGACTGCTGCGAGTGCGCCGGACGCCCGAACGGCGAACAGCCACCCGCCTGCGCGATCGACTGCGTCATCGATCAGTGCGCGGCCGCCGGGATCGACAAGGCGAGGTGCGCGGCCGGGCGATGCGTGACCGACGCATCCTGCGACGAGTCCACGGTCACGTGCGACATCCCCACCCCGGTCTGCGGCGAGAACCAGGCTCCCATCGTGAACGGCGCCTGCTACGCGGGCGGATGCCTCGATGTCCTCGAGTGCCGCGCCGTCACGAGCTGCGCCGTCTGTGCGGGCCTCGCGGGCGCCACGTGCGCGCGGGACGTCGACTTCGCCACCGAGACCCACTGCGTGGATCTCGCCGGCTGCGCGTCCGCGGACTGCGCGTGCCTCGGCGACTCCGTCTGCGTCGGCAGCTTCGACTTGTGCAGCGAGTCGGCGGACGGGATCGACTGCAGCTGCCCGACGTGCTGAACCCCTCCCGCGACGGAGCCCGAAGGGCGAAGTCGCTTGGGAGGGGTCGGCGAGCGCGAAGCGCGCCGGGGGTGGTGATCAGAACCCCTCCCGCGACGGAGCCCGAAGGGCGAAGTAGCCTGGGAGGGGTCGGCGAGCGCGAAGCGCGCCGGGGGTGGTGATCAGAACCCCTCCCGCGACGGAGCCCGAAGGGCGAAGTCGCTTGGGAGGGGTCGGCGAGCGCGAAGCGCGCCGGGGGTGGTGATCAGCGCTGGCAGTCCGGGGCGCGGCAGCCGCCGTGCCCCTTGCACTCGTTCATCCCTTTGCACTCGTGGTCGCCCTCGACCTTGCAGTTGCCCTTGCCCTTGCAGTCGTTCTTGCCCTTGCAGCACGCGGCCTCTCGGTCTCGCGGCGGCTCCGCGGGCCCGCGCGAGAGCTCTCGTACGCTCACGGCCGCGCGCGGCCCGGCCGAGGACGCCGGGACCATCTCCAAGCTGACGTCGCCGTCCTTCTCGGGAGGCCGCTCGCTCGGCGCGGGCGCCGTCCCTTCTTGGGTGCTGGAGGCGCACGCCCCGAGCGCGGCCGCTATCGTGGCAACCATCGAACGAGCAGCTCGGGTCACGAGGGGAGGGTAGCTCAACCTCCGCCGCCCGGAACCTCTATGCTGCCGCGCCATGAGCGACAGCCCCGAGCAGGCCGCGGCGATCCTCAACGAGATCCGCGATGGTTGGTGCACGAGCATGGGGGTTCGCTTCGTCCGTGCGAGCGCGGACGAGGTCGTCGCCGAGATCGAGGTCTCGCCTCAACACCTCCAGGCCTACGGGATCGTCCACGGCGGCACCCACGCGGGCGTCATCGAGACGATCGCCTCCGTCGGGGCCGCGCTCCACGCGATGCCCGACGGCCGAAGGGTCGTCGGTCTCGAGAACCACACCTCGTTCCTCAAGGCGGTTCGGTCGGGCCGGCTCACCGCCACCGCTCGCCCCCTCACCCGCGGGAGGCGCTCCCAGGTATGGCAGGCGGACGTGACCGACGAAGCGGGCCGGCTCGTCGCGACGGGCCGCGTTCGCCTCCTCTGCCTGGACGACGCCGATGGCGGGCTTGGGTGAAGCAGCGCCACCGGGGGCTCTCGCGACCGCGATCTCCCCTGCGTTCACCAACAATGTTGGCGCTGGGGGGCGTTTGCCGCTATGAATTGCGTAGCGCATGGAAGACCGCACTGCTACGAAAACGAAAGCGAAGCCGGCCCCCGCCACGCCCCCGAAGCGCAAGCCTCGCGTCGCGAAGAGCGAGAAGACGGTAGCGACCGCCCTCGAGCTCCTCGGCCGGCGGTGGACCTTGCGCATCGTCTGGGAGCTGCGAGGGGGAGCCCTCACTTTCCGGGCCCTGCAGGACGCTTGCGCGGTCGCCCCGAGCGTGCTGAACACCCGGCTCGCCGAGCTCAAGGAAGAAGGGATCGTCGAGGTGGCCGGCGGTGGCTACACCCTGGCCCGTCGCGGGCGGGCTCTCCTCGAGGCGCTCGCTCCGGTCGTTCGCTGGGCCGAGGTCGGTCCGGCCACCCGCTCCCGCGGATGAGGGGATCGCGCGGGGGCATTTGCCTCGCGCGGGGCAGGAACGGCATCACGGTCCGCTCGCGGCCCTCCTCATTCTCCTCGGTTGAGCCTGCCGCTCGGGTCGGCACGGTCTCTGCTCCGAGGCGGGGCTCTGTCCGATGGAACACCCGATGTTGTCCGGTCTGTTCGTCCTCGTCGTCGACGACGAAGACGACGCGCGCGAGCTCACTGCCGCCATCATCTCCGCGGCCGGGGCCCACGCTGAAAGCGCAGACTCGGGGGAGCGGGCGCTCCAGATGCTCTCGGTGAAGCGATACGACGTCCTCGTCTGCGACATCGCGATGCCCACGATGGACGGCGTGACCCTCCTGAAGACGCTGCGCCAGCAGGCGGCGCCCTCGTCCACCGTCGCCGCCCTGGCCTTCACCGCCTTCTCGAGCCCCGCCGACCGGGCGACCCTTCTCGCCGCCGGCTTCGACGAGCACCTGGGCAAGGCCTCCGACGCCTCCTCCCTCGTCTCGGCGGTCGAACGGCTGGGGACATCGCGTGTCGCTCGAGCGTCGTGAAAGTGCGCGTGCCAGCTCGGAACGGGAGGGTTCCCGGAGCGCCGAGCAGGTTTTTTGACCCCGTCCCCCGCCCAAGCTCGCAAGAGCTAGTTTGTCCAAGGGGTTGTGTTCGGTTATCGTCCCGCTCCCGCCGAGAGGCTCCGCCGCGTTACGCGGCTGGCTGATGCGCGATCGCGCGGCGCGAGCTTGAAAGCATGGGAGGCGCTTCGGATCGCGAGCTCATCGAACGCGCACGCAGCGGCGACGCGGAAGCGTTCGGGCTCCTCGTGCGGCGTCATCAACGCCGGATTTATCGGCTGGCAGCGCACCTCACGCGGAGCGCGCCGGAGGCTGAGGACGTGACGCAGGAGACGTTCGTCCGCGCCTACCAGGCCCTCGACCGGTTCGACGGCAGGAGCGAGCCGTTCACGTGGCTCTATCGAATCGCCGTGAACCTCTCCTTGAACCAGATCCGAGCCCGCAAGTCGAAGCTCCGCCGGAGCATGACCGAGGACCCGCGGGTCTTGGGCTTCGTCGCCGAGACCCGGCCCACCATCGGCGACCCGGGAGGGGAGAGCGATCGGAAGCGCATGGCCGAGGCGCTGTACGAAGGAATCGATGCGCTCTCGGAAACTCTGAGGACCACGCTTGTCCTCGTTTGTGTCGAAGGGATGTCCCACGAAGAAGCGTCCAAGGTGCTGGGGTGCCCGGAGGGCACCGTGGCGTGGCGCATCCACGAGGCTCGACGCAAGCTGAAGGCGTTCTTGGCGGAGCGTGGTTATGGAGGCGAAGTCGAATGAGCAAGAGTCTGGACGACCTGCTGCGCGGGGGAGGCATCCCGCCGCTACCCGACGGAGCGACAGACGACGCTTCATGGGACGAGCACGCCGACTCGGTGATGGCGCGCGTGCGAGGCACCGCCATCGAGCCCACCAAAGACGAGCTCCCGCGTGCCGAGCTCGACGCTCTCCTCAATGCCCCTGTCCTGGCGCCCGAGCCAGGCGAGCCGACCCAAACCACGTCTCACCCCGTTCGCGATGCAGGAGTAGTCACGATGTCCGATAGCGATCGTCCGAAGTCCGAAGGACCTGTCTCGGGAGCGGGTGTCTCGGGGCCGCCTTCGATGGGGCGGAGCGCGCGCCAACCGCGCCCCAGCCTCAAAGAGCTCGCCGAGCGAATGTCGAAGACGCCGCCGCCCAGCTCGGTCGCGCCCAGCTCGGTCGCTCCCCCGGCCGGACCATCGAGCGGCCGCATCTCGGCGCCCGCACCGGCCCGCCCCTCGAGCCCGCCCGTTTCGGCGGCCCCGAGCAGCTTGGTCGCGGCGGCCGCGGCCGTCGCCTCGAAGCCGGCGTCGAGCGCACCGCCCCCGCCGGCCCCGAAGAGCTCCACCCCCGAGAGCACGCCTCCCGCCAGCGTGCCCCCGGCGACGAAGAAGTCGGACGCGGGCTCCTCTCTCGCGCCGGTCGTGCCGATCGAGTCGGCGAAGCGTGAGGAGAAGCCGGCCGCGGCGGCGACAGAGGCTCCCTCCGGGAACAGCTACACCGGGCTCATCATCGCCGGCCTAGGGATCGCGGCGGCGGCAGGGCTGTTCTTCTTCTTGCGCGCGAAGGATCCGACGCCCGCGCCCGCGCCGGTCGCCGCGACGACCACGGAAGACACGGCGCCGGTCCGAACCGCGCAGCCGGAGACGACCGCTGTCGAGACGGCCAAGGCCGAGGTCACCGCCGCGCCGACGGCCGAGCCGGTGAAGGACGACAGCACCAGCATCGACGACCTCGCAGAGGCGTCGAGCTCCGCGTCGGCAGCCCCGGTGACGACGGTCGCGGGCGGCGGTCCGCTCGGGTCTGCGCTCGCGCGCAACGACGACAAGGACAAGGGCAAGGATCCGGCGAAGCCCTTCGTGCCCAACCCAGACGGCACGCTCGACGACGCGATGAGGGACGCCGCGGGCAACCCGATCAAGAAGGAGGGCCAACCCGAGCCGGCGTCCGAGCCGAGCGGCCCGAAGAACGTCCCTGACAAGCCGCCCCAAGGCTCAATCTCGGCGTACGTCGGCTCCGTCATGGGACGCGCGAAGGCGTGCGTCGCGGGCGCGGACGACAACTCCAGCGCGAACGTGACGTTCGCATCGAACGGCTCCGTGCAGAAGGTCTCGGTCGGTGGATGGGCCGCTGGCAAGCCCGCGGCGTCGTGCATCGAGGCCGCCCTCAAGGGCGGAAAGGTCGAAGCGTTCTCGAAGCCGACCTACGGCTTCTCCGTGACGATTCGTCCTTAGCAAGCCGTCATGCCTCTCGGCACCGGAGTGGCTGTCAATTCACCCCCCCGGCCCGCTCGCTGTGCGAGGGGGGAGATCCGTCGGAGGACGATGCGGATTCTTTCGAGCACGCTCTCCGTTTGAAACAGGGCTTCGTCGTCGACCGAGCCAAATGACAAAAGCCACGCTGACGGCCGGCGGCCGTTCGCGTGGCTCTGCTTTTCCGCCGGGGTGAGGCTTACTTCGCGGTGTGCGAAGCGGCGGCGGCGAGGCGACCCTTCACGCGCGCCGCGCGGTTCGCCGGGATGACGCCCTTCTTCGCCGCGCGGTCGAGCTCCGACTGCGCGTCGCGCGTGAGCTGCTCGGCGTTCTCGGCGCCCGAGGCCACGGCGGCGCGAGCCTGCTTGAGCACCGTTCGGAGCGCGCTCTTCACGGCGCGGTTGCGAGTGGTGCGCTTGATGCGCTGGCGGTTGCGTTTGACGGCGGATGCGTGGTTGGCCATGACGACGTGCTCCTACTTGCTCTCGACCGGTTTCGCGTCGGCGGCCTTGGGATCGTAGCCTTCGGGATGGATGGGGAATGCGGGCGTGCCGTGAGCGCGGTTGAACCGCTTGGTCTTCACGCCGTTCCGGCGCGCTTTCCGCTTACGAATCCGTGAGTATTGCTGCGTCGACGAGACCATGGGGGGCGGCACCATAGTCCAAGCGCGGTGCCTGTCAACGGGATCACTTCTTCAGTGCGTGCCCTTCAATAGACATCGCGGAGATAGCGACCTTCCGCCTCCACCGCCTCGAGGGAGAGGCCCCTCGCGGAGAGGATGTCGCGGAGCGCGGCGTGGACGTCCGGGGCCATTCGGGTCGCGTCTCCGCACACGTAGATCGTCGCGCCGCCGCGGACCCACGAGGCGAGCTCGTCGGCCCGCTCGCGGAGCCGATCCTGCACGTAGACCTTGTGGGCCTGATCGCGCGAGTAAGCGCAGTCGAGCTTCGTGAGCGCTCCGCTCTGGGAGAAGCGATCGAAGTCGGCGGCATAGAACGCGTCGTGGGCGCGGTTGCGGGCCCCGAAGAAGAGCCAGCTCCTCCCGGAGCCGGGCGTGTCCTCCCGCTCCTCGAGGAACGCTCGGAACGGGGCGACCCCCGTCCCGGGGCCGATCATCACGATGTCGCGGTCCCGCGGGGCGAGGCGAAAGCTGGGGCTCGGGTGGAGAAACACCGAGAGCTCCGCCCCGACCGGGCTGCGCTCGGCCACGAGGCCGGAGGTGACGCCGGCTCGCGCGCGCGTGCGGAGCTCGTATCGGAGAATGTCGACGAGGAGCCAGACCTCGCCCGGGTGCACGCGCGGGCTCGACGCGATCGAGTAGAGCCGCGGCGCGAGCGGACGGAGGTGATGAACGAGCGCGTCCGCCGTCCACGGCACCGTGTTCTTCTCGCGATCGATCGCGACGAGATCGACGACGTGATGGCTCCGCGTCGCGGCCTGGCGGGCCTCCGCCGTCGTGGTCCCGAGCGCGCGGTCGACGAGGCGGACGTCGGGCTCTTGGATCTCGAGCTTCGTCGCGAGAAGCTCGGCGAGGGGCGCGCTCGTCTCGCCGACGCTCGCGATGGTGGTGCCGTCGAGGCCGGTCGTCCGGAGGATCTCCTCGACGAGAGCGGGGTCGTTCATGGGCCAGATCCCGATCGAGTCCCCGACCTCGTACCGAAGGGCGCTCGCGTCGAAGCCGAGCGCGAGGTGGCGCGTCTCTTTGGAGGAGCCGGGGTTGATGGGCTCGTTCGCGAGCACCTTCGCGCGGATGGGGTTGCGGCGGGTGCCGGGGGCATCGACGTGCGCCTCCGTCGCCACGATCGCGGACGCGGCTGCGGACGTGCCCGTGTCGGCGCGCGCGCGCGCGAGGAGGGCGGGGGTGACGCCGGACAGCCACGCCTCGAACGGCCCTTCGTAGTCGACGTCGCAGTCCTTTCGAGGATGGATGCGCTCCGCCCCGAGCTCCCCGAGGCGCTGATCGAAGTCCTTCCCGCACTGGGCGAAGCGATCGTACGTGGTGTCGCCGAGGCCGCAGACGCTGAACGCGACGTGCGGAAGAGGAGGCGCCTTCTTCATCAGATAGGCGTGGAACGCCTCCGCGTTGGAGGGCGGATCGCCGTTGCCGTACGTGCTCGTGATCACGAGCAGGAGGCGCATCTCGGCGATGGCGTCGTGCTTCAGATCCAGCATGTCGATGACGGAGCAAGAGAGCCCCTCCTTGCGGAGCGCCTCGCCGGTGCGCTCCGCGAGGCCTTGGGCGTTGCCCGACTCGGTGCCGAAGACGATGTAGACGGGAAGCACGCTCAGTCGCGATCCGCGAGCTCGGGATAGAGCCGAGCGAGGCCGTCCTGAACGTCGGCGATGAGCTCGCCGCCCTCATCCATGCGGTGCCATTTGCCGAGGGGCGTGTTCGCTTCGGGGAGGTGGGCGCCGGGAGGCGCGGCGTAGGTGTAGCGGTGCATCTTGATCGTGGTCGGGTCGGCGCCGGGGAAGCCGATGTAGCTGAGCTCGATGGCCCGGATGTTGGGACGGAACTCGAGGCCGAGCGAGCCGACCTTCCCACGCCGTCCCAGGCGGAGACGATGGGTGTGCTCGCGCGTGACCAAGAGCTCCGGCATGCCCTTCAGATCGCGGACGATCGCGGCGAACGTCCGGGTGGCAGCCGGGGTGGCGAGGTCCGGCTCGGGTCCGAGCTTCTCTTTGGCGAGCTTGGCGAGGGCCGCGAGAGAAGTTTGAGGGGCGGCGTTGCCGTCGTCCTCGGGAGCTGCCTTCTTGTCGTCCGCGCTCATCGCGCGCTGCAGACTGCCGAGTCGAGGCGTCGCGCGCAAGCCCCCGGTGGGCTTCACCGCGGGTGTCCCTGGGCGAGCCAGCTCTCGACGAGCTGGATGTCCTCGGCCGACAGCGGCGGCAGGCCGAGCGGCATCCCTCGGACCGCCCCGATCTCCCCGCGCTCCTCGCGGTGCCGCGCGAGAAGGGCCTCGACGAGGATGGGGCCGCCGTCCCGCGCCGAGAACAGGCTCGTCCGCTCGCCGTGATCGTCCAGGTAGCCGGCCGCGATCGCCTCATAGCTCGAGAGATCGAGGCCGCGGGGGGCGAAGCCGAATCCGCCCGTGTTGCCCGCCCCCCCATCCCCCCGCGCGAAGTCCGGCTGCGCGTGGCAGTGCCAGCAAATCTTGTGGAGGACCTTGGTCGCGACCTCGTCGTAGCCGACGGGCCGCTCGAGGACGGGGAGACGCGGCGGCATCGGAGGCTTCGGCGGGTCGGGGGCGAGCGGCGCGTCGAGGACGAACGCGGCGAGGTCCCTCGCTTCGTCCTCGGTCAGGTCGGGCTTCGGCATCGCCGCCCCGGGCTTGATGCGCTGCGGATCCATCAGATAGGGCGCGACCCGATCGCGCTCGAGCCGGTCGCGAGCGAACCTCAGATCCGGCGCGAGGGCTCGATCCTCGAGCGCCTTTCCCGGATCGATCTCGCGCGGCGCCGTCGTCCCCGAGCCGGTGAAGACGTGACACCGAGCGCAGCCTTTGTCCGAGAAGAGCGCGCGGCCGCGCTCGATGGCGCCGGCGCGAGGCGCGACAGGATCGCCGATCGACTCCCGGGACCCGAGCTCCGCCAGGTAGCTCGCGATGGCGCGCGCGTCCCGCTCGTCCAGGGAGAGGCGCGGCATTCGCATCGCGAGCGCCGGTCGCAGGGGGAAGGGCCGCGTCAGGTAGCGCTCGACCCATGAGGCCTTCAACAGCCGTCCGACGCCGGACAACGAGGGCGTGAACCGGAGGTGCATGACCCGCGGCTTCCACGACGCGAGGAGGTCGGGCGCGGCTTTGAAACTCCCTGCCCCGATCTCGCGGTGACAGTCCACGCAGCTCTTGTCTCGAGCGACGCGCGCCTCCTCTCCGAGGCCCTGATGACAGCGCGCGCACTCGAGCCGCTGCACGAGCTCGCGTCCCGAGGGGCCTCCCTCCTCCGGCGATGGAGACGCGACCGTGCGCTCGGAAGAGGAAGCGCTCGCGGGCGCCTCCTCCGATGGCCGCCCTCCTTGGTCGCGGCACGCCGAAGCGAGGCCGAGCGCGGCTGCCCACGCCAGCGAGAGAAGGGAGATCGAGCGGCGAAGAGGCGGGGCGGTCACGAATCGCCTCTTCCGCGCGATGGTAGGCAGGTCATGCACCAGTCCATCGGATTCTACCCGGCCGCCCTGCTCATCGCTTCACTCACCCCCGGG
>JBGAID010000116.1:0-32088 GCA_044225865.1 Polyangiaceae bacterium | reverse complement strand
GTCGTCGGCGCCGGCGTGGAGGGCGGCCACCGCGGCGTCCTCGCCAATCGTCCCGGAGACGACGAGCACGGGGAGGTCGGGCGCGACTGTCTTGCTCGTCGCGATGGCGTCGAGCCCGGTCATCGTCGGGAGAGAATAATCTGTGATGAGGACATCCCACCCGGCGGCGAGCTCTCGGCGCAGCGCGGTGACCGTCTCGACGCGGGTGTGCTCTACGCGATAATCGGCGCGGAGGGCGTGCAACAGAAGATCGGCGTCATCGGGAGAGTCCTCGACCAATAGGATCCGGAGGGGCTTCTTCTGATTGGCGCTCATGGAAGATCGATGTTGCCCACGGAGCCAGCCTAGCGAATCGAAGCGGCCGGCGCATGGGTCGCCGCGCTGATGTCCAATCGCCGCAAGTGATGTCCAGTTGCCGCAGCTCGATGGGTGAGCCTGACACGATGGTGAACGGGCGAGCGCGAAGCGAGCCTCGTCGTCGACGAGCTCGAGAGGATTTGTGCGGGATGTGCGGGATGTGCGGACGCGCGAATGTCCGAGTCGCAGTCGCGCGCCCGTCATAGATATAAATTGGTCGCCCAATGGGTAATGTGGGGAGAGGGCGCGCCGCCTCTCGAGCGACCGCGCCTTCGCGGCCCCATCGACGATAGCGTTTCGGTCGTTCGGGACTGTCCAGCTTCATTGTCGTCGGAGCCCGGAAATGTTGTAGATCGATAATCCGCTGCGCAGGGTAGGACAGGGGGCGGCGCGGGATGATTGCCTCCACCAACGCGGCTGAGCCTGTTCAAGCGAATTGGTTGGAATTTGTGTGCGCCCCGGGCTCGGCTTCCCGGATACCGCGCTCCGAGGTGACACGAGATGGTGGCTGCGGAGATCGACTTTCGCGCGCTGTTCGAGGCGTCCCCGGTGCTGCTCCTCGTGCTCGCGCCCGACCTCACCGTGGTGGCCGTGACCGACGCCTACTTGAAGGCGACGATGCTGGAGCGGAGCGCGGTCATGGGGCGGCGAATGCTGGACCTCTTCCCCGATGATCCGGCCGACCCTGCGAACGAGGGGGCGCGCAACGTCCGGTCTTCGCTGGAGCGGGTCGTGGCCACGCGCGAGCGCGACGAAATGCCCATTCAGAAATACAACATTCGACGGCCGGAGGCGGAGGGGGGCGGCTACGAAGAGCGCTACTGGAGCCCCGTCCACAGCCCCATCCTCACCTCGTCCGGCGATCTCGCGTACATCGTTCACCGCGTCGAGGACGTGACCGCCTTCGTGCGCGAGCGGCAGCGGGGCGAGGACGGTCACGATCCGCGCACGGAGCTCGCCAGCGCGGACGTCTTCTTCCGGACCCGAGAGGCCTCGGACGCGAGCCGGCGAATCAAGGAGGCCAACCTCGAGCTGACGAGGCTCTACCGGCGCACCCGCGAGCTCGAGCAGCTGAAGAGCCAGTTCTTCGCCAACGTCAGCCACGAGCTCCGCACCCCCCTCGCGCTGATCTTGGGCCCGGTGGAGCGGCTCGTCGAATCGCCGGCGATCGGGGAGGCGGCGCGCCGGGATCTTCGGTCGGTGGCTCGGAACGCGCGGATCCTCCTGAAGCAGGTCAATGCAGTGTGCAGAAAAAGTCGGCGTCATGCCTCCTTTTTCAGCACACTGCTTGGAGGACGCGCGGTGACGATCGATGCGGGGAGCCTCACTCCAGGTCGGAGAGCTTCGTGCAACCTTCCAGATCGGCGCTCGGGACGAAGAGGCGGACCCCCTCCGAGACCTTGAGGGGAGCGCCGTAGATCTCCACGACGGCCCGACCATCGCCGCCGAGCGTGACCACGTCGATCACCGCGCCGGCGTGCACCGCGCCGATGAAGACGGGCTCGGGCTCTGCCATGACCCCGAGGGGGACCTCCGCGGGACAGTGCATCCGAAAGAGGGTCTTCTCATGAACGGGCGGGCCCACGAACCTCGACGAACCGATGCGGACACGAGGAGGGATGGCGGCCTTTCGGATAGCCCCTTGTTCGACCCAGCCCACGATCACCCCGGGGGTGATCTCCCAGGCGATCCGAGCGAATGGCCGTGCCCGCTCGAGCACCCGCACCGGAGCGGAGCTGTCGGTGGTCGCGACGCTGCTCCCCCCGGCGGCGAGGGCGACCTCCGTTCCTCGCCCGAGCACCACCTCGTTCGGCTCTCCCTTGCCGAGGACCGACCAAGGATCGAACCCGGTCGGGACGAGCTTCACTTGGTCGCAGGATGCCACCGCCTCGAGGCTCGTGGACAGGTCCGCGAGCTCGCTGGGGATGGCGGGGAGAGCGACGCGGAGGCGCTCGGCGCCGGCCCCCTCCGCGACGAGCTCGGTGCCGCCCTTGGGGATCATCAAGCCGCCCAGCAACAACGGCCGGTCCGCGAACAACGGCAGATCCGAAGAGGGAGCGGCGCTGCGCACCACGATCGAGCCGAGCTCCACCTCCAAGATCGGGTCTCTGCCATCGATCGGAAAGACCACGCGCGCCTCCTTCGCGACCTTCACGTGACCGTAGGGGCGCGCGGTCGCGGTCACCCGCAGCGGCGGCACGGCATCCCAGTCGGTCGTCGACAGCTCGCACGCGCGCCGGTCCGGCAGCGCGAGCCGAATCGAGGACCGCTTCGCCGCCGGCGGGGCCTCTGCCTCGGCGCGGCGCGCGGGGGCGGCGCTCCGAGGCGGCGCCGAGGATGGATGCCTCGCGGGCGGCCCCCCGCAGCCCTCGATCGGGACCGCGGCCGCGATCGCGAGGAGCCCGACGAAGGCTCGCTGGCTGTCACGCACGGGCGTTCGTCACGCACGGGCGGTCGAGTCTTGGGTCACGAGGAAAGGAGAAGCGGCCGGCGCGATCACTTCGAATCGACGCAATCACGGACGTCGGGGTCACGCACGAACAGGTCCGCGCCGTCGAGGAGCTTGATCGCGGCTTTGGGGATGCGAGCCCGCACCAGCCCATCCGCGCTCTGGAACAGGTGGAGGGTCGAGCCAGCGAGGACGTGACCGATCATCGCCTTGCGATCGTCGATCCGGGCGCCGAGGGAGACGTCGTGGGGGCACTGGACGATGCGCGGATTCGGGAGCCGCGCCTCGCCCATCCCGAACCCGCCCCGGCCCCCCGTGGCGAAGCCGACCGCGTGGTCGAGGCGGCGGACGTCGCCCTTCGCCACCCAGCCCACGACCGTTCCGGCGGGGAGGGGCCAGGCGATCCGCACGTCTCGCTCTCGCCGCTCGAGGACGTTCACCACCGAGCTACCGGCGCTGGGGAAGGTGAGGGCGGTGCTTCCGCCGGGTGAGAGCGACAAAGGCGCGCCGGGAGCGACCATCACCTTCTCGAGGGGATCGCCGAGCGCCTTGGCGAGGTCTTCGGAGGAAGGCGCGAGGCCGACATCGGCGCAGGTCGCGACGACCTCGAGCGGTGCGCCGAGGCCCTCGAGCTGGGGCGGGACGACAGGCAGCTTCACGCGGAGCTTCTCCGGTCCGGCGTTGACGATGGCCAGCCGCGTCCCTCCCGCAGGCACGAACAAGCCGGCGAGGAGCACCATCTTCTGCGGAAAGACCTCGAGCTCGTCTGCGCTCACGAAGCCGCGCACCACGACCGGGCCGGCGTCGGCTTCGGCCACGACGCCGCCGCGCCCGAGATCCTCCGCGACCGACACGCGCGCCCGGGGGACGCGGATCGCGGCGCCGTAGATCGGCCCGGACGGAGAGAGCCGGAGCGACATGAAGGTCCATCCCGTCGCCTCCAACCGGCACGCCGTCTCCGCGGGCAGCTCGATGGTCGGGATGACGGACGCGCGCGTCTCGGGCGGCGCGGCCGGCTCCGGCGGGGAGGGGGTGGGGCGCTCCGCGCTCACGGCGCCAGCGGGGACGGGGCCGACGCGCGCGGGCGGCTCGGGCGCGCCGCCGCACGCGACGGTGACCCAGGCGGCGAGCGCCAGCCCTCGAGCTCGGACGCTCAGTTCGGACAAGGGGTGATCGCGTCGCAGTCCGGGCAGCCGCACTTCTCGCCCGTCACGAAGCAAACCCCGTCGATCTCGCACGTCGTGCAGGCAGCGACGTTCGCGCAGTCGATGCAATCGCATGGCTCCTTGAGCGAACAGAACCCGTCATCGACGCAAGGTTCCACGCAACCCGGGTAGCCGAAGCAATCAGGGCACTCGCAGGACTCGAGGCCCCCCGAGAACTCGCACGCGTTGTTCGGCGCGCCGGCCGAGCACGCGGCGACGTTGTCCGTGCAGTCGGGATAGCTGTAGCAGTCCGGGCACTGACACGACTCGAAGAACGGATCGCACGAGCCATTGAGATCGCAGCCGTCGAAGGAGCAGAACACCGCCCCTTGGCACTCTTCGCAGGTGCACGAGTCTTCGACCTCGTCGCACTGGCCGTCGACCTTGCACGCCCCCGGGACGCAGAAGGCGGTCGTCGAGCAGTCGGGGCACTCGCAGGTCTCGTCGTTCGAGTAGTCGCAGAACAGATCCGGGGCGCCGTTGCAGCCTGCGACGACGACGCCGCCCTCTCCGCCCGTGCCGCCGCCGCCCGCGGTCGCGCCGCCTCCGCCGTGCGAAGCGCCGCCGATCGCGGAGCCGCCGGTGGCTTGGCCGCCTCCGCCGGTGAGGAGCTCCTCGGCGCCGTCGAATGCGAAGCACCCCGCGAGCGGAACGATGAGGAAGGAGAGCGCGCGGATGCTCACGGGGGAGACCACCATCCTATCGGAGGGGCGGAGGTCAGCGAAGCATCTTGCACGCGACCGGGTCCGGCGTGTCGAACGCGTCCACGTCGGTGTGGTGCGACATCATGAGCATCGTCTGCCCGTTCTCCTCCGGGATGAGCGTGTACTCGTAGGCGTCGGGCTTCTTCAGGTACCCGTCCGCGAGGCGTTTGTCGGAGTACGCGCACTCGTACCCTCGCTCGAGGCCCTTCTTCTCGAGGCGCGCGCGGAGCTTCTCCCGGATGCTCTCCGACGAGACGCCCGCCTCGTAGGCCACCGTGATGTGGGTCGTGTCGGTGTCGGCCTCGACGACTTGGCCGCCCTCGATGGGGACGACGTCGCGCCACGCCTGGGGAACCGGCTCCTCTTTCGTGCAGCCCGACGCGGCGATCGCGAGCGCGACCACGGCGAAGACCGAGCCGATGGCATCGCCTCGCTTCATGGGCTCAGCCTCCCGGGCAGTGGATGACGACGCCGCCGTCCACCTCTTCGCACGTGCCGCCGCAGTTGGTCGCGGCCTCCCCCGCGCAGTCGCAGCTCGCCACGACGCCCGCGCACGCGGCGGGGAGCGCGCCGCACGAATAGTAGAACGGGGGAGGGGTCGGCGTGTCGTTGCCGCTCACGGTGCAGAGCTGGGTCGCGGTGTCGCAGAAGCCCGTCCCGCATTGGAAGGTGTCGGGGGGAGGGGTGCACCCGTCCGTCGCGACGTCCACCCCGGCCGCGTTCGCCGAGCACTCGTTGCTGTAGACGGTGCCGTCGCAGCCACACGCCGGCTCGTCGATGGTCGGGCAATCGGTCGGCACGGGCGTGCACACGCCGTCCCCGTCGTTCGCGCCGCACGAGTCGTCGGCGTAGTCGCAATACTCGTCGGCCCCGCACTGGATCCCCGCGATGCCGCCGCACATCACGCCGCCGCCACCTGCGCCTCCGGTCTGGCTATCGCCGCCTTGGGCATTGCCGCCGGCGCCGCCGGTCCCGCCGCCCGAGCCGGTGCTGTCACCACACGCAGCGGCCAACGCTGCTGCCACCATCGTTGCGAAGAGGGAAGCTCGTCGATGCATGACCCGATCATAGCGCCGCCGGCGCGCTCTGCCCTGCGCAGCCTTGGCGCGGTCGGCCCAGGCTGTTGACACGAGGGGGTCGCAGGCTAAGCTCCGCGTCCGCTTTTTCCAGGGAACGTCATCATGGCCCGCGACTACAGCCTCGAGAAGACCCGCAACATCGGGATCATGGCGCACATCGATGCGGGCAAGACGACGACGACGGAGCGGATCCTTTATTACACCGGCGTCAACTACAAGATGGGCGAGGTGCACGAGGGCGCCGCGACGATGGACTACATGGTCCAGGAGCAAGAGCGCGGCATCACCATCACCTCCGCCGCGACCAACTGCTACTGGAAGCCGCTCGAAGGTCCGTTCAAGAACGTCAGCCACCGCATCAACATCATCGACACCCCCGGTCACGTCGACTTCACGATCGAGGTCGAGCGGAGCCTGCGCGTGCTCGACGGCGCGGTCGCGGTCTTCGACGGTGGCAACGGCGTCGAGCCGCAGAGCGAGACGGTCTGGCGACAGGCGGACAAGTACCACGTGCCTCGCATCGCGTTCATCAACAAGATGGACAAGGTCGGGGCGGACTTCGACATGTGCCTGCACTCGATCAAGGATCGCCTCGGGGCCGTCCCCGTCGCGGTGCAGTACCCGCTCGGCGCGGAGGACGCGTTCCGCGGCCTCGTCGATCTGATCGCGATGGAGGCCATCACCTTCGACGAGGAGTCGAAGGGCCAGAAGTACACGACCGGCCCCATCCCCGAGGACATCCTCCCGCGCTGCCGGGAGCTGCGCGATCAGATGATCGAGGTCCTCGCCGACATCTCCGACTCCGTCATGGAGAAGTTCGTGGCGGGCGAAGCGGAGAAGGTCACCCACGAGGAGATCTGGGCCGCCCTCCGCAAGGGCACGAACGAGTTCAAGTTCGTCCCCGTCCTGTGCGGCTCCGCGTTCAAGAACAAGGGCGTGCAGCAGCTCCTCGACGCGGTCATCTCCTATTTGCCTTCGCCCCTCGACATCCCGCCCGTCGAGGGGGTGAACCCGGAGAAGAAGGACAAGCCGGTCGTGAAGCGGAAGGCCTCCGACGAGGAGCCCTTCGCCGCCCTCGCGTTCAAGATCCTCCACGACCCGTTCGGCACCCTCACGTTCTTCCGCGTCTACTCGGGGACGACGACGAGCGGGGCGTCCGTCATGAACACCGCGCGCGGCAAGCGCGAGCGCTTCGGCCGCATCCTCCGCATGCACGCCAACAAGCGCGAAGAGGTCGACACCTGCTATGCGGGGAACATCTACGCCGCGGTCGGCCTCCGCGACACCCGCACCGGCGACACGCTCTGCGACGAGAAGCACCCGATCCTCCTCATGCAGATGGAGTTCCCGGAGCCGGTCATCTCCATCGCGATCGAGCCGAGGACGCAGGCCGATCTCGACAAGCTCGGGGTGAGCCTTCAGAAGCTCGCCTACGAAGACCCGAGCTTCCGCACGTTCACGAACGAGGAGACGGGCCAGACGATCATCGCCGGCATGGGCGAGCTCCACCTCGAGATCATCATCGACCGCCTCAAGCGCGAGCACAAAGTCGAGGCCAACGTCGGCAAGCCGGAGGTCGCCTACAAGGAGACGATCACGAAGGCGGCCACGCGCGTGGAGGGGAAGTTCGTTCGCCAGTCGGGCGGCAAGGGCCAGTACGGCCACGTCATCATCGACCTCGAGCCGGGCGAGCGCGGCTCCGGCTTCGTCTTCGTGAACGACGTCGTCGGCGGCATCATCCCGAAGGAGTTCATCCCCGCCATCGAGAAGGGCATTCGCGAGGCGATGGGGCGCGGCGTCCTCGCCGGCTACCCGCTCATCGACGCCAAGGCGCGCCTCTTCGACGGCAGCTTCCACGAGGTCGACTCTTCGACGTCGGCGTTCGAGGTCGCGGGCTCGCTCGCGTTCCAAGAGGCGGCCCAGCGCGCAGGCCTCGTCCTGCTCGAGCCGCTCATGAGCGTCGAGGTCGTCACCCCCGAGCAGTACCTCGGCGACGTCATCGGCGATCTCAACTCACGCCGCGGCCGCGTGACGGACATGACCCAGCGCGCGAACACGCGCGTGATCAAGGCGGACGTGCCGCTCGCGACGATGTTCGGCTACGCGACGGATCTCCGGTCGCGCACCCAGGGCCGCGCGACGTACTCGATGCACTTCTCCCAGTACTCGCCGGTGCCAGCGGCGGTGCAGGAAGAGATCGTCCTCAAGCAGCGCGGGTAGACGCTCGCCGCGAGGGGTTGACCACCTCGGGCCACAGTGACCTTTCAGACGCCATCTGTAGCGTCGGATGGGGTTGCTGAGCACAGGTCTGGAACGCGACGCCCGCTTGCGGAACGGTCGGTTCCGTAACGGAACGTCTGGTTGCCTCCGCGGGCCGTGATTGTTGCGGCGCCTCCTTCGCCTCCAGTGGCGCGACGATGCGGCCGGCGGGACGCGCTTTTCGCGTCTGCGTGGAGGCAAGACGATGTCGAGGTCGATCGAGGAGCGCCTGGACCAGCTCGAGCAGCGACTCGATCGAATCGTGAGCCTCCTCGAGCGCGGCGGCGCACCGCACCGCTCCGACGCTTCCAGCCATGTCGTTGCGGGAGCTGTCGAGTCCGCGGAGTCGTCCCTCGCCGCCAGCACCCCGAACCTCGGGGCGACCCTCGCGGATGCGCTGGTGCGACTCGGAGACGCGGAGACGCTCGAGTCGATCGGTCGCATCGCGACGCTGCTCCCCCAGCTCGAGTATGCGGTGCAGGGGGTCGCGGCCGGGCCGGAGCTCCTCGAAGAGGGCATCGCGACGATGAAGGAGCGGCTCGCCCGCGCGGGCCTCGACGATCACGAGATCGCGCGGCGCACGGAGGCGGCGGTGAACGCGCTGCTCGCCCTCTCGAAGCCCGCGATCCTGAGCGCGGCTTCGAGGCTCGGGAGCGCGCTCCCGGACGCGGAGCCGCTCGTCGGGGGAGTCGCGGATGCCTCGAGCGCGCTCGCCTCCGTGGAGGGCGGCGACCGCCTGCGCGGCCGAGTGCGGGACGCCGTGCTCTCGATCGCCGATCCTCAGACGCTCGAGGCGCTCGCGCGGATCGCCGCCCTCGCGCCGGATCTCGAGATGGCGGTCCAAGGCGTGGCCGCTGCCCCCACCCTCCTCGACGAAGGGCTCGAGGTGGCGAGAGAGGCGCTTCGCGCGCGCGGGCTCGACGCCCACGAGCTCTCGCGTCGTCTCGCCGCTGCCGGTGACGCGCTCGCGGCCGCTTCGGCGATCGACGTCACCTCGGGGGTCGGCCGGATCGCCGCCACCATCCCTGCGCTGTCTCCCCCCGTCGTCGCGATCGGGGAGGCCGCTCGCGAGCTCGCCGCCGTCGAGGGATCGGAGGCGCTCGCGGGGCGGCTCCGGGAGGCGGTGCTGAGCCTCGCCGCGCCGGAGGTGCTCGAGTCGCTCGTTCGCGTCGCGAGCCTCCTGCCCGATCTCGAGTACGCGGTGCAGGCGGTCGCAGCGGGCCCCGTGCTCCTCGAGGAGGCCCTCGAGGTGGCGCGGAAGTTTGCAACCGAGCACGGAGCCGGTCCGGAGATCGACGCGCGGCTGCGCGCGGTCGCGGGGCTGTTCGTCTCCCTCTCCGAGCCGAGCGCCCTCGCCGCGCTTCGAGGCGCGCTCGCGATGCTCCCCAAGCTCGAGGCGTTCACCAAGGTCGATCCCGCTCCGATCCTCTCGCTCGTCGAGATCGCAGGGAAGAAGGAGACGGTGAAGGGCCTCGAGCGCCTCCTCGGTCTCGCCACGAAGGCCGACACGCTCACGGGCCTCGAGCGGCTCCTCGCGCTCACGACCAAGAAGGACCTGCTGGCGAGCGTCGAGCGGCTGCTCGCGCTCGCGACGAACGGCGAGACGCTCGCGAGCCTCGAGCGGCTCCTCTCTCTTGCTACGAAGGGCGAGACGGTCGCGAGCCTCGAGCGCGCGCTCCCTCTCCTCACCAAGCCGGAGACGATCGCGGCGGTGGAGACGATCCTGCCGCTGATCGCCAAATCCGAGAACGTGGACGCGCTCGCCGGAATCCTCGAGGTGGCGAGCGACCTCGACACGGAAGCCCTCGCGAAGCTCCTCGCCGCCGCGTCGAGGCCGGAGGCGGTCCGCGCCGTCGAGCGCATCCTCGAGCGCACCGGCGACGTCGAGCGCATCCTCGAGGCGCTGCCCTCCCAGGCCACGACCCTCGACGTGCTGCGCGGCCTCAACGCGGCCGTGGCGGACTCTGTCGAAGGGTCGCACCGCATGGGCTTCTTCGGCCTGCTCGGGGCGCTCCGCGAAGACGACGTGCAACGCGCGGCCGGCTTCGGCGTCGCGGTGGCCCGCTCGTTCGGAAGATCGCTCGATGGCCGCGAGAGCCCCAAGCGCCTCTCGGCAAAGAAATGACTCGTCCCGCTCCACGCCCACGCGGAGCCCGTCTCAACCTCTCGAAACCGTCGTAGGAGCGCCATGACCAACGTCCTGTGGTTGCAAGGTGGAGCATGTTCCGGAAACACGATGTCGTTCCTCAACGCGGAGGAGCCGAGCGCGTGCGATCTCGTCAATGACTTCGGGCTGAACCTGCTCTGGCATCCTTCGCTCGGGCTGGAGCTCGGCGAGGACCTGCGCGCGCTCCTCGATCAGTGCGTCGACGGTCGCAAGAAGGTCGACGTGTTCGTCTTCGAAGGCAGCGTCATCCAAGCCCCGAACGGCACCGGCAACTGGAACCGCTTCGCCGGCAAGCCAATGAAGGATTGGGTCGAGGCCCTCGCGAAGGTGGCGACCTTCGTCGTCGCCATCGGGGACTGCGCGACCTGGGGCGGGATCCCGGCCACGCCTCCCAATCCGTCCGACTCGACCGGCCTGCAGTTCTTGAAGCGCTCGGCGGGCGGCTTCCTCGGCGCCGGCTTCCGGTCGAAGTCGGGCCTGCCCGTGATCAACATCCCCGGCTGCCCCGCCCACCCCGATTGGATCACCCAGGTCATCGTCGCCCTCGCGACAGGGCGAGGCGGGGACCTCGCGCTCGACGAGCTGCAGCGCCCGGCGACCTTCTTCACGAGCTTCACCCAGACCGGGTGCACTCGAAATATGCATTTTGCATATAAGGTCTCGGCCACCGAGTTCGGGCAGCGCAAGGGCTGTCTCTTCTATGACCTCGGCTGCCGCGGGCCGTACACCCGCTCGCCCTGCAACCGCATCCTGTGGAACCGTCAGTCCTCCAAGACGAGGGCGGGGATGCCTTGCATCGGCTGCACGGAGCCGGAGTTCCCCCACCACGATCTCGCCCCCGGCACCGTGTTCCAGACCCCGACGACGCTCGGCCTCCCGAACGAGGTCCCGCCGGGGATGACGAAGCGCTCGTACCTGACGGTGGTCGCGGCGGGGAAGGCGAGCGCGCCCCAGTGGTCGAAGGACGACATGTTCGTCGTGTGAGCCGGCCCGAGAGATAGAGAAGGGACATCTTCCAATGAGCACCCAGTTCCTCGAGATTGCACCGGTCGGGCGCGTCGAAGGAGATCTCGACGTGCGCGTCGAGATCGACGGCGGCCAAGTCGTCAACGCGTGGACCCAAGCGGAGATGTTCCGCGGGTTCGAGATCATCCTCCGCGGCAAGGACCCGCAGGCGGGCCTCGTCGTCACCCCGCGCGCGTGCGGCATCTGCGGCGCGTCTCACCTCACCTGCGCGGCGTGGGCCCTCGACACCGCGTGGGAGACGGAGGTGCCGCGGAACGCGATCATCGCGCGCAACCTCGGCCAGCTCGTGGAGAGCATCCAGAGCAACCCGCGCTACTTCTATGGTCTGTTCGCGATCGACCTGACCCACAAGAAGTACGAGAAGAGCAAGTACTACGCGGAGGCTTGCAAGCGCTTCACCCCGTTCTCCGGGACCTCGTACGAGCACGGCGTCACCATCTCGGGCAAGCCGGTCGAGATCTACGCGCTCTTCGGCGGGCAGTGGCCGCACTCTTCGTACATGGTGCCGGGGGGCGTCATGTGCTCGCCGACGCTGACCGACGTTACGCGCGCGTGGGGCATCCTCGAGTACTTCAAGAAGAACTGGCTCGAGAGCCACTGGCTCGGCTGCTCGCTCGAGCGCTACGAGCAGATCGCCTCGTACGAGGACTTCATGGCGTGGCTCGACGAGAAGAAGGAGCACCAGGAGAGCGACCTCGGGCTCTACTACCGGATCGGCATGGACTACGGGCTCGACAAGTACGGAGCGGGCTGTGGTCGCTACGTGACCTGGGGCTACCTCCCTCACGAGGATCGCTACAACAAGCCCACCGTCGACGGTCGCAACGACGCCGTCATCATGAAGAGCGGCATCTACGATTCGAAGACGGACAAGCACATCACGATGGACCAGAAGCGCGCGAGAGAGAACACCTCGCACGCCTGGTACTCCGAGGGCACCGACGACAAGCACCCGTACACCCGAGAGACGCGCGCCATCCAGAAGAACGAGCACGACTGGAGCGGCTCCTACTCGTGGGCGACGGCGGTGCGGGACGTGGAGCTCGGGCGCTGTGAGGCAGGGCCGCTCTCGCGCCAGCTCGTCGCGGGCGGCAAGCACGGGCAGTCGTGGCAGCACCACGACCCGTTCATCTTGAGCATGTTCAAGAAGATGGGCGGCGCGAGCGTGCACCTGCGCCAGATCGCGCGCATGCACGAGACGGTGAAGCTCTATCGCCAAGCGGAGCGCTGCCTGCGCGAGCTCCGCCTCCAAGATCCGTTCTACATCAAGCCGAAGCAGCGCGACGGGCGGGGCTGGGGCGCGACGGAGGCAGCGCGCGGGGCGCTCGCCCACTGGGTCGAGGTCAAGGACGGCAAGATCGAGAACTACCAGATCATCGCCCCCACGACCTGGAACGTGGGGCCCCGAGACGGTCAGGGCGTGCGCGGCCCGATCGAAGAGGCGCTCGTGGGCACGCCGATCCAGAACCAGCACGACCCGGTCGAGGTCGGCCACGTCGCGCGCTCCTTCGACTCGTGCCTCGTGTGCACCGTGCATGCCTACGACGCGAAGACGAAGCGCGAGCTCGCGACCTTCCGCACTGCCTGAAGGGTCCCGTGCTCGCGATCATCGGGTGCGGCAACCTCAACCGGAGCGACGACGGCGTGGGCGTCGTCGTCGCGCGCCGCCTCGCGGCCCGGTTCGAGCAGCACCCGGTCAAGAACGTGCGCGTCTTCGACTGCGGCACGGCGGGGATGGAGGTCATGTTCGCGGCGCGCGGCTGCGACGCCCTCCTCGTCATCGACGCGTCGCGCTCCGGCTCGGAGGCGGGGGCGATCTTCGACGTCCCGGGCGAGGAGCTCGAGCGCGATCGCGACCCGGGGCTCTCGCTCCACGACTTCCGCTGGGATCACGCCCTCTACGCGGGCCGGCGCATCTTCAAGGAAGCGTTCCCCAAGGAGGTTCGGGTGTGGCTCGTCGAGGCGGGCTCGATCGCGCTCGGCACGGAGCTCACCGCGGAGGTCGCGCGGGCGGCGGAGACAATCTATCGGCGCGCGCTCACCCTCGCCGCCGAGCACGCGTTGCGCGCGCCTGCTGGTGAAGCGCCGCTGCGCCTCGCCATTCGGCGCGGGTCGTTGCAGATGCCGAAGGACGTGTACGATCGATACTTCGCCGGGCTCGACGGGGCCGTGCTGTTCGAGAAGGGCGGACGCATCTGCGCGATGCCGGTCTCGTCGTCGATCGGAGGGACGCTCGTGAAGCAGAAGAACCTCGCCGGCGATCGGGCCATCGACGTCTCCGAGATCGCGCGGGCTCAAGGCTGGGAGACGGACGACGTCGTGTGCGACGCGTGCTGGGACGGGACCCTCGGGGCCCTCTCGCTCCACCGCTCGGAGGAGCGCTCGCCATGACCGCCTCCGATCACGTCCGCGCCATGGTCCAGCGCCTGAGCGAGGGAGGCGCCCCCGATCTCGATCGCGCCGAGTCGCTCGTCGAGGTCGCGTTCGATCTGCAGCGACAGCCGAAGTCGCCGGAGGATCTCGAGGACGCGATCTTCCTCTACGAAGAGGCGATCCGGCTCACCGACGAGCACCCCCTCGCGAGGGCGCGCGCGCTCGCCGGGAAAGGCGCGGCTCTCAGGCGTATGCCCGGCGGCGGGCTCGACGCGCTCGTCCTCGCGAGGGCAGCGTTCGAGGCGGCCCTCCCCACGCTCTCGGATTTGGGGGACGACGAGGAGCGCGCGGAGGCGGAGATGACCTACGGCCTCGTCCTCCAAGCCCTCGCGAACGGCAAGCGCGGAAACCTCTCCGACGCGATCGCGGCCTACCAGCGCGCCCTCCGGTTCTTCGGGAAGGAGGCGCACCCGCGCGAGTTCGCGATCCTCCACAACAACCTCGCGACGGCGTACCTCTCGATGCGGCTCGCCCCCGAGAAGGAAGGGCTGCGCGAGGCGCTCGCGGTGCAGTCGTTCCGGGAGGCGCTCACGGTCGTCACGCTGATCGACGATCCTGGCGAGTACGCGATGCTCCAGAACAACCTCGGCAACGCCCTCCAGTCGATGCGGTCGAGCCACCCGATCGAGAACCTCGCGCGCGCGGTGGAGGCCTACGACGAGGCCCTCAAGGTCCGGACGGAGCACACGACCCCCGTCGAGCACGCGAACACGATCGCGAACAAGGCCAACGCGCTGATGAACCTCCCCGACGATATCGAGGCCCCCGAGCGCGGCAACCCGCGGAACCTCGCGGAGGCGGTCCGACTGCTGCTCCGCGCGGGGGAGATCTTCGAGGCGAACGGGATCGGCGATCGCGCCGAGATCGTCCGCGGGATCGCGCGCGACCTCGAGGCCTCGTGACGAGCCGCTCCTTCGTCGAGCTCGCCCGCGATCTCGAGCGGCTCGAGGAGGTCACCCAGGGCTGGGAGGAGAACCAGCGCGCCACCGCGCAGGCGATCCGCTCCACCGTCGAGGCGATCTCGGCGGAGGCCCTTCGCCGGCTCGTCCGTCGCGTCCGCGAGGAGCCGGGCGGCCTCGACGCGCTGAAGGCGGCGGTCGACGACGAGTGGGTGCGGGGCGTCCTCACCTACCACGGCATCCTGCGGGCCCCCGAGCCGACGAGCGAGGCGCGCGTGCAAGCCGCCCTCGAGCGGGTGCGGCCCACCCTCGCCGGTCACGCCGGGGACGTGGAGCTCGTCGCGGTCGTGTCGGAGCGCGAGGTCCACATCCGCCTCGTCGGCTCATGCGACGGGTGCGCCTTCTCCGACGCCACCGTGCGCCTCGGCATCGAGGCGGAGATTCGAAAAGAGCTTCCCTCGCTCGAGATCTTGAAGGTCGTCGACGGGCGACCGCGCGACGGCCTCGTCTCTCTTCGAACGAAGGCGACGGCGAGCCCGTTCGATCGACCGTGGCTCGACGCGGGCCCGGACGATCTCGCGGAGGGCGCGGTGCGCGCGGCGGAGGTGCCGGGGGCGAGCGTCCTCTTGGCGCGCGTCGGCGGGGCCCTCCGCGCTTATCGGAACGCGTGCGCGCACCTCGGGATGCCGCTCGACATGGGCGAGGTCGAGGGGGGGATCATCACGTGCCCGTATCACGGCTTCCGCTACGCGCTCGCGAGCGGGGAGTGCTTGACCGCGCCCGACGTGCAGCTGCCCGTCGTCACCGTGAAGTCCGAGGGTGGACGGGTGCTCGTGCAGGTGAGGCCGTGAAGGTCGCGCTCCGAAAGCTGGACGCGGTCGCGCCGAGCGACGACGCGCCGCCCCTGCTCGATCCGAGCGGGCCAGCGGTCGTGCTGGGCGGCCACGACGCCTTCACTGGTCGTCTCGCGCCATCCGCGAGCTCGCTCTACGGACCGCGCGCCGCCATCGTCGCGGGCGAGCGGCTGTGGATCGCCGACACCGGCCATCACCGCGTCCTCGGCTTCTCTCGGGTGCCGACTCAGGACGGCGCGGCCGCGGACGTGGTCCTCGGCCAGGTGGACTTCGGGAGCGAGCGGCGCGACCCCGCGAGCGCGACGACGATGAACATGCCGGTCGGGCTCGCGGCCCTCCCTTCCGGCGGGCTCGTCGTCGCGGACAGCTGGAACCACCGCGTCCTCGTGTGGCTCGAGCCGCCCGTGTCCGGCGCGGCGCCGGACGTCGTCCTCGGTCAAGCGACGCTCGAAGGGGGGGAGGCCAACCGCGGTCTCGAGGCCCCGCGGGCCGACACCCTGTTCTGGCCCTTCGACGTGATGATCCACGAGGGGCGGCTCTTCGTCGCGGACGCAGGGAATCGGAGGGTCGTCGCCTTCGCGAAGGTGCCGCGGTCGAGCGGGGCCGCTGCCGATCTCGTCCTCGGCCAGCCCACCCTCGAGGAGCGGAGCGACAACGCAGGCGGTCCCGCCGACGCGCGCACGATGCGATGGCCCCACGCCCTCGCGGTGGCGGCGGGCGATCTCGTCGTCGCCGACGCTGGGAACAACCGCGTCCTCGTCTGGGACGGGGTCCCCACCCGCTCGAACGTCGCCGCCGCGCGCGTGCTCGGTCAGACGAGCTTCGACGCCGTCGATCACAACGCGGGCTCGTACGATCCGACGTCGCGCTCCCTGAACATGCCCTATGGGATCGCCGCCGACGGTCGCATCCTCTACGTCGCCGACACCGCGAACTCGCGCCTCGTCGGCTTCGATCTCCCGATCGCGCCCTTCGCGTCCGCGACGCGCCTCACCGGACAGACGAGCTTCACCAAGAAGGGCGACAACCGGTGGCAGCTGCCCGTGCGCGACAGCCTCTGCTGGCCGTACGGGATCTCGCGCGGCCACGACCTCGTCGTGGTGGCCGACACCGGCAACCATCGCGTGCTGATCTGGAAGGCCGCCGATGCTTGAAGGTCGCCTCGTCCGGGTCCGCGGAAACGTCCAGGGGGTCGGCTTTCGTCCCCACGTGGCACGGCTCGCCGAGACGCGGGGCCTCGCCGGCTGGGTGAGGAACGACGCGGACGGCGTGACGATCGCGATCGCCGGCGGCGACTCGGACGCGCGCCGGTTCACCGAGGAGATGGTGGCGACGCTCCCGCCCCTCGCGCGCGTCGACGAGGTGCTCGTCGTCGGAGCGGTCGAGGTCGAGGGGGAGGGCTTCGCGATCCTCGAGAGCGGGGCGGCGGGCGCGGAGCCGAACGCGGAGGTGTGCCCCGACGCGGCCGTCTGTCGAGCGTGCGCAGACGAGGTCTCGAGCCCGTACGAGCGCCGCTATCGCTACCCGTTCGCGAGCTGTACCCACTGCGGTCCGCGGTTCTCGATCCAGACGGCGATCCCCTACGACCGACCGAGCACGACGATGGCCTCGTTCGCGATGTGCGAGGCGTGCGCGCGCGAGTACGGAGATCACGCGGACCGGCGGTACCACGCGCAGCCGATCGCGTGTCACGCGTGTGGCCCCAAGGCTTGGCTCGAGCGCGCAGACGGCCGGCCGTTCAGCTTCGAGCGGTGGTCCTCGCTCGACATGGTCGACGCGGCCGCCGGCCTCGTGAAAGAAGGCGCCATCGTCGCGGTGAAGGGGCTCGGCGGCTTTCACCTCGTCTGCGACGCGACCCAGGACGACGCGGTCGCGCGCCTCCGCGCGCGGAAGAAGCGCGACGCGAAGCCCTTCGCCCTCATGGTCCGCGACCTCGAGATCGCCCGTCGGATCGTGGAGCTCGACGCCGTCGCCGAGCGCGCCCTCCTCGGGCCCGCCGCCCCCATCGTCCTCGCGCCGCGGGTCGAAGGATCGAACGTCGCCCCGAGCGTCGCGCCCGGGCTCACGTCGCTCGGGGTGATGGTGCCGATGACGCCGCTCCACCTCCTCCTGATGAAGCGCCTCGATCGCCCCGTCGTGTGCACGAGCGGGAACGTCACCGACGAGCCGACGTGCACCGACGACGCCGACGCGCGCGCGCGCCTCGGCTCCATCGCGGAGTGGTTCCTCTTGCACGACCGGCCCATCGCGCAGCGGGTGGACGACTCGGTGGTGAGGCCGATGGCGGGCGCGGCCCGCGTGCTGCGGAGGGCGCGCGGCCTCGCCCCCTCGCCGCTCAGAGCCCCGCCCGGCTTCGCGGACGCGCCGCCCATCCTCGCCCTCGGGGGGCTCCTCAAGGGGACGTTCTGCTTGCTCGAGCGCGGACGGGCCGTCCTCTCCCCTCACTACGGCGACCTCGACGATCTCCGCGCCCTCCAGAGCTTCGAACGCGGGCTCGCCATGATGCGCTCTTTGTTTCATCACGCGCCGCGCGTGGTCGCGTGCGATCTCCACCCCGAGTACCCGACCACCTCCCTCGCGAGCGATCTCGCGGAGACGGAGCAGGCGCGCGTCTCAGCCGTCCAACACCACCACGCTCACGTCGCCGCGTGCATGTTCGAGCATGGTCACCCGCTCGACGGCGGAGCGGTGATCGGCGTCGCCCTGGACGGGCTCGGGATGGGGGAGGGCGGGGCCCTCTTCGGGGGCGAGGTCTTCATCGCGGACTACGCGCGCGCGGAGCGCGTCGCGACCTTCAAGCCCGTCCCCCTCCTCGGCGGTGACGCGGCCGCGCGCGAGCCCTTCCGAAACCTGTACGCCCACCTCGTCGCCGAGATGCGGTGGCCGGACGTGGCCCTCGACTACGCGGAGGTCGAGGCGATCCGGCGCCTCGCGGAGAAGCCGCTGCCCACCCTCGCTGCCCTCTCGGGAACGAGCCCGCGGGCGAGCTCGGCGGGTCGCCTCTTCGACGCGGTCGCGGCGGCGGTGGGCCTCTGCTTCGATCGGGTGGACTTCGAGGGCCAAGCGGCGATGCAGCTCGAGGCGCTCGTGGATCGAAGGGCCCTCGACGAGGCGCGCGCGAGCGAGCCGTACCCGATCGCGGTGCCGAAGCTCGCGCGGAGCGACCTCCACTACTTCGAGCCCCTCGGCATGTGGCGAGCGATCCTCGGGGACCTCTTCGAAAAGACGCGGCCTGACCTGGTTGCGGCGAGGTTCCACCTCGCGGTCGCGGAGGCGGTCCGCCGCCTCGTGTCCCACGCCGCGAGGCGGGCCGGGCGCTCGCTCCCCGTCGCGCTGTCGGGCGGCGTCTTTCAGAACCGCGTCCTCTCCGAGGCGACGATCGAGCTCCTCGAGCGCGACGGGATGGAGGTGTGGACCCACGCGTCGGTGCCCGCGAACGACGGTGGAATTTCGCTCGGGCAGGCGGCGGTCGCGGCGGCCCGTGCCATGATGGCCTGACACGAGCTCGGAGGAAGCATGTGCCTCGGCGTACCTGGACAGATCGTATCCATCACCTCGGCGGAGAAGAAGCTCGGGCTCGTGAACGTCGGAGGCGTCAAGCGTGAGATCAACCTCGCGTGCGTGGCGGAAGAGGGCGCTCCGATCGACGCGCTCGTCGGGGCGTGGGTCCTCGTCCACGTGGGCTTCGCGATGAGCCGGATCGATCCGGAAGAGGCGCAGAAGACGCTCGATCTCTTGCGCGAGCTCGGTGAGGTGCGCGAGGCCCACGAGGCGATGAGCGCGAGCGACCGCGCGCTGTCGAGGCCGGAGTGAAATTCGTCGACGAGTTCCGCGACCCCGACGCGGGCAAGGCCCTCGCACGGAAGATCGAGGGCGCCGTCGCGCGCATCGGCGGCCGCGGCGGCCGGCCCCTCAAGATCATGGAGGTGTGCGGCGGCCACACCCACGCCATCTTCCAGTACGGCCTCCAATCGATGCTCCCGGACGCGATCGAGCTCGTGCACGGACCGGGGTGCCCCGTCTGTGTATTGCCGGTCGGCCGCGTCGACGACGCGATCGCGATCGCGGAGCAGGAGAGGGTCGTCTTCGCGAGCTTTGGAGACGCGATGCGCGTGCCCGGCTCCAAGAAGAGTCTGCTCGAGGCGAAGGCGGAGGGCGCCGACGTCCGCACCGTCTACTCGCCCGCCGACGCCCTCGCCCTCGCGCGCAAGCTCCCGGATCGACGCGTCGTCTTCTTCGGGCTCGGCTTCGAGACGACCGCCCCCGCGACCGCCTTCACCCTCCTCGAGGCGGCCCGCGATGGGGTGGAGAACTTCTTCGTCTTCTGCAACCACATCACGATCCCCAGCACGCTCCGCGCCCTCCTCGATGCCCCGGAGCTCTCCCTCGACGGGTTCATCGGCCCCGGACACGTCTCGATGGTGATCGGGACGAAGCCCTACGAGCCGATCGCCCGCGACTACCGAAAGCCGTTCGTGGTGGCCGGGTTCGAGCCGCTCGATCTCCTCCAGGCGATGCTCATGGTCGTCACCCAGATCGCCGAGGGCCGCGCGGAGGTGGAGAACCAATACAAGCGCGTCGTCTCGCCCGACGGCAACCGCGCCGCTCAGGCCGCCCTGCGCGAGGTGTTCGAGCCCCGCGCGACGTTCGAATGGCGCGGCCTCGGATCGATCCCGGGCTCTGGCCTCGCCATTCGCCCGGAGCTCGCCCGCTTCGACGCGGAGCGAGCCTTCGCCGTGCCTCACGCGAAGGTCGCGGATCCCAAGGCCTGCCAGTGCGGCGAGATCCTCCGGGGCACCCTCAAGCCATGGGAGTGCAAGGTGTTCGGGACGAGCTGCACCCCGGAGACGCCCATCGGCGCGTGCATGGTCTCCTCGGAGGGAGCGTGCGCCGCGTACTACTCCTTCGGCCGCATCGACACGGTGAGAGGACACGAAGCGGACGGGCGCCGTCGCCTGCCCACGCTTTGATCGACCGAGGCTTATGAGCGACGAGACGGAGCGACCCGAAGACCACCCCCTGTTCCGGCGCGTCGAGCGCTTCCGGCGCCGCGCCGGCCGCGTCCGCGAAGAGGTCGTGGTGATGGCCCACGGCGGCGGCGGCAAGGCGATGCGCGACCTCATCGACGACCTCGTCGTCGGCGAGCTCGGCACCGAGGCCCTCGAGGATCAGGCGCGCTTCGGGCTCGACGCGCTCCGCGAGAAGGGGGATCGCCTCGCGTTCACGACCGACACGTACGTGGTGAGCCCGCTCTTCTTTCCGGGAGGCGACATCGGCGCGCTCGCGGTGAACGGCACCATCAACGATCTCGCGGTGTCGGGCGCGCAGCCGGTCGCCCTCTCGTGCGGTCTCGTCCTCGAAGAAGGCCTGCCGATCGAGACGCTCCGGCGCGTCCTCGCGAGCATGCGCCGCGCCGCCGACGCGGCGGGGGTGCGCGTCGTCACCGGCGACACCAAGGTCGTCCCACGCGGCATGGCCGACAAGCTCTTCGTGAACACGGCCGGCATCGGCGTCATCCCCGCCGGCGTGTCCATCTCGTCCCGCGCGATGAAGCCCGGCGATCGCCTCCTCGTGAACGGCTTCCTCGGGGACCACGGCGCCGCCATCCTCGTCGCGCGCGGTGAGCTCGCCCTCCAGACCGACATCCCGAGCGACACCGCCGCCCTCCACGATTTGGTCGCGGCGCTCGTGGCGGAGGTGCCCGTCCACGCGATGCGCGACGTGACCCGAGGCGGCCTCTCCGCCGTCGTCAACGAGCTCGCCCTCGCGTCGGAGGTCGGGGTCTGCATCTCGGCCCGCGCCCTCCCCGTGCGTCCGGAGGTCGCGGGGCTCACCCAGCTGCTCGGGCTCGATCCGGTTCACCTCGCCAACGAAGGCAAGATCGTGTTCGCCGTCCCCGAGGCCCACGCGGGCCGCGCCCTCGAGATCCTCCGCGCCCACCCCAAGGGCAAGGACGGCGCGATCATCGGCGCGTGTCGCGCATCTCCTCCCGGCGTCGTGACGCTCGACACCGGCTTCGGAGGCGAGCGCGTCCTCGACATGCTGACCGGCGAGCCTCTCCCGCGGATCTGCTGACGCCCATGCACGAGCTCTCGATCACCAGGAACATCGTGGCCCTCGCCGCCGAGCGCGCGGAGGGGCGCCGGGTCGAGGCGGTCCGGCTCGCGATCGGCAAGCTCACCGGGATCGACGTCGGGGCGATCCGCTTCTGCTTCGACCTGTGCACGGAGGGGACCCCGCTCGCGGGGGCGCGCCTCGAGATCGACGAGATCCCCGGGCGAGGCGCGTGCCCGACGTGCGGGGAGGAACGCGAGCTCGAAGCGCCGCTCCTCCGATGCCCATGCGCGCCCGGCGCGATGATGAAGCTCGTCGCGGGCGAAGAGCTCCTTTTGCGATCGATGGAGGTGCGGGATGTGTGAGACCTGTGGCTGCGGCGGGGGCGAAGTGAAGATCGAGGGCGAGCACCATCACGAGCACGAGCACGAGCACGAGCATGAGCACGTGCTCGCGGACGGCACGGTGGTCCGGCACGCTCACCACGATCACGGTCATCATCACGACCACGATCACGCTCACGAGGACGTCGCGCTCGAGGTGAAGATCCTCGAGAAGAACGACCGAATCGCCGCCGAGAACCGCGGGTTTCTCCGGGGGCGCGGCGTGGTCGCGCTCAACCTGATGAGCTCGCCCGGGTCGGGCAAGACGACGCTCCTCGAGAAGACGCTCGCGACGTTGCTCGCCGAGCAGCGGCGCGTCTATGTGCTCGAGGGTGACCAAGAGACGACGCGCGACGCGGACCGCATCCGCGCGACGGGAGCGCGCGCCCTGCAGATCAACACCGGCAAGGGGTGCCACCTCGAGGCGGAGATGGTGCGGCGAGGGCTCGACGGGCTCGGCCTCGAGCCGGGGGGGATCCTCTTCATCGAGAACGTCGGCAACCTCGTCTGTCCCGCCCTCTTCGACCTGGGCGAGTCGGCGCGCGTCGTCCTGTTCTCCGTCACCGAGGGCGAGGACAAGCCCCTCAAATATCCGCACATGTTCCGCGCCGCGGATCTCGTGATCATGACCAAGATCGATCTGCTCCCTCACCTCGACTTCGACCTCGCGCGCGCCCACGCCGCAGTTCAGGAGGTGAAGCCGGGCACGCCGGTGATGGAGCTCTCCGCCCGATCGGGGCAGGGGATGCCGGCCTTCGCCGCGTGGGTCCTCGACCGGGCCGCGAGCGCGAAGTCGCGTTGAACCGGGCTTCGAGAGGGCGAGCCCGAGCGCTGCCGTCGACATCGCCCGCGGCGGCGTGATACCACCGGTGGCCGAGCCCGCGGCGTGGCGTGCGCTGCTCGGTCCGGGGGCGACGAGGAGGACATGACGGTGGCATCGACCTCGTTCGTGTTGACGGCAGGGCCGCTCGGACCGGAGCACGTGGCGGTGGATGCCTGGTCGGGGACGGAGTCGCTGAGCCGCCCTTACGACCTTCGCGTGCAGGTGAGCACGCGCCTGCCCCCCGCGTTGTTCGAGCGCGCCGTCTTCGGGGCATCGGCGACGCTCTACCGGCGCGCCGGCGGACACGACAACCGGCACCACGGCCTCGTCTGCGCCGTTCGGTACGAGGGGCAGCGGCTCGTCGAAGGGAGGGAGCGGCACCGCTTCACCGTGCGCCTCGTCCCTCACCTGTGGCTGCTCGGGCGCCGCAAGGGCTCCCAGATCTTTCAAGACATGCCGATCTCGGCCGTGCTCGGCGCGGTGCTCGGCGCGCGCGGCCTCCCGTTCGAGCTGCGCCTCGCCGAGGTCGGCCCGCCTCGAGCCTATTGCACCCAATACGAAGAGACGGAGCTCGCGTTCGTTCGCCGGCTCTGCGCCGTGCAGGGGTACGCCTTCTGGTTCGCGCAGGGAGAGGCTGAGCTCACCGCCGCGATCGAGCGCGCCCTCGACGAAGGCGCGCGCCACGCCGAGCGGCTCGTCGACACCGTTCCTCCCCCCGTCGCGATGGGCTCGCCGCGTGAGCGGATCGTAATCGCGGACCATCCCGCCTACGATCCGATCGAGGGAGGACCGCTGCCGCTCCACGGCCCGGGTTTCCTCGCCGCGCCGCGCGATTTCGCGGGGAGCTTCTCGCGCGAGCAGACGATCGTGCCGACCTCGTCGACGGTCCGGCAGTTCGACTATCGGCGGCCGCTCGTGCCCGTCTTGGGGGACGCGAGCGGGCGCGGGGATCCCCGCCCCGATCTCGAGGTGTACGAGCACGAGACCATCCCCCTGTACGACCGGGGCATGTCGATCCCCGCGCTGGGCACCGCCCCGCTCCCCATCGACGTTCTCCCCGATGTGGAGCACGGACCGCACGAGGCGCTCCGCAACCTCGACGCGCACCGGCGCCGTCGCGCGTTCTTCCGGGGAACGAGCAGCTCCGTTCGCCTCTTCGCGGGGGCGCGGTTCGCGCTCGAAGGCTCGTTCGATGCCGACGGGGAGTACGCGGTGACGACCTTGCACCACGAGGGCCGCGCGACGGGGGAGGCCACCGAAGGGTCGGCCTACACGAACCGCTTCGAGTGCGTCCCCTCCGACGTGAAGCACCCGATGAAGCGGCCGCGCCGGCGCCCCGTCCAGACGTGCCTCACCGCGATCGTGGCGGGGCCTCCCGGCGAGGAGATCCACGTCGACGACGCCGGACGCATCAAGGTGCGCTTTCATTGGGACCGCTCTCCGAACCTCTTCGAGCCGACCTGCTGGCTCCGCGCGATGCAGGCGTGGGCGGGGCCGGCGTGGGGCTTCCAGTTCATTCCCCGGGTGGGGATGGAGGTCGTGGTCGGCTTCGAAGGCGGCGATCCCGACAAGCCCATCGTCCTCGGCTCCGTGTTCAACGGCGTCACCCCCACCCCGTTCCAGACCCCGCGCCACAAGACGAAGAGCGGGATTCGGACCCGGAGCACGCCCCGGAGCGAGGGGTACAACGAGCTGTCCTTCGAAGACGCCGCCGGCGAGGAGGAGATCGTCCTCAAAGCCCAGCGCAACTTCACGAGCCAGATCGGCCGCGACCGCTCCGAAAACGTCGCGCACGACGACGCCCTCACCGTGGGGGCCCTCCAGACGATCGGCGTCGCCGGCGACCGAAGCGTCCACGTGGGCGGCGACGAGACGGTCGACGTGAGCGGCGCCCGTCGCGATCGGGTCGCGGGCCGCACGTTCGTCGATCGGACCGACCTCGAGGAGACGATCCGCGGCGATCGGAGCGTCCACGTCGAAAAGTCGGATCGGCAGCGGATCGATGGGGAGGTCACCCGCGCCGTGCGCGGCGATCTCTTCGCGGACCTCCTCGGCAACGCGGCCGTGCTCGTCGGGCGCGACGGCGCCGAGCGCTCGGCGACCCTGCGCGTCGAAGGGACGACGGAGCTCTCGTCCTCGGGCGCGATCGACATCGCCTCCGACAAGGAGATCGTCCTTCGGGTCGGCGGGAGCTACGTGCGCATCACCGACGGTGATATCGAGATCGTCTCCGAGAAGGTGACGGCGCGCGGCAAGGACGCGCGCCTCCTGCTCGCGGAGGGCTCCGCCAAGACGAAGGTGAAGTCGCAGTTCCAGGTCGTCTCGGACGACTCGGTCGTGCTGAAGTCCTCCAAGGCGAGCGTGCTCCTCAAGTCCGAGGCGAAGATCGACGGATCCCGCGTCCTCCTGAACTCGCCCGCCAACGCCTCCGACACGATCGTCGTGGCGTCGCCGCAGCTGACGACGGTCGAGCTCGTCGACCAAGACGAAAACCCCGTGCCCTACCAGCGCTTCCGGATCGAGCTCGACGACGGCTCGGAGGTCGCCGGCTTCTTGGACGCCGACGGCAAGGCGGAGGTCGACGTGCAGGGCCAAGGTCAGATCTTCTTCCCCGACCTCTCCGATCCCCAGCCCGCATGAAGACCCTCGGAAGGAGCCCTCGCCCATGAGATACCTCGTGCGCGCCGGAGACTGCGCGGCGAGCGTCGCCGCCCGATTTGGTTTGAGCACCGACGATCTGCTCGCCCTCGGGGACAACTCCCGCCTCTCCGAGGGCGGCCGAGATCCCCACATCCTGCGGCCCGGAGAGACGATCGAGGTCCCGGATCCGCCTGGCTCGTCGGCGTCGTTCTCGTCCGGCGGCACCCGGCGCTTTCGGGTCACCGTCCCGACGACGCTCGTCCGCACCCAGCTGTTCGATCGCCAGCGCCGCGAGGTGGCGAACCGTCCCTACGAGCTCGTCGTCGCCGGGCGATCGCGCACTGGCCACACCGATGGGGCCGGCTTCGTCGAAGAGCGCGTCCCCGCCGTCGCGCGCTCGGTGACGCTTCGGGTGTGGGTCCACGAGGGGGACGAGCACCCCTTCGAGGAGGAGATCGCGCTCGGGGCGGTGGACCCGATCGAAGAGGAGAGCGGGGTCATCCACCGCCTCGCGAACCTCGGCTACGGGAGCGCCGAGCACGGCGCGCGCGGCGTCGCGTGGGCCTTGATGGCGTTCCAGCGCATCGAAGGGCTGACCGTCACGGGCGAGCTCGACGACGCGACGCGTGACCGTCTGCGCGAGCGTCACGGCTCATGAACGCCCGCAAGGAGAGCGGGCAGAGGGCACGACCATGACTGGACCTCGAGGGGCTCGTGGGGGCACCACATTCCCGACACACGTCGGTCCCGACAACGCGCTCTGGATGATCGCGTGTCACCGCGGCACCGCTCCCCCAGAGCCTTACCCGGGCGACGGCGCCCCCCACGTCGGCACCGGCACCGCCACCACGACCAACGTGGAGAGGATGCTGTGGCGCTATGCCCACCGCTCGACGCCGGGCAAGGTGTGGCGAATGAACGGCGCGGTCGCGAGCGCCGTCGGCTCCCACGAGGGCTCGCCTCCTGTCGTGATCTCCGTGTTCGCCCAGGCGTGCACCACCGTCGGGAGCGCGACGACGGCCACCGGCTCGCCCGCCGTCCTCGCCTTGTGCGGCCACGGCCTCGTCATGACGGGGACGTACAACACGCGGTGGCTCTGTCTGCACAGCGGGTGGGACAATCAATTCACCGACTCGGTGGAGAGGCAAACGGCCTGGGACGGCTACTGTCTGCCTTTCAACTGGCCTGCTCGCAGCCGCAACACCGCATACACCCAGTTGGCGAACGCGATTCGCGCGATGTCCAACGTCAGCGTGGTGCACCTCTATGCGTGCGGAATGGACGCGGGCTTCCTGAGCAGCCCGATGCCCATCGGCGCTTTTGCCCAGGACATCGGCAAGGAGGTGTGGGCCTTCAGCGGCCTGCTCAATGTCGCGTCCAATGGAAGCTGGATCCGGGTGATCGAGAACCACGCCTCGTCGACCCCGATGTGGGGCGTGCGCGAGACGGGCGCCAATGCCTATCAGGGCGTGCTCCTCAACTGCACGCGCGGAGTGATGGACGGGTGGCAAATCCGCGCCCTCCCCGACGGGCGCGTCGATCGCCTCGAGGTCGGCGCGATGGGCGGCACGGTGGAGCACTTCACCGCGGCTGGCACCCAGAGCGGCGAGACGGACGTGAGCAGCATCCCGATGGGGGGCGGCGCCCCCGGTGGGCTCGTGCTCTGAGCTCTGCGCCTCAGTCGGGGCGCAGCCCTTGGGGCGGCGGGTTGACCGGCTTCGCGTCGACCAAGCGCAGCGCCCTCCGATCGACGCCCTGGATGAGGACGCGCGCCTCGGGCGCGTCCTCCGAACCGGGCCACAGCACCTCGACAGAGAAGGTGACGGAGGTGCCGTTCAGCTCTTTGTCCTGGGCCCACGCCGGAGGGCGCCCGTAGAGGCCGACGAAGTACGCCACCTCGCGCCACCCCGTCGTCCACAGGAGCGATGCGCTCGAGCCGCGCGCGATCGGGACCGCGAGGACGCTGAACGCGCCCGGCCATTGCTCGTTTCGGCGCTCGGGCTCCGCCGACGCCGCGGACCACTGCGAGGGAGGGCCGATCACGACGAGCTCTTCGCCGCGCGCGCCCCCGGGGGCGGCGCGACGAAACGCGTAGACCACGTGGGGGAGGATCGCGGCCGCGCGCGCGGTCGCAGTCGCGACGGCGGTGCCACGACAGACGGCCCGAAACGCCTTCGGGCCGGGAGGCCCGCTCGACCGCAGGACGGTGTCGAACGTCTCCACCTTCACGTGGTCGCGGCTCCAGTCGCTGATCGCGAGGGCGGTCGCGCGCGGCGAGCTCCGCCGGCCGATGCACCGCGGGTCCATGTCCGGCTGCGGGCGAGCCTGCATCGGGGTGCGGGGGCCGCCGAGCACGCTCTCGAGCGCGCCGAACGAGAGCGGTGACGAGCTCTTGTTCCACGACGCGGCGTGCAGCCGCTCCTCGTCGAGGAGGATCGCGAGCTTGTCGTCCACGTCGACGCGGTAGCGCGACCTCTCCTCTTCGACGAGCGAGAGCGGGATGCTCCGCCTCCGCGCGCCCTCGGCGACGAGGGCCGGCAGCGAGGGGTAGTCGAAAGAGACGGAGCGCAGCGTGGAGGGCCGCGTAGGGCCCTTCAGCGCATCGCGGGTGACAGGCGGACGCGTGATGTGTCGTCCGCCGAGCCGCCCCATCGCCGCCGGCTCCGCGGCCGGAATGGCCTCGGCGGCGCAGCCCGCGAGCAGACACGCGACGATCCCCGCGATGAGCCTCACGGGCATGAGAACCGCGCGCCGGCCCGTTCTTGGGTCCCGGCGCGCGTGCCAGGGTCAGCGCACCGTCACGGCGAGCTTGTAGATGAACTGACCCTCCGTGCCCGTCGCGAACGACGACGCGCGGACTTGCAGGAAGACGACCTTGGGGGTCGTCCCTGTGTTCCGCGCAGCGGTGTCCCGCGGCGTATTGCCGGTTCCATCGATGGCGGAGCAGAAGCCGCGGCCGTCGTCGTCGTCATCGACGAGCTGGGTCGTGCCGTTGCTGTCGTACAGGGTCAGGCGGCTGTCGACGTTGTTGCTCTCGCACGTCTCGATCGCGCGATCTCCCTCGACCACCTCGGCCCGGAGGGCCTGGCCAGGGGGGATCGTGACGACGTAGAAGTCGCCTTCTGGCGCGCTCGCCAGCTGACGCAGGAACCGTATCGTAGCGTTGCGTTGCGAGCGCGAGGACCCCAGCTCGGCTCGCTCGTACTGCCGGTCCGAAGTTGCTGCGCGGCCTCACTCCGGGCGCAGCGACAGGGGGGGCGCGACCGGCCGCGCGTCGAGCAGCCGCAGGTCCGAGCGGTCGACCCCTTGAACGACGACGCGCGCCTCGGGCGCGTCTTGCCCTTCGGGCCACAGCACCTCGACGGAGAACGTGACGGAAGAGCCGCTCGACTCCTTGTCTTGGACCCAGGCGGGAGCTCTCCCGTACAGGCCGACGAAGTAGGCGATCTCGCGATAGCCCGCCGACAAGAGGAGCGAGGCGCTCGAGCCGCGCGCGACGGGGATGGAGAGCAAGCTGAACGGCCCCGACCACCGCTGACGGCGACCGGCGGGCTCGGCCGATGCAGCGGACCACTCCGAGGGAGGGCCGATGACGACCAGCTCCTCGCCGCCCGCGTCGGCGCGCCGGAACGCATAGAGCAGGTTGGGGAGGATCGCCTTCGCGCGGACGGTCGCGCTCACGACCGCGGTGCCTCGGCACACGAGCCGCCCATCGCCGCCGTGCGGCCGGCTCGACTTCTCGAGGAAGGTGTCGAGCGTCTCGACCCGCACCCCGTCTCGGTCCCAGTCGCCGATCGCGAGCGCGGTGACGCGAGGCGCGCTCCGCCGCTCGACGCACGCCGCGTCCGACGAGCGTTCCATCCGCGCCTCCATCGGGATTTTGGGGCCCCCGAGCTCGCTCGTCACCATCCCGAACGACAGGGGCGAGGCGCTCTGGTTCCACGAGGCGGCGTGCATCCCCTCCTCGTCCAGCAGGACCGCGAGACCCGGGTCGACGTCCACGCGGAACTGCAACCTCCCCACTTCGACGAGCGAGAGCGAGATCCTCCGCGCGGGCCCGCTCGCCGGAGCGAGGGGCGGAAGGGCCCGATGGTCGAACGCGATCGAGCGGAGCGTGAAGGGCCGCTTGGGCGCCTTCAACGCGTCGCGGGGAGCGAGCGGCCGCACGAACGGCCCGGCCGAGAGCGGAGGAAAGTCCGCTCCCTCCGTGGCGGAGCCGGGGTCGTGCGCGCACCCCGCGAGCAGGCAGGCGGCGATCCGCGCGGCGAGCTTCACGAACATGAGAATCGCGCACGGTCCCCGCCTTGGGTAGCGGTCCCGCCATCGAGGGCGGGGCGAACGTCATCCGTGCGCGAGCTGGCGCAGCCGCTCGGCCGCCTCGATGAGCGCGCGCCCATCGACGCGCCTCTTGAAACGGAGCACCGTCGCGGGGAGGCCCCCGTCCTCGCAGGCGAGGGCCTCGTCGATGCACACCAGGAGGGGACGAGGCGCGGCGCCCCGGAGGGCCTCGAGCTTCGACCGCAGGTACTCCGGCGTGTAGTAGCCCACGATCTCGACCAGCACCGAGAATCCATCCTCGTGCCGGAGGGTGAAGTCGGGGAAGAACGCTCGCGCCCCGATCGGGATCGCTTCCGCTTCCCTCACGAGCGACCACGGCCCCCCGAGCCGGCGCACGTCCCGAGCGAGGGCGCGCTCCGCCGCGCTGTCGGCGTCCTTGGGCAGGGCGTGGGTTCGCGCGATCCGATCCGTCGCGCCGATGTGGACCGCGATGGGCTCGCCCTTCAGCACGCAGCGCGCCTCGAGCCGGAACCCCGGCGTCGCGACGACGGCGGGGAAGAACGACGCGAGCGCGAACCCGTACTTCGTCGTGTGCCGCAGGATCGACAGAGGTCCGGACACGTCCAGTCGGGTCCCGGCCTCTCCGACCGCGTAGGTGCAGAGCAGCCCGGCGAGCTTGGAGAAGCGCACCACCGCCCGCACGTGCTCGCGGATCTCGACGGTGACCCGCTCGCTCCGGAGCAGGAGCCCCTGGACGAGCGCGAGGTTGTAGCCCTCCACCACGTCCGAAGGAGAGACGGCGGAGGCGGGGGCGAGGATCCTCCGCAGGCACGGTCGATCCGCGAACAGGGCCTGGGAGAGCTCGTCGACGGAGGCGCCGCATCGGGCCGCCGCCCGCGCGAGCGCGGCGTCCCTGTCGAAGCGCGCCTCCCGAGCCGCCTCCTCGAACGTGACGGCGCGGACCTCCGCTGGGTCCAGCGCGGCGGCGACCGAGGCTTTGAACCGGCGAGAGAGCACGCTGGAGACCCCGTCCGCGGCGCGGGTGGAGACGCCGTGCTCGCGCGCGACGCCGCGAACGCGATCGGGCAGCTCGGCCTCGCGCTCGCCCACCGTGCGCCCGACGTAGGCGTCGAACAGGTCGATCACGGCGCGCACCCAGACCTCGTCGCGGCCCGTTAAATAGCGCGGCGTCCCGCGCCCCGGTCGCCCCTCAAGCGACGTGGTCAGCAGCAGATCTGCGGGCAGCAAGGCGCCTCCCTCGCGCGCGGGTGCGCGCCTCGTCGACGGTGTCGATGGTGACGAGCTCGTACGCGACGGCTCGCTTGTCCGCGCTCGGCCGGAGGATCCGCCCGATGCGCTGCACGTGCTCGCGCGCCCCGAGCGCGCCCGCGACGATGATCGCGACGTTCGCCTCCGGCACGTCGACGCCCTCGTTGAGGACCCGCGCGCTGCAGATCGCCCGCACCCGCCGATCCCGGAACGAAGCGAGGATCGCCTCTCGCTCCCGGCGCGTCACGTCGGCGGTGATGACGGGCACGAGGGCCTCTTCTGCGATGGCGTAGGCGTCGGCCGCGGTCGCGGTGAAGAGGAGCGTCCGATCGTCACGATGTCTCGCGAGCAGATGGCGGACGGCGGCGCGCTTCGCCTTCGGGAACTGGGCGAGCGCCCCCGCCCGGTACATCGCGCTGAGGACGGCCGACCCCTCCGGCAGCCGCGCGATCGCCCGGACGCAGCTCATCCAGTCCGCGTCGGGGGTCACCCTCGAGATCTCCCGCCGGAGCGAGGTGAAGCTCGCCATGTCCCTCTCGTAGCGGACCCGCTCCTCCGCGGTGAGCGACACCTGGATCCTCACGAGCTCGAGCGGCGCGAGGTCTCGGCCCGCGAGATCCGCGATCGCCATCTCGAACACGACCGGGCCGATGAGATCGCGCAGGCGCTCGGCTCCCGCCGATCCGGGCCGGGGAGGGGTCGCGGTGAGCCCGAGCCGGATCGGGGCCGGGCACATCTCGAGGATCTCGGCGCGCGCGCCCCCCGCGAAGTGGTGGGCCTCGTCGACCACCACCATGCCGAACGCGTCGCCGAACCGATCGAGGCATCGGTACGCGCTCTCGAACGTCATCACCGTGATCCGGGCGACGCTCTTCATGCCGTCGCCGACGACGCCGATCGGATCGCCGAACTGCGCGCGCAGCACGGACAGCCACTGCGTGAGCAGCACCCGGGTCGGCACGAGCACGAGCGCGCTGTCTCCGGCGCGCGCCATCGCCGCGCACGCGACCCGCGTCTTTCCCGCCCCTGTCGGAAGCGCGATGACCCCCCGCCGTCCGAACGTCTCGAACGCGGCGAGGGCGTTGTCTTGATAGGGCCGCAGCGACGGCGGCGTCGTCGGCCGGCGCAGCGCGCTCCACGTCGGCCCGATCGCGTCTACAACGGCGAGCCCTGCCTACGAAGCCGCGTCCAAGAGCGATGGGTAGCGAT
>JBGAID010000115.1:0-33237 GCA_044225865.1 Polyangiaceae bacterium | reverse complement strand
AAGGGGTAGCTTTCCTGGCAGGTGGAGTCCGCCAGGTCAGGACTTGGTTGGGTCATCACTTCCTTCCTCACCCGATCCTCTCTGCCGGCTTGGCCGGCGCTCTGCCCACCCCCGGCTCGCTCCGCTCGCCGACCCCTCCCTTGCGTCGCGCTGCCGCGCGCCGCGGGAGGGGTGCGCTATCGTTTTCATAGCGACAGAGAGAGAGAGAGAGAGAGAGAGGAGGCGCCCCCTCCCGTGAGGAGCGAAGCGACGAGCGTGGGAGGGGCCGAGGAGCGGAGCGACGAGGGGGGTGGGCATCGTCTCCGCGGCGAGCTCGCTCCCACCGCTATCGATATCGTAGCACGAGGGCCGGGGCGCCCCTACTCGCGCGCGAGGGCGGCCAGTCGCTCACCGGTGAGGCGGTGGACGGTCCACTCGCTCTGGGGGCGGGCGCCGAGCGACGCGTAGAACTCGATGGCGGGGCGGTTCCAGTCGAGGACGGCCCATTCGAAGCGCCCGTAGCCGCGCTCGACGCAGACGCGAGCGAGGTTCTTCATGAACGCCTTGCCGTAGCCGCGGCCTCGGTAGGCGGGGAGGACGAAGAGGTCCTCGAGGTAGAGGCCGTGGACGCCGAGCCAGGTGGAGTAGCTCACGAACCAGATCGCGAAGCCGGCGAGCCCCTCGTCGGGGGCGGGGGCGTCGATCACGTGGCAGAACGCGGCGGGGTGGTCCCCGAAGAGGGCGCGCTCGAGCTGGGCCTGGGTCGCGAGGACCTCGTGCGCGGCGCGCTCGTACTCGGCCAGCTTGCGGATGAGGTCGAGGATGCGGGGCACGTCGGCGGGGCGCGCGTCGCGGGGCTCGCAGGGCTCCATGGGCTCGCTCTTACGCTACTCTCCGGGGGCCGTGAACCAGCTCGCTCGGCTCGTCGATCCCGATGCCCTCGCCCGCCACGACGGGGCGCGGGCGCGGATGCGCGTGGAGGCTCCGGCGACGTGGGCGGGCGACGAGGTGATGGTCGAGGTCGCGACGCGGCTCTGCTGCGCGGCGTGCGACGGCGGCGGCTGCGATCGGTGCGGCCGCAGCGGGGCGATCCGGGTCGGCGACGCGCCGCGGAGGATCTCGGTGCACCTGCCGGAGGGGCTCGGCGCCGCCGGCCACGAGGAGGGGGTGGCGGTGCGCCTCTTCGATCCGTTCGGAGACGCGTCGCTCGGCGAGCTCGTGGTCGAGGTGGTGGTGGCGACGGAGGCGTCGCCGGCGTTGACGCGCGTCGCGCCGCCGCCGCGCGCGGCGACGAGCTCGGGCCCCCCGGCGCCGTGGGCGTGGCTCGTCGTGGTCGGGATCTCGATCGCGATCGTCGCCGTGTTGTGGCTCGTCGCGCGGTGATGACCGTGTAAGGTCCGCGGCATGAGCAATCCGTGGCCTCCGGGCGGTGGACAAGGCGAGGGCGGTCCGGGCCCCCAGGGGTACGGACCTCCTCAGGGTTACGGTGGCCCGCCTGGGTACGGTGGCCCTCCCGGCTACGGTGGCCCTCCCGGCTACGGCGCCCAACCGGGGTACGGGCAGCCGCCCAAGAAGTCGAGCGCGTTGGGCTGCATCATCGGGATCGTCGTGGCGCTCGTCCTCGTCGTGCCGATCCTCGCCGCGATCTCGATCTACGGCGTCCGGCGGTACCTGAGCAGCGCGAAGTCGTCGGAGGCGAAGAACACGGTGAGCGCGATCGCGAGGGCGGCGCAGGCGGCGTACGCGCGCGACCGGAGGTTGTGCCCGTCGGCCTCGTCGCCGGTGCCGAGATCGATCCCGAGCGGCACCAAGTACCAATCGGCGCCGGGCGACTGGGAGGCCGACAAGGGGGCGAACGCCGGCTTCGCGTGCCTCAAGTTCGAGGTGTCGTCGCCGACGTACTACCAGTACTCGTACACCTCGACCGGCGACACGTTCACCGTCGTCGCGAAGGGCGACCTCGACGCGGACGGCACTACCTCGGAGTTCACGATCCGAGGGACGGTCAAAGGGGGGAGCGTGGAGCTCTCGAGCTTGGAGGTTCGAGACGAGCTCGAGTGAGCGCGCGCATGGGCGCTCACGAGACAGATCGCGACGCCGCGCCGCTCGAAACGCGCGCGTGAGCGCGGTGGCATATCGGCTGCAATTCGTCGGGGCGGAGGCAATCACCGTCATGACGTTGCACGATCCGAGCTACTACGAGCGTCCTCAGCTCGGGGCATGGGACCGGGTTCGCGAGGCGCTCCGGCGCGACTGGCAGCAGACGCTCCACGATCTTTCGACCGACACGCACCCGAACCTGAACCAGAGCCTCGCCGATACGCTCAAGCAGGCGGTGGGGGCGGAGCCGATCCCTCCGAGCGGCCGCCCGAATCCCCGCCGATTCAGCGGTCGCTTCATCCCCTGAGGCGCCGGGCACGGCTTCGACGAACATTCGATCGAACGTGATGCCGAGAGGGCGGCGTTCTTGGCTACGCTTCGCCCGATGCACCCGCGCGAGAGCGACTCGGACACGACGCTGCGCTTTCCCAAGGCCCGGACGCCGGAGGCCAAGACCCTCCGCATCTCGAGGTTCGAGCAGCCGAGCGAGCCCAAGCTCCAAGTCGCCCACATCTTGGAGCGCGAGATGATGGAGGAGGACACGCTCGTCGAGCGGTACCGTTCCATCGAGCTGCTCGGGCGGGGCGGCATGGGCGAGGTGAACCGCTCGCTCGACACGCGGATCGGGCGCGAGGTCGCGATCAAGACGATGAGGGTGGAGGAGGGGCAAGGGGATGTCCCCGCCTCTCGCTTCCTCCGCGAGGCGCGCGTCCAGGCCCTCCTCGAGCACCCGGCGATCGTGCCCGTGTACGACATCGGCTTCGAGCACGGGACGCCGTACTTCGCGATGAAGCGCGTCCGCGGAGAGACGCTCCTCGACATCCTGGAGCGGACGCGGACGCTCTCGAAGACGCAGCGCGCGAACGTCACGAGGCACCGGCTCTTGAGCGCGTTCGTGACGGTGTGCCTGGCGATGGACTACGCCCACGAGCGCGGGGTCGTGCACCGCGATCTCAAGCCCGACAACATCATGCTCGGGGCCCACGGCGAGGTGTACGTCCTCGACTGGGGCGTCGCGAAGGTCCTCCCCCCGAAGGCGGGGATGGGCCGGGCATCGACCGCCGACATGACGACGGACGACGGCGACGAGACGCGCCCCGGCGACATGGTCGGGACCCCCGGCTACATGTCCCCCGAGCAGGTCTTGGGGCAGCTCGAGATGGTGGACGGACAGAGCGACATCTACGGGCTCGGGGCGATCCTCTACGAGCTCCTCACCCAAGAGCCGTTGATCCCCGGCGCGACCGCCCACGCGATCTTGGAAGCGACCCTCGATCCGAACCGCGCCCCGCCCCCGCCGCGCGACGTCCCCCCCGAGCTCTACGTCCTCTGTCTGCGCGCGACGCGCTTCCAAAAAGAGGAGCGCCCGCGATCGGCGCGCGAGATGGCGGAGGCGATCGAGCGCTACCTCGACGGCGATCGAGACGAGGAGCTCCGACGCCGCCTCGCCGACGAGCGGGCGGTGGAGGCGAAGGAGCTCGCGAGCCGCGCCCTCGACGGCCCGCGCGAGCAGCGCGAGGCCGCCCGCGCCCAGGCGATGCGGCTCGCGGGGCGCGCCCTCGCCCTCGCCCCCGAGCACGAGACGGCGCGCGCGGTGGTGCTGCGCCTCTTCGCCGCTCCGCCCGAGACGATGCCCGCCGACGCCCAGCGCGAGCGCGACAAGCTCCACGATCGCCAGCTCAACGCGTCCATGCGCGACAACGTGGTGCGCACGGCGATCTGGGTCGCGATGTTCCCGCTGCTCGTGTTCTTGGGGATCAAGATCGGGTGGCTCGCGGGGGTCGTCCTCGCCCTCAACGTCGCGTGCGTGGCGACGGCGGCCGTCCTCTTTCGAAAGCGGATCACGAGCAGCGGGGCGCGGCTCGGCCTCTTCGGGCTGGTGGTGATCCTGGGGATGGTGCTGACGGGGATCTTCGGGCCGCTCATGTTCGTGCCGGGGTTCACCGCCGTGAACACCGTGCTCTTCGGGGCCCAAGCGTCGAAGAAGCACCGGCCTTGGGTGATCGCGATGGGGTGCGCCGTGGTCGCCCTCCCCCTCGCCCTGGAGCTGCTCGGCGTCTTGCCCCCGTCGATGCGCTTCGACGGCGACGCGATCACGATCCTGCCGCGCATCTCGGGGTTCAGCGAGGGGGCAGCGCTCGTCGCCCTCACCCTCGTGAGCTTGCTGGGGGTGGTCGCGCCGACGCTGCTCGCGGCCCGGCTGCGCGACGCCCTCCTCGCCCTCGACGAGCAGCTCGTGATCCAGAAGTGGCACCTTTCGCAGCTCGCCCCCGCGCGTCTCGGGCGCGACGGCTGAGGGTGGCGGCTCGCGCGGGCAGGCGTGATATACGCGCGCTCGATGCGCGCCGATCTCGAGAGGAAGCTGCGGCGCTGGGCTCGACGGGGGCTCGGCGCCGTGCTCGGAAAGCGTCTCCCCAAGCACTCCGGCACGGTCACGGTTCGCGGCCTGTCGGACCGGGTGACGATCTACCGCGACCGCTTCGGGATCCCTCACATCCGGGCCAAGGACGACTTCGACGCCTTCTTCGGCCTCGGCTTTTGTCACGGGCAAGATCGGGCGGGGCAGCTCGAGCTCACGGTGCGGACGGTGCGAGGCACCCTCGCCGAGGTCGCAGGCGAGGACGGCCTCGCGATCGATCGCCTGTCGCGTCGCATCGGGTTCCGTCGCGCCGCCGAGGGCCAGGTCGCGGTCGCCCGCCCCCTCGTGAAGCTCCAGCTCGAGGCCTACGTGGCCGGCCTCAACGAGGGGACGACGCGCGGCGCGAGCGCGCGCGCCCACGAGCTCGTGCTCCTCGGGTGCGAGCCGACGCGGTGGGTGCCGGCGGACGTGCAGGCCGTCTCCGCCCTCCTCTGCTTCGCCCTCGCCGCCAACTGGGACGTGGAGCTCTTGCGCTGGGAGATCCTGTGCCGCGACGGGGAAGAGGCGCTCGTCGCCCTCGACGCCCCCTACCCCGACGACCTGCCGGTGGCGAAGCCCACCCACGCGCGAGGCACGAGCGCGGCCGATCGGTTGCTCGCGGATCTCGAGGCGCTGCGGGCGGTGTTCCCTCTGCCGGGGGCGTCCAACGCGTGGGCGGTCGGCCCTTCGCGCACGAAGACAGGGCGGCCGATCCTCGCCGGGGATCCCCACCTCCCTCCCGACATCCCGGCCCACTGGTACCTCTCTCACATGGCGACCCCCGCGTGGCGCGCGACGGGCGCGAGCTTCGTCGGGATCCCCGGCGTCGGCGTCGGCCACAACGAGTTCTGCGCCTGGGCGGTCACGGCCGCCCACGTCGACAACACGGACCTCTACATCGAGGAGCTCTCCCCCGACGGACGCCGCTTCCGCGAGGGAGATCGGTTCGTTCCGGGGGAGGTCCGCGTCGAGCGGATCGACGTGAAGGGCAAGCCGCCGGTGATGGAGGAGATCCTCGTCACCCCTCGCGGTCCCATCGTCGGCCCCGCGTTCGCGGGCAGCCGCGAGGCGATCTCGATGTCCGCGACCTGGCTCGCGGCCCGGCCGTACACCGGGCTCCACCTCGCCTATCGAGCGAGGAGCCGCGAGGAGTTCCACGAGGCTTTCCGAGACGGGTCGACGTCGAGCGTGAACGTCGTCTACGCGGATCGCGAAGGGTCGATCGCGTGGCGGCTCGGGGTCGAGGTGCCGATCCGCAGATCCGGCCACGGCACGCTTCCCCGAGCGGGATGGCAGCCCGAGGCGGGCTGGAAGGACGAGCTCGTCCCCTTCGAGTCGATGCCGGTCTCTTGCGATCCGGAGGAGGGCTTCGTGGTCAGCGCGAACAACGCTCCCACCGAGACCGGCCAAACGGAGCCCTTCTTCGGGGTGGACTTCTTGGACGGGTTCCGCCAGCAAGCGCTCGTCGAGGCCCTCGCCGCCCGAAGCGACTGGACCGTCGAAGGCGTCCAAGCGCTGCAGAAGAGCACCCGGTCGATCCCTTGGGAGCGCGCGCGCGACCGCGTCCTCGAGCGCCCCGCCTCCGATCCGCGGGCGGCTCTAGCGCAGGAGATCCTGCGAGGATGGGACGGCGCGATGAGCGGCTCTTCGGTGGGGGCGAGCGTGTGGGGCGTCTTCACGTGCGCGCTCATGCGGCGGGTCGTGCGGGCCAAGGCGCCCGAGACGGCGGGTCGGGCCCTCGGGGCCGGCTTCCACATGGCCCTCCCGAACAACACGATGATCGCGCGCCGGTTGAGCCACCTCGTGAAGCTCGTGCGCGAGCAGCCGGAGGGCTTCTTCGAAGAGGGCTGGCCCCTCGCGATCGAGCGCGCCCTCGCGGAGAGCGTCTCCGCCCTCGAGCGCGCGCGGGGCTCCGATCCGGCCGCGTGGATCTGGGGCGAGGCGCGGCCGCTCCGGATGCACCACGCGATGGGCAAGTCGATCGCCGCCCTCGATCTCGCGCTCGGAGAGGGGCCGATCCCGTTCGAGGGCGACGCCTCCACGGTCCTTCAGGGCACGCTCGATCTGCTCGATCCGCTCGCGGGGCCGCTCGGCGTCCCCAACCTGCGGGTCACGATCGACGTGGGCGCCTGGGAAAACAGCCGCTTCTGCCTCATCGCGGGCCAGAGCGGGAACCCCATGTCACCGAACTATTTCGACATGTTCGAGCCCTGGTCGCAGGCAGGGGTGCCTATCGCGTGGACGCTCGAGGCCGCGCAAGCGTCGGCCTGTCATACGATGGAGCTCATCCCTCTATGATCGAAGGCGCATGACCCAGCCGCTCTTCTTCGACTTCACCCAGCTCTTCGACGCGGACGAGTACCTCTACTTCATGGAGGACTCTCTTCGAGAGGAGAACACGTCCGGTCAGATCGACTTCCTGGAGCGGGCCCTCGCCCTGAAGCCCGGCTCGCGGGTGGTCGATCTGGGCTGCGGTCACGGGCGCCACGCGATCGAGCTCGCGAAGCGCGGCCACCGCGTGACCGGGATCGACCTGGTGGAGGGCTTCCTCGAGGTCGCGCGCAAGCACGCCGAGGAGGCGGGGGTGGCGAGCACCGCCTCCTTCGTCCGGGGCGACATCGGCGGCTTCGAAAGCACGGACACCTACGACGCGGCCGTGTGCCTGTTCGACGCGTTCGGCTTCTTCGACGACGCGCACTCGATCAAGACGCTGCGCGGAGCCCACAAGGCCCTCGAGATGGGAGGGACGTTCGCCCTCGACCTGCGCACGCGCGAGTGGATGACGCGCATCCCGTCCTGCTCCGTCCTCGACAAGGGGAACGGCGACATGATGATCGACCGTCACCACTTCGACATCCAGACGAGCCGCTTCGTCGATCGGCGGACGTACCTGCGCGGCGGCAAGCAGCGTGAGGTCATGTTCTCCGTCCGGCTCTTCGCGTTCACCGAGATCCGGCTCATCCTCCACTCGGTGGGCTTCGAGGTGGAGGCGGCGTTCGGAGGCTTCGATGGCTCGCCGCTCTCCGCGAACAAGCCGCGCACCCTCATCCTCTGTCGCAAGATCGAAGCCCCCCTCGAGAGCACGGTGTGAGCGCTTACGCGAACGCTGTCATCACCGGCGCGTCGCGCGGGATCGGGAGGGCCCTCGCGATCGCCCTCGCCGCGCGCGGGGTCCGTGACATCGCCCTCGTCGCGCGCGGCGCAGAAGCGCTCGGGGCGGTCGCGGCGGAGGTGGAGCGCGCGGGGGCGCGGGCCCGGATCGAGGTGCTCGACGTCGGCGACGCGGAGGCGACCGCGGACCGCATGCGATCGCTCGACGATGCCCTCGGCGGGCTCGAGCTCGTCGTCGCGAACGCAGGGGTGGGGGCCGGGCCCTCTGCCGATCCGATCGCGTGGGAGACCCTCCGCGATCCCTTCCACGTGAACTTCTGCGGCGCGGCCGCGACCCTCACCGCCGCCCTGCCGCGCATGGTGGCGCGACGCCGCGGACACCTCGTCGGCATCGGCTCGCTCTCCGCGTACGGCGCGCTCCCCGGCGCCGCCGCCTACTGCACGCCGAAGGCGGGCCTCGGGATGCTCCTCGATTGCCTGCGGCTCGATCTCGCGGGGACCGGCGTCGCGGTGACCCACGCGCGGCTCGGCTTCGTCCGGACTTCGATGGTCGCCCAATCGACCCACCCGATGCCGCAGCTCCTCGAGGCCGACGAAGTGGGCCGCGAGCTCGCGCGCCGGCTCCCATCGCGGCCGCGCGAGATCGTCATGCCACGCGCCCTCGCCCTCGCCACGCGCGCGCTCGCCGCCCTCCCCCAGCCGATGCGCGAGCTGATCGCCCGCGCGGGAAGGAGGAGCGCTTGAAGCTCGAGGGCGTCCTCGGATCGGCGGCCCGAAGGGTCATCCGCCGCGTGAAGCGCTTCGGGCTGCGCTGGGGCCTCCCCGGCGCCCGCCTCGTCTACGACCCGCGCTTCGCGATGCCGACCACGCACGTCATCGACGGGCGCCGCGCCGAGAAGGTGATCGCCCACCTCACGCGGGTCCATGTCCTCGACGACAAGAGCGTGATCCGGCCGGCGCCCCTCCGCGCCCGCGACGTGCTCGCGGTGCACGAGCCGGAGTACGTGACCAGCCTCGACCGGCCCGAGGTCCTCGAGCCCATCTTCGGAGGGGCGATGCCTCCCGGCACCTCGCCTACCGCGATCATGGAGGCCCACCGGTTCGCGTGCGCGGGCACCGTCCACGCCGCGCTGACCGCCATCCGCTACCCGTGGTTGAAGAGCCCGATCTTCTGTCTCGGAGGAGGGTTTCATCACGCGCGCAGCGACAAGGGCTCCGGCTACTGCGCCCTCAACGACGTCGCGATCGCGATCGGACGCCTCCGCGCCGAGGGGTTCACCGGCCGCGTGCTCGTGGTCGACCTCGACTACCATCAGGGCGACGGCACGAGGAGCCTCTTCGCGAAGGACGAATCGGTCCACACCTTCTCCGTCCACGCCCAGACCATCGACGACTCGCCTGCCGTCGCGGCGACCGACATCGAGCTCGGGCCCGCGATCGGAGACGAGAGCTACCGGGCGGCGCTGATCCCCGCCCTCGACGCCGTCTTTCGAGAGGTGGCGCCAGAGCTGGTCTTCTATGTCGCGGGGGCAGACGTCGCGGCCACCGACGTGCTCGGCAACTGGCGCATCTCCTCGGAGGGCGTGGCCGCGCGCGATCGCGCCGTCTTCGAACGCGCGCACGGGGTGCCGACCGTCGTCACCCTCTCCGGCGGCTACGGCCCGGAGGCGTGGCGCTACACGACGCGCACGTTGGTGTGGCTGCTCGCGGGCGACGACCAGGACATCCCCACCGCCGACGAGCGATCCCTCGCCGGCTTCCGCGCCATCCGTCAGTCCATCTCGAGCGTCGCGCTCCGGAAAGATCCGGCCACCCCCTCCTCCAAAGAGGATGCGCTGCTCACCGACGAAGACCTCTTCGGTGATCTCACCGGGCGCCCGGTGGAGAAGCGCTTCTTGGGCTTCTACAGCGTCTTCGGGCTCGAGGTCGCGTTCGAGCGGTACGGCCTCAGCGAGCACCTGCGCGGCCGCGGCTACGAGGGCTACGTGATCGACATCGAGTCGCTCGCGGGGGCCCTCGGAGATGGGCTGCGGGTGTGGGCGGACGCGAGCAGGAAGGACGTCCTCATCGAGCTCGTGATGTCCGAGCTCCACACCAAGCCGAGCGCCAAGCTCCTCTCCATCGAGTGGCTCCTGCTCCAGGACCCCCGCCGTACCCCCGCCGACGTTCCCCTCCTCCCCGGCCAGAAGCACCCCGGGCTCGGATGTCTCCGCATCGTCGTCGGCATGCTCGTCATGGCGTGCGAGCGGCTCGGCTACGACGGGCTCACCCTCGTCCCCGCGCACTATCACGTGGCCGCGATCGCCCGGCGCATCTTCACGTTCCTCGAGCCGGCCGACGAAGCGTATTTCCTCGCCCTCGCCACCGCCACCAAGCACCTGACGATCGCGGAGGCCTCGATGACGATCGGGGCGAACGGGGTGGCCCACCGCGCCTCCCACGAGCCGGCGCCCTATCGTCCCTCCCGCATGGTGCTGGCCGTCTCGGAGGCCCTCAAGGGTCACCTCGCCGACGCGGCCTACGCCCACGCGGTAGAAGAGTCGGCCAAGGATCTGGATCTCGTCGTGGCCTGAGCGAGGCGCGCGAGGCCCGCCGTCGCTCAGCGCATCTCGATCGAGAGGAGCCCGAGCTCCTCGCCGGATGGCCCGCGCACGAAGCCATAGAGCCCCCGCGAGGGGGGGGCCGCAAGCAGGACGTGCCCCGAAGCAGGAGATCCCCGGACGCGAGCTCGCTCACCTGGTAGATCTCCGACTCCGCGCACGCCTTCGTCGACTCCATTGCAATGGTTTGCCATTCGGATCCCCGGCGGCGATGGCTGCGGTGCGCTTCGAGGAGCTGTTCGAGCGGAGACGGGCGAGCACGCGACGGCTACCGCCGCCGCGATCCCGACCTTCAGGGGAACTCGCACTGGCCGGTGAACGCGTTGCAGAACGATCCGGGTTGGATGTTCGGGCACACGTCGCCGACGAAGTTGTTGCAGTTCGGCGCGCACGTCTTCACGGTGTGCGAGTAGCAGACGTAGTCGAGCTCGCACTCGGAGTCGTTGTTGCACCGGCAGTTGAAGTCGTCGAAGACGTTGTTGCCCGTCTCGTCGATCCCATTGCAGCACTCGGTGACGTAGATGGGGCTGGCGCTGCAATCGCTGTCGCCGCAATCGATCTCGCCGTCGCAATCGTTGTCGACGCCGTCGGTGCAGCGGCCCGGGCCAAACTCCGGCTCCGGCGGCTGGCCGTTGTTGCAATGGAAGCACGCGCCGACGTTGGTGCAGTCGGGATCGGCGCAGTCGACGTAGACGTCGCCGTCGTTGTCGATCCCGTCGTTGCAGATCTCCGCCGGGTTCGGGGTGATGGTGACGTTGAGCACGTACGGCCCTTCGTTCGGACCGAGGTCCGGATCGACCGTGTAGCCGTCGAGGAACACGTAGTAGGTGCCGGGGTAGAGGATGGGGAACTCCACGACGCCGGCGAGGTTGCCGGCCCCGTCGTCGTCGCAGTCGATCTCGAGGCCGGTGTTGCAGACGCCGGTGCGCACGTAGACGACGGAGTCGAATTGGGAGCCGGTCGAGTCGATGTGGACGAACGAGGCCTCGTTGAGGACGAAGTAGAAGACCGCCTCGCCCGCTTGGCCCCCGCAGCTGCCCTCCGTCTCGTTCACGTGGCCCGTCGTCGAGCCGGTGTAGCTGCCCGACCCGGGGATGAGCATCGGGGAGAGGCAGTTGGCGTGGCTCTGCTGGCAGATGGGGGTGTTCGCGCAGTCCGGATCGAAGCAATCGGCCTTGCCGTCTCCGTCGTCGTCGAGTCCGTTGTTGCAGATCTCCGCCACCGGCTGGCAGCCGGGCGTGAAGAGGCAGGCCTCGTCGGCGCAGTCGATCTTCAGATCGCAGTCGTTGTCGACGCCGTCGTCGCAGATCTCCGCCGAGCACGTCTGGCACGATGGCGAAGCGAAGCAGTCCGAATCGGCGCAATCGGGGAGGCCGTCGCAGTCGTTGTCGGAGCCGTCGTTGCAGTTCTCCGGCGAGCCGGGCGGGACGCACGCGCACGGGGCCTTGCCGAAGCAGTCCGGGTCGGCGCAGTCGACGAGCAGATCGCAGTCGTCGTCGACGCCGTCGAAGCAGTCCTCCTGGGTGACGAGGCACTGGCACTCGGGGGTGCTCGCGCAGTCGGAGTCGTCGCAGTCGATCTGGTCGTCGCAGTCGTCGTCGAAGCCGTTGACGCACGAGCCCGCCTCGCTCGGGAGGCAGCCGCAGGCGGGGGTGCCCTGACAGTCCGAGTCGAAGCAGTCGACGATGCCGTCGCAGTCGTCGTCGTCGCCGTTGCTGCAACTCTCGGGCTGCGGGTGGCAGCCGCATACCTGACCGTCGTCGCACGCCGGGTCGAGGCAGTCGGCGACGCCGTTGCAGTCGTTGTCGGCGCCGTCGGTGCAGTCCTCGGGGTGGCCGGGGAAGACGTCCGGGTTCAGATCGTTGCAGTCGAAGCCGCCGCACGCGATCGAGATCGCCCCGTCCTCGTCGTCGTCACGCTGGGTGAAGACGCAGTGGCCGCCCTGGCATTTGTTGCTCGTGCAGGGATCGTTGTCCTCGCACTGCTGGGCGACGGTGCACTCGGTCCCGCCGCCCTGCCCTCCCTCGCCACCAGCCGCCCCCGATCCGCCCGCCCCTCCGGCCCCGCCTTCCGGGCCGCCTCCGGTCGGCTGGCTCGCGCCCGAGCCTCCGCCCTGCCCGGCCCCACCCTCGCTCGGGTAGGTGTCGAGCTGCGCTCGACCGCAGGCAGCGGAGAGCGCCGCGAGAGCGAGGAGGTTTCCGACTCGGAAGGTTCGTCGAAGCATGGGTCCTCGTGGACGCGCACGAGGCGCGCGCCGAGGCGAACTCTACCGAGAGTCTGACGCCCGGAGGACCCCTCATCGGATCATTTCGGCTCAAACCGCGCTTCGCCGCGGCCCGGCCCGGCGTCCCGAAACCGACACGAGGTTTACGGCGAGGTCCGACTTCGCTACGGAGCCAAAGGGCGTGGAGCCCCTGCCCGACGACCCGCCCGCGAGCTCGATCCGAGGGGCCGAAGGCGTGGACCAAGCGCCGCCGCCGGCCACGACGACCGTGGTCAAGGCACCGGCCCAGCGGCCCGGCTCGTCGCTCGCGGTGCGGCTCCTGTTCGTCGCGCTTCTCGGCGTCGTCGTGTACGGCGTCCTCGTCGTCGTTCGCGGGACGGACAAGATCGCCCACGAGCTCGCGACGTTCGAGGCTTGGACCTTCGCCGCTGCGTGCGGCCTCTCCCTCGCGAACTACGGGCTCCGGTTCCTGAAATGGGAGTACTACCTCGGGGTCCTCGGCATCCGCCGCGACGAGCACGGGCGGCGCATCATGCCCGTCCACGAGAGCCTGCTCGTGTTCCTCTCCGGGTTCGTCCTCACGATCACGCCGGGGAAGGTCGGCGAGGTCTTCAAGTCACTGGTGCTGAAGGAGACCCGCGGCATCGAGCTCGAGGTCACCGCCCCCATCGTGGGCGGCGAGCGCGTGACGGACCTGGTCGGCATCATCGTCCTCGTGACGGTCGGGGGGGCCACCTTCCCGGGCGGCCTCCTGTGGGCCGCGATCGGCGCGGGCCTCGTCGGGACCATCCTCGTCGTGGTCGCGTTCTCTTCCGTGTCGAACGCGATCCTCGGGCCTTTCAAGCGGCTGCCCGGATCGATCGGGCGCATCGTCACCCTCTACGCGCCGCGCATCGAGAAGGCCCTCGAAGAGCTGCGCGTGCTCACCTCTCCGAAGCACCTCGTGATCCCGTCGCTGCTCTCGATCCTCGGCTGGTCGCTGGAGGGGATCGGCGTCTACGTGGTCCTCCGCGGCTTCCACGCGACCCTCGACCCGCCCCGCGCCACGTTCTTCTATGCGACGGGGACGCTCGCGGGCGCGCTGGTGCCCGTTCCCGGTGGCCTGGGCGTCACCGAGAAGGTCCTCGAGGAGTCGATGGTGAAGATCGGCCAAGTCCCGGGCGCCATCGCCACCGCGACGATGATCCTGAGCCGCCTCGCGACCCTCTGGTTCGCGGTGGTCGTCGGGTTCGTCTCCCTGGGCGCCCTTCGGATGAAATACCCGACGCTCCTTTCGCGAAAAACCGCCTCTTCCACATAAATGCCTTGAACCGCCCGAGTAGCTCGTGCTAGCCCGCTCCTATCCGAGTTTCTTTCGGCACGTAGACGGAACGTCATGCCGACCATCGAACGCGGCCTGCCGCTTGTTCAACATGTCATCACGACCCTGAAGGCCCGCGTGGCCAAGAGGGGCGGCGATTCGCCGGTCGGCGCAGGCAGGACTGCGCTCGATGCCCTGGAGTCGAAGCTCATGGTGGAGCTGCCACCCACCTTGCGAGCGTTCCTCGCCTTCGACTTCACGTTTTCGAGCCTGGGAAAAGCCTTCCACGGCCGCGGTCGCTTCGGCACCAACCCCCAACAGCCCCGCCCGCGCCTCACCAGCGTGCGGAAGATGGCAGAGGCCAAGACGGACCTCGGCTGGACGGACTCGCGCATCCGCACGAAGCTCGTCCGCCTTCCGAGCCGGCCGCGCCATCCGTGGAACGCCCTCTACCTCGGAGAGGCGCGCCGCGACGGCGAGCTCTTGATCCTCGGGATCGATCACGAGGATACCCTCGTGCGGTTCTGGCCTCGCTACACCGCCTTCGACCTCTACCTCGCCGAGCAGGCCGGCCTCATCGAGCTGTCCGAGTCGGCCCGCTTGGAAGATCTGGAGTCGCACATCGCGCTCAACCCCGAGCTCGCGACGGGCGACGATCAGGACGACGGCGACGCGGACTACTGAGCCGCGTGGGGGAGGTCGTCTCCTGACGGCGGACACGGTTCTCAGCGGGGCCATCGTCCTGAACGCCGACGAGGCCCTCGCCCGGGACCGGCTGGACCGCGGTCTCGTGGCCGCCCTCGCCGGCCGCGGCGTCGAGGTTTCGCGCGCGGAGCTTCAGCGCTGGATGGAAGCGGGTCGCGTGACGAGCGGCGGGCGACCCTGCGCGGCGAGCGAGAAGGTCCGCGTCGGCGCCGTCATCGAGGTGCGGCCCATGCCGCCGAGGCCCAGCTCCGTCGTCCCCGACGCGCGCATCGCGATCGAGGTGGTCTTCGAGGACGAGGACCTCCTCGTTCTGGAGAAGCCGGCCGGGCTCGTCGTCCACCCGGCCAAGGGTCACTGGGAGGGGACGCTCGTCCACGGCCTCGTCGCCCGGCCGAGCTTCGACCGAGAAGCAGCAGCGTCGGGAAGCGACCCGGAGCGCCCGGGGATCGTCCACCGGCTCGACCGGGGCACGAGCGGCCTCCTCGTGGTCGCCAAGTCCGGCCCCGCGCGCGAGTCGCTCAAGTCGCAGTTCGCCGCCCACACCATCGATCGCGAGTACGTGGCCATCGTGGTGGGCCGCGCGAAGGACGCGACCATCGACACCCTCCACGGGCGGCACCCGCGTGAGCGGATGCGCTTCACGACCTTCGGCGCCCCCGTGAACGCAAAGCGGGCGGTGACCCACGTCCGCGTGCTGGAGGCGCTCTTCGGGGCGACCCTCGTCGCGTGCACCCTCGAGACGGGACGCACCCATCAGATCCGGGTGCACCTCGCGGAGCGCATGCGGACGCCAGTGCTCGGAGACCCGGTCTACGGCAAGGCGAGCGGAGATCGCCGGATCGACGAGGCGGCGCGAGCGCTCGGGCACCAGGCCCTCCACGCACGCGTGCTCGGGTTCACGCACCCCCGCACGAACGAGCGCCTCCGGTTCGAATCGCCGATCCCCGACGACTTCGCGCGCGCGAGGCGCAGCCTCTCGCTACCAGACCCGTGACTTCACGTGGCCCTTGGACTTCACCAGGATGTCCACGAGGGCGCGGTCGTAGAAATTCTTGTGGTACAGGTCCGCCGAGACGCGGCTCTTGTAGAGGGCGCGACCTTCTTCGATCTCCTCGGCGAGCGAGGTGAAGAGGTCATCCTCTTGGATGCCTTTGACGATCTTCTCTTCGTTGTAGAGGGAGAGATCGCTCGCGATGGCGCGGGCGAGGCGACGGGCGGCCTCTTCGGTCTCGATGAGCGGCATACGGGCACATGATCTGGGTTTTGGGTCGCGCTGTCAAAAGCCCTGCGCGCGGGCGCGCGGATTCAGACCCCGGCGCGCCTCACGCTCGGTTCGGGAAGGGGCGCGCGCGACGCGGAGAGCGCGCTGAGCCCGGCCGCCACGAGGAGCGCGAAGACGGGGACGGCGACGAGCGCGTAGCGCCCCGCGCCGAAGAACACGACGTGGGTCACCGCCATCGCGAGGAGGAACGCACCTCCGAGGCCGAAGCCGCGGGCGGCGCCCACCGCCCCGCGCGCGACGGAGGCGGTCACCGCTCGCACCGACAAACCGATCGAGAGAAGCACGGTGATCCAACCGGGGGCGGCGAGGCCGACCACCACGACGATCGAGAGCGCGACCCGCCGCCGCCCGCGCGTCCAGCCCTCCGCCCATCTCTCGGTCGAGATCACCGCGGAGAGGGCGAGGACGAGCGCGTAGAGCACGCGCTGGAAGATCTCCTCGAGGGTCCCCCCGACCGTCCGGGCGAGCTTCGGGAAGGCGCTCGGGTTCGAATCGTGCAGGTACCAAGGCCCGGCCCCGACATGATTGAACGTCGCGGCGAGCTTCTTCGGGGCGAGGGACGCCCACGCGCCGGGGGCACCCGCGATCCGACGCGTCGCCTCCCGCGCGAAGCACGCGTCGACGGCGGCGTCCCCGATCACGTCCGCGCAGGCGGGCGGCATCTTCACGGGGGCCCACGTGCCGCGCGCCTCTTCGTCGGTGCCGATGAGGAGGTTCCACCCGCCGTTCAGGCTGACGAGGGCGCAGCGATCCATGCGCGCGCAGTTGCGGGCCGTCCACGGGAGCACCACCGCGAGCGCGCCCGCGGTCGCGAGGACCGCCACCGCCGCGAGCTTGGCGGCGAAGGCGGTCCGCTCGGCTCGAGGCCGGATCGCGAAGGCGACGCTCGCGAGCAGCGGCGCGTACAAGAGCATCTGCGGCCGAACCAAGGTGGCGGCCCCCACGACGAGGCCGAGCCCCCCCGCGAAGGCGACGCGCGCCCGCCCCGACGCGGACGCGAGGGCGAGCGAGAAGTAGAGCGATATCGCGGCGAGATCGGCGCTCACCCCCTCCGTCATGAGCGCGGGCGTGTACGAGAGCAGGGCCGGGTGAAGCGCGAACGCCGCGAGCGACAGCACGAAGGCGGGCCGCGGCGAGCCCACGTAGAGGAGGGCTCGGTGCAGGGACGCGGCCGCGATCGCGCCGAGGACCGCGTTCGCGATCATGGCCGAGCCGGGGTGAAACCCGAGCACGCGGTACGACCCCGCGACGATCCCCGGGTACCCGACCGGATAGTGAGCGACGTACGACACGGAGCCGTCCGGCCACATCCAGGTGTAGCCGAGGCCCTCCGCCATGCGGCGACCGAGCACGTCGAAGTAGAAGCCGTCCGCGATCGCGGGGAAGCGGGAGAAGCCCCACGCGACGACGGCGGCGCGAGCGAGCGCGGCGACGGCGAGCACCGTCAGGGTCGCTCGCGCGTGCTTCATCGCTCGAAGAGGCGCAGCGAGAGCCCGAGCGCGTCGAGCGCGGACACCACCTCCGAGAGGGGGAGGCCCACCACGTTCGTGTACGAGCCCTCGATCCGCTCCACCGCGAACGCGAATCGCCCCTGAATCGCGTACGCTCCGGCCTTGTCCAGGCCCTCCCCGGTGGCCGCGTAGGCGTCGATCCACTCGGGAGGCAGCGAACGCACGATCACCTTCGTCGTCACGGTGGTCGCGACGCTCTTCGCGCCGCCCGCGAGCTCGACGCAGAAGCGCGTCTTCACCTCGTGCGCGCGCCCGGCGATCGAAGCCACCATCGCCCTCGCCTCCGCGACGTCGCGCGGCTTGCCCAGGATGGCTCCTTCGCACACGACGGTGGTGTCCGCGACGAGCACCGCCGCGCACGCCGGGTCCATCCCGAGGCGCGCGGCCTCGAGCTTCATCCCCACGATCCGCTCGAGGTAGGCTTCGGGCTGCTCGCCGGCGCGCTCGGCCTCGTCGACGGCGCACGCGACGGCGCGGAAGGGCAGGCCCAGCGAGGCGAGCAGCTCACGGCGGCGCGGCGACGCGGACGCGACGAGGAGGGGCGAAGCGAGCGTTAGTTCCGGCAAGCGCATTCTCTGATAGCTCACGGGTGCTCGCTTTGGTAGACACGGAGCCGGATGCGGAGCGGGCTCCCGCGAATCGGCGTTCGGATCGGCGCGGCCCTCGCGCTCTCGGGAATTGCCCTGTCAGCGCTGGTCACCCCGAGCGTCGCGCGGGCCGACGACTGCAGCTCGGTGCAAGGCATCTCGCCCTGCATCGACCTCGACAACCTCTGGGCGCGCCCCGGGGGCTCGCCCTTCTTCGCGACCGGCTCGACCCTCACCACCCCCGCCGGGCAAGTCTCCGCGGGGACGGTCGTCTCCTACAGTCGCCGGCCCCTCCGGCTCTCGGTGCCGGGCACGGATCTCGATCCCCGCGACGTCTTCGTGGTCGAGAACATGCTCGACGAGACGTTCCTCCTCGGCGTCGGCATCACCGATCGGCTCGAGATCACCCTCGCCGCGCCCGTGACGTTCTACCAAGACGGAGCCGGCCTCGGCGCCCTCAGCGGCTCTGGAGACGCGCTCCCGCGCAGCGTCGTGCGCGATCCCCGGATCGGATTCGCCCTCGGCATCATCGAGCGCGATCGCGCCGCCCGTTCGAACGGGTTCGCGCTGGTCGGGCGCTTCGATCTCGGGATCCCCCTCGGGGCGGGAGAGGCGTTCGCCGGGACGCACGACGCGACGTTCGTCCCGGGCGTCACGGCCGGATACCGGATCGGGCCCTTCGAAGCCGCGGCCGAGGTCTCCGCGCGCATTCGCGGCGACGTCCCGCTCGGCGCCGACACGTGGGGCACTCAGCTCGTGACGTCGCTCGGCGTCGGGGTCGAGGTTTGGGCGAAGGCGCGCCTCTTCGTGGGCGCGGAGGCCTTCGCGGCGCCGGTGCTGGCATCGCAGTCGGAGGGCCAGAGCGCCCTCGTCCCTTCGGAGTGGATCGCCTCCGTTCGGACGGCGCCGTTCCTTTCGGGCGACGTCTACTTCCAGCTCGGGGGCGGCACCTCGATCCCGCTCACCTCGTTCGCGGCGACCTCACCCGAGGTGAGAGGCTTGTTCTCGGTCGGCTACGCGCCGCAGGCCCTCGATAGCGATCACGACGGCGTCCTGGATCGCGACGACAAGTGCCCGGCCGCCCGCGAAGATCGAGACGGCTTCGAGGACGACGACGGCTGTCCCGATCCGGACAACGACGGCGATCGCATCCCGGACTCGCGCGATCGCTGCCGGGACGCGGCCGAGACGTACGACGGCTTCAAGGACGACGACGGCTGTCCCGATCTCGACGACGACGGCGACGGCGTCCCCGACGAGGAAGACGCCTGCCGCAACGAGCCCGAGGACAAAGACGGCTTCCAAGACGACGACGGCTGTCCCGACCCGGACAACGACAAAGACGGCATCCCCGACGCAAAGGATGGATGCCCGACCGCGGCCGAGGACAAGGACGGCTTCCAGGACGAAGACGGCTGCCCCGACCTCGACAACGATCGCGACGGCGTCCCCGACGTTAAGGATCGTTGCCCGAAGGAGCCCGAGGACAAGGACGGCTTCCAGGACGAGGACGGGTGCCCGGAGCCGGACAACGACGGCGACGGCATCCTCGACGGGGCCGATCGCTGCCCCAACGAGGCGGAGACGATCGACGGGCGCGACGACGATGACGGCTGCCCGGAGCCGGGGGCGAAATCCCTCGTCACGGTGACGCCGCAAGGTCGCGTCACGTTCTCGAGCGGAGCCAAATTCAAGCCGCGCTCGGCGGATCTCACGCCCGAGCTCGAGCGGATGATCCGGGTCGTCGCGAAGCTCGCGAAGGGCCAGCCTTCGTCGGTCCTGGTCGTCGAGGCCTATCCCGACAAGCCGGCCGACTCGGGAGGCGAGCAGCTCGCGGTCCGACGCGCGGGGGCGGTGCGAAAGCTGCTCGTGAGCGAGGGCGTCCCGGAGCGTCGAATCACGGCCGCGAGCGGAGATCTCACCGCGAAGCGCCCCGCGGACGCAGCACAGCTGGAGCTCACGTTCGTGCGCTCGACGGAGCCTTGAGGAACCTATGGGACAAACGCTGGAACCGGGCGATCTCTGGACCTGGGTCGTGATGCAGGCAGCCCCCGGAGCGGATCTCGTGGAGCTGGTCCGGCAGCTCGGCACGGCGGGCGCGCAGGCGGCGTGGATCGAGGGCTTCGGGCAGCTCAAGAACCCTGTCGTCCTGACGCAGTCGGATGCGGGAGGACGCTTCGAACGCCGCCTCACCGGGACTTGGGATCTCATCACCCTCCGCGGCACGCCCAAAGGCGACTTGCTCGTCCTGCTCGCGCGAGACTCGACGCTCGGTCCTCAACAGATTGGTGGACTGCTCTCGAGCGGAGAGGTCGTCAGCAGCACCCTTCGAATCGGCGCGGTCGCGGCTTCTCTTGCCGACATCGGTCAGTCGGCGACCGTCCCGGCCGGGCCGCCTCACACGCCCCCGCCCCCTCCGACGCCGCCGACGCCCCCGGTCGCGCCGCTGCCGAGCGCTACCCCTTCATCGCCCGGGCTCCCCGCGTCTCCGACGACGCCGATGCCGAAGCGGCCCATCACGCGCGACAGCGGACCGGAGCAGTACCCGGAGGAGGGTGACTCCGTAACCCACTTCGCCTTCGGCCGGTGCACCGTCCTCTTCAGCGATGGAGAGCGACTCCGGCTCCAGCAAGAGCGCGACGGGCGAGTGCGTGAGGTCGCCCTCAGCATGCTCAAGATGCAGGACCCCACCGCCACCGAGAACGGCCGCCGCCACTGGGATCTGCTCCGCAAGAACTAGCAGTGTGCTGAGCGCTCTGGGTTGTGCACAGCACCTTGACCCGGTCGGGCGCGGAAGAGGCATGACCGACTTTTTTCAGCAGCCCTCCGCCTCCGCGCCCGCCAAACGCGGGCGCGCCCCATCGCCTTGCGGCGACGGGGCACCATCCATCCGCTCTGTGGCGTCGAGTGTGTCAGGATCACGATCGGTGATTTAGATCGGGGACTTCTTCACCTCGATGTAGTCGCCCGCTTGGAGCATCACGTCCGGAATGCGTCCGGTGCGGATGTCCGCGTAGTCGACCGAGTCCACGACCACCCGCCCGTCCTTGGCCTTGCGCTGGATGATGATGTTCCCGTCATCGGCGATGTCGGTGAAGCCGCCCGCGAGCGAGATCAGCTTGAGGAGCCCCATGCCCGTCTCGATCGGGTACGAGTCCGGCTTCTTGATCTGACCGGAGATGCTCACGCGCTTGGACGTGTACGTCCGCACCACGACGCTCACTTGGGGGCGCGTGTAGAACTCCCCGTCGATGAGCCTCTTCTGGACGACCGCCTCGACCTCGTTGGGCTCGAGGCCGTAAACCATCGTCGGCCCGATGTACGGGAGGTTCACCGTTCCGTCCGGCGCGACCTTGTAGTCGGGCGGCAGGTCTTTCCCGTCCGTGTTCCGCGCCCCGACGATTCGGACCTCGACGATGTCCCCGTATCCGAGCGTGGTCGAGTTGTGCGGCGGTGGGAGCCTAGGCGAACGCGGTGGATGCACGCACGCGCTGAGCGCGCAGAGCATCCACATCGCTACCACAAGAGCCTTGCGCCCAAATACGCCTGAAATCTCTGCCACTGGAACTGCTCGGTTTCGCCGCCGGTCGTGACGGTCTGATCGGTGATGTTGGTGTCGTAGCGGACCGTAGCGTTCACGCCGAAGAAGCTGAAGAAGCGGTACTCACCGAACAGCGAAGGATCGATACGGATCTCGGTGAACGACTCGTTCAAGCCGATCGACTCGATGGGGGGATGGATGACGGCGGCGACGCCGCCATCGAAGACGAGGAGGAAGCGGCCCGCGAACATGTACGAGAACTTCACGTAGCCCCGATCGATCTCTTCGTACGTGCCGATGTAGCTGTCGGCGAAGTCGCGGTAGAAGCCCGCCGCGAGCGAGGAGAGCGAGAGGGTGGCCGACTGAGGATCCGTCGACGGCGACGGGGTGATCAGCCATTTGACCTCGGCCTGGCCGATGAAGCTGTCGAAGTCTTGCTGAGGCGTGGGGGTGTAGAAGCTCGCGCCCCAGCCGCCCATCACGAGCAACGCGAACGAGTTCGTGATGAGGCCGTTGAACCCGAGCCGGGCCCGCATCGGATGCGAGTCTGTCTTCCCCGTGCCGTTGGGGTAGTTGATGATCCCGAAGCGGCCGTCGAACGTGAGCGCGGAGCGCGGGAGGAACCGCCACCGACCACGGGTCGTGATCTCGTGGTTGAAGTTGTTGAGGGTGTCGAACCGATCCGTCTCGAAGAACGTGCCGGTGAAGTTGTAGCCGAGACGCCAATCGAACAGGCCGCCGCCGGGCGCGATGCCGATCTCGGCCCCGCCCTCGGGGATGTCACGGTTGAAGCTCTCCGCTTGGACGCCGTTGTTCGAAGGCTCGATGTTGCGAGTCACGCCGCCGTGCAGGTTGCCGAAGACGACGCGGCCGGGTGCGAAGTCGATGTTGAAGTCGAGCTTGCCGCCGACGTTGCGCTGGTCGGCCATGGTGTCCTTGCCCGATTGGCTGCCGGACACCGGAAAGAACTCGTCGTAGGTGGCGTAAAGGCCGGCCCGAAACTGGACCCACGGGGGCGGCGTCCCTGGCTCGCGGCGCTGGGTGCCGAGCGTGGAGATCGAGAACGTGGGCGTGATGCGGAGCCGGAGGGTGCCGACCGGATCCTCGTCGTCGCCACGATAGAAGTAGTTCGAGTCGTAGCCGAACTCTACCGCGCCCCCAGGATGGAGCTCGAAGTTGCCGACCTGGATGCCGGGACCTTCCGTGTAACGGCGATCACCGAGCCAAGGCTGCTGTTGGGCCAGCGCGACGCTCGAAATCGAACTCGTAGCTAGGACCGTCGCGAAGAAAAGTAATCGACCCATGCCCACTCGGCTGACTGGTTAGGCTCGTCGACTGCAAGCGGCGTGCTTCGCGAAGACAACACGCTCTGATGCCGTGTACCCGTTACCCGCGCTTCCTACAACCATTTTGAGCTGTTGATCCCGGTGTCGGCTGATGTCGACGGGCCGCTTGCGCGGCCCGCACGCGCCCATCGGTCCGATGGGCACGCCGACCTCGACAGCTCTAGTCGATCGCGCTCGCGACTGCGGGCGGCTCCGCGACGATTGAGAAGTTCGGATACTCGGACGGATCGTCTGCGGGCAGATTCTTGTCGATCTGCACCTTGATGTCGGACACCCCGACCACCCCGACCTCTTCGCCGACGCACTGATTCGCCTCGGTGGAGAGCTGATCGGAGCGCTGCTTCAGCACGCTGAGGATGGTGAACTCATGCGTGGCGAGGTCCGGGTCGCCCCGCTTCACGGCGGCCGCGAGGGCGTCGCGCCGCTCTTGGGCGGAGGAGATCGCCACGTTCAGCTGCGTGAGCTTGTCGTTCAGGCAGAGCGTCTTGACGACGTCCCGCTGCTCGCGCGCCTCCATCAGCTGCCGACGGACGTTCGCTCTGGATTGCTCCATGCGCGCGAGGTCGGAATCGGACTGCGTGAGCTGCTCCTGGGGGGACAGCGTGACCTGCTTTTGCAAGCCGGCGTTCGGACCATTCGGATCCGCCGGAGCTGCGGGCGGTGCTCCTTGAGCGATCGCAACGCCATGACCAACGAGAAGGCCGAGGCCCGCGCCCGCCATCAGAAGTCGAAGTTTCTTACCGCGCTCCATGAAGTCGTCCTCCCGGGGAGTCGTCTGGAAGCCTAGCGATTGGGATGCCACGGTGTCAACGCGCACCCCACCCAACGTTCTTACTGATGCACCAAGCGGTGCGTTCGTTCAAAGACTTTGGTTTTTTGGCTCCGGTACCTCCGAACGGGGAGCGGCGTGGCGGCATCATGTCTCACCCGAGGCGGCCTTGCGCATCCGCCCCCATGGAAAGCCAAAGGGCCCGCCACCTCGCGTGACGGGCCCTCGCGGTCCTGGCCGTCCTTTTATTGCTGCGGGAAGAACGAGACGGGGATGACGATGGTGGCGCCTCCACCTTCGGGCTTGTCGAACGTGCGGCTCGAGACGACGCCGGCCACGCAGCCAGTCACCGTCCCGGAGAGACCGCCGCCGCCCGAGGGGCTCGCGCTCTGAACCTCACCATTCGGACCGATCCGCGCCGTGATGCGGACAGACCCCTTCATGTTCGGGTCTTCGGCGAGGCCGCGCTGATAGCAGCGGCGGAAGCCAGCGGCCATGCCGGCGACGACCGCGCCCGCGTTGCCGACCGTACCGCCGCTCACCGAGGCGCCGCCGATCGAGGCGTTGCCCTTCGGCCCCTCGACCTTCTTCGCCGTGCCGGCCGACGCCGCGACGTCGCCCGACCCTTTGTTGCCCGTGCCGGAGAGACCGTGGCCGCCGCCACCGGGGGTGAACTCACCGCTGCCGCCGCTGCCGCCCACGTTCAGATCGCCGATCTTTCCGCGACCAGCGCCGGCGTTGGAGGCGGCCATGTTGTTCATGAGGTCCATGTTGACGTTGCCGTCACGGAGGACGTTGTCCGTCGAGACCCCGCGAGAGTTCAGCGAGGAGAGCATCCCCATGTCGAGCGAGGAGAGCTCGTTCGAGATGGCCGTCTTGCGCGCTTCGCTCATCTGACCCGGCCCGGCCGCCTTCGTCGGACCAGCGCCCTTCGCCCCCGCGCTCTGCTTGGGCTTTTCCTCCTTCGCCTCGGCCGTCGCGGTGCCGCTCGCGACCGCGTCGACGTTGACCTGCTCCTCTTTCTCCTCCGGCTCCTTCGGCGGCGGCAGCGACTTCACCGTCTCGATGAGCTGCTGGATGCTGAGCTCGTCGTCGACGGGCGGATCCATCCAGTCCGAGTAGATCGAGCCGATCAGGCCGAAGTGAAAGAGGAACGAGAAGGCGGCGATGATGGTGGTCGTCCAGTCGATGACGAGACCGGACTTCACGGAGATGGGGAGCTGCGGGCGGGGCTGCACCGGCGGCGGGGCGACGAACTGGAAGAGGAACGTCGTCTCCCCGATCACGACCTTGCCGCGCGCGTCCTCGTTGAGCGAGAGCTGATAGACCTGGACCGTGCCCTGCTGCGATTTCTTCGCCTGAGCGCGGAGCGCGGATAGATCGCTGATGCCCGTCTTGAGGGCGACTCGACCCGTCATCGAGTCCAGGAAGTTCAGGGTGTAGTCGTTGCCGACCAGCTCGAAGAGCTTGAAGGTCGGCGGCAGGCTCTTCGTCGGGAGGACGAAGGTGCTCTTCTCGCTCGGGCCCACCGTGACGGTGGTCCTCTGCTTGATGACCCGCTCTTCGATGACCTTGCCACCCTGGACGAGCCCGATGCGGAGCACCTTCGGCCCGGTGGCCTGGGGCATGGCTCGCATCACGGCCGTCATCTGACCGGGGCGTTGAGGCTGAGGAGCGATTTGAGGCTGGGTCATGAATGAATGGCCTCCCAGTACCGCGGACAGGTGTTGCTCGGAAAATAGAGTTGCTCGGAGTCAGACGCGCGCACCCGAGCGAAGGTTCCGAAAATGTTGGGTCCGACGCGAGGGCTCGAGTCCCGGTACGAAGCTCCAGATTACACGGGGGAGTTGGGACGGTCCAGGCGACTGCGTCCGCGCCGGACCGGGCCGCCGCTCGCCGCGCGTGAGCGCAGAGCAGGTTCTCGACGGCGAGGCTCCTTGTGGGCGTTGGGCACGAGCAGGGCCACGAGGGTGTCGATCGCGGCCCGTTGGGCGCGCTCGATCCGAGACGCGCGGCGCCCGAGCCAGACGATCACGATCCCGCCGCTCGCCGTGACGAGGAGGCTGAGGACGGTGGATGGGGTGTCGAGGCGGATCATCGAGAAGGCGGCGATGAGCACCCCGCCGAGGACCTGGAGGCGAAGGGCAGCGCCGGACCAGGCGCTCCTCGAAGCAAAGAGCGTGTCCGCGTCGTGGACAGCCTCGCTGATGGCGTCGATGCGGGCCGCCGCCGAGCCGGCCTCGCCCAGCGCTCGGCTCAAGCGCCCCTCCCAAGAGCTCGGCTCCGCCTTCTGTGCGAGCCAGTCGGATCGCTTCTCGACGTCGAGCTTCTTCAGCGCCGGGAGCACCTCGTGGATCCGGGCCGAAGGGACGCCCGCGACCGCGGCGAGCCGAAGGTAGGCGAGGGCGCCCGCGAAGGTGCCCAAGACGAGCGCCGCGATCGAGCCGGCGATCAGAACGGATCTCGGTAGATCGCCTTCTCGATTCGCTCGAGAAACGGCTGGCGAAGCTCGGCCAGGGTGAGCTTCGGCTGGATGCGGCTCACGTCGACGGCAGCGATGGGACGCTGGATGCGCCCCGTGATCGTCACCTCCGCGAGCGTGATCACGCCTCTTCCGTTCGCGTCTTTCGTCTCCTTGTCCTGGGCCGCAGCCTCGAAGGCGAAGCCGAGCACGGCGAGCGCCGAGAGGACCGTCACGAGCTTCTTCATGGGAGCGTTCCTTTCACTTCTTCGGAGGCGGAGCGGGAGCTTTCTCGGGAGGCTTCGCGTCCGGAGCCTTCTTCGCATCCGGTGGCGCGGGGGCGGGCGTCGGCGGCGTCGGCTGCGCGGCCTGCTGCGCCGCCTCGAGCTCGCCGCGCTTCAGCTTCGCGCGGTTGATGAGCTCGTCGGAGTCGTCGCTCGTGCCCTTGGGCCGGAGCTCTTGGTATTTCTTGAACGAGGCCGTCGCGGCGTCCACCTGCTGGAGCGCCGTCATGCTCGGCATGGAGGGCGCGTTCAGATACAAGAGGCCGAGGTTGTAGTGGGCCTGGTACATGCTCGCGTCTTTGCTGAGCACGTAGTCGAAGCGCTGCTTCGCCTCGACCCACTTGCTCTCGAGCCGGAGGCAATCTCCGAGCAGCAGGTGAGCAGGCAGGTTCTCGGAGTCGAAGCGCAACGCGCCTTCCACGAGCGGCTTGGCTTGGTCGCCGCTGCCAGCCTGGAGGAGGAAGGTCGCGAGCTGGATGCGCGCCTCGACGAGGTCTGGACGCACCTGCACCGCGCGCTGGAAGTGATCGATCGCTCCCGCGCGATCTCCCTGCTCCTTGAAGATCAGCCCACGCAGGAGGAGCGCCTCCGCGTTCTGAGGATCGCGGGGAGGGTTGTCCTTGTCGTAGCCGTCGAGGATGGCCTTCAGCGTGTAGAGCGATAGATCGAGCTTGCGCGCCCGGTAGTAGTCGCGCGCTCGGACGATCATCGCCGGCTTGTAGTCGGGGTTGAGCTTCAGCGCATCGGAGGCGAGCTTCTGGGCGCTCGCGCTGTCCTTCATGAGCGACTTCACCTCCGCGAGCGCAGCCAAGACCGCCGCCGACTTCGGCAGCTCGTTGTGCTTGCTCGTGAGGAAGCTGTCCGCCTCCGAGGTGCCACCCTTGCGAGCCTTCAGCAGACCCCAAGCGGCGATCGCGGGCTCGTAGTCGGAGACGATCGTGTAGGCCTGACGATAGGCCTGCAGCGCGCCCCCCTCGTCCCGGAGCCGCTCCTGCACCACGCCGAGAGAATAGAAGGCCTGGAACGCCTTCCCGTCCGCTTGCGTCGCTTGGACGAAGAGCGCCTTCGCGTTCGCGAGGTCGCCCATGCGGAACGCGTCCATCCCTTTGGTGTAATAGCCGAGCGCGGCGTCGCTCATCTTGGGACGGTTGACCCCGATCCCTTCGCCGCTGCCGGCGTCACCGACCGTCCATTGCTGGCCGGGCTTGGGCTGACCGGACAGGTCACCGAGGCCGACGTTGCCCCCGCCCCCGATGGGCACGTTGGGCTTCGTGGTCTCGTCGTTCGTGCAGCCGGCGAGCGCGCCGGCGGCGACGAGGGCTCCCATCGCGAGCTTGAGGAGAGGTAGCGGCTTCGTCATGGATTCACCGGAAGAGGTGCGGGCATCCCGTTCGGAGCCGGGTCGGCGGTGAGGCCGGGGCGCGTCCTCAAGAAGATGTTGTCCGAGTAGACGAACGGCGTCTTCGAGATCGGATCGGCGAGGCCTTGGGAGTAGTCCTTGAGCTTTGCGTTGCCGATGACGTCGGTGAAGAAGGCCAAGCGGCGAATCGCGAGATCGACCTCCGCCGTCCTGACTTTGTACGCCTTCGCCCAGATGAGCGACTCGACGTAGAACCTGACCATCGCCTTGTCCGCCTCGGCGATCTCCTCGTCGCGGACCTTGCGCCAGACCTCGCGCCGGTTCTGCCGGATCTCGTCCGCTTTGAGGATGAGATCGTCGTCCTGGCTGGTCTCCGCCTGCTTGAGGATCTTCTCTTCGCGATCGCTGTAGAGCTTCACCGCCGGCGGCGTCGCGTTGTAGAGCCCGGTGCGGACCGAGTCGTAGAGCGTTCCCTGGCGGGCGCGCGCGGCGACGCTCCACTTCGGCGAGGCGTAGGTCTCGATCACCTTCTGCAGCTTCGGGAACCAGGTGTCGTTGGCCTCTTTGAGGTCCTTCTCGAACTGCTCTTTGACCTTGTCGACGACGCCGGTGTAGCGGTGATGGTTCGTGTCGTAGTCGAACTTCGCCTTCAGCTCGTCGTCGATCGCGCGGTATGCGCACTCGGCGGCCATGTCCGCCTCCTCGCCCCCGCCCGCGGGCTTGCCGTCCTTGCCGGTGCCGGTCGACTTGTACGTGTCGTAGGCCTTGATGGTGTTCTTGCACCAGTCCCCGGCCTTGCCGACTTCCTTCCCCGCGCGGTAGAGCCGCTGGGCGTTGTAGGCGGCGTTCACGACGAAGCGGGCCGCGTCCTTGTTGGACTTGTTCTTCTGGTAGTAGGTCTCCATCGAGGCGGAGGCCTTCATGCGCGCCTGACGGTTGGCGCCTTCGTCGGCGCCACGCTCGTCCCAGCGCTTGATGTCCGCGGTCGCGGCGAGATAGTCGATCTCCGCCTTCTGCTCCGAGGAGGGCTTGTTCTCGTAGAGCGTCTGGCGCGCGGCCTCGAGCTTCGCGTCGTCTCCGATGTTGGCCCAGAGGATGACCGCCTTGCGAGCAGCCTCCCTCCTGTCTTCTTCGGTGAAGCGCTTGTTCTTGCTGATGATGTCGTACTGCTGAGCGGCCTTGTCGTAGTTGAAGAAGAGGATGTTCGCGGTCGACAGCTCGTCGTTCGCGAGCTTCAGGTTCTTCAGCCGCTTCTCGTACTCCTTCTGCTGCTCCGGCGTGCCCTTCTCGAGCGGCCCGAGCTTCTCGTCGCTGCCGTACTCCCGGATGAAGAGCTCGTACATCTTGATGGCGTCGTCGTACTCGCCGATCTGCTTGAAGGCCTTGGCGCCGTAGATCGCCGCCTCGGGAGCCTCGTTGCGGCTCGGCTCCTTCTCGAGGGCGTTCTTGTAGAGCTGGCCCGCCTTCTTCCACGCTTCCTTGAACTTCGGATCGTTGGGGGCGAGCTTCTCGGCCGCCTGGTAGGCCGCGTACGCGTCGACGTAGTAGCCCTTCGCGATGCTGTCGGTGGCGACCTTCGTCTCGATGGTTCGCGCCGCTTCGGAGACGCCGCACGGCTTCTCCGCCGCGAGCTTGCCGAGGCGGATGACCTCCTCGGCGTTGTTCTCGAACGCGGCCATGGAGCGGAGCCGGTCCCACGCCTTGAACCCGAACGGCGACGTGGGCGGCGTCTTGCTGCACTCGACGTCGTAGATCGGCTGGAGCCGCTTCCGCGCCTCCGCGAAGTCGCCGTAGATGAAGTAGTAGGTCGCGACGTCGAACTCGTAGGCCTTGGCCTGAGGCACGTCGATGTCGTCGACCTTGACCTTCACGTCCGCGGCCTCGGGCACGCGCTGGATGTACTCTTCGCGCGCCCGCATGGTGGCGAGGACGGCGGGCGGGATCGGGGTCCGGATGACCTTGACCTTGTCCGTCCCCTCCCCCTCGAGCTGCACGGAGTCGCGCTGCTCGACGCCCTCGCTGCCGTTCGAAGTCTTGAAGCGGCGATTCTGATCCTTGAGCTGCTGATAGGCGGCGTCGACGACGAAGAACGCGGCCGGCTGGAGGTACTTGTTGTCCTCGTTCGAGTCCCGCACCGCGACCGCGGTGTCCCGCGCGACCTTCACCTGCTGCTCGGTCGGCGACCGCTCCATCGCGACCGTCAGGACGAGGATCATGTGGTTCGCGTCGGCGAGCCAGAAGCGGCTGTCGTACGCGTCGCTCGCGTTCACGTCTTGCGCGAGGTACCCCTCCCAGCCCTGCGCCGCGAGCTGGTACTCCTTCAGCGCGCGCTCGAAGAGGGCGTCGCGCTGGGCCTTGTCGGTGGCGTTGAGGGCGTTGTCCGAGAGCGATCGGCCCGCGTTGGTGTGATCGGCAGCGGCCCTCCGCAGGCCGCCGCGGACGAGGCGCTCTGCCGTCTGGATCGCCTCCGGATCGTTGATGCACGCGCGCGTCCAGGGCTTGTCCGCGCCCACGTAGTTCGCGAGCTTGGTGCGAGCCTCGAGCGCGCGCTTGGAGTTCTCCGCGTAGTCGGCGGTGCCCTCGCTCGCCTGCCGGGTCATCGTGTCGTAGACCTCGGCGATCTGGTTCTGGACCACGGGCGCGCCGCAATCCATCGGCCACTTCTTGAGGATGAGCTCCGAGATCTCGATTTGGTTGTGGTACTGGTTCAGCTCTTTGAACTCGAGCGCCAGCGCCTTGTAGATCTCGACCGTCCACTTCTCCTTCTGGGGGATCAGGGACTCGTCCTGCACGCGGTCGATCGCCACGTGCATCTTCTCTTCCTGCTTCTTCGGATCCTTCTCGAGATCGAGGATGTCGTTGCGCGGGATGAAGGGCTCGTCGGGGGCAGGGCCGTCGAAGTCGCCGTAGGTCAGCGAGCCGGCGATGTACGTGAACGCCTCGCTCCGGAAGTCGGAGCCCGGATCGCCCGTCAGCTTCTCCTGCTCGTCCGCATATCGGAGGAGCTCGACGAACTGCTGCACGCTGGCCCGGTAGCGCTGCTGCTTGAAGTACGTCCAAGCGAGCTTGTACATCGAGACGCCGTAGATCGGCGGCTTCTTGTACTGCATCGAGTTCGTGTACGCGGCCTGGGCGCGGTTGAAGTTGAACGCGCCGCCCTCGCGCCCGATCTCGTTGAAGTGGTAATCGCCGATGAGCCACCAGACCTCGGCGACGTAGCGCGGGTCCTGCCCGAGGGGGGTGCGCTGCGGGATGGGGACGCACGTCGAGGGGAACGGGTTCTCGAACACCGTCTCGTCGGTCAGATCCTCGGCGATGTTCGGGCGCTTGCCCGGCCTCGGCTTCGGCGGCGGCGCGTCCTTCTTCGGCGGAGCGGCCTTGGGGGCGCCCTTGCCCGGCTTCGTCGGCTTCGTCGCGGTGCGACCGCGGATGGGCTCCTGGTGACGGCCCTCCCACGCCTGCCAGTACTTGTCGTCGTGATCCTGGGCGAGCGGATGGACGACGTCCTTGTTGGGATCGCTCGGGTCCGTCTCGACCGGGTACGGGTACTCGTTGTGGCAGACGAGCGAGCGCCACACCTGCTGGGCCTCGGGCTTGCGGTTCGAGTCCGAGAGGGCGTGGCCGAGGTAGTAGTAGACGCCGGCGAGCTCGCGGTACTTCGGGAACTCGACGATGATGCGCTTGTAGAGGGTGATCGCCTGCTGGAGCCGCTTCGCCAGCTCCTCTTCGCTGATCTCCGTCTCTTCCGCGCGCGCGCGCTCTTCATAGAGCGCAGCGAGGCGGAACATCGCGTCGGGCGTGTCCTCGGGGTGGGCGTTGGGCCCGCTGTATTTGGCGATGAACGCCTCGAGCCTCCGGATCGCCTCGTCGCGCGCGTCGACGAGGCCGCGCTTCTCGATCGTGAGCTCGCGGTCGAGGGCGGAGAGGATCTTGCGGCGCCGCTCCTCGTAGTGGTGCTTGACGATGCGGGTGATCGTCGCGCGATAGTCCTTGGCCTGCTGCTCGTAGGTGTCCGCTTCCTTTTGGAGCTCGGCGAGGGCGGCGATCTGATCCGGCGTCGGATCGGGCGGGCCGGGGACCTTCGGCGCGAGGGGCGCCGGAGCGAGGGACGGAGTGGACGGCGCGCTGGAGGCGCTCGCGCTCGCGGACGGCGTCGAAGCGGGGGCGCTCGCAGACGCCGAGCCGCTCGGAGGCGCGGCCGAAGCCGACGCGGAAGGCGCGGGAGCCCCCCCCGCCTTGGGCGCAGAGGCGGAGGCGGATGCCGAGGCCGAACCCGAAGGAGCGGGAGCGCCCCCCTTCGGCTGCGCGAACAGCGGTCGGGCGAGGATGCCCGGGACCGACAGCGCGAGCGAAAGCGCGAGCAGCGATGTGAATCCGGACCGCTTGCTCATTTCTTCTCTTCCCCTTCCGGAGCCTCGCCGGCGTCGTCGAGGACCTCGTTGAGCTCTTCGCGGAGGATGCGCTCCTGCTGGGCGCGCTCCCGAGAGAGCGTCCTCACGCGGGTGATCTGGTCCTCGCGCACCTCCCAAGCTTGCTGCGTGATCCCCACGTCGGCACGGAGGATCATCGACTTGAGCCGATCGCGCACGAATCCGAAGTTGCGCATCATGACCTCTCCGACGAGCATGCGCGCCTGGCCGTCGAGCTCCTCGAGCCGCGACTTGAAACCGACGAGCCGCTCCGTCTCCGCATTCACTTCCGCGACCACGCCTTGGGTCTTGCGCTCGACCTCGGCCTCGAGCTCCGTCTTTACGGAGCCGACGCTGGCGTCGGCGTCGTCGGCCTGCTTGAGGATCGGCATGGCGCGGGACGCGTAGGCGGCGACGTCTTTCCCGGCGCTCCCGCCGGCGCCGAGCTCCAGCTCGCGTCGCAAAACTGCTGCGTAGCGGGTGCGGACCTGCTCGTCCTCGACGAAGCGCTGATCGCCGAACCCGGCGGTGACGCGCCCGGATCGGATCTGCTTGCGGAGCTCTTCGATCTGCTGGCGATAAAGAGCGATCTTGCTCTCCTCGTCTTTGATCTGCGCCTCCCATGCGGCGATGGCGGTCGGATCTCGGACGACGCCGAGGGAGCCGCCCTCTTCGATCACCCGGTGCAAGCCGTTGATGATGGCCTGGTTCTGGTTCACCTGGAGCTCGAGGCGCTGGACCCCTTGAGACACCCGGTTCCACTGCCGCTCCGCCTCGACCTCGCGGGCCGCGAAATCGGAGTCCGTCGTGGGGAGCTTCTTCAGCCGCGCTTCGAGGGAGCGTCGCTCCGCCCGGACGGTGGCGATCTCTCCCGAGAGCGCGCCGTCATCCACGTCCTCGAGGCCCTGCGCCAGCGTCATGCGCGCGAGGGCCGTCCGGTTGAGCATGCCGAGGGCGCGCTCGAGGCCGTCCTTCAGCTCCGGGAAGGCACGAACGCGCGCCCCCGAGCCCAGGATCGCGTTGAGCCGATCGACCATGTCGTTCGACTGCGCGAGCAGATCGCGGCACTCGGTGATGTCGTCGACGATCCCGAACGCGGCCTCGCCGTCCTCTGCCTCGCGAGCCCACTCGAGCGCGACCGGCGGCAGCGACGCCGCGTCGGCCGTCTCGAACTCCTTCTTCGTGAGCTTGTCGTAGTACGCGCCCGGATCGCTCGTAGAGGCGAGGAAGGCCTCGACCTTGTCCTTCATCGGCTCGTACGTCGTCTTGA
>JBGAID010000114.1:0-33301 GCA_044225865.1 Polyangiaceae bacterium | reverse complement strand
GCCTGCTCTCGATGCGCCCGCGCCTCGAGCACTGAGCTCGGGGCGCGCCGCGCTCAGGCCGGCCCGACGAGCTCGGCGTGGACGGCGCGCTGGGCGTCGCCCACCCGATCGGCGGCGATGATCGCGGTGAGGCGTAGCGGGCCCGCGACCCAACCGCGCGGAGTGATGCCAGCGCGCTCGAGGGCCTCGAGCATGCGAGCGCCGGGCTCGCCGTCGTTCGCGAGGCCGTCCCCGACGACGCTGACGCTCGCGAGATCGTCCTCGATGGTCGCCTCCGGCAGCACGTCGCGGAGGGCGCGCCGTGCCGCGTCCACGGACGGCACGTTCAGCATGGGGAGGATCGCGGAGCCGCGATCGCCGGTCAGGGCGAGATCCTTGTAGGCGAGCTTGCTCGACCGGAGCGCGCTCACCGCCTTGCCGATGGAGACGTCTCGGAAAGAGAGGAAGAGGATCTTCGGCTCGGTGGTGACGGCGCGCGCGCCCACGCGCTCGCCCACGACGGGTCGAACCACCGTCTCGCGCCGCGCGTCGAACGTGGAGCGAGCGTGGATGGTGATGCCCTTCTTGCGCGCCCACTCCACCGCCTGGGCGCAGACGACCTTCGCTCCCGACTCCGCCATCTCCTGGAGCATCTCGTGATCGAGCTCGGGGAGGTGCCGCGCGTCGGGCACCGCGCGCGGATCCGCCGAGTAGACGCCGTCGACGTCGCTGTAGATCTCGCACCGCTCCGCCTCGAGCGCGGCGGCGAGGGCGACGGCGGTGGTGTCGGAGCCGCCGCGGCCGAGCGTCGTGATCTCGCGCTTGTAGCTCATGCCCTGGTACCCGGCGACGATCACGATCGTGCCGTGGACGAGCTCGTCCTCGATGCGGTGAGGGCGGACCTCGATGATGCGGGCGTCGAAGTGGCGATCGTTGGTGAGGATGCCGGACTGCGAGCCGGTGAAGGAGATCGCGCGGCAGCCGCGCGACTGGATCGCGATCGAGAGCAGCGCCATCGATACGCGCTCGCCGGTGGACACGAGCATGTCGAGCTCGCGCCGCGCCGGCTCCGAGCGCTTGCCCTCGACGTCGGTGACGGCGTGAGCGAGGGAGATGAGCTGGTCCGTCGTCTTGCCCATCGCGCTCACGACCACGACGACGTCGTTGCCGGCGCGGTGGGTGGCGACGACGCGATCGGCGACGCGGCCGATCTTCTCGACGTCGGCGACGCTCGAGCCGCCGTACTTCTGGACCACGATCGGGCGCTTCGATTCTCCGCTCACGCGAGGCTGCTCCTTCCTGACGGGTAGCCGCGCTCAGCCCTTAGCAGGACCGGAAGAACGCGGCCAACTTGCCGGGCCGGCTCAGCCTTCGGACGAGGCCATGCTCTCGTAGAGCTCGGCCTCGGAGGCGCGCCCCTCTGCGCGCGCGGTCTGGGCGAGCCGCGCGAGCACGCGCCGCCTCCGATCGAGCAGATCGCGGTCGTCCGGCCGCTCCTCGATGCGCGCCGCGAGGAGCGCGAACAGCTCCATGTCACGGCCGAGGCGCTCGAGCAGGTCGGCGAGGGCGCGCGCGATCGCGTCATCGCTAGGATCGGCGCGGAGCTTCGCGGTGAGGGTCTCGATGCGCGCCTCGAGCTCGCCGGGGTCCTCGAGCTCGGGCTCGGCCTCGGCCGGAGCGTCGGGCTCAGGCTGGGCCACGGGCTCCCGAACGGGCGCGGCGACCGCGACGCGCGTGGCCGGCCGGACCTCCACCGCCGCGTCGCGCGCGAGCTGCGCGAGGCGCTTCCGCGCCGCCGCGCTCGAAGGATCCAGGGCGACGCACAGCTCGAGGTCGCGCCGCGCCGCGCGCAGGTCTCCCGCGCGCTCGTCGAGCGAAGCGGCGTCGAGCAGCGCGGCGACGAGGCTCGATCGACCCTCCCCTCGGCGCGCGGTGCCGCTCTCCGCGATCGAGCGGAGGCGCGCGAGCGCGCGCGCCGCCCCCGCTTCGTCTCCCAGCTCGGCGCGAAGCGAGGCCTCCAGCACACGCGCAGCCGGCGCGACCGCGGCCGCCTGGGGGATCGAAGCGATGCGGGCGATCGCGTTCGGGCGGTCTTGGGCGTACGTGGCGAGGGCGCGCGCCAGCTCCACGTCGATCGCGTACGCGACCTCCGGCTCGTGCTTGGCGAGGGCAGAGGCGCGCGCGAAGAGGTCCAGCGCGCGCGTCGTCCTCCCGCGATCCCGCAGCGTCTTGGCGAGGCCGGCGACGGCGGTCGCGCTCTTCGGCTCATAGCGGAGAGAACGCTCGAAGAGGCGCTCTGCCTCCTCGAGCTCACCGCGCTCGAAGAAGGCATCGGCCGCGCGCTGGAGCACGGCGTGGCGCTCGGCACGGCCGGTCACGTTCGCCTCGAGATGCTCGACGTCTCCCATCGCGCCTCGGACGTCCCCCACCCCGAGCCGCGCATCGATCCTCGCCCACCGCGCCTCCTCGAAGGAGGGCGCTCGGGTCAGCGCCTCGTCCACTGCCGCGCGCGCCGCGTCCGACGTGGGGGCGAGCCGGGAGGCCCGCGTCCACGCCCGCGCCGCGAGCCAGCCGAACGGCTCCGCCGCCGCGGCCGTGCAACAAGCCGCGTAGGCCGCGTCCACCTCCCCGTTCGCCTCCAAGATGGAGGCGCCGAGCAGCCCCCCGTCCACGAGCCCGCGGAGGTCGACCATCGTCGCGAGGGCCGCCTCCGCGCGCCCGCCGTGCGCGAGATCGAGCGCGGCCAGGCGCATCGACGCCTCCTCGTGACGCGGCGCGATCTCGAGCACGCGCAGATACGCGGCCCGCGCCCGATCTGCGTCGCCCTCGATCGCGGCCTCGTCCGCCTCGGCCAGGAGCTCGCTCGTCTCCAGGGCTCGCACCGCGCGCACGGTCAGGGACGCCGCCTTCGCCCCTCGCTCGGCCACGACGGCGACGCGACCAGCGCGAGGGTCCTCGGAAGCGAGCACCTCGAGCGAGAGGTCATGGGTCGACGGCACCCGCGCCCCCGCGTTCGGGAGCACGAGGCGGGCGACGTCCCGGATCGGATCGGAGACGATGAACGCGCTCGCGCGGCGCTCGGCGTGGTCGGAGAAGATCGCGGCCGCGGCCCGAACCGCAGCCACGTGGGGCGGACCACCGAGACCATCCGCGCGCGCCGACTCCACGATGACCCGCATGCTGCGCCCCGTCGGCGCAAGCACGAGATCGAAGGCGAGCGCGCCGCCGGCCGTGACGACGCCGATCGTGACGCCGTGAGGAGCGCTCGCCGCCACGACGCGGCTCGCGTCGGGGACCGCGCTCTTCACCCGGCTCGTGAGCCACGCGGCGGCATCGAGGAGCGGCAGCTCGATGCGAGCCCGCTGCACCGCCCCCCTCAGGTGCCGGAACCGCCGAACCCCTCCCGAGAGATCGATCGGGAACCGCACGCCGTCGAAGCGGATGGCGAGCTCGGAGAGCTCGACCGGCCCCGCTCGAACCACGCGCGTCGTCTCGAGCCCGAGCCCGCTCGACGAGAGGGCGAGGCGCAGGAAGACGTCGTCTTCACCGCCTCCCCCCGGTCCGCCATCCGCGGGGGACGCGTCCCGCAAATCCGCCGTCGGCTTTCGCCGAGCCCGGCGCGCGCCCGCAAGCATCCGTCGATCGTATCAGGAGGGCGGGCTCGCGCGAAAATCCTGGGGCCGAGCGCGCCCCGGAGACGTCACTCACCCTTCGAGATCTTGTCCTTCATCTTCTTGGAGAGGCCAGCGTAGCCGTCCTTCTTGAAGATCTTCACGAACTGGCCGCGGTAGCTCTCCACGAGGCTGATGTCGTCCGTGACGATGTCGACGATGCGGTACTTGCCGCCCTTCTCCGCCATCTTGAAGTCGACCTCGATCGGGTCCTGGCGGGTGTCGGTCTTGTGGGTCGCCTTCGTCTTCACGAGCACGTTGCCGCCCGATTTCTCCTCGGCCGTGTACGAGATGTTGAAGGGGAGGACGCGGCGCAGGTTCTTCTCGTAGGCGCGGGTCACGAGCTGCTTGAGCAGGTCCGTGAACTCCTTCTGCTCCTCGGCCTTCAGGTTCTTCCACTCCGAGCCGAGGGAGGCCTCCGCGAGGGCGGGATAATCGAGCATCTCGTCGAAGATCGCGGCGATCTTCTTCTTGTTCGCGTCGTTGTTGTCCTGCTCGAGGAGCTTGAAGAGCTCCGTCTGCTTGGCCTTCACCACGTCGGTGGCGGGGCCCGCCCACGCCGCCCCGGCGAGGGCGAACGTCAGGACCAGCGTGGAGATCAGCGAGATGAACAATCGGCGCATGCGTCGTCGCTCCATGATGGGACGGGGTCTTTAGTCCAACCGTCGCGGGATGCCAGCCATTGCAGGCACGCCGAGGCGAGCCTCGTGGCCCTCGAAGGACGGACCGCGAAGCCTACCTATTCACGGTGGGGCGCCTCCGCACGCCCCCCGGGGCCGGCCGCACGATCTCGTCGTTACTGAGCGAGCTTCTTCACGAGGCTCGCGATCCGGGCCCCTCGACCGCGGAGGCGGGGACGAGGACTTCGAACACCGCCCCCTGCTCGCCGCTGGCCTCGACCGTCCACCCGTGGGCGTCGATGATGCGTTTGACCACGGCGAGGCCCACCCCCGTCCCGTGCGACCGGGTCGTGAAGAAGGCGTCGAAGATCCTGTCGCGGGCCTCCTTCGGGATGCCCGGGCCGCGGTCAGAGACGGAGATCGAGACGTCTCCGCCCTCGCGACGCTCGATCCGCACGAGCACCGCGTCCCCGGCGGAGCTCGCCTGGACCGCGTTCCGCACGAGGTTCCAGAGCACCTGCCGCAGCTGCGCCCCGTCCGCCCGCAGGACGAGGCTCGGGGGCCCCTCGAACTGCACGAGCACGTCCTTCCCCCGCCCCGACGTGCCGGCGAGGGTGACGACGTCCCGCGCGAGCTGCGTCACGTCCAGCGGCTCGGGCTGAGGCGTCCGCGGCCGCGCGAGATCGAGCATGTCCCCCACGAGGTCGTTCAGGCGATCCGCCTCCCGCTGCACGATCTCACAGAGCCTGCGATCTTCTTCGGTGAGGCTCGGGCTCGTCTTGAGCAGCTCGATCGATCCCGCGATCCCCCCGAGCGGGTTGCGGATCTCGTGGGCGAGACCGGTGGCGAGACGTCCGATCGCGGCGAGACGCTCCGCTTGCTCGGCGCGCGCCTCCGCGAGGGCGAGGTTGCCGCCGGCGGTGCGGAGGCGCTCTGCCAAGTAACCGGACATGGAGGCCACCAGCACCAGGCCGACGGAGTTCGCCACCATCGGGTAGAGCACGCCCGAGAGCGGTCGCGCGTAAAGGCTCGGGTCCTGATCGGCCGGCGCGGGGATGACCTCTTGCGCCAGCATCAGGACGACGCCGACGTAGCCGGCGAGGGCGGACGCGAGGGCCACGAACGCGCCTCGCCTCGCGAGGGCGAACGCGCCCGCGAAGATGGTGAGGCCGTAGAGCGAGACGGCTCCGCTCGTAGCCCCGCCGGTCACGTAGACGATCGCGGTCCAGCCGATCTGATCGGTGACGATCTGGGTGTACGCGACGGCGTGGGTGAAGCGCCGAGCCCGAAGGAGCCCCGTGTACACGGCGGCGAGCGCGTAGGCGACCGCGACGGTCGCGAACGCCACCAGCGAGGAGAACCCCCCGCTCGTGGTCGGGAGGTACACGATGGTGACGAACGCGAGAAACAGCGTCAGGACGGCGAGCCGCAGCGCCATGAGCCGGACGAGCCGGCTCTCGAAGGGCGGATCCCTTCGGGCCGCGCTCACCGGAGGCGCGGAGTCGGGCTCGGCGGCGACGGGCTCGTTCACGCGGCGAGACTCGAGTCGCGGCTCGAAGCCGCGACCCTACCCCGACGGCACCGCCGCGCGCTCACTCCGCCTTGATCTTGCCTGCGAGATCGAAGATCGGCAGGTACATGGAGACGAGCACCACGCCGACGATGGCGCCGATGACGACCATGAGGATGGGCTCGAGGAGGCTGGTCAACGCGGCCACCGCGACGTCGACCTCGTCTTCGTAGAAGTCCGCGACCTTGTTGAGCATGGTGTCGAGGGCACCTGTCTGCTCGCCGACGGCGACCATCTGGATGACCATCCCTGGGAAGACGTTCGCCTCGCGGAGCGGATCGGCGAGATTCTTTCCTTCCGAGATCTTGTTCTTCGCGTAGAGCAAACCCTCCTCGATGACGAGGTTGCCCGCTGTCTTCGCGACGATATCGAGGGCGTCGAGGATGGGGACGCCGGAGGAGAGGAGCGTGCCGAGCGTTCGCGTGAAGCGCGCGACCGCGATCTTCTGCATGACCGGCCCCAAGATGGGTAACCAGAGCATCATGCGGTGGACGACGCGGCGGCCCGCCCGGCGCCGGTAGAAGGTGATCCCGCCCACGACGGCCGCCACGAGCGCGATCAGAATGAAGGGGGCAGCGTGGACGGAGGCGCGCGAGGTCGCGATGACCATCTTCGTGAGCCACGGCAGACCGTCCTTGGCCCCGAACTCCTTGAACATGTTCTCGAAGGCGGGGATGACCCACCACAAGAGGACCGTCACCACGACGATCATGATGATGATGACGGCGATGGGGTAGGTCAGGGCGCCGCGGACCTGGCGCACGAGCTTCACCCGCTTCTCGATGTAGACCGCGAGGCGGTTGAGGATGGTGTCGAGGATGCCGCCGATCTCGCCGGCGTGGACCAGGTTCGTGAACAGGTCGTCGAAGATCTTCGGGTGGCGCTTGAGCGCGTCGCTGAAGGTTGCGCCCTGCTCGACGGTCGCCTTGATGTCGCGCAAGACGACCTGGAAGTTCTTGTTCGACTCCTGGTTGCCGAGGATGTCGAGGCACTGCACGAGGGGCAGGCCGGCGTCGATCATCGTCGCGAACTGGCGAATGAACTTGACGAGATCTTTGGGGCTGACGCCGGTGCCGAGCGAGAAACTGAGCGACAGCTTCTTGCTCACCTTCGTCGGGCTGAGCTGCTGCGCGCGCAGGCGGGCGAAGACGGCGGCCTCGTTGTCCGCCTCCATCGTGCCTTTGCGCAGCTCGCCCATGCGACCGCGCGCTTCCCAAGCAAACTCTGCCATCCTCGGTAGGATACGCGCGCGTCCACGGCAGGGTCAAAGTCGACGCGAGAAAACTCCCTCCGATGCACCGGCTCCCCACCTCCATCGATCTTTCTCCGGTCGCCCGCCTCGTCGTCCGAGACCTCGCGGCCGCCCCGAGCGCCACCGTCGCGGCCGTCCTCGGGGAGCGCGTCGGCGCGGGATCGGACGGCGCCACCATCGATACTCCGTTCGATCTCGCGAGCGTCACCAAGCCCTTCGTGGCCCTCACCCTGTGCCGGCTGGAGCGAGCGGGCGTCCTCTCACGCCGCGAGATCCTGGCGGATTTGTTGCCCCACCTCGCGGGGACGGCGGCCGGCCGCGTGACGCTGGATCTGCTCGCGGCCCACCGTGCCGGGGTGCAGGCCCACCTGCGTCTCTACGCCCCCCTCGAGCGAGGCGAGCCGTTCGATCGAGACCTCGCCATTCGGACCGCGGCCGAGAGCCTCCGCCCCGAGATCCCCCTCGACCACCCCATCCCCGAGGAGGGGTTTCCGCCCGTCTACAGCGACATGGGCTACCTCCTCCTCGGGCTCGCGATCGAAGCGCGCACCCAGGCGCCCCTCGACGAAGTGGTCCGGCGCGAGATCACCGAGCCGCTCGGGATTGCCGATCGGGTCGGATCGGCGCGGCAGCTCGCCGCCCTCGATCCAACCTTCACGGAGCGGGTCGCTCCCACCGAGGACACCCCGTATCGAGGCGGCGTCATCCGCGGTCTCGTCCACGACGACAACGCCTTCGCGATCGGAGGCGACACCCTGCTCGGGCACGCCGGTCTCTTCGGCGACGCCCGCTCCGTGCTCGATTTCGGACGCGCGATCCTCGCCGCGATCCACGGCGAAGACACGGCGTGGCTCACCGCCGCCGACCTCGAGCCCGCGCTCCGCCGCCGCCCGGGAGGCAGCCTCCTCGCCGGCTTCGACGCGCGGAGCGGCGACGCTCCGAGCTCGGGCGCACGGCTCGGCCCCGCCAGCTTCGGCCACCTCGGCTTCACCGGCACGAGCCTCTGGATCGATCCCGAGCAGCGCTTCGCGGGCGCGCTGCTCTCGAACCGCGTGCACCCCTCGCGAGATCACATCGCGATCCGGAAGGCCCGGCCCCTCGCCTACGACATGATGGTCGACGTGCTCGCCGAGCCCACGGCGTCGTAAGCCCCTCCCGGGGCGACCGAGCTGGTAAGCTCCCCGGATGACGGCCGGGACGCCCGAGGTCGATGTCCCCTCCGCGAGCGCCCGCGCGCTCGCGATGGGTGACGCCGGCCCGCGCCTCGAGCCCCGCAAGCCCGCCCGGCAGAGCTACCGGTTCGTCCGCGCGTACACGACGACGTTCCTCGTCATCGCCAGCTACGTGACGACCTACACCCTCGGCCGCTTCCTCGGCCCGAAGTGGCTCGAGGATCGGCTCGAGACGGTCCACGCCCGAAACGCGAAGCGAGTCCAGAGCACGATCGTCGATCTGCAGGGCCTCTTCATCAAGGTCGGGCAGCTCCTCAGCGTCCTCGCGAACTTCCTCCCCGCCCCTTTCCGAGACGGCCTCGCCGCCCTCCAGGACAAAGTCCCTCCGCGCCCGACGGAGGAGATCGTCGAGCGCATCGAGCGCGACCTCGGCAAGCCGGTGAACAAGCTCTTCGCGACCTTCCAGGAGCGCCCCATCGCGAGCGCCTCCCTCGGTCAGGTCCACGAGGCGACGCTGTTCGACGGGCGGCGCGTGGCGGTGAAGGTCCAGCACTCCGACATCGACGAGATCGTCCGCCTCGACCTGCGCACGATCCGCCGGATCATGAGCATCTCGTCGTACTTTCTGCCGGCCAAGAACATCGACGTCTACTACCGGCAGATCAAGGCGATGATCGAGGAGGAGCTCGACTTCGCCCGCGAGGCGAAGAACATCGAGCGCATCATGCAGAACTTCGCGGACGACCCGGGGGTGGTCTTCCCGAAACCGGTGCCCGAGCTCTCCACCAAGACGGTCATGACCACGACGTTCGTCGTCGGGCTCAAGGTCGGCGAGACGCGCCGCATGGACGAGCTCGGCATCGACCGGAAGGCCCTCGCCCGGAAGATCGTGGACGTCTTCTGTCACATGATCTTCGTGGACGGCATCTACCACGCCGATCCGCACCCCGGGAACGTCCTCGTGGGCCCCCACGGAGAGCTCGTCCTCCTCGATTTCGGCGCCGTGGCGGAGCTCTCCCCGTCGATGCGCGAGGGCATCCCGGAGTTCCTCGAGGGCGTCATTCGGCGCGACACCGATCGCCTCATCCGCGCCCTCAAGAAGATGGGCTTCATCTCCCGCAACGACGCGGAGGACGTGAGCGAGCGCGTCGTCGAGTTCTTCCACCAGCGCTTCCAAGAGGACATCAAGCTCGAGAGCTTCAACCTCAAGGACATCAAGCTCGACCCTCAGCGCGGCCTCGAGAACCTCATCGACCTGCGCAAGATGAACATCGGGCTGAAGGAGCTCTCCCAGGCCTTCCACGTCCCGCGCGACTGGGTCTACCTCGAGCGCACGCTCCTGCTCCTCACCGGCGTCTGCACCGAGCTCGATCCAGAGATGAACCCGGTCGAGATCATCCGCCCGTACGCGGAGAACTTTGTCCTCGGCAACCGCGACTGGGCCCAGATCGCCCTCGAGTCGGCGAAGGACATGGCCCTCAAGGCGGTCACGCTCCCCGACGACATCCGCAAGTACCTCCTCCGCGCGAACCGCGGCGAGGCCGAGGTCCGCGTGCGTGACCTCACGAAGGCGGCCAACACGATCGCGCGCAGCGTCCGCCAGCTCGTGCTCGCCGCGGTCTCGATCGCGGCCGGATACGGCGCGCTCCAGCTCTACCTCGCGGGGCGCGTGGAGCTCGCGCGCGGCTTCGCGATCGGGGCCGGCGTCGTGCTGACGCTCGTCCTCCTCCAGATGGCCATCTCCAGGCCTCGCGCGTAGCCCGCATCTTCGCTATAGGTCCGCGGGGCCGCGCGGATGCAGCACGTCATCAAATACGAGCCTTCGTTCCCGATGCTCCAGGTCAAGCTGGAGCCCGGCGAGACGCTCGTCGCCGAGGCGGGGGCGATGGTCGCGCGCTCCACCACGATGGGGATGGAGGTCCGCTTGAACGCCGGCCTCCAAGCGGGCTTCTTCGCCAAGCTCAAGGCGATCGCGGTCGCCCTCGTGCGCAAGCTCGTCGGGGGCGAGACCCTCTTCGTCAGCCACTTCTCCGCCCCCCAGGGCGGCTGGGTCTGGCTCGCGCCCTCCCTCTCCGGGTCGATGCGCCACATCGCGATGCAGGGCCAGACGCTCCTCCTCAGCCGAGGCGCCTTCGTCGCCTGCGCGGGGTCGATCGATCTCGGCCTGCGCTGGGGCGGCCTCCGCTCCATCCTCGCCAAGGAGGGTGCCTTCTTCATCGAGGCGTGCGGCCACGGCGATCTCTGGATCACCAGCTACGGCGCCGTCGACGAGATCTGGGTCGACGGCGAGTACATCGTCGACACCGGCCACCTCCTCGGCTTCGACAGCTCCCTCACCTACCGAATCAAGGGCCCCGGCGGCGGCGTCAGTGGATGCGGAACGTGCTGCCCTAGCGACCCGATGGAGATCAAGATCCTCTACCGCCCGTCTCAATCCCTCGCGCAGGTCTGGCTCGCCGCGAACGAGTCGATCGTCGCGGAGAGCGGCGCGATGGTCGGGATGACGCCGAACGTCCTCGTCCAGACGCAGGCGCGCGGCATCGTGAGCGGCATCAAGCGGCTCTTCGGGGGCGAGTCGTTCTTCCGCAACACGTTCACCGCTCAGCACGGCCAAGGGGAGGTCCTGTTCGCGACGCCGCTCTGCGGCGACATGGCCGTGCTCGAGGTCGGGGAGCGGCAGTGGTGCATGCAGAACGGGGCCTACGTCGCGTGCAGCCCGACGGTCGACCTCTCGATCAAGAGCGGGGCGAAGAGCTTCTTCGCCGGGGTCGGCTTCTTCATCCTCGAGTCGAAGGGGCGCGGCCAGCTCCTCATCGGCTCGTTCGGCGCCATCGAGCCGGTCCACGTCGAGGACTCGATGGTCATCGACACCGGCCACGTCGTCGCTTGGGAGTCGACCCTCCAGTACGAGATCACGAGGAGCGCTTCCGGCCTCGTCGCCTCCTTCCTCTCCGGAGAGGGCCTCCTCTGCCGGTTCCGAGGCCAAGGCATCGTCTACGTCCAGTCCCGCAACGCCTCCGAGTACGGTCGCGCCATCGGCGCGATGCTGCCCGCGCGCTGATCTCCACGGAGCCAAGATGCAGAGCGAGCTTCGACACAACCCCGACTTCGGCGTCGTTCGCATCCTCTTCGAGCGCCCCGGGGAAGAGGTCGTCACGGAGGCGGGCGCGATGATCGCGCGCGACAGCGCCATCCAGATGAAGACGAACATGCAGGGCACGGTCGGCGAGGCGATCAAGCGCGGCCTCGTCGGCGGCGAGAGCTTCTTCCAGAACACCTTCACCGCGACCGCCCCCGGCCAAACGCTCTGGTTCGCCCCGCCTTCGGAGGGCTCCGTCGAGGAGATCGTCCTCACCCCCGGCATGGAGCTCTTCCTCCAGTCCGGCGCCTACCTCGCGTCCACCCCGGGCGTGATGCTCGACACCAAGTGGCAAGGCTCCCGCGGCTTCTTCGCCGGCAAGCTCTTCCTCCTCCGCGCCTACGGCGAAGGCCGCATCTGGTTCTCCGCCTACGGCGCGCTCCACCCCGTCGACGTCGGGCAGACCCACTACGCCTATCTCTGCGACAACACCCACGTCGTCGCGTTCACCCACGGCCTCAGCTACACGGTGAAGAAGCTCGCCGGCCTCAAGAGCCTCTTCCTCAGCGGGGAGGGCCTCGTCAGCGAGTTCGAGGGCCGCGGCCGCATCTGGCTGCAGACCCGCAACCCCGCCTCCCTCGCCGCGTTCCTCCACCCCTTTCGGTCCGTCGGCTCCAGCCACTGAGCGCCGCCCCGCTACTGAAAACGTAGCAGCCCCTCCCGCGGGGCGCGCAGCGCCACGCCGGGGAGGGGCCGGCGAGCGGAGCGAGCCGGGGGTGGGCACCCCCCGCCGAAGCAACGCTATCAAATTCATAGCATCCGGCCCGGCCGCCCCCCGCGCCCGCCCCACCCGCGAGCACGACCGAGCGGATGCGCGCAAGAGGTTCGATCGCGTTTCGAACCCGACGCCCCGTCAGGACGTGCCGTGGTTGCCAATGGTTCGGCATCGTCGCTAAAGTTATCCTCCGTTTCCGGGCCGGGCGATCTCCGCATGTGGAAGCTCACGATCGAGGACGATGAGCAGAAGCAAATCTCGCTTCCGCTCGTCCACAACGAGTACGGCGTAGGCCGCGACGAGGCCAACGAGATCCGGCTCACGGAGCGCAACATCTCCCGGCGCCACGCCGTCCTCCGCAAGAACGCGGCGGGCTGGGTCGTCCGGGACCTCGAGAGCTACAACGGCACGTACATCAACGGCCTGCGCGTCGCCGGCGAGCAGCACGTCGTCCACGGCGACATCGTCCAGCTCGGCGACTACCGCCTCGAGTTCATCGACGAGGCCCGCCTCCCCGGCGCCGTCTCCGCCCCCGAGGGCGCCTCCCCCTCCGCCACCCTCCCCATCGCGGGCGGGCCCCAGCCTCTCCCCGCCCACCATCGCCCCGACCGCCTCGTCGTCGTCGTCGGGCCCCAGCCCGGGCAAGAGTTCTTCCTCGACCGCGAGCACTTCTCGATGGGCCGCTCTGAGGACGCGGACATCTCCATCAACCACAGCTCCGTGAGCCGCTTCCACGCGGAGCTCTTCGCCGTCGGCAACGGCCGCTACGAGATCATCGACAAGGGCTCGGCCAACGGCATCCGCATCAACGGCCAAGAGGTTCGCCGCGGCTTCATCGAGGCCGGCGACGCCCTCGAGCTCGGCGACGTGCGCCTGCGCTTCGTCGGCGCGGGGAAGATCTTCCGCGCCGGCTTCGATCGCAGCCAGGCCCTCCCCGCCATCACCGGCTTCGACACGGCGATGAAGTCTTCGAGCCCGGCGCAGACGAGCTCGAGCAGCATCCTGAAGATGGTCGGCGTGGGCGCCCTCCTCGGCGTCCTCGGCGTCGGGGCGGCGGCGATCTGGCTCGTCACCCACCCCAAGCCGACCCCCAAGCCCGCTCCCACCGCCGAGCCCGCCCCCGACGAGGGCGCCAAGATCCTCGAAGAGGCCAAGAAGCTCGCCGAAGAGGGCAAGCTCGACCAAGCCCACGACAAGATCGCCTCCATCCCGAGCGAGTCCCCCTCCCTCAAAGATGCGGCGGTGAAGAAGATCGAGGGCGACTGGGCAGACAAGGTCTTCAAGGACGTCGAGGCCGAGCAGGAGCCGCAGAAGAAGGTCGACCTGCTCTGGAAGATCCGCAACGACAAGTACGTCGACGAAGAGCGCCGCAAGAAGGCCCAGGCGATCCTCAAGGGCATGGACGTCGAGGTCCCCGATCTCGACATCAAAGAAGAGCCGAAGCCCATGCCCGCCCCGACGATCCGCACCCCGGGCACCTTCGTCCCCCGCCCGCCTCCGACCGCCTCCGCCGCCCCCGTCCCGTCCGGCGTCGTCGATCGCGCCGCCCTCGACAACCAGAAGAAGAAGTCGACCGACCTCCGCGCGCGCCCCCTCTCCGATCTCAGTAAGCGCGAGCTCACCCAGCTCATCGGCCTCTGCCAAGCGGAGGGCGACAACGGCTGCGCCGCCCGCGCCAGCAAAGAGCTCAAGTCTCGAGAGTGACCGCGCCCCGCAGCGTGAGTCAGGGATGATCCAGCTGGATCGCCCGCCATCCGCATCATGGGGAGCGCCGCTGCAGCAGCGGTGAATGATTCCTTCCGGGCCTCAATTCAGGCTCGCAAACGCTGACATTCATGCTCCGCGGTCGCCCCCGCCTTATGGCACGAGGCGTGAACTGTCGGGGGTCCACCATGTCCGTCAAGCGCCTCGCGATCGGCCTCTCCGCCGTGCTCGCCCTCGCCGGGTGCAACATGCTCACGGGCGCCGACCAGTTCGTGATCGACGACGAGAGCTCCCCCGACGGCTCGGGCGGATCGACCGACGACGGCCAAGGCGGAAGCGGCGCCACGACCTCGAGCGGCGCCGGCAGCCAGGGCGGCTCCACCGGCGAAGGCGCCGGCGATCCCCTCGGCGAGACGACGGGCGCGACCGGCTACACCGTCCGCGAGGTCGCCTTCTATCAAGCAGTGAAGAGCACCGTCTTCGCGAACGGCACCGGCCAGACGCCGAGCGTCCGCCTCGTCGCGAACCGCCCCGCCGTCGTGCGCGTGTTCGTCGACACCGCCGGCACCACCGGCGCCCCCGTCACCGCGCGCCTCACCCTCGGCAACAACCCTCCCCTCGATGTCCCCGCCGCCGGCAGCTACGCCTCCAACGACGCCGACTACGGGAGCACCATCAACTTCGATGTGCCCGCCAACTACATGCAAGCGGGCCAGACGTGGAAGGTCGAGCTCCTCGAGTCCACCGAGACGGCCACCGGCAACCCCGCCGCCGTCACCCCGGAGAAGGCCCTCGCCGTCGAGGCGACCCACGCCGTCAAGGTCACGATCATCCCCGTGATGTACCAAGCGGATGGCTCGAACCGCCTGCCGGACACCTCGCAGTCGCAGCTCGATCGCTACCAGGCCTACTTCATGACGCTCTACCCCGCCTCGAGCGTCACCGTCTCCGTCGGCAACACGCTGCAATGGGGCCAGCCGATCGGCGCCGGCGGCGACGGATGGGACAGCCTCTTGAACGAGCTCTCCGACATGCGCGCGTCCTCCGGCGGCGCCGCCTTCGACGAGTACTACTATGGCGTGTTCGAGCCCTCGAGCTCGTTCGAGCAGTTCTGCGGTGGAGGGTGCGTCGCCGGCCTCGGCTTCATCGGAGACCCGGGCGGCGAGTACTCCCGCAGCGCCATCGGCCTCGGCTACGGCGGCGACATCGCAGCGTGGACCGCCGTCCACGAGGTCGGCCACAACCACGGCCGCCCCCACTCGCCGTGCGGCGGCGTCGCCGGGCCCGATCCCGGATACCCGCACAGCGGCGGAGACATCGGCGTCTGGGGCATGGACATCTTCGGCCACCAGATGGTCGAGCCTTCGTACAAAGACTTCATGGGCTACTGCGAGCCCACCTGGATCAGCGACTACGTCTACGAGAACATCCTCGACTTCATGCAGGCGACCGGCGGCGCCCAGTCGTTCCACATCCCCGAAGAAGATCTCGACCAGGAATGGGAGCGCATCGCCATCGGCGGCACTGAAGCCTCGAGCGCCCGCTTCCTCTCTCCCCTCAAGATGAAGCGCCCCCCGACCGGCGCCTCACGCACTGTCTCCATCACCCGCGACGACGGGACCTCTGCCGAGGTCGAGGGCCGCTTCTACGCCTATGACCACCTCCCCGGCGGCGTCATGTTCGTGAAGAAGCAGTCGAACCGCATCGTCGCCCTCGACGCCGCCCTCGAGATCAACGGCATCACGCGCGCCGTTCGCGCCGCCCGCTGAGCCGCCGCCCGAAACGAGCTCGCGAAGGCGCGAATGCTTTCAGCACACTGCTAAGCTCCCGCGCATGACCTTTCTTACTTCACGATGGCACCTGACCGCCGTCCCGCTTTTCGCGGTCGGCTTCGCGATGACAGGTTGTGGCGAGTGCTACGACTGTGGCCCCTGCGCCTGGGCCCCCTACTACGACCTCGACACGGTCGCGGTCGGCGCGGCCGGTCTCGATCCTCAAGGCAACCCCACCGTCGAGCTGCACTATTACCCCGCCGGCACCTGCGGCGACGAGACCCACGACCGCTATCTGATGCGCTGGATAGGCGGACACGCCGAGCTCGACCTCGACTTCGGCACCCAGCTCGACACCACCCGCGTCGACGTCGCCGACAACAACGACCTCCTCGAAGACGCCATCTTCCATTGGAAGAGCGGCGAGCTCGACACGTTCGTTCACCGCATCTCCGACGCCGTCCTCCAGATCGATTGGCAGACACCCGACGCCACCACGACTTACCAATGCGAGCTCGTCGGCGACACCATCACCTGCGAAGCGATCTGATGCCCACCCCCGGCGAGCTCCGCTCGCCGACCCCTCCCTTGCGTGGGCTCCGCCCCCGCGGGAGGGGTGCGCTACGTTCTTCGTAGCACCCGTTCAGGCGAGCCCCGCCGTCAGCGCAATGGGGTCTTCGCTCGCGTCGAGCCGGCGGAACACGTCCCAGTGCTCCGCGATCGCGCCGCTCGCGTCGAAGCGCCAGATGTCCACCGCGACCCCCGCCGCGCTCCTCGCGAGCACCCACACGAAGTCACCATCCGCGACCATGCGCACCGGCTCGATGCGGAACCCGGGCGGCGGGCCCAGCTCCGCAAAGTCCTCGATCATCCCGCGCGGCCCCCTCCGGCTCGCGCCGGGGTGGTGATTGACGAAATCGGCCGCGAGCTTGGTCGCGCCCTCCTCGAAGCGGCGCTCGTTGTAGAAGCACCGATAGAAATACGACAGGGTCTCGAAGCGCGTGTCTCGGCTTTGCATGCCGCCAATCTAGGGTGTCCCATTTTTATTGGAGAGGGTGCCCATGCTGGACGGCCCGTCCCGAATACGGGACGCTCCTCTTCCCATGGATCTCAACGCGCTTCGGAGCTTCCTCGCCGTGGTGGCCCACGGCGGGCTCGCCCCCGCGAGCCGAAAGCTCCGCATCCCCAAGTCCACCCTCTCGCGCCACGTCATCCTGCTCGAGGACGAGCTCGGGGTCCGGCTCCTCGAGCGCGGCGCGCGCGGCTTTCGAGTCACCGCCGAGGGCGAGTCCCTCGCCGAGCGCGGCAGCCGCGCCCTCGCCGAGATCGACGAGGCCGAGCGCGGGCTGCGCGCCATCGATGCCCCGCCGCGCGGCCCGCTGCGCGTCGCGGTGCCGAACGTCTTCGCCCATCTCTACCTCGGCCAGCTCGCGGCCGCGTTCCACGCGAAATACCCGGAGGTCCTGCTCGAGGCGATCGTCTCCGACACGATTGGCGACATCGTGGCCGAAGGGATCGACGTCGCCATTGCATTGGATGTCCCCACCCGCGCCGAGCTCGTCGTCCGCCGGCTCGCGACGGAGCCGCTCGTGATGGTCGCGCCCCCCGCGCTGCTCAAGGCCCGCAAGAAGGCGCGCACGCCCCTGGATGCCCCGTGGCCCGCCGTCGTCCCGGGGCGCCCCCAAGCCCAGGGCGAGCGCTTCGCCGCCGCCACCGCGAGCCGAACCTGGACCCTCGTCGACGGCCCTCGAAAGCTCCAGATCATCGCGCGCCCCGTCATCCGCCTCCCGTCCAAGCTCGCCATTCGCGACGCCGTGCTGGCCGGCGCTGGCGTCGCCCTCCTCGGCAGCGCCCTCGTCGACGGCCCCATCTCCACCGGCGCCCTCACCCGAATCGGCGTCTCCGAGGAGCGGCATACGATGTGCATCGTCCACGCCTCGAGCAGGCTGGTGACGAGCCGGGTGAGAGCGTTCGTGGATTTCGTCGTCGATGCCTATCCCGAGCTCGGACTTCGAGCCCGGCGCGACGCGGCAAGCGTGAGAGACTGATCGGCACCCAAGGAACATGACATTCGACATCGACGAATACGTGCCGGCCTCCGTCGTGGTCCACGAGCGGGCGCGGCCGCTCCTTACGGACGCCACCGAGCGCCTGTTCGAGGACGAGCTCGGGCCTCTGGGCAGCGACGCGGGGAGCGACGCCCTCACGGCTTATGTCGATTGGCGAGAAGAGAACCGCCGGGCGAAGCTCTCGCGCCTCTTCCGAGAGATCCTCGAGAACTTCGAAGTCACGTACCGGCCCTCCGCTTTGACCGACGCGGTGCTCGAAAAGCAAACCACCGATCCCGACGAAGACTTCGACTTCTACGAATCGATCTACCGCGTGGACGAGACCGTCATCGCTTCGGGCTTGGCGCAAATCCTCGTCGAAGGCGGGCTGGACGACTCGGGCCGCGCCACCCTCGCGTTCGCGCTGGCTCGCCAATCCCATCCGCTCGTGCTCGCGCGCCTCTACCAGGATGAGGCCATTGGAACGTCGCGCCTGCAGGCCTTGAAGGAAGCAGAGCGGCTCTTCTCGATCGCCGGTCCCCCCTCCGTCCCCAAGACGAGCAGACGCAAGCAGCCCAAGAGCCCGAGCTTCCCATGGCCGGTCGGGTCGATCCTTCGTCATCGCTTGCCCCAGGGTCGGACGATCTTTCTCCACCTCTTTTCCATTCTCGGACACGGCGATCCGGTGCCTTGGTTCTATGTCCTGGATTGGGACGAGGCAGAGCTCCCGGCCGACCAGGACGCGCTCGAGGCCCTTCAGGCGAAGCCGAGCGACGCCAGCTGGAAGTTCACCCTCGCGCCCCCACCGCTCCAGCCGGGGGAGGACGAGCGCGCGTGGCGCGACCGGGTCTCCTCCGTATTGGCGCCCACCGGCCGCTCGATGCCGAGCCACCGGGAAGGCAACGGGCCCTTCGTCCCATGGGACGAGCTCGATGGCCACTTGCTGCGCCACTGGCGATGGCCCGACGTGACGCCGCCGCCCGCTCGCCCCCTCTCGACGGAGCGCGTCGCCAACGGCGATTTGCCGGCCGGCCCGCTGCAAGCCATCGGGAGCGCCGAGATCATTCCCCCGACCGCGAGGATCGACGCCCCCGAGACCGACCCGGAGAGGAGGCTCAAAGAGACGCTGATCGGCGGCGAACGAGCAGGGGGGATCCTCGTCAGCAAGGCGGGGCCCGGAGCAGACGCCGCGTGCGCGGCGTGGGTCTTTCGCCTATGGCAGGAAGGCTTCCAGCTCCCCGGGCGCGGTCACGTCGAGCTCGCAACGACGACCCACCTCGCGTTCGGCGCCTGCGAGATCGGATCGACGCCCCGCTCCCTATCGGTGCGCATCGGGATCGACCCGGACCGAATGCGGGCCATCTGTCGAGGGACCGATCCCGTGGAGGGGATCGACTGGCTCGGCGCCGCGTTCACCGCGATCGCCTCTCGATTCGAGCTCGACCCCACCCCCATCGAGCGCGCGCGGAAGCAGCTCCACGAGCACGGGGTCTATTTCGAGGTCCCGCTCTCGCGCGCGAAGGACGGGGACGTGGAGCTCGTCGCCTATGCCGCGCTCCGACCGAAGGCTGCCCCCGAGCTCGTCCTCGAGCACCGCACGAAAGAAGGCGTCCTTCGCGGCGTGGTCCCCGGCAAGGGAGCGCATCCGCTCTGGGCCGGTGAGCTGAAGCTCGTGAACGGCGTCGTTCAGCTCGCTCCCAAGACGAGGTCCATGGGTCTGCCGGTCCGGCTCGCGGTGAGCAAGATGAGCCCTTCGGAGCGGGCTTAACAGGGAGGTTCCATATGCACGAAAGCGATCCGCTCCCCGTCCCAGGCCACGAGTCGCTGAGCTTCTCCGGCGAGCGCGTCGCCCTTCCTCGATCCGGGCACGTTCACTCGATGCGCCTGGCGCGGCTCGGAGAGGACAGCGCCGTCCTCGTATTCGTCGGCTCGGACAGGCAAGTCTGGTCGCGGCGGATCGACAACGCGTTCTCCACGTGGCCGCCCGCGATCGGCGAAGCGGTCGTGCATCCGGCCCTTGGCATGCCCACGCAGCCGACGAGCCTCACCGGCTCCCCGGACGGGACGTTCTCGGTCAACACGAGCGCGGGGTGGATCTACGCCCACGCCGGGGAGCCGGGCACACGATGCGCTCTTCCTCAACCGGCGTTCGGCGACTCCGCGGGCGGGGTCTACACCTTCTTCGGCGAGGGCTCGGCGCGGAGGCTCCTCTATCGCGCGACGCGGACAGAGGCGGCGCACGTGCGCGACCTCGGCCCGCTCCCGGCTCGAATCGAGCCGCGAGCCGGCTGCGTCACGGGCGAAGATCGCTTGATGTTGCCGTTCTGGATCGAGGAGGGGGTCCTTAGAATGCTGATCGCCAAGGACGGCCAAGTGGAAGTCGGACAGAGGCTCGTCGCTGGCCCGGCGTCAACCCTGTGGGCCATTCCGCGATCGCGCGGAGGTGTCCATCTCGCCATCGACCGCCGAGAGACCGTCGAGGTGCTCGCGGTCGATGAGGACGGTCGACTGGCCGCGCCGCCTTGGATCCAGCGCAATGTCAGCTCGAGCGATCACCTCGCCGCGCTCACCGCCTTTCGAGACGGCTTCGCCGTCTGCACGACCCGCGAGAAGGCCGGCTTTGCCGTGAGCGTCTCCGACGGAGCTCATACCACCTTCGGGCGCGGTGAGGTCAAAGAGGACCTCCCGCTCGGCGACCAGATGGGCCTCGTGTCCGGCCCGGACGGCCGCCGCCTCTTGTTTGCGGGCGCCGGGATTTCGGGCCCGCTGCTGTTCCGAGTCATTTGCGGTCCCGGAGATCCTCGCTCTCCATTCATTCCAGCTCCTGTCCCCCCGCCTCCGCCGAGGCCCCCGGCGCGCGCTCCGCTCGAGTCGCTCGAGAAGGTGATGCTCAATGTCCGACAGCGCGTCGTCCTCGCAGCATTCGCCTCGCTATCTCGACCGCAGCCCTGCGCGGTGGAGGGGGACGCGCGCACGGGCGCTTACTACGGCAGCAACGAGCAAGGCGCGCACTTCATGGTGCACTGGGATGAGACGGGGCTCGTCGCGCTGGGGTTCTCGCACACCGATCCAAAGAGCGAAGCCCGCCTGGAGGTGGAGGAGCGCCGACCTGGACAGTATTTGGTGGGGCTCCCGGCCGAGATGCGCCCGCTCGCTCTGCGCGCCATTGCATGTGGCAACCGACTCGCGACGGAGGGCTTGTGGATCGCCGCCGCCACTGACGCGCGCGGCCGCGCAGGCACGATGGAGGTGCTCGCACAGCTCGGTCACTTCGACCCCGGCGACGTATGGTTGGGAGGCGGGGCCGAGCTCTCCGCGCTCGCGGGGCGCATCGCTGGCGTTGAGCACCACCGCATCACGAAAGAAGAAGAGAGGCTGCTCTTCCAAAGCGTCGCGGACGCGGACGGGAGTCTGGAGCTCGGACGCGTCGAGGCGGCGGCGGCGACGCTCTCCCAATGGGGCGTCGAATGGCCGAGCGCCCTCGAGCACGCCAGAGAGCGCGGGGCCATCCGCGAGCCGGAACCGGAGCCCGCGCCGGAGTCGGAGCGCGGCCGTGGCGAGGAGCCTTGGCCGCGTCCGGTCCCTGAAGCGCCCCGCCCGCCCCCTACGGGAGAACCCCTGCTGGACATTCCCGACCTCGACACGACGAGCTCCGCGGCCGAGACCAGCGCGCTGCTCGAGCGAGCCGAGCAGCACCTCTCGACCGACACCATCGCCGCGCTGCGCGCGCTGCTCGCGGCGTGGCGCCTCAATCGAAATCCTCGCCTCGCGGAGCTCGCGGAGGCGCTCGCCTTGCGGATGCGCGCCCGCCAGGCGGACTACTTCACCCCTGCGCCCTTCCAGCGCCTGGATTTCTCCGCCGTCGAGCGGGCGCTGCGTGCGGAGCTCGAAGCGCCGCCCGACCCGACCACGGCGCGGCTGCTCCTCGCGTGGCTCCGGAAGCCGAACGCGCGGTCGACCCCTGGCGTCGACCGGGCCGTCGCGGAGCTCCTCGTCCACGCGCGCGACATTCGTTTCATCGAGAGCCTCGAGCAGCACACCGAGCTCGGGAGGCCCGGCTCGAACAGCCCGACCCACGTCAGTCTGATCGACGCGCTCGACGCGATGCAGCGCTTCGCCCCGGGTCCGTTGAGCGCGATCGACACGGGGCGCGTAGGCCGAATGGAGCAGTCTCTGCTTCACTCCCCGCCGCGCGAGCTGCTCGTGGCCGTGTATGAGCACCCCGAAGACGACGCGCCACGCCGGGAGCTCGCGGCCCGCTTCGTCGAAATGGGCGACCCGCGCGGGGAGCTGATCACCCTCCAGCTCGAGCGCCACGCCACGGGAGCCCCCCCCTCCGCCCGCGAGACGGCGCTCCTCGAAGCCCATGGTCGCGAATGGCTGGGAGAGATAGGCCCGATCCTCGGCGAGAATATCGTCTTCGAGCGTGGCTTTCTCTCCAGCGCCGACACGAGGAGCGGCCTCGAATATCCAATCTTGGCTTCGGGCGGCGGCACGCAATGGGAGTGGTCGACCGTCCGCAGGCTCGATCTCTCGGCGACCCATCCCCGAGGGTCCGCTGGCTTGTTGCGAGGCTCGCGCATCCGCGGCCTCACCGAGCTCGTCCAGGTGTCGGACCACGACATCGACGATCTATTGCACGGCCCCCCGCGGCGCCTCTTGCGGCTGGAGATGTTCAATCCCCGATCGCGCCAGAGCTTCCCGGCCCTCGAGCGGCGAATCGCCGAGCTCCCCGACAAGCTGCCCGAGCTGCGCGTCCTATCTCTCTCTGCTGTGGGCGAGCTCTCCGCGCTGACGCCCACCTTGAGGCGACTGCCCCGGCTCCGCGAGCTCTCGGTGCGCCTCGCACGGCCGTCTCTCGCCGAGCTCGCGGGGCTGGGCCGCGAGCTCGGACTGGCCGTCGTCACCTCGCTCGGCCGCATCGACTACGCCTACGACCTCGACGCGGGCAGGCTCACCGTCACCTTCCCGCACCTCTTCGACGAGACCTACGGCGCGACCATCGCGACGGCGCTCGCCAGCGCCGACCCGAAGCTCCGCGAGCTCGTCGTCATGACGCCCCGTGGCGCTCACCTCACCGGAGGCGAGACGCCGACCCTCGAGCGCGATTGGGATTCCCTGCCGCTCGCGCCCGTCGTGGCGGCCGCCCACGCATTGGGGCTCCCTGTCCGAATCAAGGACACGAGCGACTGAGTCTGCTCAGCCCCGCGCGCGCCGGTCTTCGGGGTGGTCCTCCCATACTGATCGATGCCCCCGAAGCCGAGGGCGAGACGGCAGTCGGCCAGCGCCGCACAGTGGGCCGAGTCGATCACGCTTGAAGCACTGTCATCTCGTCGGCCGTGCATGTCCCGAGCGCGCCTCCGACATTTGCCAACGCCCGCGCGGCCCGCATTGCAATCGCCTCGATCTGCGTGGCAGACCCCGCCCGCCTCGACGTGCCGAGACGCACGCGCGCCGCCGCGCGCAAAGTCAGCCCGCGCGCCTCGAGACGTGAGACATTGAGGCTCGGTGGGGATGAATCGAGAGCTGAATCCATACGCGCCGCCGCGCGACGACGGGCCCCTGCCGGTCGATCCGCCGCGGCCCCATTCTGGGCGGCCGAGAGAACGTCCAGACTATCGCGAGGAGCGGCGGTCACTCGCCCTGTGCGTGTTCCTCACGGTCGTCTCCTGCGGCTTCTACCCGATGATCTGGGTGCTCCTGCGGCGCCCCTTCTTCAATCGCCTCCACCGCCGAGACGACATGCCGCTCTGGGCGCCCGCGGGCGCTTGCGTCGTGCAGGTGCTCGCGGTGGTCGTCGGCTTGCTCGCCGGACCCGACAACCCGGTCCGGCTCGTCGGCTATGCCGGGGGAGCGCTCGCGCTGTTCGCCGTGTTCCGCGGCAAGAGCATCCTGGAGGCCGACCTCCTCTCACGCGACCGCGGCCGTCGCCTCTCGGGAGCGGCCACATTCTTCTTCGGCGCGCTTTACCTGCAATGGGTGATCAACCGCGAGGCCGACCGGCCCCCGCCCGAGGACGAAGCGCCCCCGCGGCGCCGCCGAAAGAAGCGCAAGAAGCCGCGCGCCGAAGCGCCCGCGGCCGAGCCGCAGGCGTGACGAGCCAGCGCCATCAGCTCCCGCAGGCCGGATCTTCCGGGTGGTCGTTGCAGTATTGATCGATGCACCCGAAGCCGAGGGCGAGCCCGCAGTCGTCGAGGGCGGGGCAGTCGGCCGCGTCGATCGCGCATTGAAACACGGTCAGGACGTCGTCGGTGCACGTCCCGCCCGCCGCCTCCGTCACGTCCCCGATGCCCGCGCAGCCCGCATTGCAATCTCCCTGATCACCATTGCAAGCGGCGTTGGCCTCACACGCCTGGACGCACGCGGTGTCCACCGGATCGGAGCCGCCCGTCGAGCTCTCTCCGCCCGAGCCGCCCTCGTTGCCGCTGCCGCCCGCGCCGCTGCCGCCCGAGCCGGTGCTGTCGCCGCACGCACAGACCATCATGAACATCGCCGCCAAGCAGACCCTCGTCATGCGCGACCTCCTGCGCCGGCCCCTCGCAAGGGCCCTGCCATTCGGGACCTACGAAACGATCGCGGGCTTTCGATGGTATCGCTGTGAACACCGGCTCTCACCGACGAACCGAGCGCGACACGCGGATCACGGTCCGCGCCCTTTCGGGGCCCGCCTTCTCCGAGGGGGCGGCGCTCGATATCGAGCGCCGCGCAGGGGGCAACGGAGCGTGCCTCCGGTCTCAGCCGCAGAAGTCCGCAAAGCACGCGATGTAGTCGTCACATAGCAGCCCACCACCTTCGTCGAGGCAGGTGATGCACGCGTCGGGGTCATTGCCACCGTCCGTGCAGACGTTGGCCTGTTCACAGCAGCTCGCGCTCATACAAGTGTTGAGCGCAGGATCGTCATAGCTGAGCCCGCTGTCGCAGACCCCGGTTGGACAATTCGCGGCGCTGCAGGCGATTGCATCGTCGCAGAGCGGGCCACCGCCGTCGTTGAAACAATCGATACAGGCATCCACGTTCGCGCCTTGGTCCGAGCACGCGTCGAACTCCGCGCAGCAATTCACGCTCAGGCACTCCCCCTGACTCGCGGTGGACACGGCGAGCCCGCTATCGCAGATGGATCCGACCGGACCACCGCAGTTCGCCCCCTGGCACTCGATCACGGCGTCGCACAGCGGCCCGCCTCCTCGTGCGAGGCAGGCCTGGCATTCGCCGACCATCTCCCCGTTTCCGCTGCAAGCGACGAACTCTTCACAGCAGTTGCGCGTGAGGCACGCCGCCAGCTCCGGATCGTCGACGAGCACCCCCGAGTCGCAGACGGGTTCTCCCTCGACTGGCGTGCACTGGGTCTGCTTGCAGGCGATGACCGCTTGGCAGCGCTCGCCCGATCCCGCGACGAGACACTCGATGCAGCCGTCCACGTCCGTCGCGTCCAGCGTGCAGTCGTTGAATGCGTCACAGCACGCATCGCTCAGACACGAGAGGTCGTCACCGTGGTACTCGAAGCCGCTGTTGCAGACGGTCGAGACGGCGACGCCCCCCTGCCCTCCTTCCCCAGTGCTCCCTGCCTGGGACGGAGAGCCACCCGTCGCCGGCGCGCCACCCGTCGTCCCGTCCTCCGAGGAGGAGCACGCCCCCGTGACGATGGTCATCGCCGAGAGAAACCATCCAATCGCTCGCATCCCTTGCCTCCGCGCCGCTCGAATCAACTTGCGTGCCTTCGAGGCAGCGCGCGCCGCGTGGGCGATTCGAAGCCGCGAGGAGGAGGCGCCGCCGCTGCGCGTGACCCCGAGGCGCGGCGCGACGAGCAGCGAGCGCCTTTCCCCGGCCCCATCCCCACGGGCGCCTTGGAACGTGCTTGGATGCGCCATGCGCTCTCGTCGCGGCATCGGCGCCGCCTGGTCCCGGGTCGCTCTCCTCGCCGTCGTGGCCGTCGGGGGCTGCGACGATCCTCGTCGCGACTCGCCGCGAGCTTCCGCCGCGCCGTCCTCGAAGCCCAAGACGCAGACGATCGAGCTCCCCGGCGTGAAGATGCAGGTCCCCGCCGAGTTCGTGAAGTTCGATCCGGACGGGCAGTCGCCTTCGAAGAGCCCAGGGGAGCCCGGCGTGGTGGCGGTGCGGTCGCCGCGGGGCCTCGCCTTCGGAGGGATGCAGGTCCAGCGGCACCAATTCGCGCTCAACCCCATCGATGGTCTTCACACCGTCCGCGAGGCGCTGGACGCCCAAGCGACCGTCATGAAGAAGATGTTCTCGGAGCCGCCCGCGAAGCTCGAGCGCTTCGAGGTCACGGAGGAGAGCGGCGCGCTCAAGGTCTGCGCCGTCGCGCGAAAGGCGGGAGATGGGTCGGCGTCCCCCTTCCGCAACTGCACGCTCTCGTTCGTGACGGCGAGCTACGAGCTCGTGGCGCTCGCCGGCGTCTGCATCCTCGAGAGCGAAGCCGAGTGCGACGCCGTGCTCGGCTCTCTCGCGTTCGATCCCGGAGAGCATCTGCCGTTCGACGCCGCCCTCCCGGGCGCCGCCCCCAAGTCCACGAAGGCGCTCGATCTCGGCAGCGCGCACGTGAAGGTCCCCTCCGATTGGCAAGCCGCCACCGACGAGCAGACCAAGCGGCGCACCGAAGCGATCGTCACCGCAAACCCGCGCATGAGCGCGGAGGTGGCGGAGGCCCACACGCCCCCGGGCCAGCCGGGCGCGATCGTCACCGTGCGCAGAACCTCCGCCGCCGCGCCTCCTGGCGCATCCTCTGCCACCGTTCGACAGGTCCTCGAAGCCGAGATCGAAGGACGAAGGCGAGGCCTCGCATCCCCCGGGATCGAGCTCGTCAGCTTCGACGCCACCCCCAAGGACGACGCCGTCGAGTTCTGCGACGTCTCGAGGAAGAAGGAGGAAGGCGGCACCCTCGAGAACCGCGCCTGCGGCGTGATGTTCATCACCCCCGACGGCCGCGGCACCGTCATCGAGGTGCTGTGCCTCGCAGAGGCCTCAGTCGCGGCCACCATCTGCAAGCCCATCCTCGACTCGCGGGTCTTCGACGCGGAGAAGCGCCTGCGCCTCGAGGACAAGGCCCCCGTCACGCCCACGAAGTGACGGCGGCGTGCCCGCGCCGCGGACTCAGGATCCGCTCGGGCGCGCCCATATGCCGAATGCATAGGAGCCAGCGCTCTTGTCCTTCGTCTCCACCACGATATGGAAGGGCCGGTCCGTCTTCTTGCACCAAGGCTCCTTGGGGTCGAGGATCACGACATTGTGCTTCGTGCTCACGAGCGACAAGAGCGCGCCATTGGGTCGGTGGATGCGCAGGCTCAGGTTCTCGAGCGAGGCGTCTCCCACCGCGAACATGCGATAGCAGAACCCGCCCAGCATCGTGAACGAGTACGTGTCGCGAGGGTGTGAGGCGGCGTCGAGCTTGCCCGTCACCTTCGCCGTGAACGCCTTCATCCCGGTGCCGGAGCCGCACGCCTTCGAGAGCGAGTCGTAATCGTCCAAGCCTTTGCCGGAGAGCCCCACCGTCGTGAAGCAGCCGGCGTCGTCGGCGGCCTTCGTCTCCGGAAACCCGCTCGCCCCCTTCGCGAAGAGCCCCGCGAGATCCTGCACCCCCTCCCCCTTCGCCATCAGGATCGGCGTCTCGGAAGCCTTCTTCGCCTCCTCGGCCGCCTTGCGCGCCGCGATCGGACACTCCTCTGTGTCGTCCTCCCCCGCCGCCGCCGTATCCGCCGAAGCGCTCGGCGCGACCGGCTCCTTCGCCCCCGGACCACAACCCCACAAGAGCGCGACCCACACCACCCCGAATCGCTTCACCATAGCGCGAGGTTACGCGCGAACAGGCAGCGCGGATCGACTGGGCGCAGGACTGGCGGTGGAGCCAATGTGGCACTCCGGCGAGAGTGCTGTGACATCAGAACCGCCGCCGGTACCCTCATCGCCATGAGCTTCTCTTCTTATCCATGGATCATGTCAGCGGTTTGAACCCTCGCGGTCGGGCTCCACGGTTGCTACAGCGACGTCGGCAACGGCTGCGAGATGTCGCGCTTCATCGAGGCGGACGAAATCGACGCATTCGCCCGGGTGTCGATGGTGACGGCCTCCCCGCGGTCGAGCTCCATTACTTTCCCGCCCACTCCTGCTCGGAGGCGACCCACGATCGGTATCTGATGCGCTTCGTCGATGGTCACTTCGAGCTCGCCCTCGACTTCGCGACGGTCCTCGACGACGACGCGACCGTGTACGACAATACACAGGACGTCTACACTTGGAGCGATCGCGATCTCGAGCTGAGCGTCGAGAACGTGGGCGATACGGAGGTCCATCTGACCTGGACGACGGGGGACACAAACCTCGTCGTCAAGTGCGTCCTCGACATCGCCGTCATCGAGTGCAGCTGACCGGTTGGCGATCACAAGTGAGGATGAGACAACCGCGGGGGTGGTTCGTCGCCAACCACCCTGGGTTGTCTCACTCGGGCGCGGCGCTCAGAACCCGCGGTGCCGGATCTCGGTGACGAGCGCTTCGAAGAGCTTCTTATGGTTGAACGGGTTGCCGAGGCCGGGGTTGTCGCCGAAGAGCTGGCCGATCTCGTCGAGGTGGTCGGCGGGGACGCAGCCCCAGAACTCGCCGTGCTTGGCGTCGATCACGCGGACGAGGCCGTCATTGGGTTGGTCGCCGTCGTCGCAGATGGCCTCGCTCACCAACAGGAAGGCCTCGGTCGGGTCGCCCTCGGTGCGGAGGGTCTGCACATAGGGCAGGTCGACGTCGGCCAGGCACGCCTCTCCGCCGAGGTGGCCGTCGGTGCGGCCGGTGATGCTCGCGTAGAAGACGCCGGGGGCATCTGGATAGTCCGCGTTGAACTGGGCAATCCCGGGGGTGGAGAATTGATAGAGCGCGTCGGTCACGCTCGTCTCGTTGCCGATCTGGTCATAGAGCGGGGCGCCAATGAGGTTCACGAGCGCGTCGATCAGATCCGAGGCGATGCCGCTGTCGGTGATGCCGAGGGCGATGTCGGAGACGGGCGATCCGTTGTGCGGGGTCGCCACCGTCACCACCGCCGCGACCTTGTCCGGGTGGTCGTGGGCGACCACGCGCGCGTCGAGCCCGCCCTGCGAATGACCGATGAGGATGACCTTGGCCGCGCCCGTCTCGGCGAGCACCTCGTCCACATAGGCGGCGAGCTGGGCCCCGCGCGTCGTCGAGTCGTTGAACGGATCGACGGCGGGGGTGAAGACCTCCGTCTCGCCGAGCGTCAGCGCCAGGTCGTCCTTCACCTCGTAGAAGTACGTCGCGAAATCCAGCCCCGCGAAATCCTCGAACCCGAAGAATCCATGGGCGAGGACGATCGGGTAGGGCGCCGGGTGGCCGGCCGAGCCGCCTTGCCCGGAGCCTCCGTCGTGGTGGCCCCACGTCCCTGTCGAGGGAGAGCCGCCCGCGCCGCCGCTGCCGCCGGTCGCGCCGCCGCCCACCCCCGTCGTCACGAAGATGTCCCCGTCGTCCGCCGGCGACTCGTCTCCCGAGCACGCGGCGACGAGCCCCGCCAAGGCCAAGCCCAAGAACAAGCCGCGCATCGGCTCGCTAATGGACCCCCGCCGCGCGCCCTCGTCAAGCCGCGCCGCGCGAGGTCCAACTTTGGTACTTTGCGGCGCCATGCCGCCGCCGTCGCCGCCCCTCCTCACCCTCGCGCTCGCCGCTGTCGTATCCCTCGCCGCCTGCGGAGGGAGCGAGGCAAACCCCAACACCCCCGCTGGCGACAGCAGCGCCGCCCCCGCCGAGGGCGCCGGCACCTCCGCCCCCGCCGCGAGCGCCACCGCCGCCGCCGAGGCGGCCGGCCCCGACGTCGTCACCACCTGCGACAAGAAGGGCGACCTCTGCCTTCCGCCCCCGCGCTTCGTCAAGAAGATGTGCGGCAACGTCAACCCCGACCTCGCCCTCGTCTACTTCAAGAAGGGCTCGCCCTTCTCGCGCGCCTACCTCACCGGCAACACCGACGCCTGGAACGCCTCCGGCGGCGCCTCCTCCCAGGACAAGCTCGTCTTCGACGAAGAGGTCATCGTCCTCACCGTCCGCGACAGCTCCGCGAGCGGCGGCATCCAGGTCAGCGGCGCCGGCACCGGCTACGACGTCCTGCGCTGGGACGGCTCGTGCGCCTCACTATCCGGCGGCGAGCTCACCTTCAAGACCCCGCCCAAAGCCAAGGCGGCCAAGCTCGAGTGGAAGGCCTACAGCGACGACGCCCAAAACGCCCTGCTCAAAGACGCCACCATCGCCAAGATCAACAAGACCCGCCGCGACGAGTGCAAAGGCGTCACGATGGGCGACGTCAGCAAACCCTGCCAGACCGCCGTCGAGAAACTCAGCGACGCCATTATCGTCTTCATTCGTGAAGGCGGTGAAGTGCCCACGCCCAAAGCGTTGAAGTAGCCGAACGACCGCGGACCCCTCCCGCGACGCGCGCAGCGCGGAGCTTGGGAGGGGCCGAGTCGCGAAGCGACGAGGGGGGTGGGCACGATCCATGGATTGAGAGGTTTGCGAGACCACGCCTCCGAGCGAAACTACCGGACCGACTACGAGAGCACCGAGAAAGACCGCCATGAGCCTTTTGGACGAGCTGAAGCGCTACACCAAGATCGTCGCCGACACGGGCGACATTCAATCGATCGAGAAGGTCCGGCCGACCGACGCGACGACCAATCCATCGCTCATCGCGGCGGCGGCGAAGATGCCCGTCTATGCGGAGCTGGTGGACGGGGCGCTCGCGGTCGCGAAGAAGGCGGCGCCGGCGGACGCGTCACCGAAGGACATCGTCAACGCCGCCATCGATGAGCTCGCGGTCGCGTTCGGGACGCGCATCCTCGCCATCATTCCGGGGCGCGTCTCCACCGAGGTCGACGCGCGCCTCTCCTTCGACGAGGCGGGCACCATCGAGAAGGCCCGCAAGCTCATCTCGATGTACGCGAAGGCCGGCATCGGCAAGGAGCGCATCCTCATCAAGATCGCCTCGACCTGGGAGGGGATCCGCGCCGCCGAGAAGCTCGAGAAGGAGGGCATCCACTGCAACCTCACGCTGCTCTTCGGGATGCACCAGGCCGTCGCGTGCGCGGAGGCGGGCGTCACCCTCATCTCCCCGTTCGTCGGCCGCATCTACGACTTCTACGTGAAGAAGAACAACCGCGACTACGCCCCCACCGAAGACCCGGGCGTCGTGAGCGTCACCAGCATCTACGAGTACTTCAAGCACTTCGGCTACCGCACCGAGGTCATGGGGGCGAGCTTCCGCAACCTCGGCGAGATCACCGAGCTCGCCGGCTGCGACCTCCTCACCATCTCGCCGAAGCTCCTCCAGGAGCTCGCCGCCAAGGAGGGGGAGGTCCCCCGCAAGCTCGACCCCGAGAAGGCCAAGACGGCCAAGGTCGAGCGGATCACCGTCGACGAGGCGGCCTTCCGCAAGATGCACGCCGCCGACGAGATGGCGACCTTCAAGCTCCAGGAGGGCATCGACGGCTTCACCAAGTCGCTCGTCGAGCTCGAGGCCCAGCTCGAGGGACGCCTGGCGCAGCTCTGATCCATCTACGGCCGGGGTCGTGTGGGGGGGCTCCTGGGGGGTCGACGATCCGCTCCCGATACGTCGATGATCCATGCGACCATCACACCTAGCGAGACTTCAGCTGGATTTTTCGTGACCAGCCGTGGCCTACCCCGTGCTTGGAGGACCAGCGTGAACGCCCCGAAGCAGAGCAACGTGGAATGGGTTCGCTGCTACTACGACGCCTTCAACCGCCGTGATTGGGAGTGGATCGCGGCCATGATGGCGCCGGAGGTCGAGTGGTTCCACGCCGCCCGCGACGAGCGCGTCAAAGGCATCAGCGCCGTCGTGGCGAGCTTCCGCTCGATGCTCGACGGCGTCACCGGCGCCATCATCGAGCCCCGCGCCATCCACGACGCCGGCCTCGTCGTCGTCGCCGAGTGCGGTATCCGAACCGCCGCCCGAAAGAGCCTCCCCCCGCTCTCCAAGACGCCCTCCACCCGCCCCGCCCCCATCCAGCCCCCGACCTTCTGCGAGGTCCTCGAGCTCCGCGCCGGCCGCTGCGTCCGCGGGACGACCTACGCCGACAGCGTCCGGCTCCTCATGGACATCTCCCAGTCCGCCGCCTGAGCCGGTCGGGCGCGTCGCGAGATGCCACGCTCCCAGCGGTGGCGCTCGCGTCGAGCATGGGGTAGGGATGCTCGCGAAATGTCGCGAATGGTCCATTGCATCAAGCTCGGCCGTGAGGCTCCGGGGCTCGAGAAGCCCCCGCTCAAGGGCCCCGTCGGCCAGAAGATCTTCGAGAACGTCTCGGCCGAAGCCTGGCGGCAGTGGCTCGAGCACTCCAAGATGCTCATCAACGAGTACCGCCTCGACCTCGTCTCGGACGCCGGCCAGAAGATCTGGTTCACCGAGATGGAGAAATACTTCTGGGGCGAAGGCTCCAAGGTCCCCGATCAATTCAAGCCCGTCGGCGAAGACGACGAGCCCAAGAAAGAGGGCTGACCGCCTCGCGGTTGACCCTCCCCTCGCACGTCCTTACCTTGGCATCGGTTCCTAGTTCCTGGTGCCAGCGTCGGGTCTCTGGTCGCGCCTCGTAGGCGCGACCCACCCCGACATCAGCTGGCACGCGAGATAAACAGAGTACCCACGGGGGCGACCGGCTTCGACGTGGGGACGGAGAATGCATCTGCGCGTGGCGGCTCCTGCTCCGCCTTATCAAGCGGGACGTCCATAAGTGCGAACGACAACGACACTCTTGCGCTCGCGGCCTAATAACCGCACGCAACGTCCAATGGCCAGATCGTCCTGGTAGCCGGCGGGCGTCAATCACTAGGGCTGGGTCACGTGAGGACGCTCTCGATAGCGTGACCGAAATAGCGAGAGATAGGTCGCGGCCGAATCCGCGAGCCCAGTCGCTGGGGACACAGCGACTACGCGCGTGAACGAAGGTGCATTTGAAGCCTCGCGGACGCGGGTTCGATTCCCGCCGCCTCCACCCTTGCTCGCGCGACGCGCGAGCCAAGCGGCGCTCATCGCCGCTCCTGCACTCCGGAGACTCCGTGCAGGAGCGGTCGATTCCCGCCGCCTCCACCATCGCAATGAATTCGAACCAGCGCCCTCAGCCACCGACAGGAGGTTGAGGGCGTTGAAGCGACAGGCCGCCATGAAGTTCGGCTTGCCGACCTCGGGGACCTGAGGCGTGAGCCTGACCGGGCCCGTGAGGTCGCGGAGCGCGAGCGCTGACTTCTCCGTCCGCTTCGCGAGCACGCCGTTGAGCTTGCCGAGACGGTCGACGATCCAAGCGCGGGGCGGTGGCGTGAACGCGTGTTGCGGCGGGCCTCGGCCACCGACCCCGTGCCTCCGCGGCGCCGGCCACCACCACCAGGTAGTCGACGTTCACGGTCCGCGTCAGCACGCCTGCACCGTCAGAAGCAGCCAGCCGGTACGCGGTGCAGCGCGCGCCCGTCCATCTCGTCCGGGGTGCTGCTCGCGTAGTCGGCGTAGCCCTCTCGGGGCGTGTCAATGAAGTTGTCTACCCCAATTGATCAAAGTGCCTTGGCAATGGGGACGATATGGACCTCCTGCTTCACGGGGTTGAGGTAGACGGCGCCGACGGGCGACCAGTTGCGAATGTCGCCGGTCCATCGTC
>JBGAID010000113.1:0-35510 GCA_044225865.1 Polyangiaceae bacterium | reverse complement strand
TAACGAGCTGCGACGGTCGCTTCGTCTTCGTGATGCAGGGCGACGGCAACCTCGTCCTCTATCAGGGCAACACCGCGCTCTGGGACAGCGGCACCTGGGGCACCGACAGCGACTCCGCCGGCCTCTACAACGGCAACCTCCTCATCGGTGGCCCCTCGAGCCTCCACTGGGCGAGCGGCTCGAGCGGCCCCGCCGACTCGTACCTGGTCGTCCAAGACGACGGCAACGTCGTCATCTACTCGCCGAGCGGGGCCGCCCTCTGGAACACCCAGACGTGCTGCCGCTGAAATGTTTGCGCGGGCTCCGAGATGACGGCGTCGCGGGAGGGGTTGATCAGAGCCGCTCGTACGCCTTGCTGCACATCGAGATGGGCTGCTCGATCGGGCCGAAGCATTTTTGGAGCTCTTCGCAGCTCTCGAGCGCCCTTCGCTTGCTGCACGTGCGCGCGGCGCGTTCGCAGTAGTCGCAGACCGTCTTTACGAGCTCGTCGCGCGGGAGCTTGCGCTCGTAGACGATGAAATCCGCCTCGCCTGCGCCCATCTCGTGGATCGGCTTCATGCCTTTGAACGCGTCGTGGAGGGCGAACCGGAGGGTGGCCGGCCTCGTCACGAGCTCGATCTTCACCGCGCGTCCGTTGCCGCCCATGCTCCCCGCGCCGCCGCGGGCGAAGACGCCGTCGACGAGCGCGCGGGCGCGGAGCTCGGGGGCGTACGTCTTGTCGGTGCGCTCCTCGAAGGTGCCGGCCCGATCGCGGTCGAGGAACGGATCGCGCTCTGCTTTGACGAGGAAGCCGAGCGCCTCGTCCTTGCCGAGGCGCATGTCGACGGGCCCGGGGTGCAGCGCGATCGCGAGCATGTACGCGTGCCCCCCCTTGAGGGTGAGCGCCTCGGGCTTCCGCGACGGGAGGTCCGCGAGCTTGGCGGTGAAGCGGTGCACCTCTTTGAAGCCGTCCGCTTCGAGGTGGAGCTTCTCGAGGATCTCGCTCGGGGAGGGGTAGACGGGCTCGGCGTCGGAGAGGGCGAACGCCATGTACGAGAGGTTGTGGCGGCCCGGCTCGGGGTGCTGGTCGTGGAGGAAGAAGACGGCGTTCGCGCCGTGCGCGGCGGCCTCACGCCGGACCGCCGCCTCGCGCTCGGCGACGAACGCGGGGTCATCGAACGGGTCGAGCAGATAGTCGATCGACTCGCGCACCATGAGCTCGCCGATCCTTCGGTGGGGGTGCTCGGGGCTCGGGTAGTCTTGCGCGACCATCGCGAACGACTTGAAGCTCACCCCCGGCGGCGGCTCCTTCGTGGATCGAAAGACCTTCACGTCCTCGGGCCGGATCGGGGGCAGCGCGTCCGCCCCCTTCGCGGGCGAGAGCTTGACCGTGATCCGATAGCCGGCGCCCTCGGGCGTCCTCGGGTTGCCGCACCCGGCGACGACGAGCGCGACACAGAGCCACACGACCTCGCGGAGGGATCCCATGTCGGGCCCTTTCTACGGCGGGCCGGGCGCGATCGCGCGCTCGGATCCGAGGGCCCGATTTCCTACTTCGATTGCCGGGCGATCTCGGCGGGCGAGGGGAGGGTGCTCGGGTTGCGCAGGGCCTGGAGCTCGCCGATGACCGCGCGGCGGGCCACCGTGCGGGCGATGGCGCGCCGCGCCCCCTTGGCGGCCGCGTCGAGCGGTCGATAGAGGTCCGAGAGGAGGAGCCCGAACACCATGTCCGCGATCGTCTCGACTCGGACCCGCACAAGCTCCGCGTCGAGGGGGGGCGACTCGCGCACGATGCGGGCGACGACGAGATCCAGGAATCGGTCACGCACCGCGACGATGTGCCGGCCGCGGCCGAGGCGGGTGATCGTCTCGGTCGCGACGCGGGTGAGCGTCTCGTTGCCCCAGTAGAGATCGAACGTGGCGTCGAAGAGCAACACGAGCGCGTCTTCGAGCGGGACGCCCTCCGGGAAGCTCGCCTCGAGGCGCCGGAAGTTCTCCTCCGTGATGCGATCGACGACGGCGTCGAGGAGCGCGTCCCGGTCCGAGAAGTAGTCGTAGACGGAGCCGATCCCGACGCCAGCCCGCTCGGCGAGCTTGCGCATCGAGAAGCCCTCGCTGGGATCCCCGCCGCGGCCCTCCGAAGGAGGGCGGGAGAGGATCTCGATGGCGGCCTCGACGACCGCGCCCACGAGCTGCCGCGAGCGCGCCTGCCGAGGGGCTTTCCGCTCGGGCACGCGCCTCAGCTCTCGGGGACGCTGTCGGGCGGATCGCTCGGCTCGTCGCCGCCGCCTTCGCCGTCGCTCGGCGCGGCCGCTCCGTCTTGACCGTTCGCGCTCGAGTCGGGGGGGCTGGAGGGCGGAGGCGCGCTCGCGGTGAGGGCGGGATCTTGGCCGGCCGCGTCGAGGACCTCGATCGCGACGATGCGCTCGTTCTCATCCACCGTCATCAGCCGCACCCCTTGAGCGTTGCGGCCCGTCTCGCGGATGTCGGCGACGCGGATGCGGAGGAGCTGGCCCTGATCCGTGACGAGGAGGACCTCGTGCTCGGGTCCGACGACGGCGATGCCGACGACGGGGCCGTTGCGATCGCTCGCGTCGATGAGGATGACGCCCTTGCCGCCGCGGCTCTGGAGCCGGAACTCACCGAGCGGCGTCTGCTTGCCGTAGCCGCGCTCGCACACGGCGAGGACGCGGTCCTCTTCGCTCGAGGCTACGCAGAGGCCGATGACGTCGTCACCGTCCTCGATCTCCATGCCCTTCACCCCGACCGTGGAGCGGCCCATCGAGCGGACCTGATCCTCGCGGAAGCGGATCGACATGCCGCCCTTCGTCGCGATCAGCAGCTCCTTCTTGCCGTCGGTGATGGCGGCGGAGAGGAGCTGATCGCCCTCCTCGATCTTGACGCCGATGATGCCCTTCTCTCGGTAGTTCTCGTACTCCTCGATCGCCGTCTTCTTGATCTGACCGCGCTTGGTGAGGGTCACCACGTAGTGGCCGGGATCGAACCCGGGCACGGGGGTGATGGCGGCGATCTTCTCGCCCGGCTCGACGCCGACGAAGTTGACGATCGCGCGGCCCTTCGCGTTCCTCGGGGCCTGCGGGATCTCGTAGACCTTCTTGACGTAGACCTTGCCCCGCTCGCTGAAGAAGAAGACGAAGGTGTGGGTCGAGGCGACGAAGAGCTGGCTGACCCAGTCCTCGTCGCGCGCCTCCATCCCGAGCTTGCCCTTGCCGCCGCGGCGCTGGGCTCGGTACTCGGAGACAGGGGTCCGCTTGAGGTAGCCCCCGTGCGAGATCGTGACGACCATGTCCTCTTCTTGGATCAGGTCTTCGAGGTCGATCTCGGCCTCGGCGGGGACGATCTCGGTGCGGCGCGCGTCGCCGAAGCGGGCCTTGATGTCCTCGAGCTCCATCACGATGACGTTCATGAGGAGGGCCGGGTCGGCGAGGATGGCGCGGAGGCGCTCGATCTCCTTGAGGAGGTTGCCGTACTCCTCGGCGAGCTTGTCGCGCTCGAGCCCGGTGAGGCGAGCGAGGCGCATGTCGAGGATGGCCTTGGCCTGGCGCTCGGAGAGGTAGTAGTCGCCCTTGTCGTCGGCCGCCTTCGCCTCGTGCTCGGGGCGGCCGGCGCGGCGGAGCAGCTCACCGAGGCCGCGCAGGGGCAGGGCCATGAGAGCGCCCTTCGCCTCCTCCGGATCCTTCGACTTGCGGATGGTCTCGACGATGCGGTCGATGTCGCTCGTGGCGACCCCGAGGCCCTCGACGATCTCCAGCTGGGCCTCCGCTTGGCGGAGCTCGAAGCGGGTCCGGCGGGTGACGACCTCGCGGCGGTGCTCGATGAAGTGCTCGAGCGTCTCCTTGAGGTTGAGGACGGCGGGGCGGCCGCCCGCGATGCTGAGGTTGATGACGCCGAAGGTGGATTGCAGGTCCGTCAGCCGATAGAGCTGGTTCAAGACGACCTGGGGGAAGACGTCCTTCTTCAGCTCGACCACGACGCGCATGCCCTCGCGATCGCTCTCGTCGCGCACCTCGCTGATCCCTTCGATGCGCTTGTCGCGGATGCACTCCGCGATCTTCTGGACCATGCGGGCCTTGTTGACCTGGTAGGGGATCTCGGTGATGACGATCTGCTCGCGGTCGCCCTTCTGCGTCTTCTCGACGTTGGACTTGCCGCGCATCACGATGGATCCGCGGCCGGTGCGATAGGCCTGGTCGATCCCGCTCTTTCCGTAGATGAGCCCGCCCGTCGGGAAATCCGGACCGGGGATGAGGAACATCAGGCTGTCGATGGAGATGGCCGGGTCTTTGATGATCGCGATCGTCGCGTCGATGACCTCACCCAGGTTGTGGGGAGGGATGTTGGTGGCCATGCCGACGGCGATGCCGCCTCCGCCGTTGACGAGCAGCTGGGGGAACTTCGCAGGGAGGACGGTGGGCTCGAGCTCGCTCTCGTCGTAGTTCGGGGCGAAGTCGACCGTCTCCTTGTCGATGTCGGCGAGGAGCTCGACGGCGATGCGGCTGAGGCGCGACTCCGTGTAACGCATGGCCGCCGGCGAGTCGCCGTCGACGCTGCCGAAGTTGCCTTGCCCGTCGATGAGCAAGTACCGCAGGCTGAACGGCTGGGCCATGCGGACGAGCGCGTCGTAGACGGACGCGTCGCCGTGGGGGTGGTACTTGCCGAGGACGTCGCCGACGACGCGCGCGCACTTCTTGTGAGCGCCCGACGGCCCGATCCGCTGCTCGTTCATCGAGTAGAGGATGCGGCGATGGACCGGCTTGAGGCCGTCCCGCACGTCGGGGATGGCCCGGCCGATGATCACGCTCATCGCGTAATCGAGGTAGCTGGTGCGGAGCTCGTCCTGGATGCTGACCGGGATTCGGTCGCGGATCGTCGGCGCTTCTTCCATGCGTTTTCGCCGACGTTTCTAGTCGAGCTGCGACGCTACGACCAGCGTTTGTTGCCCTGAATCACTCAATCTTCGGGCACGCACTCGAGCGGCGTCGTCGCGACCGGATCCACGACCGCGGTGCATGAGAATGCCGCCACGATCGCGTCGCCGTCGAGGAGCTCGACGCGGCCGGCGTAGCTGCCTTCCTTGACGTCGAACGAGAGGTCCCCCGAGCACGAGACGCTCTTCGGGTCGAGCTTGTCGGGGCCGGCGAGGAGGCTGACCCGCGCGCGGGTGATGTCCTCGCCGCAGGTCACCCCTGCGTCCTCGGCGAGGGCGGCGATCGGAAAGACGACGGTGCCCTGGCTCGTGAGCGGCGAGCAGCTCGCGGGGACGGTGAGGCCATCTCGGGCGGTCGCGCTGCACAGGGCGGCCCAGCGCTGCTCGAAGGCGATGTCGGTCGCCTCGATGCGGAAGACGTAGTGGGTGCCGTCGGTGACGTCGTCCCCTTTGAGCACCACCGGATCCTGCCCGCACGAGCGCGTGACCTGGGGCAGCGTCGTGTCCTCCGGCTCGATGGGGATGATCTCGATGGTGCCCACGAGCCCGCCCTCCGGATCGTCGGCGCAGCGGAGGCTCCCGGCAGTGGCGGTCGCGTCGATGGAGATCCCGGGGGCGGCCGGCTCGTCCAGACGCTCGAGAGGGCGGCACCCGCGGATCGTGATCTCCTGGAGGGCGGTCGCGTAGGCGGCCCCGAACCCGTCGTCCGCGCAGAGGGTCGACCACGTGGGCAGCTCGGCGTCGACCCCGACCGGGACATCGAAGATCTCGATCTCGGCCGCGTACCGATGGCCCACGATCACGCTCGTGAACGCGAGCGGGTTCGCGCACGACACGCGCCCGGATTGGCCTATCGTCGGGTCGGTGCCTTCCTCTGCGTCGAGATCGAACACGCGCGCCGTGTACGAGCGCGCCGCCCCCTCGATGTCGCCGCACGGGAGCGTCCCGAGGAACTCGGAGGGCTGGACCGTCACCGACGTCGTGACCGCGTTCGTGTCGGTCGTCGTCTCGTCGTCGCCGCACGCAGCCGCGAGCGCGCCGACGGCGGTGAGGCCGAGGGGGATGAGGAGCGTCCGTCCGGAGACCGGCATGAGCAGACACGCACGTAGCACAGAAACGAGGACGGGGGGACGGTTGGGTCACCTCGCCCCGCGACCGGGCACGGAAGCATCGGTGGCGCGTCGCTCGGAGCGCGCCGGGGGTGGGCTCTTCGCCGCACTGAGAGCCCGGTCGGGCGCGAGCAACGATGCCGCCGAGACCTGAGCTCGTCGACCCCTCGCTGCTCGCGGCCGTGATCGCGAGCCCCGACGACGACGCCCCTCGCCTCGTCTACGCCGACTTCCTCGAGTCCAAAGGGGCGACCCACGACGCGGAGATCGTCCGCCGGCAGCTCGCGCTCTCGGCGGGGGACCCGTACGGCTTCGACGCCCTCTTCGCGCTTGCGCGCGATCTCGACGTGGTGTCCGGGCGACGGAGCGAGCGTCCGCGCCCGAGCCTTCCCGCCGGCTTGGAGTGGCCGCCGTTCTCGTTCGAGCGCGGCTTTCCGAGCCGCCTCCTCGTTCGCGACCTCGACGCGCTCCTTTCACACGGGGAGCGCATCGCGGCTGAGACCCCGCTCACGTCGCTGGAGATCGACATGCGGGCGGGGCCCTCCCTCGAGCGCCTCGCGCGCACGCCGTGGCTGAGGAGGATCCGCCGCGTGCGCTTCAGCCTTGGGCGCAGCGGCCGCGACCGCTTGGCCCCCCTCCTCGCGTCGCCTCACGTCGGCGCGCTCCGCGAGCTCGAGCTCGCCTTCGAGGGCGTCGACGGCTCCGGCGTGTCTGCGCTCATCGAGTCCGAGCTCGCTCGTCGCCTCGAACGTTTGGCCCTCGACAGCGACTTCTTCGTGGAGCGGGGCGAGCCGCTCCGCAAAGCGTTCCGCGCGCCCGAGCCGCTCGGGTGGCGGGCCCTTTCCCTCCGGGGCAACCGCATCGAGGCGAGCCTCCTCGCGACCCTTGCGGCGCAGGTCGCGCTGCCGCGGCTCGAGATCCTCGAGCTCTCCGACAACCCCGTCGGCGCGGCTTTCCTCTCGGCACTGGGGCCGTGGCTCGATTCGAAGGGCGTCGCGCGGCTCGGCCTCGCGAAGGCGCAGCTCGGCCTCGAAGGGGCGCGAGCCCTCGCGGACGCGGGACACTTCATCCCCCGCCTTCGGTCGCTCTCCCTGGACGGCAACCGGCTTGGGCCCAACGCGGTGAAGGCCCTCGCGGGCGCGCCCGTCTGCCGCTCGATCGAGCACCTCGGTCTTGGCGACAACCCGGTTGGGGACCACGGCGCCGAGCTCCTCGCCGCTTCGCCCATGCTCGAGCGCCTCGTCTCGCTCGACCTCACCGGATGCAAGGTGGGGGAACGGGGGCTGCGAGCGCTCCTCGAGTCGCCCCACCTCCGAGCGCTTCGCATCCTGGACGCGTACAGCCCGGGAGTCACCGTCGCGGATGAAGGGCTCCGGCGCGCGCTGGAAGAGCGGTTCGGGCTCATCGTTCCCTCCGCGCCGTCGTGAATCGCAGATGTTCGTGGTGACCCGATCCGCGATTCGAAATGTGCCGCGCGTCGCGGCGGTGATGGACGCGCTCGTGACGACGCCCTTGCGAGCGAGAGCGGGAACAACCGGCGTCGTCGGCGGTTGAGCCACCGCGGCGGCGCAGCGGAGGTCCCTTATCGTCTTCGAAGTCCTGCTGATTGTGGCGCTGGTGGCGCTCAACGGGCTGCTCGCGGGGTCCGAGCTCGCCATCGTTTCGATCCGCAAGACGCGCGTCGACGAGCTCTTGCGGCAGGGCCGCTCGGGGGCCCCGGCGGTGGCGCGCCTGCGCAGCGACCCGGAGCGGTTCCTCGCGACGGTCCAGATCGGCATCACCGTGGTCGGGTCAGCCGCGGGCGCCTTCGGGGGAGCCTCGATCGCGCGGGACCTCGAGCCGGTGCTCCGGCCTGCGCTGGGCAACCTGGCGCCCGAGGTGGCGTTCGCGCTCGTGGTGGGCGCCGTCTCCTACTTCTCGCTCGTCCTCGGTGAGCTCGTCCCGAAGTCGCTCGCGCTCCGCGCCGGCGAGTCCTACGCGCTCATCGTCTCCCGGCCGCTGCTCGTGCTCTCGAGGTTGAGCGGCCCGCTCGTGTGGGGCCTCACCGCGAGCAGCAACGCCGTGCTGCGGCTCTTCGGAGACCGGACCAACTTCATCGAGTCGCGCGTGTCGCCCGGGGAGATCCAGCAGCTCGTCGACGAGGCGACGAACGCGGGCACCGTCCACCCGGCGGCGGGGGAGGTGGTGGCCCGGGCCCTGGAGCTCGGCGACGTCACCGCCGCCCACGTGATGATCCCGCGCGGAGACATCGTGGGGATCTCGGCGCGAGCAGACGCCGGCGCGATTCGGCGCATCATCCTCGAGAACGGCAAGAGCCGCTTCGTGGTGTACGAGGGGACCATCGACGAGATCGTCGGCTACGTCACGCTGAGGGATCTCGTGTCGGTGCTGATGGAGGACACGCTCTTGGTGCTCGACGACGCGATCCGGGCTCCCCTCGTCGTCCCGCGCGCGATGCTCTGCGCCGACCTCCTCGCCGAGATGCGGAGGACGCAGATCCAGCTCGCGCTGGTCATCGACGAGGGGGGCTCCGTGATCGGGATCGCCACGATGGAAGACGTCCTCGGCGAGCTCGTCGGCGACGTCGGAGGCGAGCACGGCGAACCGAGGAGGACCGACGTCCTTCGTCGCCCGGACGGGAGCTTCGAGATCGACGCGGCCGCCTCGCTGCGGGAGGTGCGCCGGGCGCTGGACCGCGATCTCCCGGGCGGCGACGAGGCTCTCACCGTCGCCGGCCTGGTGCTCGAGCTCGCGGGGCGAATCCCTCGCCCGGGGGAGGAGATCGAGCTGCCCGACGGCTCGCGGATCGAAGTGCTGGAAGCGTCGACCCACCGGATCAAGCGCGTGCGGCTCCGTCCCCGCCGGTGAAGAGGCCCGTGCCGGGTATTTGCCCAACCTCGGAGCCGCGTGCTAGGCGCGTTCCTCATGCACCTCGCGATCTCTCGCGCTCGTCTCGGCTCCGCCGCCTTCGTCGCGCTCGTCCTCTCCGCGTGCGGCAACGAGGCGGTGGGCATCGAAGAGTGCCGGTCCATCGAGAGCGCCCGGTGCGAGGTCGCTCCCAACTGCGAGGACACCGATCAGGCGTTCGGCATTTCGACCGAGGATCAGGTGCGAAACTGCCAGACTTTTTATCACGACCACTGCCTGCTCGGGATCGAGAACGACACCGAGACGCCCTCCGAGGGCGCGGGTGAAGACTGCGCGACGGCCATCCGCGCGATCTCCACGTGCAAGGCGAACGGCATCACCGATCTCGCCGAGTGCATGAACGGGGACGAGCCGGTCGCGATGGAAGAGGCCGGAAAGACCCCGTGCGAGGCGATCGCGACGCCGGAGGTCATCACCGCCTGCGCCTTCATCGTGAAGCCGGCCGAAGAGTGACGTGACCCGGCCCGCCGTCATCGTCCTCTCGGCCGGGCTCGGGACGCGCCTCGCCCCGCTCACCGACGAGCTCCCGAAGCCCCTCTTCTGGCTCGGTGACCGGCCCGTGTTGGACGGGATCCTCGCGACCCTCGCGCGGCTCGGCTTCGAGCGCGCGGTCGTGAACACCCACCACCTCGCGAGCGCGCTCGACGAACGATGGGTGAAGGCGCAGCCCGTGGAGGTCGTGCTTTGTCACGAGCGCGAGATCCTCGGCACCGGGGGGGCGCTCGTGAACGCGGCGAGCACGCTCGGTGAGGGCGACGTCTTCGTCTGGAACGGCGACATCGTAACGGAGCCCGATATCGGCGCCCTGCTCCAGGCCCACCAAGGATTCGCAACCGAGCGCGCGGCCGCGACGCTCGTGACGGGACCGCTCCGTCCGAGAGGCGAGGGCACCCTCGGCCTCGACGCGAGCGGAGCCGTCGTCCGCCTCCGCGCGTTTCGGCGCGGCGACGAGGTCGCGAGCGCGGACTACGCGGGGATGTGCGTCGTCCGGCCGCGCCTGCGAGCCGCCCTCGCGATGCCCGGGTGCCTCTTCGGAGACGGCCTCATCCCCGCCCTCGAGCGGGGAGACTCGGCGATCGCGGTCCCGCTCCTCCGCGCGTTCCGGGACATCGGGACCCCCGACGGCTACCTCGACGCGAACCTCGCGTGGCTCGAGGCGCGCGCCCTCGAACGCGCCGTCGCCGAAGGAGCGCACGTCGCGCCCGCGGTGACGCTCCGTCGATCGGTCGTGGCTCGGGGGGCCCGCGTCGAGGGAGCGGGCGAGCTCCGAGAGGTGGTCGTGTGGCCCGGCGCGACGGCGCACGCCCCGCTCGCGCGCGCCGTCGTCACGCCGAAGCGCGTCCTCAGTCTTTCCCGATGACGCGCGAGAGCAGGTACTGCCCGGCGATGTCTCCGATGACCTCGGCGTCCTGTCGATAGCGAGAGCCGGCCGCGACGTTGCCCCAGTTGCTGGGGCTCGTCTTGTGCTCGATCTCCACCTCGTCGATCACCTTGCCGTCCTTGTCCTCGATCTTCAGCTTCAGCACGACGTGGCTCGGCGCGGAGGCGACGACCGCGTAGAAGCCCGGCTCCATGAAGCCGATGTGAGGCTTGATCACGTAGGTCGTGACCTCCCCCGCGGCCGGCCGCACCTTCACCCCGCCGCTCTTCGCGGAGGCGGTGAGGTTGCCGATGAAGATGTCGTTCATGTCGACCTTGTCCTGCGCGAAGCGCTCGGCGGTCTTGTCCTTCTTCTCGGAGATGTACTCCTCCTCCGTTTTGTCTCCGACGTGCAGCCCCGTGTAGTCGATGGGCATGACGACGAACTCCGTCTTGCCGGCGAGCGGGTTCGGCTGGGCTTGCGAGATGACTCGCCATCGCGGGCCGCACCCGACGAGCAACAGGGCGAACATCAGGAACGCAAACAGTCGGTGTCGAAACATCGTCCCTCCTACTCTGGAAACAAAAGCTCGATGGAGCTCGCGCCCGCGCCCGTGTCGTCGATCCCGCCGACGATCGCGAGCAGGCCGTTCGGGGTGGGCAGCGCCGTCGCCCCGCGCCGCGGCTCACGGAGCGGGAGCGGCGTGACGGTAGCGGCGCCGAGATCGACAGAGAACGCCAAGGTCTCCCCGGGGCGATCTCCATCCGGATCGCCTTCGCCCACGACCAGGACCGTCTTCGCGGTGGCGAAGGCGGCGCCGCGGCTCGCGACCTCGGGCAAGGCCGCGTCTTCGACGACCACGATCGACGCCTCGCAGTCGGCGACGCAGCGCAGATCCAGCACGCGCGTCGAGGCCGGAAAGACGCGGCCTTGCCCGAGGTCGCGAGCCGCGGCGCCGCCTTCGCCACCGCGAAGACGGTCCTGGTCGTGGGCGAAGGCGATCCGGATGGAGATCGCCCCGGGGAGACCTTGGCGTTCTCTGTCGATCTCGGCGCCGCTCCGGCCACCGAGGAGGGCGATCTTTTGGGCCGCCGTCACCACCCCCGCCGCGCCCGTCGTCGGGTCGGCCGGGTAGGGCACGTCCGAGACAGTGGCTCCGTCCGCGGAGATCGTCTCGACCCCGCTGCCGCTCTCGGCCCCGCCTGCGATCACGAGGCCGACGCCGTCGACGTAGAGCGCGGTCGCCCCCGCCCGCGCCGTCGCGAGCCGGGCCACCGTGAAGCTCCCCGAGTCGTCGACGACGAGCACCGCGGTCGTCTTCGGGTGCGCCTCCGTCTCCTCGCGCGTCGCCCCCACCACGAAGCTGATCCCGTCCGGCCCGTCGATCGCGGCTCCCCCGCTCACCTCGGCGAAATCGAGCCCCTCCGGGGCGGTGAGGTCGGAGCTGGTGCCGGCGGTGAGATCGACCGCGGTCGCCCCGTCGTCGTCGATCAGGATGAGGGCCGACCCGCGCACGAGCATCGACTGGGCCGCCCGCGGCAAGGCCGCGCCGCTCTCCGCCGCGCCGAGCGCGAGCAGATCGTAGAAGTCGCCGAGCGCGGGGTCGGCGTCGGTCGCGCTCGCCGTGACCGCTCGATCGCCGCCGGTGGCGATGAGGTACCGCTCCGCGAGGACGCCCCCCGGCGCGTGCACGTGAGCCCGCACGAGCCCCCCGGGAGGCCGCGCGAAGGACCCGAGCCGCTGGATGAAGAGGGGCAACGTCACCGTCTCGAGGGCGCCCACCGCGACCGAGACGCTCCGTCCGCGCGCGACGACGTCGCCGTCCGCGTTCGTGCCGGTGAGCTCGAAGGAGAGGATGGACGTGTCGGGGGCCTCTCCGAGATCGAACGACTCGCCCGGCGCCGCCGTCGCGGAGAGGGAGACCGTCTCGTCCGGGCTCGTCGCGGCGATCTCCACCAGCGCGATCGCCGGCGCTTCGGAGAGGGACGCCTCTTGTCCGGTCGTGACCTCGACCGAGAGCGGCGCCTTCTCGCCGCACGCCGCGACCCACACCGCGAAGGCGGCCCACGATGCGGCAGGGGAGCGCGCGAGCGTTCTCAACGTCGCGCGGGGATAACCCAAGCCCAAGTCCGTGGCTACGGGGGTGCAGCATTCGGGCAGGAGCGAACCTTTCACTGCGCGCGTTGTCACATCCACTCGAATGGGTCGAAGCCACCGACGTGTCGGCTCGCGATGGGGCGCCTGCATCCTCCTCTCGTGCTCCCTGAGCTGCGACGAGGTCCCGGTAGGGACGGCCCTTTCGGGCCGCCCCCCGGACAGATCCCGGCGAGCGGATTTCCCGCACCGGGCTCCCACCTTGGATCAGCGGAGAGCGAAGCGTTGCTCAGGCCACGGATGCACGATCTCAGGTCGAAGCAACTCGTAGCGTTGCTCGAAGCGCTTCCACTGCACGACGGTCTTTCGGCCTCGCTGGCTCCGGCGTGAGAGCTGCCGATACCAGGCCGCTCGGACCTGATGTCGGAAGCGCCTCAACGCTCGTTCGTTCCCCGGTACACCGTAATAGTTGTAGTGCCCGCGGAGCACGCTGTTGAGCCATCGATGCGTCTCTTTGACCGGCGCGTGGCGTCGTCTGCGGAGCTCCTCGCGGAGCATCGCGTACTTCGCCGTGCGCTTCTTCTTCGACGTGTGTCTCAGGAGGTGGAAGGACCCGTCTCTTCCCTTTGCGCCGATGTGCGTGAAGCCGAGAAAGTCGAAGGTCGCCTTCTGCGCCTTCTCGTTCCCAGCGGGTCTCGCAAATCTGCCGAAGCGAATGAGCCGAGTCTTCTCGTCGTGGAGGGCGAGGCCGTATTCCTCGAGGCGCCTTCGAAGCTGTGCCCTGAAGATCCTGGCGTCGCTCCCGTTCTGGAAGCCCACCACGAAGTCATCGGCGTAGCGGACGATATACACTCGTCTCTTCGCCTCCTGCCTTCGCCACGCGTGAGCCCACTGATCGAGCACGTGATGGAGGAACACGTTCGAGAGGAGCGGACTGATCACGCCTCCCTGCGGGGTTCCTTCTTCCGTTGCTTCCACACGTCCATCCTCCCAGACGCCTGCGTTCAGCCATCTCACGATGAGCCGCACCAAGCGTCGATCCCCAATGCGTTCCTCCAGGATCTTCTTCAGCCGCTCATGATGAATGGTGCCGAAAAAGTCCGCGATGTCCGCATCCAGGATCCAGTTCGTTCTCTCCTTCGTGATCGCCACCGCAAGCGCGTCGAGCGCGTCGTGCGTCGACCGCCCTGGTCGAAAGCCGTACGAAAAGCCCAGGAACTGCTTCTCGTAGATCGGCTCCAAGAGCATGCGCACTGCTTGTTGCACGACCTTGTCCTCGATCGTTGGGATCCCCAGCGGACGCTCACGTCCATCCGGCTTCGGGATCCTCACGCGGCGAACCGGAGGCGGGTGATACGCGTTCCGGTGTAGACGATCCTGCAGGTCGCGCAGGTTGTCCTCGAGCTTTTCGCCGTAGGACTTCCAGTCGACCAGGTCCACTCCGGGAGCCGCCCTCTTTTGGAGACGCGCGTACGCGTCCTTGAGAAGGGGCACCTTGAGGTGACAGAAGAGATTCGTAAATCGCGCACCCTTGTCTTTGCTCGCTCGTTCTCCGAGCTGCTGCAGGTACGTCGGCACGCTTACCCGGCCCTGAGTCCGGCGCGTGTTTCGCGCAGCAGCGTTCTCCTTGGTCGCGTTCCTTTCCTCCATCGACTCCTCGGGCGTTACCCGCGAGTTCGCCGACTTCCTCGGTACTACGTCAGCGTCCGACTTCTCGAGACCGTTGCAGCGCGGATTACGTTGACCTTCCCGCGCCTGCCGTCTTCGTTGCCGAAGCGAGGCTGTCCCGAGACCTCCCGGCTTCCGTGCAGAGAGTCCTTGTGAGCGTGCCGAGCTTTTCAACCCCGGAGGAGCCTCGAGAGCCCACTCCACTTCCATGGCTCCCTCGGTGTAGCCTTCCGCATAGGGCAACAGCGTCGGCCTCCTCATTGCGTTGGTTTCGGGGCTAGATCCCCCGGCCCGCTCACTCGCCCCCCCACGCTTCGCATCGACGGTCGCCCGCCGTAGCGCAAGGGGTAGCTTTCCTGGCAGGTGGAGTCCGCCAGGTCAGGACTTGGTTGGGTCATCACTTCCTTCCTCACCCGATCCTCTCTGCCGGCTTGGCCGGCGCTCTGCCCACCCTCGGCTCGCTCCGCTCGCCGGCCCCTCCCAAGCTCGTCGCGAAGACTCGCTCCTCGCGGGAGGGGCTGCGGTGGAGACCCACCTCCCCGACGACGCATCGTGCGAGCTCCTCGGGAAGAGCACGCGGGCCGCGATGAAGGCGGGCTTCGAGCAGCAGACGATCGTGCTCCACGGCGAGGCCCACTCCGTCCGCGTCTTCGACCCATCGCCGAGCTCGCGGCTGGTCCAACCCGCCGAGCAGCCCGGACCGCGACGTCGCGTTCGTGTCGAGCCGCTCCCGGATGGGTCGTTCGCGATCCGTGAGGGGTGCCGGCCCCCATTCGACGTGGTTCCCCTCGAGCGGCTCGGGGAGGCCCTGCGACGCTCGTGCCTCGGGGGGGCGGACGGTATCGCGGCGGAGATCCCGTGCGTCGACGACGACGGGCCCGCGCGCGTGCTGGCGGTGTTCGGCGAGATCGCGCGCTCCGCGCCGGGCTCGGCGTTCGCGGTGGAGCGGTTTCGCTGTCCCGAGCGAGGCGCGCCAACCTTTGCGCCGTTGCCCCGCGACGTCGCGGTCGAGCTCATACGTCAAGAAGGTCCGCTCTCCGCTCAGGACGCCGATCGCGCGGTCCTGTCTCAAGGGAGGGCGGTTCAAGCCTGCATCGACGAGGCCAGGCAAGCGGGGCTCTTCGGCATGGCGGAGTTCGTCGTGGACATGGTCGTCGGCGCGCGCGGGGGGGTGGCGTCGATGCGCATCCGCGACGCCTCCCGGCCGTTCGGCCAAGCGCTGGAGGCCCTCCCCGGGCCGCCGACGCCCGACGTGATCGAGTGCGTCGGGCGGGCCCTCGCCGAGGCGGACGTACCGGGGGCTGGGGATCTCGCGGAGGCGAGCTACGTCGTGACCCTCCTCATCGACGGGCCCCCCGGGTCCTCCCAGGATCGTTGACGCATCGCCGCCGCATGGCGACGACCGGGCATGCCCTTCGTCGCGCGGTTCGCCGGCAAGGCGCCCGAGGGCGGATTCCGCGCCGAGGGCGCCGCGTTCGCGCTCGCGCGGCGTATCGAGGACGGCCGCCACCTGATCGTCCTCGCGTCGACGTCGACCCCCGCCGAGCCCCACGCGCGCTTCTCGTTCATCGCGTGCGATCCGGGCGAGGTCGTGATGGATCGGCTCGATCCCCTCGATGGGATGGCCGCTCCCGACTTCGCGATCGAGCGGGCCGGCGATCCCGACGCCGCCCAGCTCGCGCGCGTCGCCCCGCGCTTCATCGGGGTCCTTCCTTATGAAGCGATGCGGACGCGGCTCGAGCGCGCGTCGTGGTCGGCGCCGGAGGTCCGACCGGCCCCGCTCCTGGGGCGGGTCGCCTGGATGCGCTTCGAGGCGGTGCTCGTGATCGACCGGCTCCGAGACGCGGCCTTCGTGGTGGCGGACGACGAGGCGCGCGCGCGCGCGTTCGCGCGCCGCTTCGAAGCGGAGGAACGCCCCCGCGCCCCGCTCGCGCTCGACGTCCGCGATCGCGAGCCGCCGACCCTTCACGTCGCGCGCGTCCGGGCCGCGATCGAGCGGATCTACGAGGGGGATTTCTATCAGGTGAACCTCGCCCGCGAGCTCCTCCTCTCGCTCTCTCCACCGACTCGCTCCGCCGCCCTCGATCTCGCGGAGAACCTCGTTCGGGCCGCGCCCAGCCCGTTCGGCGCGTTCCTCGACGTGCCCCTCACGGCGGACGGGGGTGCTTCCGCGTGGGTCGTGTCGACGAGCCCGGAGCTGCTCCTCGAAGCCTCTTCGGATGAGCGGGGGGAGCGCTTCGCCCGGCTCGTCACGGAGCCGATCAAGGGGACGCGCCAGCGCGGGCGAGACCCGGGCGAGGACGCCTCCCTCGTCCGCGAGCTCGACGGCGATCCGAAGGAGCGGGCCGAGCTCGCCATGATCATCGACGTCGAGCGGAACGACGTCGGGCGGGTCTGCGACCCGCGATCGATCCGCGTGGAGCCGCCGCGGGTCGTCACCCACCGCACCATCCACCACCGGGTCGCCCGCGTCGAAGGGACGGTGAAGGCGGGGCGCTCGCGCGAGGACGTCCTGTCCGCGATGCTCCCCAGCGGGAGCGTCACGGGGGCGCCGAAGGTGCGGGCGATGGAGGCGATCGCCGAGCTCGAGCCGATGCGCCGCGGCCTCTACACGGGCGGCCTCGGGTACCTCGCGCGCGACGGGTCCATGGTCCTCTCCATGGCGATCCGCACCGCGGTTCTCGACCCTTCCGGCGCGGGTCGCTACTTGGTCGGCGGCGGCATCGTCGCGGACAGCGACCCGGAGCGCGAGCTCGAGGAGACCCGCTGGAAGGCGGCCCAGCTCGCGGAGGTGGCGGCGCGGGCGAACGCGCCGGTGCTATGAAAATGATAGTACGAACTTTTTCGGTGGAGGGGTGTCTAGCGCTTCGATGACGGCGCGACGGCGATGGGTCTCTCTCATGGTTGCTTCATTCGGGGTCGCGCTCGCGGCCGCGGAGGCGCGCGCCGACGTCACGCCCCCGCCCGACGACTCGGAGCGATGCACGTTGGAGGATCAGTCGCCCGGCATGGAGGCGTGCGAGGCCTGTGAAGCGAGCGGCGACGATCCGACGACGTGCGCGGCGTCGATGGCGGGAAAATCAGCGCGGGTGGAGACCCCCTTTCGCTTTCGCTGCAAGTCTTGGGGCGTCTTCTCGTGGACCGAGATCTGGTGCCGAAGCCCCAAGGGGGAGGCGCTCGCGTCCACGGCCACGCCCGAAGACCGGTCGACGACCCCGACCAAGCCGGGCTGCGACCTCTCGGCGGGGACGCCGAGTGGACGAGGTTGGGAGGTCGCGCTGGCGGTCCTCGGGGCCGCCCTGATGGTGCGGCGCAGAAGTCGTGAAGGGTCTCTTTGGTAGTTATCCTACATTGGATCCAAGTACTTGGAGAGAGCGGCCAGGGTCGGGTATCGGATGGGCATGCAGCGAAGCGCCGGAGCCAACGCGAAGATTCGCAACCTCGACGAGATCCAAGAGGCGGACAACGCCCCGCGACCGTCGCGGCTCGGGGCCTTTGTGGTCGCGTCGCTCGGCGGGGCGTGCGTCGTCCTCGCTGGGATCATGTTGATGAAGCGCCCGGCGAAGCCGCTGCCCGGTCACGACGATCCCCTCGGGGCCCTCGTCGATCAGAGCCGCGGGCAGCCCACCGACCGCGATCCGGTGGATGTGACCTTCCCCAAGACGCTCGCGGGCAACGGCGGCGCGACGACCGCGCTCGAGACGGTGCGCGGCGACCGGAAGGCCCAACAAGACCCGGAGTTCACCCTCCCCGCCGGCTCGCCGACGGAGCCTCCGCCCGCCGCCGACCGGCTGCCGGTGGTGCCGCTTCCGGCGCAGCAGATCCTCGCCGACGCCGGCCGCGAGACCGCGCCGCCCTCGGACATGTTGAGCGCGTACGCCCGCCACGCCACCCGCGACATCGGCCCCGAGGTCGAAGCGGGGAAGGCGGGCGGCTTCCAGCTCCAGGTGAGCTCGTTCAAGACGGACGGAGAGGCGCAGGCGTTCGCGGCCGCCCTCCGACGGCGCGGTCATCACGCCTACGTCGAGTCGGCGGACGTGAAGGGCCGCGGCATGTGGCACCGCGTTCGGATCGGGCCCTTCAAGTACAAGCGCTCGGCCGAGATCTATCGCCAGGAGTTCGAGGCGAAGGAGCGGATGGTCACGTTCATCGTCAGCCCGCCCAAGACGAAGGTGCGGGTGGCGCAGGTCGCGGGGGCGGACGACGCCGACGAGTGAGCTCGCGCTTGGAGGAGGGGGCCCTGCGACGCGCGGCCCCCCGAGCCTTCACCGGAAGTACTTCGTCGTCGTGCCTTTGTTCGTGATCTTGGTCACGTGCTTGCCCTCGAGCTGATACGTGCGGCTCTTGTGCTCGAGCTCGGGCGTGCTCTTCAGGATGAGCTCCTTCGCCGATAGCTCGGCGCCATAGAAGCTCACCTGGTCCCCCGTCTCGAGGGTGACCCCGCTCGGCCAGTCCTCGAAGGTCGCGGTCGCGGTCTCGTCGATCTTCACCGTCTTGGGGCCGACCCGCTCTTCTTTGGTGACGACGCTGGAGACGGTGGCCGCCCTCCCGTCGCGGCTGAAGGCGGTGACCTTCGCGATCGTGATCTCGCGGACGGAGGGCGGCAGCTGCGGGTTCGGCACCTTCACCTTCGCGTACTTCGCTCGGGTCACGTCCGCGAGCTCGGCGCGGCGCTTCGCGATCGCGGCCGCGCGCTCGTCGGAGACGAAGCGCTTCACCATGCTCTTCACCCCCGCGTCCCAAGACGAGGTGTCGGGGAGGGCGGGGACGCCCGCGATCTTTCCCTCTGAGGCGGCGACGCAGAAGGCGTCCATCTCGTAGTCCTTGGGCTGACGGGGGTGCATCACCGCGAGGAGCTCGTCGGAAGGGGCATACCCGTCGAAGGCGTAGACGAAGGTCCGCTTCGTGTCCTCGAACGCGGCGAACAGCGCGCCCTCCCAGCGATCCCTCACTGCGTCCGAGCCCGCGACGAGCTCGTTCATCGCCCCTTTGTGGGGCTTCTCCGGCTCGATCGCGAGCAGGCCGGCGAGCCGATCGTACGGGTTCGGGTCGCGGTTCTTCTCCGCGATCTGCTTGTCGAGGGCGGCCAGGCGGCTCGTGAGATCCCGGTCGAGGTCTCCGTAGGCCTTCTCGCACGCGGCGCGGAAGGTCTTGTGGATCGCGGCCAGGGTGAGGGCTTCGAACGCGAAGTGCGAGCCCTGATCGCTCGCGGGGAGCCGGCTCCACTCCGGCAGCCAGGTCGGATCCGGGTTCGACAGGACGTTGCGCGGGTTGGGCAGGGGGTTCTGCCCGCTCTCGCCGAGATCGAGCCCGACCCGCATGGAGAACGTCCGCGCGCAGTTCGTGGCGGGGCGGCACGTGCGGTAGTCGAACGCGTCGTAGACCGCCTTTACCGCCGAGAGCTTCGCCTTGTTCTCGTCCACCGGCGCCGCGGTCGGCGTCTCGGGGGCGTCCGGCTCGCAGCCCTGAGCGAGGATGGCGACGAGGGAGAAGAGGATTGCCTTCGGGACCGAATCGACGAGCGGGCGCACTACCTCCCGATACCCCAGACCTCGCCCGTCGCCCAGGTCGCGTCGAGCAACGCGAGCACGCCATGGACGACCTCGGCCGGGGTGCCGAACCGCCCCAGGGGGGACCGGGCGGCGAGCCGATGGGTCCGGAGGGGATCGGCGTCGGCCTCGTCGTCGGCGACGATCCCGAGGGCGAGCACGTTGAGCCGCACGTGGGGGCTGTGCTCCACCGCGAGCGCGCGCAGGCCCGTCTCGAGCGCCCCTTTCGCGGCCAGATACGCCACGTGGTTCGGGTAGGGGCGGGACACGCCGCTGTCGGTCAGGGCGACCACGGCGCCCCCGCTCGCGGCCAGGCTCTCCGCGAGCTCGTTGACGAGGAGCAGGGGCGCCACCGCGTGGACCCGCAACGTGGCCTCGAGGTCGCCGCGGGCGAGGGTCTCGACCGGCGTGCGTGGGAAAGGCCCGCACGCGAGGACGACGTCGGTGACCCCGCCCTCCGCGCGGCACGCGGCCGCGATCGACGGCGGCGCGTCCTCGGCGAGCAGGTCGGCCACGATCACCTTCGCGCCGCGGTCACCCTCCGGCCCGCTCCCTCGGAGGTGCTCCGCGAGCCTCTCGAGCTTCGCGCCGTCGCGCGCGGTGAGGACCACCTCGTCGCCCCGCGACACGAGCCCCTGCGCGACGGCGCCCCCGAGCCGACCCGTCGCTCCGACGACGAGCACGCGGCGGGGCCGGCGGCCCGCGCTCGTCACTTGGCCGCTCCCCTCGCTCCGCGCTCCACCGACGCGACCGAGAGCTCCGCGCTGAGCACCCCCCGCATCCCTCCGATCCGACCGGCGAGCTGAGCGAGATCGCCGGCCCGGCCCCGGAGCGCCGCCACGAAGAGCTCGCGGTCGGGGCCGAGGGGCACCGCCATCTGGGCGATGACAGCGGCGCCTCGTCCCTCGTCGATCGCGGAGGCGACCTCCGTGCGCTGCTTCTTGGAGCAGACCACGGTGAAGCTCGCCACCACCGGCTCGCCCGAGTCCAGCGCCGCCTTCGTGAGGTCCGCGCGCACGAGATCGCGGAGCGCCTCGGACCGGTTCTCGTAGCCCCGCTGTGAGATCCGCGCGTCGAAATCGGAGAGCAGCGCCCGATCCATCGCGACGCCGAACCGTACGAGATCGCCCATCGAGCGAGGCTACCGTCAGCGCTTCTTGCGTTCGAGGTGGTTCTTGATGAGCTGGCGGATCGAGCCGGCCACGTTTCGGTCGTTCTGCATCCGCTGCAGCTCGTGCTCCTGGAAATGGTTGATGAGCTTCAGCGCGAGCGACGGGGGGGTCTTGGGGTTTCGCATCAGGTCGCGCTTCGTGGAGAGGCGCCGCAGGAGCTCCGGCCGCTGGCCGAAGGCGGTCAGGACGTCACCGGTGATGTTCCGGCGCTTCGCCACCTGCTCGACGACGGACTCGTTCACGCCTTGCGACTTCGCGGCGGCGAGGGCGACGAGGGGGCTCGCGTCGCCGACGAGGATGAGGATCGCCTCCGGAGTGCCGATGGAGGCGAAGCGGATCTTGTTGGAGACCGTCATCTGGGCGATCTGCCGATAGAGCGGCACGAACTCCTTCTTGATCTCCTCTTCTTCCGCGTTCTCCCCGAGGACGTGCGTCTCCTCCACCTCGGCCCCGCTCTGGGCCCGGATCTGCTCGGCGAGGCGGAGGTTCTGGGAGAAGAGGAGATCGTCGGGGGTCGGCTCGCTCGTCGGCTCGATGATGAGCTCGTTCTGGATCGCGAGGGCCGCTTCTTTCCAGGCGGGGAGGGCGACCTCGACGTTGTTGCGCACCGCGAGCTCGATCATGCGATCCGCGGTCGACATTCGAGTGTGCTTGTTGAGGTAGAGCACCTCGATGATCCGCGGGTTCGCGAGGAGCCGCTCCTCGTTCACGGCGATGAGCTCGCTGGCCTCTTCGTTGCAGACCCGCGACACATCGACGATCGTGTCCGGCTCGATGTTCGGGTAGCCGAGCAGCTTCGTCAGGACGTCGATCCGGTCGTGGTACCGGATGGCGAGGGCGTGGATGGCGCCCGGGTGGAGCGGTCCGGCGAGCGCGCCTCCCAGGAGGGGGGCAGGGAGGTTGTCCAGCGTCCGCTTCGCCGTCTCTGCGGCGGGCGTGTCGGTGCGCTCGGCGAGGGCGGCGAGGACCAGGACGAGATCGCCCGGCGGCACGCCGATGGCCACGCCCTTCGCGGCCATCTCCTGCATCTTGGGAGGGCCGCTCAGGATCTTCTGGGCGGGAACGGAGAGCGTGCTGGGATCGATCATGGTTCCCTCCCGCGGCTGAGCTCGAGCTGCCGGGGGGCGCGAAGCGCATGGGGGGCGACCCAGCGATCAGAGCGAAGACGCAAGGGAGGGGTCAGCGAGCGGAGCGAGCCGGGGGTGGGCATCATGTCAGAGCCTTCGGAACAGGGATGCGGCTTCGGGGGTTATCGCGTTGCCGATCGGTGATCGCGGCATTATTCTCCCCGCACCCCTACGCGAGCAAGCCGATGCTGGCGTGAACGTCGGCGAAACGAACGTAGCTCGAAGACTCGAGAGAAAGCCAAAGGAAGGGACGGGACGATGGGGATCATGGACTTCGTGAAGGGCGGCGTGCGCGAGATGATGATCGCCCGGCCCGACCAGCTGAAGCACTTGGTCGTCTACAAGCACCCGGATCAGAACATCCCGTTCTGGTCCCAGCTCACCGTCGACAGCGACGAGTGCGCGCTCTTCTTCAAGGACGGGCAATACCAAGGCTGGCTCCCGGCGGGGCGACACACCCTCCAGACGCAGAACATCCCGTTCCTCAACAACCTCGTGAACAAGTTCACGGGCGGGGATGTCTTCATCGCGGAGATCTTCTTCGTGAAGACGCAGCCGCTCCGGAGCATCCCCTTCGGCGGCAAGCTCGAGTCCATGGAGGATCCGGTCCTCTTCGAGTTCGTCACGCCGCGGATCCACGGAGAGTTCTCGATGGTCATCACGGACCCGGTCCGCTTCGTGATCGGGTACTACGGCCAGGCCGCGGGGGTGAACGACAACGACGCGACCACCGACTGGATCAAGCGCCTCTTCTTCATGAGCGTGAAGACGGTCATCGGGCAGATGTGCGCCCAGACGGGCCGCTCGCTGCTCAACCTCGGCGGCATGACGAGCGAGCTCGCGGGCCGCATCGTCCAGAGCGCCCCGAACCTCACCGACATCGGCGTGAAGATCCTCCAGCTCGCCGACTTCAACATCAACTTCAGCGCCGAAGACGAGCGGATGCTCCGCGAGGCGAACAAGAAGCGCGCGGAGGCGCGGCGCAACATCTCGATCGCGTCCGACTCGGCCCAGGCCAAGCAGTTCGAGCTCGATCAGAAGTTCAACCAGGACTCCCGCTACGTCCAGCAGCTCGCCGGCAACTACTCCAACTACGCGGCCGCCCAGGCCATGATGGGCGCGGGCGAAGGGATGGCGAAGGGCGGCGCGAACACCGGGGTGGCGAACCTCGGCGCGCAGATGGCCATGGGCGTGAACATGGCGAACATGATGTCCAACCCGGGCATGGGCGCGCAGCCGCAGTTCCAGGTCGGCGTGCCCGCCCAGGCCGCGGCCCCCGCCGCCGCCGCGCCAGCGGGCGGCGCCGCCTCGATCGAGGATCGGCTCGCCAAGCTCAAGTCCCTCAAGGACAAGGGCCTCATCTCCGACGACGATTTCGCGAAGAAGCGCGACGCGATCCTCGCCGAGATCTGATCGAAGCGCCCTCTCGAGACGTTTCCCCAGCGAACATGCTGCCTCTCGCGGTACCCTCGGGGCCGTGTCAGGCAGCATGCGCGTCTCGACTGGGGACCTTCCCCTCGTCCGCGCGAAGACGAGCCCTCTCGCCGACACCGTCCGGCCGGAGCCCGGCCTGCGCTCGACCCTCCCGGGGGTGGGCAGCGAAGGGGCCGCGCTTCCCGCGGATCCCGGCGCGCTCGTCGGGGTCGTCGTCCAGGGCCGCTACCGCATCGAGGCCGTGCTCGGAGAAGGGGGGATGGGCACCGTCTACCGGGCGCGGCACGTGTCGCTCGGGAAATCGTTTGCCCTCAAACTGTTGCGCCGCGAGATCGCCCACGCGAAAGAGAGCGTGGAGCGCTTCGTCCGGGAGGCGAAGATCGCTGCCGAGATCGAGCACGAGAACCTGATCGCGATCACCGATTTCGGCGAGCTCTCCGCCGACGACGTGCCGACGATGGGGGAGGCGCGCCAGCCCTACTTCGTGATGGAGCTGCTCGAGGGCGAGACCCTCGGCAAGGCGCTCATGAGGGGCGTGCGCTTCGATGCCCGCACCGCGGCCTTCGTCTTCGGTGAGGTCGCGCGGGGCCTCGCCGCCGCCCACGAGCGCGGCGTGGTCCACCGCGATCTCAAGCCGGACAACATCTTCTTGCTCGAAGCTCCCGCCCGGCGCGAGACCCGCGAGGGCCCGGAGCGTCCTCGCGTGAAGGTGCTCGATTTCGGGGTCGCCAAGCTCGCCTCGGCGGCGCGGCTCACGCGCGGGGGCACCGTCTTCGGCACGCCGTTCTACATGGCCCCCGAGCAGGCCTCGGGCGGCGAGGTGGACGCTCGGTCGGACCAGTATGCGCTCGGGGTCGTGCTCTACGAGGTCCTCGCGGGCCGCGTCCCGTTCGACGGCGAGAGCTATCACGCGGTGATGACCAAACACCTCGAAGAGCTGCCTCCGCCCCTCGATCCGCAAGAGGCCCCGTCGCCCGCCCTCTCCGCCCTCGAGCGCATCGTGGCCCGATGCCTCGAGAAAGATCCGGCGAAGCGCTACGGCTCCACGCGAGAGCTCGCGCGGGCGTTTCGGGAGGCCGCCGCCGAGATCGGGGACCCGACCGGCCTCACGCCGCCCGCCCCGGCAGCGCGCGCGAGCGACGCGGTCTCCCCTGCGCCCGGCTCGAGTCGCCTCGCCTTCGCCGTCGGGGTGCTCGCGCTCCTCGCGATCGTCCTCGGCGTGATCGCCCTCCGCCGCTGAGCCGTCCCCTCCCGCGACGCGCGGAGCGCGGAGCTTGGGAGGGGCCGAGGAGCGAACGCGACGAGGGGGGTGGGCAGCCTTTCTCGTGTTCGCGGATGCCAGGCCGCGGGACCTGCGAGTGCGCTTGACACCTGGTCGCAGCGCTCGCCACGATGCGGCCCCAGGTGGCCAAACGACAGCTCCTTCTCGTCGACGGCGACCCAAGGTCGATCCGGGTGCTGGACGTCAGCCTGCGCAAGGCCGGCTTCAGCGTCACCACCGCGACGGACGCCGCCGACGCCCTCCAGAAGCTGGAGCTCTCGCCGCCAGATCTGCTCATTACCGAGACGCGGCTGCCCGGGCTCGACGGCTACGGCCTCGTCCGCAAGCTGAAGGATCGCGCGGAGTGGCTCAACATCCCGGTGTTGTTCCTCGCGAGCCAGCGCTCGATCGAGGACAAGATCCGCGGCCTCGAGCTGGGGGTCGAGGACTACCTCACGAAGCCGATCTTCGTCCGTGAGCTGATCACGCGCATCAACCTGATCTTCGCGCGGCGCACCCAAGAGGGCATCGCGACGACCCGGCAGACCTCGCCGGGCGGAGGCAGGACGCGCTTCGCGGGCGCCCTCGCCGACATGGGGGTGGTGGACTTGATGCAGACCTTCGAGGTCAGCCGCAAGAGCGGCATCGTCCACCTCCTCAACAACGAGACCAACGGCCAGGCGAAGATCTTCTTCCGGGATGGGAAGATCGTGGATGCAGCGCTGTGGCCGCGCGACGAGCCGCAGCCGACGACCGACCTCCACCGGCCCGGATACTTGATCGGGGAGGAGGCCGTCTACCGCACCTTCATCTGGGGCGACGGGACCTTCGAGGTCGAGTTCTGCAAGGTGGACGCGGACGACGTGATCGAGTCGTCGACGCAGGGCCTCCTGATGGAAGGGATGCGGCGGCTCGACGAGTGGCAGCGCCTCCTGGAGGTCCTGCCTCCGCTCGACTCCGTCTTCGAGGTCGACTCCGACGAGCTGCTCAATCGGCTGAGCGAGATCCCCGACGAGCTGAACGGGATCCTGCGCCTCTTCGACGGCAAGCGCACGCTCATGCAGGTCGTGGACGCTTCGCCATTCGAAGACCTGTCGACCTTGTCCACGATCTCGAAGCTCTACTTCGAGGGGCTGCTCGTCGAGCGGTCGAGCGGCGTCGACGACGACGTCGTCCCGAGCACGGACTCGGTGATGCCGGCCCCCGTCGTGGCGCGGCCCCTCGAGAGCATCGTGCCCGCCGCCGATCAAGAGCTCTCGGAGCCGCCCCCGCCGGTGATCCCGGACATGCCCGCGGCGGCGGCGGCGATCGCGCCGAAGCCGCCCCTCGCGCCCCGCATCATCGCCGATCCGCGCCCGGCGCCGCGGCCCGCCGTTCGCGAGCGAGAGCCGCGTGCGCGCGATGCGGAGGCGACCGCGCTCTTGGATCCGGTGCCGGCCGGGCCCTTGCTCGCCTCGACGCCGGTCCCCATCGGGGTCGCCTCAGTGACCTTCCCCGAGTCATCCTTCGGCGACGAAGAGGCCTCGGCGCCGGTCATCAAGACCAACGGCTCCTCGACGGCCGCCGCGCATCCCGCGCCGCCGGCTCCGTCTCCCGGACCGAGAGCGGAGGCGCCGAAGCCCCTCCAGCTCTCGGAGGAGGACGACGAGGACGAGGAAGAAGAAGAAGAAGGGGACGACGACGACGACGACGACGAGGGCGAAGGCGAAGCCCCCGACCGCGAGGGGGAAGGGGAAGCGCCGGTGGTGGCCGCCCCCAAAGCGCCGGTGAAGCCGGGCTCGATCGATGAAGACGACGCGTCCGCGGACGCGTTCCTCGCCGCCGCCGGTCGCGAAGAAGAAGAGGATCTCGGCGACGAAGCGGAGGGCGACGAGTCCCCCCCCGTGGACCCGACGGTCGAGCAGCGGCGGCGGCGGATGATCCGCATCGTCGCGATCGTCGTGGCTGTCTTCGCGGTCGGCGGCGTGCTCGCCTTGGCCTCCAAGAAGCCTGACCAGGGCACGTCGAAGCCCAGCGTCAACCTCCCTCCCGGGCCGGTCCCCGACACGAAGCTCGAGCCTGCGAACCCGACCGCTACCCAGACGGCGGCCCCCACCGCCAGCGCGACCGACACGGCGGCGGTGGTGACGAGCGCGTCGGCGTCGGCGTCGGTGTCGGCGAGTGCGTCCGCGTCCGCGTCTGCCTCCAGCGCCGCCGCGCCGAGCGCGTCGTCGGCGGAGCCGAACGCCACCGCCCCGAGCGCCGGCACCTCGGCGCGTCCATTCGCGTCCTCGAGCGGGAGCCCCGTCGTCGAGAATTCGAACGAGCCCATCTCCTCGCGGGTGATGAAGGCGGTCCAGGGCAACGACAAAACCAAGGCCGTCGCGCTCGCGAGACAGTGGGTGCAGCAGTCGCCCGGGTCGGCGCAGGCCTGGTACTACCTGGGAGCGGCCCAGTCCGGCGCCGGTCAGAGCGGCAAAGACGCTTTCAAGAAGTGCGCCGAGCTCGCGGGAGATTCGGACATGGGCGTCGAGTGTCAGGGCTTGGCGAACCAGTGACGGGAGGCCGCTCGAGCGCGGTCAGGAGGTCGAACCGCGGCTCGTAGGTTCTCCCATGCCCAACGCGACCCTTGGGAAGCCGCGCCGAGCGGCGGTCCCTCCGAGGATGCTCGGATGTCGCGTGCCCCCCTCTGCATGCTACCGTCTCCGGCTCGATGAGCCCGAACGAGGCCCCGGAGGAGATGGATGACGACGCGCTGTTCTCGGCCGTCCTCGCCCGCAAAGCGGCGGGGGAGTCGATCGACCGGCCGCTCGCCGTCCTGCTCTCGCGCTGGCGAAGGCCAGCCCTCTACGTCGTCCGCCGCATCCAACAGAGCTATCGGCGGGGCGGTGAAGACGACCAGGAAGAGCTCTTCCAGGACGCCGCCGTCAAGCTCATCGAGCGGGGGCTCGCCCAGTATCGCGGCACCGCGGTGGACGCCGCCGGCGCCCCTCGCGCCGCCTCCGCGCGCACCTTCTTTCTCCGCATCGTCAAGCACACGGCGATCGATCACTACCGCCGCCACCACGAGGAGCTCGCCTCCGCGAGCCCCGATCACGACGAGCCGGAGACCCCGGCCCACGAGATCCAAGAAGCCGTCGACCGAGCACGCCATGAATCCGAACGAGACGAAGCGAGTGAGCTCTATTGGCGAGCGTTCGAGCGGCTGCGGGTCGAGCACCCGAACGAGGCGACGGCATGGGAGCTCTATCACCACCGCGACCTCGACGATCACGTCGCGGTCGCGCGGGAGCTCGGGATCACCGTCGTCAACTCGTACAAACGGATCAGCCGCGCTCAGGCTCACCTGCGTCTCTACGTCCTCGAGCTTCGCGACGAAGCCGAGCGGAAGAGCGGCTGAGACGGGGCTCGTCGCGTGCCGCGCGCGCCTCGTCGACCTGCTCTGCCTCGCGGCACGTCAGAAGCCGCGCGGCGGCGCCGACGGTCCGTCTTTTCAGAAGGATACTTGCGAGGGCTCCGGCCCTCGCCGCTGTTTCGAAGGCGCGTCGGCCAAGGGCCACGCGCCTTCTTCGCTTCTGTGGCCCAGCGCGCGCGCCGCGCGCTCGAACCCTGTGATTGGAGGAGATGATCCGATGCGCCCCGCACCCAAGAAGCTCACCCTCGAACAACGTATCGCCGAGGCCGGCGGCAGCTCGCCGATGACGGTCATGGTCGTCTGCGGCGACATGCTCCGGCGGTCGAGCCACCCCTCGAGCGCGCGCCCCGAAGAGACGGAGCGCGCGCTCTCGGCTTTGTCGGTCGAGGCGGCGATCGAGGCGCTCTCGAGCGTCGACGGCGCTGCCGTGGAGCAGGCCCTCTCGCGGGCGGCCGATCAGGCCTTCGAGGCGGCGTTCGCGGACGACGAGCAGGAGCGGGTCCCATTTGCGCGCGGGGCGATGGATGGGCTGGACGCGCGTGATCGCGTCGCTTCCCTTGTGGCGGCCGCGACCGCGAAGCTCTCCGCCGTTCGCGGGGGCGGGGGAGACGGCGCCGGCCTCGAGCGAGCGATCGAGGCGACGCGCGCCTCCATGGCCGGGGTGGACGCGAAGATGCAGAGCAAAGCGCGCGCCCTGACGGGGGTGAATCGGGAGCGACGCGCAGAGCTCCTCGAGCTCGATGCTTCGGAGCGCGCCCTCGCCTGGTGGTACGCGTCGCGGAGCGAGGCCTCTGACGACGAGCTGCTGGCCGCGCTCGGCGGCGTCGAGGGGATCTCGCCTCAGGGCGCCGTCGTCGCGGATCTCGCGGCGAGCCGCCTCCCCGATGGTCGAACGCTCGAAGCGAGCGCCCTCTCCCGCGTGTCCCTCGCCCAAGCGCGAGGCGCGGAGCACAGCTATCTCGAGGCGCGCGCCCGCGCGAGCGAGCCCCTCGCGCGCGCCCTCGCCGCCGCCGCCGAGCCCCTCGAGCCCGAGGCCTGAGCCCGGCTATCGCCCCCGCGGATCGAGCGCGAGCGCGACGATGTCGGCGAGGGCGGTCGCGGCGGCCATCGCGACGGAGGCGACGAGCGTCACCCCGACCAAGGCGGGGGCGTCGCGGTTCTGGATCGCGACGACGGACATCTCCCCGAGCCCGGGCCAGCGAAAGAGCTTCTCGGTGACGATCGCGCCGCCCACGAGCGCGCCGAGCTCGAGGACGACGAGCTGAGAGACCGGGCCCGCCACGTTGCGCGCGGCGTGGACGAGGACGGTCCGCAGCGGGCCCGCGCCCTTGGCGCGCGCGGTGCGGACGTAGGCCCGCTCGAGGGCCTCCTGGAGCTCGGTCCGGACGGTGCGCGCGAGGACAGCGCTCCCGTAGATCCCCAGCGTGAGGGCGGGCAACGCGAGCGATCGCAGTCGCTCGGCCGGCTGCGCGCCCTGTCCGTCCAGCGGAAAGAGGGCCAGCTTGTGGGCGAAGGCGAACTGGAGCGCCAGCCCGATCACGAAGGTGGGGGCCGCCCCGAGCGCGGTAACCCCCGCCACCACCAGCCGATCCGTGCGGGAGCCGCGGCGCATCCCCGCGAGCGCTCCGAGGGAGAGGCCGAGGACGAGCTGCACGACCATCGCCGCGATCGCGAGGTCGATCGACGCCGACATCTTCTTCTTCACGAGCTCGACGACGGGCTTGCGATAGATGGGGGAGACGCCAAGATCGACGTGCACCGAAGAGAAGAGCCGCGCGCACGAGGGGTGGTCTCCTTTGCCGGGCTCCTCCCCTTCGTGCTCGCGGTGGACGAGGCGCGTGAAGAACGACGCGTAGCGTGCGCCGAGCGGTCGATCGAGGCCCCAGATTTCGCGGGCGCGCGCGACGTCGGTGGGGGACGCGTTGGGCCCGAGGGTCGCTTGGACCGGGTCTCCCGGCAGCATCGACACGACGACGAAGACGGCGCTCGTGACGCCCCACACGATCACGACTGCGACGAGGAGCCGCCGGAGGGTGGCGATGACGAACCGCTTCACGGCGCCTCCGCGTGCGCGATGAACGTCCTCGTGAAGTCGAGCTGGGTGAGGGCGGTCGGGGCGTAGCCGTAGAGCCACGGCTGGTGCACCTCGAACGTCGCGGGGCTCGTCGTCGGCACCCAAGGCGCCTCGCGCGCGACGACGCTCTCCGCCTTGGCGAACAGCTCCGCGCGCTCCACCGGATCCGTCGATCGGCGGGCGCGCTCGACGAGCTCGTCCACCTCGGCGTTGGAGAAGAACGCGTAGTTCTGGCTCACGTCCCCCAGCGAAGCGGTGACGAGGTTCGGATCGAAGAACGTCAGCGGGTCCGGATAGTCCGCTTGCCAGCCGGCCCAGCCCATCGTCGCTCTGCCGCGGGACTGCGCGATCGCGAGGTAGGAGAGCGAGCTCACGAGGACGAGCTTGATCCGAATGCCGACCTTCGCGAGCTGCTGCTGATAGATCTCCGCCGCCGCCTGCTCGATCGAGTCGGGGATCGTGAGGTACTCGATCTCGTGGGGGTAGCCGCCCGTCCCCCGCGCCGGATCGAAGGGATAGCCGGCGGCGGCCATTTCGGCGAGGGCCGCGTACACGTCGTGCACGCGACCCGCCGCCGCCGCGGGACGCCCGGGGACGCCCGGCGGCACCACCGTCTCGATCGCGCGGAGGTCCGGCCGCAGCCGCTCGAGGACGCTCGGGTCGACGGCGAACGAGACGGCGCGCCGGAGGTGCACGTCGTCGAAAGGCGGGCGCTCCGTGTTCATGAAGATCGCGCTCACGCGGAGGTTCTTCACGAGGTGGACGAGGGGCGCGTAGCGCACATCACCCCGAAAGAGCGCCGCGTCGCTCGAGGCGAGCTCGCGGACGAGGTCGAGCTCGCCGCGCTCGAAGCGATAGCGCTGCACCTGGGGCCGCACCAAGAACAGGATCCTCACCTCGTCGAGGTAGGGCAGCTCGGGCTGGAAGTACCGCTCGTTGCGGACCAGGCTCACCCCTTCGCCTCCGTCGAACTTGGCGATGCGAAAGGGACCGGCTCCGCACAGCTCGGCGTCCGTCGTCTTCGCCACGTCGAACGGCGTGGACGGGCAGACCGGCGAGACCGCCGTCATCGACAGCAGGCTGGGGAGGGTCGCGTTCGGCTCGGTGAGGTGAAGGCGGACCGTCTCGGGGCCCACGACCTCGATGCCCTCGATGCCGGAGGCCTTCTTCTGCCGGTACGCATCGAGCCCGACGATGGAAGCGAAGTGGCTCGCGACGGGGGAGGGGACGGAGGGCGCGAACGCGCGCTCGAACGAGCGCTTCACGTCGGCGGCGGTGAAGGGAGCGCCGTCTTGGAAGGAAGCGCCCGAGACGAGCTCGATCTCGAGGGTCTTGCCCTCGTCGCGCCAGGTCGTTCGCCGCGCGAGCTCGGGGACGACGTCCCCCGCCTCGTCGAGCGCGACGAGGCGCCCGAAGACCATGCGATCGACGGCGACGCCGATCTCGTCCGCCGAGAGCGCGGGATCGAGGGTCCGCGCCGAGTACATCGTCGCGAGGCGGAGGGTCCCGCCTCGCGTGGGCGCGGGGGTGGAGGCGATCGCGCGCGGCGACGGAAGCTCGTCCCGAGGAGCGAGGACGATCGCGGCGAGGCCCACGAAGACGGCGACGAGATCGAGCGGGACGCGCCCCTCCGCGGCCGCGCGAGCGCGAGGATCCGCGGAGAGCCTCATGCCCTCGCCGATGCGATGAAAGGCCAGCACCGTGACGAGGATGAACGCCGCCGGTAGGGCGACGAGCGACGGCCGCAAGACGAAGAACGACTCCGACTCGTGGAGCATCCGTCCCCACGAAGCGGTGGGGGGGCCGAGCCCGACCCCGAGGTAACCGAGGACGGCCTCCGCGAGGATCATCGATCCGGTGAGGCTGGCCGCGAGCGCGATCGCGGTCGGCGCGACGTTCGGGATGACGTGGCGGAGCGCGATCCGCGTCGCGCTCGCGCCCATCGCGCGCGCCCCCATCACGAAGTCCTCCTCCAACACCTGCGCGGCGCGCGCGCGGATCACCCGCGCGATCCCGAGCCAACCGGTGGCCCCGAGCACCGCGACCATCGTGAGGGCGTCGGTTCGACCCACGAGCACCCCCACCAGCGTCACGAGCAGGAGGAGGGGGAACGCGAGCAGCACGTCCACCACCCGCATGAGGAGCGCGTCGGCCCAGCGCGCGCCGATCTTGGAGGCGGTCGCGGCGCCGACGCCGACGAGCAGCCCGAGGAAGGTCGCGAGCGCGGTCGCTCCGAGCCCGATGGCGAGGGACGCGCGCCCCCCCGCCGCGAGCCGGGAGAGCTCGTCTCGATAGAGGGCGTCCACCCCGAGCCAGTGCCGCAGCGAAGGGCGGGCGGGGCCGCCGTCGAGGGCGGGGTGGACCGAGAAGTCGCTCGTGTTCGGATCGGCGAGCGCGACGGGCCCGACGAGGAAGCAGAGCGCGACGAGGGCGCCGAGGAGCAGCACGCCCCTCCGGCCGTCTCGTGTCGACACCAACCCCCGCGCCGTCCTCACCGGCGTCCTTCGAGGAACTCGTTGACGATGTCGAGGAACTCCTCGGGACGCTCCTCGAACGGCGAGTGCCCCGTGTCCATGATCTGCAGCCGCGCGTTCGCGATCTCCTTCGCGAGGCGCCCGGCGTGGGCGACCGGGAACAGCTTGTCGTCGTGGCCCCAGATCACGAGGGTCGGCGCGCGCACGCGGCCGAGCCGCGCCACGAGGGCGCGCGTGTCCATCATCGCGCGGAGGGTCGCGTACGCGCTCTCGCGCGCGGCCGGCGAGTTGAACTTGTCGTAGTGCTCGTCGACGCGTGCGAGGTTGATGGGCGCCCCCCTCTGAAAGACCTCGTCGCGGAAGTAGGCGCGGAACAGGCCTCTGCCGTAGAGCTGCTTGAACAGGAACGGTCCGATGACCGGCTTGAGCGGCAGCCGCACCTTGAGGCTCATGGGGAACGGGTAGGAGAGGGGGTCGACCACGATGAGCCGCTGCACGAGCTCCGCGTGCTGGGCGGCCAGCGTGAGGGCGGCCGCTCCGCCGATCGAATGCCCGATGACGTGGACGCGGCCGACGTTGAAGGCGGAGACGAGATCCGCCATCGACTCCGCGAACGCCTCGACCCCGTACTCGAAGCGCGCCGGGCTCGGCTTCTCGCTGTCCCCGAAGCCGGGCAAGTCTGGGGCGATGACGTGGAAGCGCGTCGCGAGCCGATCGATGAGATCGTCCCACTGCGCGTGGGAGACGAGGAAGCCGTGGATCAAGAGCAGCGGAGGCCCTTTGCCGCGTCCGGCCTCGACCGCGCGGACGCGGATGTCGCGGACGGTGACGTCCCGGGCGTCGCGGGTGGGGCTCATGGGTTCGGCTTTATCGCGACCGGACCCCCGCGGGCTACTCCTCGCGTAGTCGGAGCGCCGCTAACACGACCCTCGAGCGGTTGGCAATACCGAATCGACAATCCCACAAGTGCACCCAGAAGAAGGGGGAGAGGATGTGGGCCTTGGTATACAACGTTGCGCAATTGCTCGCCTTTTTCAGCGCGGTGCGTCGGCGATCCAAGCTGTCACGGTCGGACAATCAATGTCCTAAAGAACGTGCCCCGCGCGGCCGCTTACTGCACTTTTGCGAGCTTTGGCAATAAAAGCCCCAAGAGAAATTGACTGTATTCCATTCAGTAGAATATGGTCCGACGCGTCGTTGACACACGGCATCGTCTCCCATCAGGGGGGAGGAGATCTTGACCCCCATCTCCCAGGAGGCTCTCGAGCAAGTCGAAAGAGAACACGCACGAGGCCTGACGTCCGCGGAGATTCTGACGTTGTTGGAGGGCTTCGGGCTGAAGTTCAGCGAGGCGACGCTTCGGAAGTACGTGCAGCTTGGGCTCTTGCCACGGAGCGTTCGCGTCGGTCGGAAGGGGAAGCACACCGGCTCTCAGGGGCTCTACCCCGCCACGATCGTCCGGCAAATCTTCGCCATCAAAGACATGATGGCGGAGAACCTTACGATCGAGGAAATCCAGGCTGAATTTCTGTTCGTTCGCGGGGACCTCGAGGAGCTCGAGAAGAGGCTCACCAAGATTTTCAAAACGCTGCGCGAGTCTCTCAAGAGGCAGCGCAGCGAGCCGACGAGTCGGCAGCTTTCGACGGACATCGGCGCCGCCGAGTCTCTGGCGAAAGATCTCATCCAAAAGCTTCACCAGCTCGAAGAGCGGTTCACTTCGCAGGCCCGTCACGCTCGGCGGGCCACGGGCTCCTAAGCAGTACCCACCATGAGCCGAGGTCCCTCGATGGGGGCCACACGCTCTCTCTTTCGTTCCGGGCGCTTCGCGATGCGCGAAGCAGCCCAGGTCTTCTCGTCGAAACAGAGCCACGCCTCCGCGAGAGGCGTTCTGAGCGCCGCGCCAGCCGCGGCGAACGGTCCACGTGTGGGCGCTTCGTCGGCCGACGGGCTTCGGCCGTCGACGCGCCCTCATGCGCCACATCGTCCACCTGCATCGCGTTTTTCTTTCGGAGGCAGCGCATGATCAACGAGAACGAGTTCGAGCCGGCAGACGTCCCCGAGGTCGGTGACCCGATGAGCCCGGGCGACGCCAGTGTCGAACCCGTCGTAGAGGGTGCGCTCGCGCGTGCTCCGCGTCCCACCGCCGACTCGGCGATCACGCGCGAGCAGCGGCGGTCGCGTCGCAAGCGAGAGGTGCGCGCGCGGACGATCAGCGTGAAGCGCATGACGAAGCGCGAGCTCGAGATCGGCCGGATGCTCTATCCGGAGACGGACTACTTCAAGCCGCGCACGCGGGAGGAGTGTCTCGACGGTCCGCGTCCGTGCCCGTACGTCTCGTGCAAGCACCACCTCTTCCTCGATGTGTCCGCGCGCACCGGAGCGATCAAGCTCAACTTCCCCGACCTCGAGGTCTGGGACATGAACGAGAGCTGCGCCCTCGATGTCGCCGACCGCGGCGGCACGACCCTCGAGGACGTCGGCGCGATCATGAACCTCACCCGAGAGCGCATCCGCCAGGTGGAGGTGAAGGCCCTCGCGAAGCTCCAGGCGCTGCGCGACATGGAAGCCCTCCGCGACTACGTCGACGAGGGCCCGGTCGGAAAGCGCCGCCTCCCCGTGATCCAGGCGGACGACGAGGAAGAGGACGAGGACGTGGAAGCGTCCGCGGACGAGGCCGACGACGATGAGGCCGAAGAGCAGGCGACGCGGACGCGCGCGCCCCTCATCGAGGACGCCGCCGAGTTCGACGGCATGGGCTGACTTGCTTGCGCGCCCGCGAGGCGCGCTCTCGATTCGAACCAAAGCCCGAGCGCCGGGAGAATGCGCTTCGGGCTTATTTTATTTCGCGTGCGCGCATGGGCGCGCACCGGGCGACACTTCTCGAGATATTTTTGCTTCGCAAAAATCCTCGGAAGCTTCGTCGCCTGACCTGAGAGGGG
>JBGAID010000203.1:0-4034 GCA_044225865.1 Polyangiaceae bacterium | reverse complement strand
TCGATGGGAGCCACCTCGACCCACGAGAGGGCGCGGAGGCGCGCGTCGTCGAAGCCAGGCAAGCAGCGAGGCGTTCGTCGACGCGCGTCATAAGGGAGCGGTTGGGCCAACAACGCCACCCCCGTAAGATGCCTGTTAGCCGCGCGCGGCCCCCGCCCCTTCGAGGCGCAGCGCGACGGCGTTTCGCAACAGCCAGCGGTGAACGGCGTGGTCGACGTGGGCCTGGGTGACGTCCCGGACGTGCTCGAAGACGGCGCTCGCCGGCAGAGGGATGGGGCGGCCAATCCGAAAATGGAGCGGAACGGCTCGCGCGAACTGCCGGCGATCGAAGGCGTGATCGACGCCGGCAGCGGCCACGGGGAGGATGGGCACCCCGAGCTCGGACGCGAGGTGGATGGTTCGCCGAGCGCGGCTCGACCAAGCGAGTCGATATTGATCGCGCGTCGCCTTCATCGCCTCTCGGAACCCACCGGGATAGGAGACAACCCACTGGCCCGCCCCCAACAGCTCGCGCATCGTCCTGGGATCCGCCTCCGCCGCGCCGAGCCTCCGGAGCACGTCGGAGAGCCAAGGGATCCGCAGGAGGGCGCGCGCCACGAGCGGCCTCGGCAAGAGCCCGGTGTGGCGATGCACCGCGGCCACGAAGGGCAGCAGCTGATACCCGAACGCGCCCTGATTGCCGAGGAGGAGCGCCGGACCTTCGGGGAGGTGCTCGGCGCCTTCGAGCGTGACCGAATGGCGTGCCTCGAGCCTCCGGAACAGCCACCGCAGCACCGTCGTCAGGCGGTCCGGGACGAGCACGCTCGGCGTGCCGAGGGGGGCCCCCGGTGACATCGACCCAGCCGACAGCGCAATCGTCATGGATTCTCGGTTACGCAAACGTCGGGCCGGTGACGGCGCACGCTCGCTCGTCGGATTGGCGGCCCGCACGAGGGCGAGCGCCTCGGTGCGGCGAGGCGCCTCGCACGGTCGCGCTTCGACTACCATCCGCGGCCATGCTGCCGATCACCAAGGTCGTTCTCTACAAACACGGCGTGGGCTACTTCGAACGGCAGGGGGCCGTCTCCGGCACCGAGCCGGTGGATCTCCATTTCAAGACGTCCGAGATGAACGACGTCCTCAAGTCGTTGACGACGCTCGACCTCGACAAGGGGATCGTCTCGAGCATCAGCTACGAGTCGGTGAAGCCCATCGAGCGCCAGCTCGACGAGGTGGCGCTTCGCCTGACCGACCACAGCGCGATCAGCGGCCTCGTCTCCCAGATCAAAGGCGCGCGCGTCGCCGTCGACATCGCGGGACGCGCCATCGAAGGGGTGGTGCTCGGCATCGAGACCGTCACGCGGAAAGACGGGGACACCGTCCTCAACGCCAGCCGCATCGCCCTCCTCGTCGGCGGGAGCGCGGTGCAGTCCTACGACCTGATGGAGCTCCGCTCGATTTCACTCCTCGAGGATGGCCTCAAGAAGGACATTCAGCACCTGCTCGACATTCTCATCTCTTCCAAGAAGAAGGACACGAAGAAGCTGACGATCTTCGCGAGCGGCGAGGGCGAACGGCAGCTCTTCGTGAGCTACATCGTCGAGACCCCCGTCTGGAAGACGTCCTACCGCCTGTTGCTCGACGAAGAGGAGAAGCCCCTCTTGCAGGGCTGGGCGCTCGTCGACAACACGCAAGAAGAGGACTGGGAGAATGTCCGGCTCTCGCTTGTCGCCGGGTTGCCAATCTCGTTCATTCACGATCTCTATTCGCCTCGATACAAGCGTCGCCCGACGGTCGAGGTGCGCGAGGAAGCAGCGTACGCGCCGCCCCAGATCGAGGGCGCCGTCGAGGCGCTGGATCTTCCTCCCCAAGCGGCCATGTCCGCCGCGCTCGCCCCTCCTCCGCCCCGAGCGATGCCCCCGGGATACGGGCCGGCCGGCGCTCCCGCCCCTGCCCCCAAGGGGGGCGCGACGATGAGACAGAAGATGACGGCGTCGACTCCCGTTCAGACGCGCACGGTCGAGGTCGGGGATCTCTTTCAATACGAGATCGAGAACCCGGTCACGGTGAAGCGGGGACAATCCGCGCTCGTGCCCATCCTCCAAGCCCACATCACCGGGAAGCGCGTCGCCCTCTACAACCCCGATGTCCGGCAGAAGAACCCGATGTCGGCGGTGCTGTTCAAGAACACGTCCGGCGCCACCCTCGAGGGCGGTCCCGTCACCGTCCTGGAGGACGCGACGTACGTGGGCGAGTCGATGCTCGAGACGATGAAGCCAGACGAGGAGCGGCTCGTGCCCTTCTCCGTCGAGCTGGGGTGCGTCGTCACGGTGGACCCGCAGAGCGAGGTGCGCAACGTGAGCCACTCGCGGATCGTGGGCGGCTACCTCTATCTCACGCGCTATCGGCTGGAGCGACGCATCTACGTCATCCACAACAAAGGCCCGAAGGCCCTCGACGTGTTCCTCGATCACCGCTTCACCCCGACCTGGGAGCTCCTGGAGGGGGAGACCGACGGCAAGGCGGTCGAGCGAACGGAGAGCTTCTATCGGTTCCGCCTGGACGTGCCGGCGGGCAAGACGGTGCGCTTCACCGTCACCGAGCGCGGCGACCAAACGGAGACCCAAGCCTTGACCCAGGTCAGCCGCGACGACGTCGGAGTATGGACGCAGAATCGCTGGATCGACGATCACACGCGGCAGGTCCTGCTCAGCCTGGTCGACCTGCAGGCGCAGGTCGTCGAGGTGGTCCGGCGCATCCAGCAGCGCGAGACCACAATCAACGAGATCTTCCACAATCAGGAGCGCGTCCGGGCGAACCTCCAGGCCCTCGGCTCGTCCTCCGACGAGCGCGGACTGCGCGAGCGATATGTGACGGAGATGAGCTTCGACGAGGACCGCCTCAAGGAGCTCCGCGAGGACGTTCGGCGCGACAAGCAGCTCAAAGAGGCGCTCGAGCACGACATCCGAGAGCGGCTCGGCTCGCTCACGTTCGCGTCCGCCGTGGACCCGCGCTGATCGGCGCGCGACACTGAAGAACGCGGCGAGGAGCGGGGCCTTACGGTCCCGCTTCGTCTTTCGAAATCATCCTTCATTCGAGATTTTTTCTCGACCCGTGCCGCCCTTCGCCCGTCTCACCGGTTCGAAAAGGAGACGACACGCTCATGTCCGCTCGGTCCCTCGTCACGTTGTTCGCCGCCGCCCTCTTCGCTTCCGCCCTCGCCGGGTGCCCCTCCCCGACGACCACTCCGATGGATGGTCAGGGGACGGGTCGGTTCGCGAGCCCTCCCTCCGAGCGAGAGGATCTCCGCGACACGCTCGCGAAGAACCGAGCGCGCCATATCGATCAACTGCACGAATATTGGATGGCGGGGACGTTCCCCAAGAACGAGATCGAGCCCACGATCACGAACGTGTTCCGTGACTCGGCGGGGCACCTCTGCGCGGTCGCGAACATGATCCAGAGGGACGGCGGCAACGACCGCCTCATCGACGAGACGGCGCGCACCCACAACACCATTCGCCTCGCCGACGTCCATGAGGGCCCCCTCTACGACTGGATCCTCACGAGCGGGTTCACCCAAGAGGAGGTCGCGATGATCCAGGTCCCGTACATGGGCCCTCGTCAGACGAGCGAGGAGACGGAGCGCCAGCGCCTCATGGAGCGCCTCTCGGCGGTGGAGGCGCGCCTCCGCGACGACACGCCCCAGAGCCTCACCGTGGCGATGCAGCGCTATGAGACGGCCCACGGCGAGGGGGCGGTGCGGGTCGCGACCCGCGACGGCCGCTGATCGCGAACGAAGAACGCTCGTGCCTCGAGCGGGGCGCTCTGGTACTGCCGGCCGGAGGGCCCAAGAACACAGAAGTCCACGGCCAGACTTCGGGCTTTCGGATTTGGGCGCAGTCCACCCAGTGGACCGAGTCCAAGGAGGTCTACGCAGTGAACTTCGGGCCGACGGGACTGGTACTGCCGGCCCGAAGTTCGTGCCTGGATCTGCTCCGCCCCCGCGCACGGCGCGGCAAGTGAAGGGCGGAGCAGCTCCAGGCACGAAGCGC
>JBGAID010000112.1:0-34580 GCA_044225865.1 Polyangiaceae bacterium | reverse complement strand
GAGCTATCCGCCGCCGCCCCCTCCCGCCGCGCCCGATCAGCCACGAAGATACATCACGGCCGAGATCCACCTCGAGGCCCCGAGCCCCCAAGCGGCCGGGCTCCCCTTCGGGCCTCAAGAGACCGGCGAGTGGCAGGCCGTCCCCGATGGGAATGGAGTAGCTCATCACGACGACGATGCCCCCACGCCTCCGCCCCGGCGAGCGCCCACCGCGCCCCCGCCTCCGCCGAGCGGATTCTCGGGGCTGCCTTTCTCGACGACGATGGTCCAGCTCGACGTCGGAGGCGCCGAGGCGGTCGCGCCTGCGGTGCCGCGCCGCAAGCGCCTCGTGCCGAAGGGGTCGGTGGGGGCGATGCCGGATATCGGAGCGACGCTCGTCCCCGATCTGAGCGGGCTCGAGGACGAGCTGCCCCCCACCATCTCTGCCCCCGACGCGGCCCTCGCCTCGCCTCCCGCAGCGCTCTTCCAGGTCGCCTCCAACGGATCGGCGCCGATGCCTGCCATCGCTGCTCCCGAAGCGCCGGTCGCGCCTCCCCTTCCCGCGCCTCCTCCTCCGCCGCCACCGCTGCCTCCGCCCCCTGCCGTCAGCGCGCTCGCCGCGCCGCCCAGCCCACCGCCGTTCGTGCCGCCGCCCGCGCCGACCCCTGCCCCCATCTCCACGCCGGTGCCGCCTCCGATGGCCGCGAACCTGCGACCGCCGATGCCGGCCCTCTCGGCGCCCGCTCCCATGGGCCCGCCTGCGTTCTCGTCGCCCTCCGCGCTCGCCGCGCCCGCGGGGAGCTACCCTCCACCCCCTACACCCTTCGGGCTTGCTTCCAACGAGCCCGCGCCGCCCACCGTCCCCACGAGCCCGATCGCGCCTCCGCCGATCGCGCCTCCGCCCGCCGCGGCAGCGCCGATGTTGCCCCCGCCCAGCGCTCCTTCCGTGGCGACGGCTGGCCCGGCGATGAGCCCCACCGCGCCGGACGAAGAGCTTCAGCCCGCCCCCAAGCCCGTCGCGCCGCCCCTTTTGACGCCGTCCCGACCGCCCCCTCGTCCGACCGCTCCGCCTCCCGCGCCGGCGGCATCGCTCTCGTTGGAAGAGAGCGCGCGGCTGCGCGCGATGCTCACCCTCAAGGGAGCAGACAAAGCTCGCCTGCTCGAGGAGCGCCGGCTCGACGAGCAAGCGTGGATCAAGATCGAGCGAGAGCACCTGCGCTCGATCGACGAGGCGGCGCAGGCAGGAGACAACACCCCCCTCGAGCGCTACGACGACGCGTTCCTCGCCGCGCAGGACGAGGCACGGGGGATCGCGATCGACGCCGACGCGTACGCGAAGATCCAAGTCGCGCGAGAGCGAGGCCAGCTCGCGACCGTCCTCGATGAGCTCGCGGTGAACCGCAACGATCTGCTCCGCCTCGATCGGGTGTGGAGGCGCAAGCTCGCGTCGGATCGATCGCTCGCCGAGCACTTCGAAGACGAGATGGAGCGCCTCCGCGACGAGGCGTTCTGAGATCGCAATGAGCTCGGGGGAGCCCGCTCCAAAGCCGCGCCGGCGGCGTCAGCGGCGCTTCTCGACCGGCGCGGACCGGTTCACGAGCCGCCGCCACCGCATCGAGCCGGGGCCGCTTTGGTCCGATCGAAGAGGGAGAAGCAGGTGCCCCCGAGCCCGGTCGTCAGGCGCGCTGACGACGCCTCGACGCGCGCAGCGCCACCGCGGCTACGGTGACGAGGCCGAGCGGCCAAGCGAGGGTACGATCGCTCGCGCCGACCGTCTCGCAGCCACACCCGCCTTGCTTCGGCTTCACCTCGCCGGGCTTGCTGTCGTCGCTCGCAGGCGTGGTGTCCGCCCCGGAGCTCCCGGAAGAGCCGCTGTCCGAGCCCTCGCCGTCCTTCGCAGGCGGAGGGTCGGTCAGCGCCTTGCTCTTCACCTTGGAAGGGTCGTCGCGGCCGGTGTCGGCGCCGAAGTTCATCGACTTGCGATTGACGACGGGGTTGTCGCCGTTGAGCACGAGCTTGAGCTTTTGGCCGATCTGCTGGCCGCCGTCGGACTTCTTCAGCGTCAGCTCGTACTCGCCCGCCTCGAAGCCGTCCTTGCGCTTGAGGACGACCTTGAAGCCCGTCTTGCGATCGACCTTGCCGAGCCCGTCGGAGAACTTCACGTCCATGCCCTCGGTCCGGGGCGCCTGGTTCTGGAGCGCCTTCTTCGTCACGATGGGCTTGTCGCCGCCCTCGTCGGTGAGGGCGCGCTCGTAGAGCATCGTCTGCACGAAGGTGAAGTCGACGGGGATGAACTGGATCTCCGGGGTGGCGCCGTAGTCGATGGTGAGCTTCAGCGTCCAGGTTCCATCCTGCTCCTGCATGACGCCGTTGTTCTCGGCCCTCACCGAGCCGCCGGCGTAGGCGGGCTTTGCGACCACGATCAGAGACAGCGCGAGGAGCCACGCTCCCAGCGCGAGCGACGCGAGTACCTTCATGGGCCCGAAGGTACACGACGCGGGAGTTTTTTTGTGGCCTCGGGACCTTCAGCGCCCGCTGAACGCCGGCAGATCTCGCAGGGCGCGCTCGGCGAGCGCCTCGTAGCGGTCACGCTTCTTCAGCTTCCGCTGGGTGATCCCCTCGAGGGGCGGGACGTGGGCCCAGGTGATGTTGGAGGGCTGATAGCTCCCGCTCGGCGGGACCCGGCCGAGGTGCGTGAGGAGCCCTCCGAGGGCCGTCGTCTCGGGAGGGAACACCACCTCTTCACCGCGCAGCTTCTGGGCGAGCATGCGCGCGCATAGCAGGCCGCTCGCGGCGGACTCCACGTACCCTTCGACCCCGCTCACTTGGCCCGCGAGGTACACCCCCGGCGCGACCTTGAGCTGCATCGTTCGATCGAGGAGCGACGGCGCGTCGATGAAGGTGTTGCGATGGACGGAGCCGAAGCGGAGGATCTCGGCCTGCTCGAGGCCGGGGATCATCCGGAAGACCCGCGTCTGCTCCGGATATTTCATCCGCGTCTGAAAGCCGACGAGGTTGTAAGCGGTCTGAGCCTCGTCCTCCGGTCGCAGCTGCAGCACCGCGTAAGGCCGCCTGCCCGTCCTCGGGTCGACGAGGCCCACCGGCTTCATCGGCCCGAACGCCAGCGTCATCTCCCCGCGCTCCGCCATCACCTCGCACGGCAGACAGCCTTCGAAGTACCGAACGTCCTCGAACGCGCGCGCCTCGACCTTCTCCGCCGCGCACAGGGCGGCCACGAAGGCCTTGTACTGGGCCTCGTCGAAGGGGCAGTTCACGTAGGCTTTGTCCCCCGCCTCGCCTCCCTTTCCGTAGCGCGACTGGCGGAACACCTTCGACTCGTCGATCGACTCCGCAGAGACGATGGGGGCGATCGCGTCGTAGTAAGCGAGGCGATCGCCTCCCACCACGCGCTCCAGGTCGCGGGCGAGATCGTCGCTCGTGAGGGGGCCGGTGGCCACGATGACGGGGCGCTCCGCGGGCAAGCTCGTCGCCTCGCGGCGCTCGATCGCGATCCGCGGGTGCTCGGACACGACCCGGGTCATCTCCTTCGCGAAGCCCTCGCGATCCACCGCGAGAGCCCCGCCCGCCGGCACCTGGTTGCGATCGGCGACCGCCATCACGATCGAGCCGCAGCGACGCATCTCCTCCTTCAGCAGCCCGACCGCGTTCGCGAGGGCGGCCCCGCGCATCGAGTTGGAGCAGACGAGCTCGCAGAAGTGGTCGCTCGTCTGGGCCGGCGTTCGCTTCGATGGCTTCATCTCGACGAGGCGGACTTCGAGGCCGCGCTCCGCGAGCTGAAACGCCGCTTCGCACCCGGCGAGGCCGGCGCCGAGGATCGTGACGGAGGTGGAGGTCATTCGTGGCTCGCGAGGGTCTTACCACTTTCCGTTCCGCTTGAGACCCGCAGGCCGCGGTGGGTCTCGCGCACTTCACCTCGCAGCACGAGCTCGAAGAGCGCGGCCACGACCGACGCCGTGGGGGCGCGGATCGCGTCACAGATCCCGTCGACGTCGCGGGCGCCGTGCTCGACCGCCCGGACGATCGCGAGCTCGAGAGGATCTCGCGCCTCCGCCAAGGTCCCAGGGCGGCCCGGCTCCACCTCTGCCCATCGGAGCCCGTAGGCCTCTCGGGTGAGATCCAGGGCGTGCTCCGCGTCTCGGAGCGGGGTCGCTCCGTATTTCACGACCTCTTCGTAACAACCGAGCCCGCGGCGGGTCCACGGAGGCTGCATCACGACGGCGAGCGTCTTGCGGAGCCGGCGCGCATGAGAGGCCGCGTTGCGGGCCCCGCTCTTGAGCTCGCACTCGACCACGATCACGAGGTCGGCGGCGGCGGCGAGGAGGCGGTTGCGAGTGAAGAACCGGGGCGTCATCGCGGGCGCGTCGTCCGCGAAGCAGGACACGAGCGCGCCCCCTCGTTCGATCACACGCTCGAAGAGCGCCTGGTTGGGGATCGGATACGGGCGGTCGATGCCTCCTCCGAGAACGACGACGGTGGCGCCCGCCACGTCGAGCGCCCCTTCGTGGGCGGCGGTGTCGATCCCGAGCGCGCCCCCCGACCAGACCTGGACGCCCTTCGAGGCGAGGGACGCGGCGAGCTCGCGGGCGTAGGCGCGCGCCTCGTCGGTCGGGTCGCGGGTGCCGACGATGGCAACGACGGGCCCGGGGTTGAGGGACCCTCGGACGCGAATGTCCGGCGGATCGGCCAAATCGAGGAGCCCGCGCGGGTACGCGGGCTCGGCTTGGGTGAGGGTGTAGATGATCACGCTCCCTCATCGGCGGAGCGCGGGCGCAGTTGCCGACTCAGTCGTAGCGCTCTTGATGGACCTGCTTGCGGGGGATGCCGAGGGTGTTTCGGCAGAGGTCTCGGACCTCGCTCACCATCTTGTCGAGGCCGCAGATGAAGACGTGGGCGTCCGGATCGCCGAGGGCGGCGTAGGCCTCGGCGAGGTGGGCTTGCACGTAGCCCGTCCTCCCCGACCAGGCCGAGCTCGGCCGCGAGAGGGTCACCCGGGCGTCGAAGCCAGGGATCGCCTCTCGCAGACCTTCGAGCTCGTCGCGATAGAGGATGTCGTGCTCCGAGCGGACCCCGAACAACAGCCCGAGCTTCACCTTGGAGCGGGCGCGCGCGGCCGCTCTCCACATGCTCCTCAGCGGAGCGATGCCAGCCCCCGTGCCTACGAACAACGCGGGGCGAGCCTCGTCGCCGGCGCGCGTGAACAAGCCGTGGGGTCCGACGACCCGGACCTCGTGCCCGGGGACCATGGCGTGGAGCGCCTCCGACGCCGGCCCGTTCGGGACCCGGGTCACCGCGAGCTCGAAGCGAGGGGTGCCCTCGGGGGCCGACGCGATCGAGTACGAGCGGCGGATTTCGCCCGAGGGGAGATCGAAGAACAGGTTGTGGAACTGCCCGGGCGCGAACTCCGACGCCGCTCCGTCCACCCGCTCGAAGACGAGATGGCGGACGGTCGGAGAGAGGTCCCTCGCCTCCTCGAGCCTCGCGACGAAGGGCCGAGCGGGCGCGCTCAAAAGGCCCTCCCTTGAGCGCCGTCGACGACGACCGTCGTCCCCGTCACCCAGCTCGCCCGCGCCGAGCACAGGAACGCGACCACGTCCGCGACCTCCTCGGGCGTGCCGAACCGCCCCCACGGCAGCTCGTCCGCGATCATCTTCTCGATCCTCGCCGGCTCCGACTTCGCGCGGCGGTCCCACGAGCCGCCAGGGAACATGATCGAGCCCGGCGCGACCGCGTTCACCCGGATGCGGTGGGCGGCGAGATCGACCGCCATCTCCTTCGTGAGGCCGTGGAGGGCCGCCTTCGCCGCCGTGTAGGGGGCGCTCGTGCAATATTCTCGGCCGCAGATCGAGCCGATGTGGACCACGAAGCCGCCCCGTCCGGCGCGGACGAGCTCCGCTACGACGTGCCGGCTGACGTAGACCGCGCTCATCAGGTTGGTGTCGAGCACGCGCGCCCACGCCGCCTCGTCGACCTGATCGAAGGTGCGGGAGCCGAGGCTGCCTCCCACGTTGTTCACGACGCCGTCGATGCCGCCCATCGTCTCGATCGCCTCGCGGGCCGCGCGGGCCGCCCCCTCCGAGGTCGAGACGTCGGCGACGATCGCGCACGCGCTGCCGCCGTAGCTCTCCGCCTCCTTCGCGCTCTCGCGGATCGCCTCCTCCGTCCTGCCCACGAGGGCGACGTGAGCGCCCTCGCGGGTGAGGGCGCGGGCGATGGCGCGGCCGATACCCCGGCTCGCCCCGGTGACGAGGATCTTCTTCGCGACGAGCTCGAGCTCCATGGGCGGAGTCTTCGTCGGGGGTGCTCCCCGCGGCAACTCGGTTTCGATCGCGTCGGACCTTCTCGTCGATTTACGATCCGCGCATGAAGCGAGACATCGTCGCGTTCGCATCCGAGCTCGCCGTCGTCGTGGCGTCGGTGGGGTGCGCCTCCGCCCCTGCCCCGGACCGGGACCGCGAGCACGCGATCGCGAAGGGTCTCGCCTCGAGCGAGCCGAATCCACCGGCCACCCCGTCCGCGCCCGTCGTCCAGGGCACCCTCGTCCGGGAAGGCGCGCCGCCCCCGGCCGCCACCAAGGCGGAGGCCCTCGCCGCGCTCGAGCCGTTCGTCGTCGGCGCGGTCGGCCGGCGCACCCTCCTCTCGTGGACCACCCGCAAACAGGCGGAGAAGATCGCAGCCGGCCAGCCCGTCTTGAGCCTCGTCGAGTCGACCCAGTTCGGCCCCTCCGGCTTCGACTGGGCCCTCGACGGCAAGGTGAAGAAGGGCCACCGCCTCGCGAAGCTCCTCTTCCATCAGGGCTTCGCGAAGAAGCGGTTCGCCTGGCCGAACGCGTACGCCACCGCGCTCGGGGCGGGCGGGGGCCGCTACGGCTCGGTCCTGCTGCGGATCGACCTCGCGAAGGACGCCCTCATCGTCGACCTCGTCCACGATCGCGTGGTCGACGTGAACGACAAGCCGGTCGACGTGGCCGAGGCAGAGGCCCATCCCGAGCGGATCGCGGCCGTGTACTGGGAGTCGCTGCTGTACCGGGAGTACGTCATCGTGAACGAGGCCGCCCTCGACTCCGTCGCCTTCGGGACCCGTGAGGCGAACGAGCCGTTCCAGCGTGAGGTCGCGATGTTCAAGGTCGTCGTGAGCGCGCTCGCCGTCACCCCTCGAGCCGAAGCCGAGGAGCTCCTCGCGCGCTTCGCGAAGACGTTGGCGTTCACGAACATCGCCCCCGCGGACCACGTCCGGCGGCTCGCGCGAGAGGCGGAGGAGGTGCCACCGGACGCGCTCGCGTACGCCCCGAAGCTCGCGCGCGAGTTCGCCCTCGGCCCTCTTCGAGCGGCGCTGAAGGATCCGAAGTGCAAGCAGCAGAAGTCCTTCGACGTCTCCTACTCCAGGGTCACCTGCGTCCCTGCCGATCGCTGCGAGATGTCGCAGGGGAAGTGCGTCATCCGGCAGCTCACGCTGAACGGAGCGGAGGACTGATGCCGCACGTCGTGGCGCGTGACGCCGCGTGCGAGCGCATCGATGCCGAGGTCCCCGACGGCGCCTGCCCGATGTGCTTCGTGACGCGAGCGTCCCCTCCTCTCGCCGAGCGTGAGAACGCCGTCCTCGTCTTCAACGCGTACCCGCTCCGGTGGGGGCACCTCCTCGTCGTGCTCCGCGATCACGTCGTCACCTTCGACGAGCTCGCCCCCATCGCCCACCGCGAGGCGAGCAGCCTCGTCCACGCCGCGGCCCGGGCCATCGAGCGGGCGCTGCGGCCGCCGCGTGTCTTCGTCGCCTGCCTCGGCGCTCCCGACGAGGGGCTCAAGGTGACCTCCCCGCATCTGCATTGGCACCTCGTCCCCTTGATGCACCCCGACGAGCGGCCGAGCGAGGTCTTCACATGGCAGCACGGCGTCCTCGGGGGCACCCCGGAGGAGTGGGACGACCTGCGGGTGCGCCTCCGCCGCGAGCTCGAGCAGATCAGCCCGGCGCTCGGCGCGTGAACCGCATCGTGTCCTCGATGTCGAAGATGCGCCCGCGCCGGCACCGCGCGTCGTCCGGCTTCGCCGCCTCGCACTCCTTCTCCGAGAGCGAAGGCACCCGCACCACCTCGTCGACGGTGTCCGCGAGCTCCGGTCTGCCCTTCGCGCGGTCCGCGAACGCGCGGTAGTGCTCGACGGCGCGCTCGAGGGCGCGGCTCGAGTCGCCCTCGCGAGCCCGGAAGCTCTCGTAGAGGATGGCAAGGTTGAACCAGGCCTCGGGCCGATCCGGGTCGAGGGTGCGCGCCCGGACGAGCGCCCGCTCCGCGCGGTCGAGGGCGGCCGTCCGATCCGCGGCGGCGTCGATCTGTCCTCGCAGCGCGAGGGCGAGCCCGAGGGTCGCGTCGTAGTCGTCGGGCCGGGCCTTGAGCGCGCCCTCGTACGCCCGCTCCGCCTCCGCGAAGCTCTTCGTCATGATCGCGATGGAGCCGAGGTTCATCCATGCGTCCACGTCGGAGGGGTCGAGGCGCGTCGCTCTGTCGAAGCTCGCGCGGGCGTGGGTGAGATCCCCGAGCATCGCCTGGACGATGCCCACCGTGGCGTGCAGGGGCGCGTATCGGTCGTCTCGCTTGATCCCTTGCGAGGCCACCAAGAGCGCGAGGTCGAGCATCTTCGCGCTGCCGCGCTCGACCGTCCCGGCCCGAACGAGGCGCCCGGCCGGGGAGCCGAGGCCCGCCGCTCGCCGCGCCGCGAGCACGTAGTGGAGCGCGAGCTGGTTCAGCGCCCCGAGGTTTCCGTCGTCGATGGCGAGGGCGCGCTTCAGGTTCTTCTCCGCCCTCGCGAAGTCGTCGGGGCCGTCGCTGTCGGCGGCCTTGCTGTCCCGTCGTTCCTGCTGCCGCGCGAGCTCGACCAGGACGTCCGCGTTGCGGTACTGCGACTCGGTGACCGCCTTGCCGAGCTCGGCGATGGCCGCGTCCGTCGTCATCGCGCCCGCCGCGAGATCGATCTGGACGAGGCGCACGCGCGCGCGGCTGACGACGAGCCCCTCGAACGACTTCGCGGCGTCGATCGCGGCCCGATACTGGGCGCGCGCGGCGGCCCGATCTCCGCAGCGATCGAGGGCCACCCCCGCGTCGTAGCGGGCCACCGCTCCAAGCGCGGGGTGGTCGTGCGAAGCGGCGAGGAAGTCCGCGGCGATCGCCGAGCAGACCGCGCTCGGCCACGGCGCCCTGCCGTATCGCCTCTCTCCTTCCGCCATCGCCGCGAGGGCTCGGTCGAAGGCGCCCGCCCGCGCCGTGACGGGGCCGGGGGGCGGCGTCGGCGAGGGACGGCTCGGCGAGGCCGCGCAGCCGGCGAGGGACGCGAGCGCGAGCACGGCGGGGGCCAGACGCAGGCGGAAGGAGGGCATCGTTCGCGTCGGACACCTCGGAAGCGCGCCCCCTTGGCCCCCGCGCCCCGAAAAACGCGCCCCCTCTCGTTTCGTTGAGAATTCCCTCCCCCCGCCGCCACTCCCGTCTTTGGAGGGACTCGATGAAGTCGACGAAGCCGCTATTGCGCGCTGCTGGGGCGGCGTGTGTCCTCACGTTCATCTCGACCGGGGCCGGGGGGTGCCTGAACCGGCCCATCGAGCGCATCGACACGAGGACGACCTCGACCGTGGTCCAGCAGCTGACGCAGGAAGCGGTCGACAAGATCGACCTGCTCCTCGACATCGACAATTCCCTTTCGATGAAGGACAAACAGCAGATCCTCTCGGAGGCGGTCCCGGATTTGGTGGCTCGCCTCGTCACCCCCAACTGCATCGCCAATGACCTCCCCACCGGGGAGGTCGTCGACGCCAAAGGGAAGTGCCCGGCCGGATCGAAGCCGGAGTTCGCCCCCATCCGCAACATCAACATCGGGGTCATCAGCTCGTCGCTCGGCGATCTGACGAGCGGCGCCTGCGACAATGCCGTCCTGGTCAATCGCGACGACCGCGGGCACCTGCTCACCCGCGTCGAGTCCGGCCCCCCTCCGACGGATTACCAAGGCAAAGGGTTCCTCGCGTGGGACCCGGACCAACAGCGAAAAGGGCAGGACGACATCGAAGCGCTCAAGCAAGATTTGACGGCCATGGTCCAGGGCGTCAACCAAGTGGGCTGCGCGTTCGAGATGCCGCTGGAGGCAGCGGTCCGCTTCCTCGTCGACCCCGCCCCCTACGACCACGTCGAGCCGGACGGGGCCGCCAAGCCTCACCTGAAGCGGGTCGGCGTGGACGACAAGATATTGCAGCAAAGAAGAGACTTCTTGCGACCGGACTCGCTCGTCGCGCTCATCATCCTCTCCGACGAGAACGACTGTTCGCTCGACATCGACAAGCAAGGATTCCTGCTCCTCGGCAAGACGCCGTTCTTCCGATCGACGAGCGAGTGCGCCGACGATCCGAACGACGCCTGCTGCTCGAGCTGCAACGCCATCGGCGCCGGATGCGACAAAGGCGGGGCGTGCACCGGGCCCAATGGCAAGATGCTCACCGACGAGGAGGACCAGCTCGACCTCAAGTGCTTCCACCAGAAGCAGCGATTCGGCGTCGACTTCCTCTACCCGACGACCCGCTACGTGAACGCGTTCAGCGCGGAGACGATCGACTTCTCCAAATCAGACCTCGCGGGAGCGGAGATCGACAATCCCCTCTTCTACGACGCCGACACCGGCGTTCGGCGCGCGAAGGATCTCGTCTTCGTGGCCGGCATCGTCGGGGTCCCCTGGCAGGCGATCGCCGACGACTCGACGGGCAAGCCCGACCTGAAGAAGGGCTTCAAGAGCTACGAGGAGCTCGAGGACGATCTGGACTATCTCATCGGCGACCCGGACCACAACATCGAGCCCCAAGACCCGTTCATGGTCGAGTCGACGAAGCCTCGGACCGGCACGAGCAAGCTGACGAACGCCTCTCTGCCCGGCGAGAACCCCATCAACGGCCGCGACTTCACCCAGACGTCCAACCTCGAGCACGTCTGCACGTTCGCCCTCGACACTCAAGTAGAGGGCGGGGACGACTGTTCGGCGTGCACCGGAGACTGTGACAATCCATTGTGCAACGGAACCACCCAGATCGCCGCCAAAGCCTATCCTGGATTGCGTGAGCTGGCGGTGCTCCGCGGGCTGAAGGAGCAGGGCATCTTCGCGTCGATCTGCCCCGCCTCGACGGACAAATCCAAGGACCCGGAGATCTATGGTTATGCGCCCGCCGTGCGCACCATCATCGACCGACTGAAGGAGAAGCTGAAGAACCCCTGTCTGCCCCGCAAGCTGACCGTCGACGAGAAGAATAACAATCAGGTGGATTGTCTCGTCGTCGAGGCCTCGGCGACCCAAGGAAAGTGCTCGTGCGGCGAGGGTCGCGCGGAGATCCCGAAGACGGAGGGAGACCACGCCAATCCCGCGTACACCGCGGTCGAGCTCGCCGCCGAGTCCGACTTCGCCGACGAACGCTGGGACTGCTTCTGCGCCATCAAGCAGATCGTCGACCCGGATGAGCGCGACGCGTGCCTGTTCGACGGCGACGCGGTCTCGAAGGCCCAAGGCGACGGCTGGTGCTACATCGACGCCGACCCGGGCAACGTGGTTGGGGATCCGGAGCTCGTCAAAGAGTGCCCGCCGGACGAGCAGCGGATCATCCGGTTCGTCGGCGCGGGTGAGCCCAAGATCGGCTCCACCGTGATCATCACGTGCACCGGGGAGTGACGAGTCCGACGTTGTTCTCGAACGAGTGATAGCATCGCGAGCATGAGGGTCTCCCCCGTCGTGCTCGCGTGCTGCTTCCATGTCCTCGGCTCCACCGCGTGCGGCGACTCGTCGGCCGGCGCGGGAGCCTCTGGTGAGGGAGGCGCAGGGGGCACCGGCGCCTCGAGCTCGAGCGGGGCCGGCGACACCGGGGGCCAGAGCGCCGGGGCCGGCGGACAGGGCACCGGCGGCTTCGCCGAGGGCGGGAGCGGACCGGTGTTCCCCGAGGGCCCGCCAGCCGGCAACCCGGACGGCGCGTGCGCCGTCCCCGCGGAGGCGGGGCTCGTCGACACGTCGAGCCCCACCCACGTGATCGGGGACGGCACCGCCGGGAGCTGCACCTCCGCGGCCGTCGTCGCCGCCGTCGCTCAGGGAGGGATCATCACCTTCGACTGCGGGCCCGACCCGGTGACGATCGCGATGGAGGAGACGGCGAAGATCTTCAACGATACCGGCCCCGAGATCGTCATCGACGGCGGCGGGAAGGTCACCCTCTCCGGGCAAGGCCAGCGGCGCATCCTCTACCAAAACACGTGCGACGAGGCCCAGCACTGGACGACGGACCACTGCGACAACCAGGACCATCCGCGGCTCACCGTCCAGAACCTCACCTTCATCCAGGGCGACGCCACCGGCGCCGACCCGGACGGAGGCGGAGCGATCTGGGTTCGAGGGGGTCGGTTCAAGATCAACAACTCGCGCTTCTTCGCGAACGCCTGCGACCCGGCCGGGCCGGACGTGGGCGGCGCGGCGGTGCGTGTCTTCAGCCAGTTCGACAACCAGCCCGTCTATGTCGTGCACAGCACGTTCGGCGGTGACGCGGAGCACGGGAACGCGTGCGCGAACGGTGGCGGTCTCAGCAGCATCGGCGTCTCGTACACGGTGCTGAACTCGCTCTTCACCGACAACGACGCCATCGGCAACGGGGCGAGCTCCGGCAACGGGGGCAACGGCGGCGCGATCTACAACGACGGCAACACGTACACGCTCGAGCTGTGCGGCGTGAAGATCACCAACAACACCGCCAACGAGGGTGGAGGGGCGATCTTCTTCGTCAGCAACGACCAGACGGGCCACCTCGTGATTCGAGACTCCGTGCTCTCCGGCAACCCGAGCCTCGGCTTCGAGACGTACCCGGGCATCTTCTACATCGGCGCGGGGGATCCCGTGTTCGAGAACTCGACGATCGAGTAGCGCGCGCCTCGTCGCCCGAATGGTTCGGCGCGTGCACCGAAGCCGCGCCGATGTCGATCTCGGCCGATTCGGATCCCCGCGCCCGCAAGACTTGCGAAACGAGCCGCACCCGGTGCGCGTCGCTCTGGCCCAAGGAGCACGGCGCCTACGGGCAGCTCTTCATTCCGCTGCTCGCGTCGATGATCGCCATCGCTCCGAGCGTCGCCGGCGTCGCGATCGCGGTCGCCTCCATCTGCGCCTTCCTCGCTCACGAGCCGGTCGCGGTCTTGCTCGGTCATCGCGGTCCGAAGGCGAGGCGCACCCTCGCGCGGGCCGCCTGGATCCGGACCGGGATCCTCGTCTCGAGCGCCGCGGCGGCCACGACCGTCGCGTGTGCCCTCTCGCCCTCGCTCCTCGCCGCCCTCGTGCCGGTGGGGCTCAACGCCGCGCTGGTCGCGGGGTTCGTCTGGAGGCGGAACGAGAAGACCCTTTTCGGCGAGGTCGCGGCGGCGAGCGCGCTCGCGAGCGCCGGCTTCTTGGTCCTCGTCGCGGCGGGGGCTCCGTGGCGAGCGGCCCTCACCTTCTGGGCCGTCTGGGTCGCCGGAAACGCGGCCGCGACCGCGAGCGTCCGCACCGTGATCGCGAGCTTCAAAGGCAACCCCGAGCGCGCTTCGGGGGTGGTCCTCGCCGCCGCCACCGCCGCCCCCCTCGCCCTGCTCGCAGCGGGCCGGCTCCCGATGCTCGCCGCCATCCCGATGGTGATCGTGGCGTGGGCCATCGTCGCGCTGAAGCCTCACCCGCGCGCCCTTCGCAAGGTGGGGTGGAGCCTCGTCGCCGCCACCACCACGACGGCCCTGCTGACCGTCGTCCTGCTGCGGCAGGGAGCGTGATGAAGATCCGATCGGAGCCGTTTCGCCTGCTGTTCGCGAGCGCGGCCGCGCTCGGGGTGATCGGCGTCGGACACTTCGTGCTCTTCGCGATGGGCATCACCGCGATCTCCCTCGGGGCGTTCCATGCCGTGACCCAGACGGAGTCGTTCCTCCTCGCGTTCGCGGCGGGGTTCCTCATGACGGCGGTGCCGAAGCGGACGGGGACACGCCCCGCGACCGCGCTCGAGATCGGGTCCGTGACGGTGTGCATCCTCGCCGTGCCCGCGGCCAAGCTCGCCGGCCTCGCCTGGCTCGCCCACGCCTTCTACGTGATCGCGCTGTCGCTGCTCGCGCGCTTCGCGACGACGCGCTTCGCCGCGCGCCTGGGGACACCGGAGGGCGCCTCCCGAAGGCCGCCCGCGTCGTTCGTCCTGGTCGTGATCGCGCTCGTCTCCGGGGTCTTGGGCGGGACGATCCAGGCGGCGGCAGAGCTCACGAGCACGCCGCGCTCCCTCGTCTGGCTCGGCCGGACGCTCACCACCCAGGGCGTCTTCGTCCTGCTGTGCCTCGGCGTCGGAGCTTTCTTCCTTCCCCTCGCCAACCGCGGCGAGAAGGCCGCCGATCTCTCGCGCGACCCCGCGAGCATGCGCGCCTTGGCTCGGTACGGCGCCGCCGGGCTCGCGATCGTCGCGACGTTCGTGATCGAGGCGGCAGGCCAGGTGCGGGAGGGCGAGCTCGCGCGAGGCGCGGTCTCCGCCGCCGTCCTCATCGGGTCGGGGGCGCTGGGGCGTCCCACGAAGCCGGGCCTCCACCGGCGCCTCCTCGTCGTCGCGATGGCGTGCCTCCCCCTGGGGTTCGCGCTCGCGAGCCTGTTCCCGGCGGCGCGGGTGGCGATGCTTCACGTCACGTTCATCGGCGGGTTCGCGACCCTCGCGTTCGCGGTCGCCACCCACGTCACCCTCGGGCACGGGGGCTTCGAGGACGAGCTCACGCGCGCTCCCGCGCCGATCGTCGCGCTCGCGGCCGCCCTCGCCCTCGCCCTCGCGCTCCGGGTCGCGGCCCTCGGGGCGCCGGACGGGACGAGTCCTCGCGGCCGCAGCCGCGATCTGGGTCACGGGGGTCCTCGTCTGGGCCGCGTTCACGGTGCCGAAGATGCTCCGCGCCGCCCCGAAGTCCGGCTGACCGCGGGTGCAACGCGGGCGCGCGCGTGCACCGCCTGCATGGACGTCGACGAGGACGCGGCGCCCCGCGCGGGCGACGAAGCAGCCTCGCGCCGGCGGGTGGCATCCGCGCGCAAAAGCCCCGATGGCACGAGCGATGCTCGCCCCGAGGGCATGACGCAGCCCGAGCTCGCGAGCCCCGCGGTCGCGGCGGCGAAGGTGCCCACGACCTCACTTCGGACGAAGAGGCCCGGCCGCCGTTCCCGCGTCCGTCTCTTGGCCCTGCTCATCGCGGGGGTCGTCGCCGTCGTCTCTGCGGGTGTCCTCGTGAAGGTCTTCGTCAGCGGGCGGCGCGCGGGCCCCCAGCTCCACTACGAGACGGCAGAGCTCGGACAAGGCGCCGTCCACGCCAAGGTGACCGCCACTGGAACCATGAGCGCGCTCGTTACGGTGCAGGTCGGCAGCCAGGTCTCGGGGCGGATCGAGTCGCTCTTCGCCGACTACAACTCGCCGGTGAAGAAGGGCGAGAAGGTCGCGACCATCGACGACGCCTTCTTCAAGGCGGCGGTCGCGAACGCGCGCGGAGCCCTCGCGAGCGCGGGGGCGGACGTGGAGCGCGCGAAGACCAAGGTCGCCCTCGCGGACGCGCAGGCGGTCCGGGCCCGGGCCCTCGCCGCCGAGGGTCTGCTGTCGAAGGCGGATCTCGAGGTCGCGGAGGCGAACGCGCTCACCGCCAAGGCCGACGTGCGCGCCTCGCTCGCGGGCGTGAGCCGCGCCCAGGCGGAGCTCGACCAGGCGCTCTTGAACCTCCAATACACGACCATCGTCTCGCCCATCGACGGGGTCGTGATCTCGCGCAACGTGGACGTGGGGCAGACGGTGGCGGCGAGCCTGCAAGCCCCCACCCTCTTCACGATCGCGCACGACCTCTCCCAGATGCAGATCGACACGAGCGTCGCCGAGTCGGACGTGGGCAAGATCAAGCCGGGGATGCGGGTCACGTTCACCGTCGACGCGTATCCGGGGCGCGCGTTCGAGGGCAAAGTCCGCCAAGTCCGCAACGCGCCTCAGACGATCCAGAACGTCGTCACCTACGACGCGGTCGTCGACGTCGAGAACCCCGACCAGCTCCTCAAGCCGGGCATGACCGCCTCCGTCACCTTCACCTACGCGGAGAAGGCGGACGTGCTCTTCGTGCCCAACGCCGCCCTGCGCTTCCGCCCCGACACCAAGACGCTGGCCGCGATGCAGAAGAACGGCGGGGGGCCCAAGCACCGCGAGCTCGCCCCGGACCAGCGGGAGATCTGGGTGATGCGCGGCGACAAGCCCGCCCCCGTCGTCGTCTCGATCGGGATCAGCGACGGGAACGTGACCGAGGTCAAGGGCGGCGAGGTCGGCGCGGGCGACCGCGCGATCACGGAGGCGATGCCGCTATGAGCCTCATCGAGGCGGTGGCGCTGACGAAGATCTACACCCTCGGCGACGACGAGCTGCGCGCCCTCGACGAGGTCACCCTCACCATCGAAGAGGGCGAGTCGGTCGCGATCATGGGGGCCTCCGGCTCCGGCAAGTCCACCCTGATGAACGTGCTCGGCTGCCTCGACCGTCCCACCTCGGGCCGCTACCGGCTCGCGGGGCGAGAGGTCGCGACGCTGTCACGAAGCGCCCTCGCGGAGATCCGCAACGAGACGATCGGCTTCGTCTTCCAACACTACAACCTCCTCGCGAGGACGAGCGCGCTCGAGAACGTGGAGCTGCCCCTCGTCTACGCGGGCGTTCCGCGCCGAGAGCGGGTGGAGCGCGCGATGGGCGCGCTCGAGCGCGTCGGCCTCGCGGACCGGGCCCTCCACCATCCCTCTCAGCTCTCCGGGGGCCAGCAGCAGCGCGTGGCCATCGCGCGCGCCATCGTCAACGAGCCGTCCATCGTCTTCGCCGACGAGCCGACGGGCAACCTCGACACGAGGAAGAGCGCGGAGGTGATGGCCCTCTTCGACGCGCTCCACCAGAGCGGGCTCACCATCGTCTACGTGACCCACGAGCCCGACGTCGCTCGGTACGCGCGGAGGCTCCTCGTGATCCGAGACGGAAAGATCCTCTCGGACTCCCCTTCCCCAGGCCTCGCCGCGGCATGAACCTCCTCACCACGTTCCCCATCGCCCTGCGCGCGCTCTGGAAGAACCGGATGCGCTCCGTCCTCACCGCCCTCGGAGTGGTGATCGGGATCGCCTCGGTGGTGTCGATGGTCGCGGTCGGAGAGGGGGCGAAGGCGAGCGTGGAGAAGGTGTTCACCTCGATGGGGACGAACCTCCTCGTCGTCCTCTCCGGGTCCACTTCGGGGGGCGGGGTGATGGGCGGCTACGGCTCGATGCCGACGCTGACGTGGGAAGACCTGGAGGCGATCCGGAGAGACGCGCCGAGCGTCGCGGCGGCGGCCCCCGTCCTCAACGCGCGGGTGACGATGGTGGCCGACGAGGGGAACTGGACGGCGCCCGTCTCCGGCACCTCGCCCGAGCTGTTGAACATCCGAGCGTGGAGCCTCGCGAAGGGATCGTTCTTCGGGCAGGCCGAGATCACCTCCTCCGCGAAGGTGATCGTCCTCGGGCAGACGACGAGCGACAAGCTCTTCGGCTCGGGGGTGAACCCGGTGGGGCGGACGGTCCGGCTCCGCGGCGTGGGCTTCCTCGTCATCGGGCTCCTCGAGCGCAAGGGCCAATCCCCGATGGGCCAGGACTACGACGACACCGCCCTGATCCCTTACACCTCGTTCCAGACGAAGCTGCAGGGAGGGCCTCAGAAGTACATCCCCGGCGCGATCATGGTGAGCGCGCGCTCATCCGCGGAGACGACGCGGGCGAAGAATCAGATCACGTCCATCCTCCGCGACCGTCATCACCTCGCCTCCAGCGCCGACGACGATTTCAACGTGCGCAACCTCGCCGAGGTCGCGAGCGCCCAGCAGCAGGGCACGAAGACGCTGACCGCCTTGCTCGCCGCGATCGCGGTCGTCTCCCTCGTCGTGGGCGGCATCGGGATCATGAACATCATGCTCGTGAGCGTGACGGAGCGGACGCGGGAGATCGGGGTGCGCATGGCGGTGGGGGCGAAGCCCTGGCACGTGCTCGCGCAGTTCCTCGTGGAGGCGCTGACGCTCTCGTTGATCGGCGGGGCGATCGGGCTCGGCATCGGCTTCGCCGCGGGCCGGATCCTCACCAGCGAGCTCGGCTGGGAGTACTCGCTGCGCACCGACACCGCCCTCGTCGCGTTCGGAGTGAGCGCGTTCGTGGGGGTGGCGTTCGGCTTCTTCCCGGCCCGCCGCGCCGCCCTGCTCGATCCGATCGAGGCCCTGCGCGCGGAGTGAGGGTCAACCGAGGGAGAGCCTCGTCGCCGCGAAGGCCTCGACGAAGGCGGCGCGGTCCGGGAGCTCCCCCGCGGCGCGCACGGTGGAGGGCTCCGCCTCCCGCGCGAGGGCGGCGAGGGGCCACGGATCGTAGGCCTCCACCGTCGCCGAGAGGCCGGCGCCGAAGCCGGGGCTCGTCACCCGCGCCGCCTCCACCCGCTCCAGCGCGAAGCGGGCGGGGCCGGAGGCGCGGGCGCGGATCCGCTCGAGATCCGAGGCGACCGCGCTCGGGCTCGACACGAGCGGCCACGCGAGCAAGACCAGGCCCGCGAACCCGCCGATGGATGCGCACGCGAGCTGGGTCTCGTCCACGAGGTGGGCGATGCTCTCCGAGCTCGGGACGGCGGCGGCGGCGACCCACAAGCCGGCGTCCGAGAGGCACAGGACCGCGAGCCGCGCGAGGTTCTTGCGAGCGCCGGATCGATCCTCGGCCACCGAGGCGAGGACCTCGGGGCGCTCGTAGACCAGCCTCGCCTCCAGGGGATCGAGCCTTCGCCCGCTCGCGGTCGCGATCGCGAGCTCGAGCTCGGCGGAGGCGCCGAGGGCGGGGAGCGCCTCTGCGATCCGCTCCGGGAGGCCGAGCCCGGCGAGGGACCCGAGCGCGGCGAGGGCCTGCGGTCGATCGACGGGAGCCTGCGCGAGGGCGAGATCGCGGGACGAGAGCGCCTCGCCGAGGGGCAGCCGCTGCGACGCAAACGTCGCCCGCGCCGTCTCGATGTTCTCGCGCCCGCGCGCCTCCCCCATCGCGAGCCGAGCCCGTCCGAGGGCGCGCTCCGCGTAGGCGGCGAAGGTCGACAGAGGGGGGCTCACGGTGTGCGCGCTCTCGAGGGCGCGCCTCGCGAGCAAGGCCGCGTCGTCGGCGCGCCCCGCCTCCAGAGCCGCCTCCGCGAGCCACACGAGCGAGCGTGTCCGGCCGAACGCGTCTCCGATCTGCGCGCTGAGCCACTCTTGCCGGGAGAGGTATTTGCGGGCCTTGTCGAGATCACCGCGGCCCACCGCGGCCGCCCCGAGCTGGCCCATCGCGATCGCCTCTCCGACGGTGTCCTTGCGCACGCGGCAGAGCTCGGCCGCGTGCTCGCAGAGGGTGTCGGCGGCTCCGAAGGCGCCGAGGGCGACGCACAACGTCCCGAGGGAGTTCAGGGCCATCGAGCGGACCTCGGGCACCTCGCGGGAGGCGACGATGGCGCGGGCGAAGCAGGCCTGGGCGTGGGCGACGTCCCCGAGGACGCGGAACGCGGTGCCGCGGACGATGGTGGCGCGCACGCGGACCTCGATCGTGGCGCCCTCCGTCTCGAGGGGGGCGGCGATCGCCTCCGCCTCGAGGGCCGCGTCGCGCCGCCCTCTTCGCGCGCGCGCGGTGGCCCCGTCGAGCCGACACACCTGCTCGGGCTCGACCTCTCCCCGCGCGAGGAACTGCCTCGACGCCTCCTCGAACCCTTCTCGCGCCGTCTCGATGCGGCCCTCGCGGAGCGCGAACGCGGCGCGCGCGTAGGTCAGCGCGGCGAGCTCGAGCTCCCGCTCCGGTCGAGGGTCGGAGGCGCCGAGGCGCGCGTCGACGGCGGCGAGCTCCGCCTCGATGGCCTCCGCCGTCCCGGAGGAGAGCAGGGCCGCGATCGTCGACGTGGGGGCGAGCGGTTCAAGAGGCTTCACGTCTCTGCTCCTCCTTCGATGCGTAGCGTCTCGCGAGCGCGTGCAGCTCGTTGCGGACCGCGAGCGGATCGCTGGTACCGAGCCGCGCCACCGCGCGCGCGGCGTGGGCGGCCACGTGCGGACACGCGAAGCTCGTGCCGGTCCACCTTCGCTCTCCACCGCCGAGGGCGGGCGCGACGACGTCGAGCCCGGCCGCGACGATCTCGTGGTCGGCGGTCATCGACAGCTCGATGCGCTCCTGATCCGAAAAGGCCCCGCGCCCGACGCCGATCAGGCTCTTCGCCTTGCTCGGGTAGGTGCGCATCGTCGCGACGTTCGGCCCTGCCGCCACGAGGATCACGTTCTGCAAGAACGCCTCGTCGGCGACCTCGTAGAGATCCAGGATCGAGCGCGCGTCGGTGGGCCGAACGGGCGCGGTCTTCGGCATGTCGATGCCGAGGCTCAGGTTCACGACGTGGAAGGCCTCGCGAACGCAGAACCGGAGGGCGGCCACGAGCGCGTCGCGCGAGCCGCGGCCGTCCGGACCGAGGGCGCGAACGCTGACGATCTCGGCCTCCGGCGCGACGCGGTGGATGATGCCGGCGCACGCCGTCCCGTGGCCGCTGCCGTCGCCGCTCTCCACCTTCGCCACCGTGAGGCCCGGGCCCTTCGGCTCGACGCCGAAGAACTCGAGCCGCGCGGACGCGAAAGCGGGGTGAGACCCGTCCACCCCCGAGTCCACGACCGCGACGCGAGCCCTCAAGCAGCGCCCCCCTCGAGCGCGGCGATGTACGCCTCGAACGCCTCGAGCACGCGCGCCGCGAGCTTCGCTTCCGCCCCCGTCCGCCCCGCGATCCGTCCGACGGCGAGGGCGAGCTCGAGGCGGGTGCGGTACACGGGCTGGACCCGCATCGTGCGGAGATAGGACAAAAGCTTCTCGGGCAAGGTCGTCGCCGCCTCCTTGCCGAGCAGCTCGGGCAGGCACGAAGCGAACAGCTCGAAGAGCATCCGCTCCGTGAAGAAGGCCTCCACCGTGAGCCCCACGACCTCTCCGAAGCGCTCCGCCATCTCGACCTGCGCATCCCCGAACGACCCTTCGTGCGAGAGGAGCGCGACGCCGCCTACCGTCCGGTCTCCGAGGTGGAGGGGCACGACGATCGCGGCCGCCGGCGGCTGCTCGAGGACGGGGGCGAGCGGGGCGGCGAGCTCGTCCCCTGGCTCGAGGGTGAGCGCGTACGTCGAGCCGCCCCCGAGGACGTGGGAGAACAGCGTCCCTTCGAAGGGGATCTCGAGCGCGACCTCGCGGTGCCCCGCCGGCGAGCCGACGACGGGGACGACGAGGTGGGTCGTGGCGCTCGTCTCGAGGGCCGCCACCGCCTCCGACGCCTGCATCGCCGCGCACGCGAAGGCGAGCTGCTCGCCGAGCCCTCGCACGCGGCTCTTCGCGAGGCCGAGGACCGCGCCCGCCTCCACCGTGGAGAGCAGATCGAACAGCCTCGAAGAAAAAGCGCTCAGCTCCGAGTCGCCGCGGCTCATCGATGCGGGATGCTACACCCAACCGCGCGCCTCGGATCACGGAGGCGTGTACAGCGCCAGGATCTCCGAGCGCCCCGCGCTCGTCACCGCGAGCCCCGCGCTCGCCGCCTCCGCGAGGCTGGGATCGATGGCGCGGTTGAAGAACGGCGCCTCGTCCGAGAGCGCCCCCACGCCCGCGATCGCGACCTCGGAGCCGCGCGCGAAGAACGCCATCCGCCCCCCGACCAGGATCGGCGAAGGAAAGCGGATCGTCTCGCCCGGTCCCGCCGCCACCGCGGTGGGGCCCCATGCTTCGCTCGCGAGCTCGTCCCTCGTGACGAGGTAGGCGCGCGCGTTCTTGGAGATGACGCTCGTGATGAAGCCCACCCCGTACCGGGCGCTGCGGGCGAGCTCGATACGCTGCTCGAGGAGGAGGTCGTCGCCGTCGCTCCCGAGGCTGCGGTGCACGACCTGGACGACTTGGGCGAGGCCCGTCCCCTCCGCCTTCGCCGCGTCGTCGAGCGCGCGCTCGACGTCGGCGGGCTTGCCGTCGTCGTCGAGGATCCCGAGGTGAATGGCGAGCGCGTCGAACTCCCCGCTGTCCGGAACGACGGCGAGGAGAGGCGGCCGCGCGAGGCCGACGCTCCCGAGCCACCGCTTCGAGCCGCAAGAGATCGGTCGAGCGCCGAAGGGACGCGCGAACGACGGGCGGGCCTCGTCTCCTCGAGCAGAGACGAGCGCGGGGATGGAGAACCAATAGACCTCGCCGTCGCCGAACAGCTCCGCGTCGTCGATGACGTAGACGGCCAGCAGGTAGACCCCGAAGAGAGAACCCGCGCCCGCCATCGCCGCTGCGAGGTCGCGCTCCGCCGCCGCCGGATCGAAGACCGCGACCCGAACCGGGTCGTCGTCGTCCGGGGCGAGGCGGGCCACCAGACCGCGGACGACCTCGCGAGCGGTGCGTCTCGTGCGGGAGCTCAAGGTCACGAGGGTATCAGAGGCCCTTGCGCGCGCGCACGCGCCGTGCGGACCATGCGGCGTGGCGCTCACCGCGACCGTCTACCACTTCAAGATCGAGGTCTCCGACGTCGATCGCGGCGTGTACGAGAAATTCGATCTGCGGCTCGCTCGCCACCCGTCCGAGTCGATGCGCTTCCTCCTCACCCGCACGCTCGCCTACTGCCTCTCGTACCGGGACGACCTCGCCTTCAGCAAAGGGGGGCTCTCCTCGTCCGACGACCCGTGCCTCTCCGCGCCCTCGGATCGGGGCGGGCTCGCGCTCTGGATCGACGTCGGCTCGCCGTCCGCAGAGCGGATGCACAAGGCGACGAAGGCCGCCGACGAGGTGGAGATCTACACCCACGTCGACATCGGGATGCTGAGGCGCGAGGCGGCGAGCCGTCCTATCCACCGCGTCGAGACGATCGCGGTCCGATCCATCCCCGCCGCGTTCCTCACCGAGCTGGAGAAGCGGGTCGACGTGCGCGACGAGCTCGAGGTCGTCCGCAACGAGGGGCAGCTCTACGTCACCGTCCGCGGTCAGGTGATCGAGTGTTCGCTCGTCTCCCACGCCCTCGTCGAGTGACGGCCTCGTTAAGAAGCGTGCTCTCGTATGAAACATCGGGCGCGACGCCTTGATGTTCGCGGGCGAGGTCTCAAGAGAGGGGACCATGAAGCCTCATCCCATCCCAATCGCGATCGCCCTCGCGATCGCCTCGCTCACCGGCTGCGCCAAGCGCGCCGAGGTCTCCCACGGCGCGAGCCCGACCCCGGCCGCGATGGTGCGCTCCCCTCGCGTCACCATCTCCACCGAGCGCTCGCTCGATCGCACGCGCGGACATTGGACGATGGTCGAGCTGTGGTCGACCTACTGCGACCCTTGTCGCCGGGCCTTCCCCAAGCAGCAGGCCCTCGCCGACCGCTACGGCGACGCCCTCGACGTGGTCGCGATCAGCCTCGACGACCCCGACGCGAGCGAGCGCGACATCGCCGCGTTCGCGGAGGAGACGCACGTGCGGTTCCCCATCGTCTGGGATCGGGCCCGCATCCTCGAGCCGCGCTTCCACCCGACCACGTTGCCGACGACCTACCTCCTCGATCCGAGCGGCAACGTCCGGTTCGTCCACCGCGGCTTCGAGGCGGGCGACGACGAGATCATCGCGGCCCGCCTCGACGCCCTCGTCACTTCGCCTTGATCGAGTCGAAGAACGCGTCCGCCTGGTCCTTCTTCATCTGGGCTTCGGGGCTCGCGAGGGCGACGGTCACGAGGTTCTGTCCGATCACGTAGATGCGGGTGCGGGTGAGGAGGGCGACGCCGCCCGAGTTGTTGCTGAGCGTGAACTCGCGGCCTTCGTTGTTCCCGAGCTTCACGTCCTTCTCGTCGACGACCTTGGCGGAGGTCGCCTTCACGGCGTTGTCGCGGCCTCCGTCGAACGCTCCCTTCGCGTTGATCTTCTGTCCCGGAGGGAACTTCGCGACGCTGACGGACACGGTCGGGATCCCCGTGCTCGGGGTCGCGAACATGAGCACGGTCGTGATCTTGCCCCCGGCCGGGTTGGGCATATCCGTCGAGGTCTTCTTCGGCGTGCCGGGGAGCTTCAACGAGATCACGCCCTCCACGTCCGTCTCCTTCCACTCGTCGGAGAGCGGCCCGGTAGGAGCGGCGGGAGGCGCGGAGCTCGCGGCGGGCGGGGCCGAGGTCGGAGCGGTGGCGGTCGTCTTCGACGTCGAGGCGGGCTCGCTCGAGCCCGAGGGGCTCGACTTGTCGCCGCAGCCGGCCGAGAGAACGAGCAAGAGGATGAAGGGGGACAGGCGCATGGCAGGCAACCTATCAGCGCCCGCGGAAGCGGAGCAACGGGCGAGCGCGCTCGCTCAGTGCATGCCGCGGACGGCCGAGAGCGCCTCGTTCACGTGCTGCTTCGCCTGGAGCTGGGAGTGGAACACGTGCCGCACCACGCCCTTCGGATCGATGACGTACGTCGAGCGCCCGGGGAGGAGACCGAGCGTCTTCGGCACGCCGAACGATCGGCGCACCGCCCCGTCCGTGTCCGAGAGGAGCAGGAACGGGAACCCGTGCTTGTCGGCGAACCGCCGGTGGCTCTTCGTGTCGTCGGAGCTGATGCCGACCACGGTCGCCCCCGCTTCTTGGAAGACGTCGTAGCTGTCGCGGAACGCGCACGCCTCGGCGGTGCAGCCCATCGTCTCGTCCTTCGGATAGAAGAACACGACCACCGGCCCCTTCTTCAGCAGATCGTCGAGGGCGACGGTAGAGCCGTCCTGCGACGGCAGCGCGAAGACGGGGGCGCGATCTCCGGGTTCGATCCCTTTGGCCATGCCGCTCGCTAGCATCGCGGCCGGCGTCGTCCAAACCAAAACATCGACGCGGAGCGAGTAGCCGAATCGGGCTCCATGTTCTAGCGTTCCCGCCGGATGAGCCTCGCATCGGTGAGCGGCTGGATCGCGACGAGCCTCATGATCGGCGCCGCCGTCGTCCCGGTCGCGCAGCGTCTCCTTCGAGGCAAGCGCGCGGAGCTGGGGTCGGCCTCGGTGACGATGCACTTCTTGATCGGGCTCACCGCGGCCGGGCTCGGCTTCCTCCACCCGCTCACCGCCGTGTTCGCTCTCGGCTCGCCGGAGGCGGTCGGGGGCGGGGTGCTCGCGCTGGGATTCGGAGGGCTCGCGTTCGTCGTGCTCCTCGCCCACACCGGCCTCGGGCTCAAGCTTCGGGACCCGAAGCTCAAGAAGCGCCCCAGCTCGCGACGCGCCCACGTGGCGACGGCGGTGACGATCCTCCTGCTCGTCGGCGCCCACGTCGTCGCGTGCCTCACCGGCGGGGAGTGATCGCAACCCCTGCCGCGACGGAGCTCGAAGAGCGCAGTCGCCTGGCAGGGGTCGGCGAGCGCCGGGTGTGTGTGGTCAGGGCTCGGAGATCTTCTCGGCGGCGAGGGTGCGGTACAGCTCACAGCGGGCGAGGAGCTCGGCGTGAGGCCCTTGATCGACGAGCTTGCCCGCCTCGAGCACCACGTTGAACGCGGACGGAAGCACGGACGGGGCGTGGGTCACCACGAGCGCGGGCCGACCCGCGAGCCGATCGCGCACCGCCTCGAAGAGCGAGCGCGCGGTCGCGCGCGGCAGCCCCGCCTCTGGCTCGTCGAGGACGAGGACCCGCGCGTCCGACGCGAGCGCCCTCGCGAGCAGGACCCGGCGCTGCTCTCCGCCCGAGAGGTTCGCGGGGGCGGCCACGAAGCGGCGCTCGAGGCCCTCGCTCGTCGCGAGCTCGGGGATCTGAGCGGTCGCGAGCGCGGCCTCGGCCGCTTTGCGGGCCTCGTCTTCTGCCTCCTGAGCCTCTCGCGCGAGCACGACGTTCTCCCGGATCGATCGAGGCAAGAGCTTCCCCCCTTGGGCGAGCGCGCCGAAGAGCCGCGGCAGCGCGCTCGGCTCGACGTGCCCGAGGTCGACCCCTCCTACCGTGATGCGGCCGGAGGTGGGATCGTCGAGGCGCAAGAGGAGCCTCACGAGGGTGCTCTTGCCGCAGCCGCTCGGGCCGCACACCCCCACGATCGCGCCGGGCGGGATGGTGAAGCTCACGTCGTCGAGGATCGCCCTCGACTGCCCCTCTGGGACGAAGCGGACGTGCTCGAAGCGGATCTCGCTCGCGGCGATGGCGTCGAGGGCCACCGGTCCCCCCTTCGCGACGGGGTGCGGGGCGAGGTCGAGGATCGCGTCGACCGCGAAGAGCACCGGGTACTTCTCGACGGCGGCGATGCGGAGCGCGTCGACCGCCCCGAGGCGCGCGATGATGAGAGGGAGCGCGAGCAAGAGGCGGGCGATCTCCGGAGGAGACACGGTCCGCCCCGTCGCCGAGAGCGAGAGCAACACGACGAGGGGCGCCAGCGTCGAGATGAGGCTCGCGGTCTGGGAGCTGACGGCGGTCGCCCTCGCCACGAGGAGGCGCTTGCCCGCGGTCGCGCGGACCGCCCCCTCCACCTCCGCGAGGGCAGCGCCTCGCGCCCCCGCGAGCCGCAGATCGTCGAGGTGGCCGATCTTCTCGCCGATCTCCGCGAACGTGAGGGCGTCGGCGCGGTTGAGCTCGGCCATCGCCGCCGAGACGCGCGCGGAGGCGCGCGACGCGAAGATGCGGGAGAAGAGGAAGACGCCCACCCCGAGCCCGGCCGCGAGGGCAGACCCGGTCACGGAGACGTCGACCACGAGCATGACGAGGCCGACGACGGCCTGAGGGAGGTTGCTCATCGTGGCCACCACGAGCTCGCTCGCCATTTGGCCGTCGCGAAGGACGGAGAGCTTGACCGCGTCGGCGCCCGCGTTGGGCCGGACGGCGGCCGCAGGCCCCGCCGGCTTCGCGGCCGGAGGGGGGGCCGGCGTCTTCGCCGCGAGCGGCTGGGTGATCTTCGTCGCGACGGCGTCGATCGCGCGCGGCGAGGACGCGAGCACCCGACGCATCATGGCGATGCGGAGAGAGGCGGTCGCCTCCGCGGAGAACGCGGCCGCAGACCGGCTCGCGACGAAGCCGAGGGACACGGCGAGGGAGACGAGGACGAGGCTCGTGAGCACCCAGACCGACGAGGGCGCGCCCTTCAACGCCCGCCCCAGCGGCGCGAGCGGGCCGAGCGACGCCGCGCCGGTGGCGATGCCGGCGATGCCGATGGCCACGAACGAAGGCACCAGCCCGAACAGCCCTCCCGCGAGCGCGCTCACGAGCGTGGCGCGGGTCGCCCTCGCCGCGAAGCGCTGACCGCCTCGCCGCTCGTCCTCGTGGGAGAGGGTCCGAACGATCGATCGCAGCAGGCGGATCGACTCACCGAGGGTGGCGCGAAGGGGCGCGGCGGGAGATGCGCCTGAGCTTTTCGGAGCAGAGTTCATCGAGCGACGCGACCACCGGGTCGAGCAACGCGCATGGTAACCTCGCCGCGCGTGTCGCCGCGACGTCCTCTCCCGCCCCCTGGGTGGTGCCCGCCTTCGGGCCGCCCCCCCCGCGCGCGGCCCCTCCATTTCCCCCGTGCGCTCGCGGTGGGCGCGCTCGCGTGCGCCTCGTGCGGCGCCGAGACGGGACCGGGGAGCCCGGGCGCGGGCAGCGCCCCCGTCGAGGTGCGGGCGGGGGCCGACGAGCCCGTCACGATCCTCACGAGCACCGCGGGCGGGGCCGCGAGCGCGCTCATCGCCCACGTCCCCACCGCGCTGCCGCCCACATCCCCCTCGGGCTCCCTGGTCGGGACGCTCGCGTCGGGCTCGGCCGGCGCCGCCTCCGCCAGCAGCGTCTCCGGGGTCAGCATCGTGCAGATGCAGGCGGACATGAAGGCGTCGAACGCGGGCAGCGAGCGCGACCTGCGCGCTTCGCTCTACTTCGATCTCGTCGATCAGTGCCGGGACGAGGACGGAGGGATCCTCCCGCCCGAGGCGATCGAGATCGAGTTCCGCGTGGACGCGCGGGGCACCATCGATCGCTCGAGCGTGAGGGCCACCGCGCTCTCTCCCGAGCACGAGAACGCCGCCCGGTGCATGGTGCGGGTGATCCGCACCGCGGACGCCAGGTTCGCCCCCGCCCGCCTCGACGAGCCGACGCGGGTGAAGGCGCGCGTCCCGAGCGTCGACTGACGCGTCGACCGATCAGCGCTTGATGCTGAGGTTGCCCCGGCCGTCGATGCGGAGGTTGGACGCGAGCGCGCCGATCGCCTCCGTCATCGAAGGATCGAAGGGCACGAGGATCCCGTGGGCGAGCCCCTCGACGTTGGGCGCGTACGCGAGCATCGTGCCGCTTTTGTCCCACCGCGTGAGCCGCGTCATCCCCGGGACCGCGACCGCCGCCGTCACGTCGTTGGTGCGCAGGTCGAGGACGGCGATCTCGCTCGCGGACGCGAGGAGCACCGCGCGCCTGCCGTCGACCACGGCCATGTCCTCCCACGCGCTCCCGAGCCGCGGAGGGGACACGAGGATCACGTCTCCGCTCGCGAGCACGCGGTGCAGGCCGGCCGCGTCCGCGAACAGGACCTCCCCCGGCTCGACCCCCTCCGCGAGGGCGGAGGCCCGCGGCTTCGCCCTCGCGACGATGCGGGCGCTGTCATCGTTCTCCTCGATGCGAAGGATCTCTCCGCTCGAGAGGCTCAGCAGGGTCGCCGGCCCCGCCCCCTTGGCACCGGCCGTCCGCTCGAGATCGTAGGCGTACCCGCTCGCTTCGAACACCACGCGCCCGGGGCCCTTCTCACGGAGATCGTGGACCACGATCGCCCCGTCGAGCCGCTGGGTGTACGCCTTGGTGCAGCCCGGGCCGAGGCCCAAGAAGAGCCCTGGCTCCCGCGGGATCGAGGCGAGGCTCGCGTTCAGGCGGAGCTCGCGGATCTCGTAGTGATCGTCGAGCGGGGTGTAGGCGGCGATGCGGTCGTCCGGGCAGCTGCCGATCAAGAACCCGGTGGTGGACGACATCCTCTCGCCGCTTCGATCCCGGAGCAGGACGATCTCGGGCGGCGCGTTGTCGCGGACGTGATCCGCGTCGCGAGCCTTCTCCACCGCCACGACGTCCGCGCTCTTCACGACCCGGGTGAAGCCGTCCTTCTCCGTCACGGGGACGCGCTTCCCATCCGGGCCGCGCTCCGCGAACAGGAGGACCCGATCGAGGTTGTCGTCCTGAGCGTCGGCGAGCACCTGGGTCGTCGACAGCCAGCGGTGATCGCCGAGCTTGAACGCGCCGTGCGAGAAGTGATCGCCGAAATCCCGGAGCTGGAAGCTCCCGAGATCGTAGCGGGAGGCCGCGAACACCGGCGCGCCGGCGGCCGCGCCATCGCAGCGCGCGGACGGAGGCGGCGCCGACGCGGGGCGCGGCCCCCGCCGGAGGTACGTCCAGGTGTCGAGCCCCCCGAGCCGGCACGACGCGACGTCGAGCCCGCCCTCGTCCCATACGAGCGAGACCGCGTCCTCGGGCGGGTCCGCCTCGAAGAGCCGGCGCGACGGGCTCGCCCCGTCGACGACGAGGAGGTGGGACTCGGTCGCGAGCGCGACCACGAGATCGCGAGGGCTGATGGAGGCGAGCCGGACATCCTCGGCGAGGGTCGCGCGAGCGGCCGGCGTATCGGCCCTCGTCGCGTGCACCGCGACGTCGCCGCCGTTCCAGGTGACGAGGTGACCGCCGTCGGGCGAGAGCGCGAACGAGGCCTGCTCGTCGATCCGCTTCGTCGCCCCGGTGGCCACGTCCCACACGTCGATGCCGTCCCCCGAGAAGCACGCGACGACGGCGGCCCGATCCGCGACAACGACCTCGCCGCGGCACCGGATGGGCGCGAGGGCCGCCACCGAGACGCTCCCCTTGTCGTCGAACCTCACGATCCTCAGCGCGCCGTCGGTGGTGAGCACCGCCGCCGCCCGATCGAACGTCATCGGAACGATCTCGCCGACGGTGGTGTCGGCGCCGAACGAGACCTCCGTCCGCTTTGGCCTCCGGAACACGACGCTCGCGTTCTTCGGATCGGCGTCGAGATCCAGGTGCTCGAACACCTCCGACTCGGCGCCGCTCGAGAACAGATCGAACGCGACGAGCGTGCCGGAGGGCGAGCGGCCGATGAGCCATCGTTCGTCCCAGGGCATGCGCGCGTCTTCGATCGGCGAGAGGGCGAGGAAGCGACCCGGAGGGAGGTTGTGCGCCGACCCGAGCAGCTCGAGGTACAGGCCGGGCTCTTCAGCGCCGGCGGCGAGCGCGGCCACGAGGTACGCCGTCCGCTCGTAAGGGTCCGAGGTCTGCCGCGCGCGCGCGACGAGGCCCACCCTCCGCGCCCGCTCCTGGGCCGCGACCTCGGCGATCTCTGCGTCGTGTCGTTGGTTGTCGAGGTGCTCCTTGTAGAGCGCGCCGCCCGCGACGACGAACAAGACGAGCACGAGCGCCCCCACCTGGGAGATGCGCTGGCGCCACCGCATCCGGCGCGACGCGGAGAGGAACTGCACCTCGATGCCCGCCATCCCGCGCATCGAGAGCGAGAGCCGCTGCACCTCGCGCAGCAGCTCCACCGGCGCGAGGTACGAGGGCTGGCACCCCGACTTCTCCCAGGCGTGGGCGCCCTCGGCGATGCGCTCCTGGAGCGAGAGCAGGCCCATCGCCTCGAGGCGCGCGTTCACGAGGCGAGGCCACGTCGCGAGCGCGGGGTGAAAAAGCTCCGCCTCCGCGCCGCGGACGCGGACCAAGCGCGCTCGCTCCAACCGCTCCATCAAGGCATCGAAGGCGGGGATTTGCAGCCGCTCCGCGAGGACGGCGCGGGCGACGCGGATCGGCTTGCCGTCCGAGCTCGCGAGCAGCACGAGGACCTCGAGGGCGCGATCGGCGGCGTCGCCGAGGCGCGCGTGGACCCGCTCCGCGTGACGATGGACCACGCCCGCGACCCCGCCGTCCGCGGAGAGCCGGGCCGCGTCGAGCTTCCTGCCCCCGCGGACCCGCTCCGGATTGGAGGGCCGGGAGGGCCGCGCGATCCCCGCCGCCGATTGCGTCGGCGGGATCGCGTCCGTCTCCACCACGCACGCGGCGAGGATCAAGGCGACGGTGGGGAGGGGCACGCCTCCGCGCGCGAGCTCGCCCTCCACCGCCCGCACGATCTCCGCTCCGCCTTCGATCGGCCAGCCCGCGAAGAGCGCCGGCTCGATAGCGATGTCGCGCGCCGAAGCCTCCGCGGGGGGCGCGACGTATCGGACGAGCGAAGGGAGGGTGGCGAGCCCGTGCGAGAGCCCGGCGAGGGCCTCGATCGGGTCCTGCTCCGAGAGCAGCACGAGGCGGAACCCGTCGCGCTTTCCGCTCGCGAGGGCGCGCTCGACGAACCGCACGAGCCGCCCGCGGTCTCGGTCCGCGAACGAGGCGATCGACTCGAAGTCGTCGACGCAGAGCACGCGCAGCGGGGCGGAGGCGTCACCCCGCTCTTCTTCGAGCCGCGCCACCACCGCCTGCCAATCGTCGGCGTCGTCGTCCTCCGGGGCCTTCGCGGAGGCGGGAGCGACCTCGATCCCGAGCGCGGCGAGGCCCTCGGCGAGGGCTCGATCCGGCCCCTCCAGCGCCGAGACGGTCGCGTGCCTCGCCTCGTGCTTCCCGTCGAAGGGAGTCTTCGCGATCTCGGGCAGGAGCACCGCCGCCGCGAGCGAGGACTTGCCGGCGCCGCTCGGCCCCGCGACGACGAGCACGCCCTCGAACGAGAGGTGGGAGAGGAGCCGGCGCTGCTCCTGCTCCCTTCCCAGCACGAAGCCCTCGTGCTCGGACGTGAACGGGGCGAGCCCCGGATACACGAGATCGGGGGCGCCGTACGGCCGCTGCCACACCTCCTCGACGACCTTGGCGAGGCCGCCGATTCCGACGCGGCGTCGCTCCGGATCCACCGCGCAGAGCCGCTCGATGAGGTGGGTCACCCCGGCCGGCAGACCCTCCCGCGACAGATCGCGGATCGCGCCTCGGAGCGTCGCCGAACGGAGCTCGAGCATGTACGTCCGCACCTCCTCCGCCTGGGCCTCGTCCCCCGGCTCGTGGTCGACCGCCTGGGGGAGCCGTCCGGTCGCGAGGGTGCAGAGGGTCGCCCCGAGCGCGTACACGTCCGCGAGCATCGTCGGCTCACCGGAGAGCAGCACCTCGGGCGCGACGTAGCCGGGGGTCCCCACGACCACCCGCGCCGTGGAGGCCTCGCTCGAAGGCGACAGGGGCGGCGCGATGTCCCTCGCCAGCTGCGTCGCCGCGAACGGGTCGCTGCTCTCGGCGAGAAACATCGCCGTCTCGAGGGTGTCTCCGCCCGCGGGTGGCTTCACCGGCTCGGGCGTCCCCGCGCTCCTCGTCGTCGCGGTGGGCGTCACCCCTCCCCGCGCGACGGTGCCGCTCTGCTGGGTCCGGCGCGTCGCCTCGTTCCGAGCGATCCCGAAATCGAGCACCTTCACCCGTCCCTCTTCGGTGACGAAGATGTTCGCGGGCTTGAGATCGAGGTGGATGACGCCGCGGACGTGCACCACGTCGAGGGCCTGCGCCACCTCGAGCACGTAGCGGAGGGCGAGCCGGAACGGCAGCTTGTGTCGATCCCGCATCAGCTCCGCGAGGGTCTGCCCGATGAGGAGCTCCATCGCCACGAAGGGGGCCTTCACGTCGGCGAGGATCCCCGTCGCGTAGATGGTGACGAGGGACGGATGAGAGAACGAGGCGAGCAGCTTCGCCTCCTCCACCCAGTCGCTGTCGACGAGCTGGGGCAGCAGGATCTTCAGCGCGACCTCGCGCAGCGGCGTCCCGTCGTGGAGCAGCTCCACCGCGCGAAACACGGCCCCGAAGCCGCCGTGGCCGATCTTGGCGGTGAGCTTGTATCGGCCGTCGAGCACGCGCCCGGGCTGGAGATCGGCGGCGCTCTCGGCCGGGCGAGCTTGGGGCTCCGCGCCCGCTCCGGGGTGAGCGCGCGTTCGCGAGGACATCGCGCTAGCTCCCTCCGCCCCGAAGCACGCTCTTTGGCGCTCGAGCCACGAGCTCCGCGCGAACCCATCGACCGACCATCGCGGGGGAGGATACAGGCTCCCGGCCGCCTTCGACGGCGATGATCGTGATATCAACGATCGCCTCGATGGCCCCGCGCCCGACCGGCAACCGCCCGACGTCCGCCTCGCGCATCGCGGGGACGTTCCTGCGCGCGGCGATGGGCCCGATCGAGTACGCGGCGAGCTGCCTGCTCGGGAACAAGATCCAGACGGGCATCGAAGAGCTGGCCCCCCTCGGCCTCGTCGAGTCCTATCAGCGCGGCCTCGGCGAGGTGGCGCGGCTCGTCGGCGTGCCGCGCGCCGACGTGGAGCGCGCGATGCCGATGCACGAGGTCGCGATGCTCGAAGGTCGCCTCCGGGAGTCCCACGCCCGCGCCATCGCCGCCTGGAAGCTCCACGCGGGCCAGTTCGGCTTCTTCGACGTGGTGACGGCCCTCACCCTCGACGGTCGCCGGCCCGATATCGGCACGTGCCTCGAGCGGGTCGCGGGCAAGGTGAAGCACGATCGCGAGCTCGCGGAGCCGCTCGAGGCGCTCAGCGTCGACGTCACCGCGTGGTCCGACCTCGTCGCGCGCTCCCGGCACGTGCTCGAGGACGTCGATTGGCTCGCGGCCGCGCTGCGCCGCAGGGTGATCTTCCGGGTCGCCCTCGCCGTGTCGGTGGTCGTCGTCCTGTTCGGGCTCACCGCCGCGATCGTCGGGGTCCGCCTCGCCCGCGACGCGGCCGCCAATCGGGTGGCCACCGTCGCCGACTGCGATGCGAAGAACCTCTCCGAGAAGGACCTGAAGTGGGCCACCGAAGCGCAGCGCGCCGCCGTCCGCGACAAGATGGCGCGCTGCGAGGCGGAGCGGGTCCGCGTCGAGGCCGCCGCGCGCGCCGCCCGCGAGGAAGAAGAGCGCGCCGAGAAGGCCCGCGAGGCCGCGGCCGCCCGCAAGCTCGCGTGCGACACCCTCGCCTCCGACGTGGAGAGGGGCTCCCTCTCGGATGGCTCTCGGAAGATCGCAGGCCCCCTGGCGGACCTGATCGATCGGATCGCCCGCAAGCAGCTCGAGGCGGGTGACGACGTCCCCGCCGCGGCCGGCGTCCCCTGCCCCGACACCCCTGCGGTGATGCAGCAGATCGACGCGAGCTTCTCCCGCGCGGTGATGACGGATCCGGGGCCGTGGCTCCAGAAAGACGCGCTGTCGCCGTCCGTCCGCAAGACGTTGGTCGATCACAAGGGAGAGCTCTCGCGGGCCCTCGTCATCGCCCTCTCCACCACCGCGGAGCGAACGGCGAAGACGTACCTCGATCGCGGCGACAAGGCGATCCTCGCGCGCGCGAAGCACCTCTGCGGCCTCGCCCGCGACCTCGGGATGCCGGGCCATCAATCGTGCACGGCGGTCGAGAAGATGTGAGCGTTAGCGGGTTGGCGCTCCTCCCCGAAGCCAGTGCTTCTGCATAGATGGACGCTGGTATCTGGCTTGCTTGTGGCGCTCCCATGGCGCCGAAGGCCCCGCTCGAGACCTCACTTTTCGTTCCGCGTCCACGCTCCTCATCGGGGTCGCGTACGGCCACGCGTCGCGCGCACCTGCTCTTCGTCCTCCTCGCGCTCTCGCTCGGCTGTGGCGACACGACCGCGACGGATGGAGGTGGTGGC
>JBGAID010000111.1:0-35665 GCA_044225865.1 Polyangiaceae bacterium | reverse complement strand
AATCGAGCGCAGCGCCGACGTAGGGAGCGACGTCGGTGGCGTCGGCCAAGGTGAGGAGGTTCACGAAGAGGTCTCGCTCTCGCTCGAGGCGATCGCGGGACACGGCGTCGCTGTCGGACACGGCGGGGACGAGCGTAGAGGATTGGCGCGCCTCTGTGGGAGTGCCCGATGGGGCTCCGGAACACGACGGAAACCTGGAGGAAACACCCCGGAAACGCGCGGCCCGGTAGCTAAGGGGGGCGTCTGTTTTGCCTGTGCCTTTCGCGCGGAGGTGATGTTTGCGACCCGATACCGGAGATACGGCTTGGCTCCTTGCTTCGACAGCGCTCGTCCTGATGATGACGCCCGCGCTCGCCCTCTTCTACGGCGGGCTCGTTCGCCGCAAGAACGTCCTCTCGACGATCATGCACTCGATGGCGGCGATCCCGATCGTGACGACGCTGTGGCTCGTCGTGGGGTACACCCTCGCGTTCGGTCCGACGGTGGGCGGCTTCATCGGCAAGCTCGACTTCGCGATGCTGCGCGGGCTCGAAGGTGAGCTGCACGGGACGGTGCCCGCCCTCGCGTTCGTCGCCTTCCAGGCCATGTTCGCTGTCATCACCCCCGCCCTCATCAGCGGCGGCTTCGCGGAGCGCATGAGGTTCTCCGCATACCTGTTGTTCGTCGTCGGTTGGTCGCTGCTCGTTTATGTCCCGATCGCCCACTGGGTGTGGGCCGATGGCGGCTGGCTCGCGAAGCTGGGCGCCCTCGACTTCGCGGGCGGCACCGTCATCCACATCACCGCCGGCGTCTCCGCGCTCGTCTGCGCGATCATGGTGGGCAAGCGGCTCAAGTACCCCCACGAGCGGCCGCTGCCCCACAACCTGACGATGACGATGACAGGGGCAGGCCTCCTGTGGTTCGGCTGGTTCGGGTTCAACGCGGGCAGCGCGCTCACCTCGAGCCACCTCGCGTCGCTCGCGTTCATCAACACCCATTTCGGGGCCGCGGGCGGAGCGGTCGGGTGGGTCGTGGTGGAGTGGAAGCACGGCGGCAAGCCCACCGCGCTCGGGGTCGCCTCGGGGCTCGTGGCCGGCCTCGTCGCGATCACGCCGGCGGCCGGCTTCGTCGCGCCGTGGGCGGCGATGGTGATCGGGGTGCTCGCGGGCCTCGCCTGCTTCGGAGGGGTGATGCTGAAGTACAAGCTCGGCTACGACGACTCCCTCGACGCGTTCGGGGTGCACGGCATCGGCGGGGTGGTGGGGGCGGTGCTCACGGGGGTCTTCTGCGAGGCCCGGCAGTTCTCCGATGCGTCCGCGCCGATCGGGGCCGACGGCTTGATCAAAGGGCAGCTCAAGCAGATCGGCGTCCAGCTCGCGGCGACGCTCGTCGCGGCGGTGTGGGCCGCGGTCATGACCGTGATCTTGCTGAAGGTGATCGGCAAGGTCGTGGGCCTGCGCTCGACGGAGGCGGAGGAGCGCGAGGGGCTCGACACGGCCGTGCACGGCGAGCAAGGCTACGCCGGGTAGGCGGGGCGCTCAGCGGGAAGGGGAGAGCTTCGGCGGGCGCTTCCCCTTCCGGGTCGTCGAGAGGACGGGTGCGTACGGCAGCTCGACCCCGGCGCGCGCGGCGCGCAGCATCAGCCCGCCGCGGCTCATGTCCCCGCGACCGACGAAGTCGATCGGGAAGAGGAGCCGCTCGCCGAAGACATCGCCGAGGATCTCGACGTACTTCTTCGACGCGACGCTGCCGAGCAGGACGACCTCGGCCATCCCCGCCGTCGCGTCGAAGAGGCCGCGGGCGTCGCGATAGAGGGGGAGCCGGAAGCGTTCGTCCTCTTTGCCAATGTCGATCTGGGCGAACTCGGCGAGCGTCCGGGTGGTGACGCGCTCGTCGAGGGAGGCGAGCCCGAGGCAGGGAGTGATGACGAATGCCCCAGCGTGCGGGAACGCGCGGGCGTACGCGAGCTTGCCCCGGAAGTAGAGCCCGCTGAGGAACGCGAAGACCTCTCCGATGGGGGCGCCGGGGGGCTCTCGCAGCTGCCTCGCGAGATCGAACGAGGCGGCGTCTCGCGTCAGCATCGCCGCGCGCTTCCCGCTCGAGCTCGCGGGCGACAGCAGGAAGAACCGCTGCACGCCCCTAGTGTATCAGCGCGCGCGCGTCGCTCTTCCTCGTCGCGAAAAGTCGTGACACCCTCCGTGCGTGCGATTCCGAAGAGCCAAGATCGTGTGCACCATCGGGCCCTCCTGCGACGCGGAGGACAAGCTCGTGGGGTTGATGAAGGCGGGGATGGACGTCGCGCGGCTCAACTTCTCGCACGGCACCCACGAGGAGCACGGGGCGCGCCTCGATCGGATCCGGGCCGCCTCTCGCACGTGCGACAAGCCGGTGGCCGTCCTCCAAGATCTCTGCGGCCCGAAGATCCGTGCCGGCAAGTTCAACCGACCGAAGCCGGAGTTCGCCACCGGATCGACGGCGTTCCTCGTCGAGGCGACGGCGGAGCCTCCCGACGATCCGTCGTTCATCCCCGTGCAGTACGAGGGCCTCGCGAGCGACCTTCAGCCCGGCGATCGGGTGCTCATCGATGACGGGCAGAACGTCCTCTCCGTGATGGGGATCGAAGGAGAGAAGGTGAAGGTGAGCGTGATCTCGGGGGGCGTCCTCCGCGATCGGGTCGGCGTCTCGTTGCCCTCGCGGCGCGTGCGGCTCAGCTCCCTCACCGAGAAGGACAAGGCCGATCTCGCCTTCGGCCTCCGGGCCGGCGTGGACTACGTCGCCCTCTCGTTCGTGCGCGAGCCCGACGACGTGCGCTTGCTTCGAGAGATCTGCGAAGCGTGGGGGCGGCCCACCCCCATCGTCGCGAAGATCGAGACGCCGAGCGCGATCGAGCACCTCGACGGGATCGTCCAGGCCACCGACGTCGTCATGGTCGCGCGCGGCGATCTCGGGGTCGAGGTGGGGCCCGAGTACGTGCCGATCCTCCAGCGGAAGATCCTCGGCATCGCACGCAAGTACCAGAAGCCGGTGATCGTCGCGACGGAGATGCTCCAGTCGATGGTGACGGCCTCGCGGCCCACCCGCGCGGAGGCGAGCGACGTGGCGACGGCGGTGTTCGAAGGGACGGACGCGGTGATGCTCTCCGGCGAGACGGCGACCGGCAACCACCCCGAGCTCGTGGTCCGCATGATGAGCCGCATCGTCCACGAGGCGGAGGGGAGCGACTTCTACGATCCTCAGCCGAGCGAGGTCCCGGGGGCGCGGGCCAACGTGGCGGAGGCGATCGCGCGCAATGCCTGCGACATCGCCCGCGACATCGGGGCCCGGTTCATCGTGGCGTTCACGGAAGGGGGTGACACGGCGCGGTTTGCCTCGAAGCACCGCTCGGTGGTGCCGATCGTCGCGTTTTCTCCCAACGAGGTCACCCGCCGCAGGCTGGCTTTGCTCTGGGGCGTGGTACCCTACCGGCTGGAGCTGATGCGTGATGCGGACGAGATGGTGCAGCGCGCGAGCGCGTACATGCTCGCGAACGGTCTCGTGTCGCCGGGGGACCGGATCGTGACGATCTTCGGGGCGCCGGTGGGCGTGACGGGATCGACCAACACGATCCGGGTCGTGGTGATCGAATGACCGTGCCCGCCGTGCACGACGAGCTCCCCAAGCTCGACAAATACGAGCTCCTCGAGGAGATCGGGCACGGCGGGATGGCGACGGTGTACCGGGCCCGTGACCTGCGGCTCGAGCGCGAGGTCGCGGTCAAGATCATCCACCGGCACCTCCGCGACAACCGCGAGGTCGCCACCCGCTTCATCGCCGAGGGGCGGGCCGCGGCGAAGCTCAAGCACCCCGCGATCGTCGAGGTGTACGACGTCTCGGACGAGGAGGAGCGCGAGCGCTACCTCGTCGCGGAGCTCGTGCGCGGGGTCACCCTCCGGCAGATCCTCGTCGATCACCGCGAGATGCCCGCCGAGATCGGGGCCGCCATCGTCATCGAGCTGTGCGACGGGCTCGAGCACGCGCACGCGAGCGGGATCATCCACCGCGACGTGAAGCCCGAGAACGTCCTCGTGAGCCAGCCGAAGAAGCGCGAGAGCGGGACCCACGACACGCCGCCTCCTTCGGACCCCGGCCGCGCGAGCAGCGACCCTCCCGCGCGCGACGACGACCCGAAGAAGAGCGGCCCGGCCGTCGCGAGCTCGAGCCGCGGCGCGTCGCTCGCGCCCGTCTCCCGCGCCCCACGCTCGGGATCCCAGACGGAGGTCGCGATCAAGATCACCGACTTCGGCATCGCGAAGATCCTCGACGCCCAAGGGGTGACGAGCACGGGGCAGGTGCTCGGGTCCCCCGCCCACATGGCCCCGGAGCAGATCGACGGCGGTGAGGTCGATCCGCGCACCGACGTCTTCGCGCTGGGGGTGATCCTCTACGAGTGTCTCGTCGGGCACCTGCCGTTCGAGGGAAAGAACCCGGCCCAGGTGCTCCGCAAGGTCCTCGAAGGCAAATACGAGCGCGCCGAGTCGGAGCGGGCGAGCATCGGCGAGCGCTTCTCCGGCATCGTCGATCGCGCGCTCGCGCTCGATCCGAAGGATCGGCCCGACACCCCCGCCGCCCTCGCCGCGCTCCTCGTCGAGGAGCTCGAGGCGCTTGGGATCACGGATCGACCCGCGGAGCTCGCGTCCTATTTCCGCGATCCGGAGGGGTACCGCGCGCGCCTGCCCGCGAGGCTCGTCCCCGCCCTCGTGGCGCGAGGGGAGGCGGCGCGGAGGTCCAACGATACCCGGGAGGCGGCGTCGTGCTTCAACCGAGCCCACGCCCTCGCCCCCGACGACCTCGCGATCCTCAAGCGCATGGCGCTCCTCTCGGCGACGCGAAAGAAGGCCAAGCTGCCGAGGCGCATCGCCATCGTCGGCGCGATCGCGGTGGGGCTCGGCGGTCTCGCTTACGGCGGCGTGCGCATCCTCCGCAGCCAGCCTCCCCCCCTCGCGTCCACGCAGGAGCCGGAGGAGTCGGTCGAGATCCCGATGCCACGACCGCCCATGGTGAAGGCGACGCCGAAGTTGAGGTTGACTGCGCTCGTCCGGCCGGAGCCCCCCACGAGCGCGGTCGCGAGCGCGTCGGCGCGGCCGTCCGCCGAGGCGACCTCCGAGCCGCACCCGATCACCAGCCATCCGACCGCGTCCGGGTCCGCGGCCGCGGCCACGAGCGGCCAGCGCGTGGTGCGGCTCATCGTGACCCCGAGGACGGCCTCGCTCACGGTGGACTCGAAGGCGGTGGGCAAGGGGGAGGATCTCACCCTCTCGGTCGGGCCTCACACCGCGATGATCACCCCCGCGCCGAACGACGACAGCTGCGTGCCTCTGACGGCGCCGATGACGTTCGTCGTCCACGAGCGAAAGGACGGCGATCCCGAGGTGGAGACGATCCCGCTCGGCCTCCCCTGGAAACCGGCCACCGTGACCCTGCAGGGCCCGAGCGGCGGGAGCGCCGTGTGCGGCGCATCCACCCTCTCGGTGGGGACGCCCTTCACCCTCTCCAAGCCGCGCGACTCGACCGACACGCGGACATGCACCTTCGTCTACGGGGGAAACTCGGCGAACGGGACGGTGACGTTCAAGGCCGGTCAAAGCATCGACGTGCCGTGGATGGGCCCCAAATAGCGACGCCCGGCGGGAAGCTGTTTCCCGACTGGTGACCACGTTGCCTTTTTGGTTGAATGCACCGACGTGCGCCGCCCAGGTCGAAGCCCTTCGCGTTGGCTCAGCTTCGCGCTGGCGATGACGGTGGCCGTGGCGATCGCATGTCCCCGCGCGGCGCGGGCGGGGGACGAGCAGGAGCTCGACTACGCGCGCCGGCTGCTCGATCAGCGCGACAACGAGAAGGCGGCGGCCCGGTTCTCGCGGCTCCTCGACCCGTCGAGCCCCTCGTGCCCCGCCTCCGCCGACACGACCGCGGACGGGTGCCGGCTCACCAACACCGCCTTCATTCGGCGCGCGCGCGGCCTCTACGCGATCGCGCTCAACGAGCTCAAGCGGCGAGGCGAGGCGAAGGAGCAGTTCAAGAAGCTCCTCATCGACGATCCGAGCTTCACCCCCAGCGCCGCCGACTACTCGCTCGAGCTCATCAAGATCTTCGGTGAAGCCAAGGAGGAGATGCAGCAGCTCCTCGTGCAGAAGGAGATCGACCGTCAGAAGAAGCAGAAGGCCTACGAGGACTCGGTGCGGGCCTATGACGCGTGGGTCGACGAGATGGAGCGGCTCGCGTCCACGGAGACGCTCTATCCCCAGCGCTCGCGGGTCATCGCCGCCGTTCCGTTCGGGGTGGGTCAGTTTCAGAACGGGGATACCGGACTCGGGATCTTCTTCCTCTCTTCCGAGCTCGTCTTCGCCACCGGCGCGTTGGTCTCCGGCGCCTGGTACGCCGACCTCGTGAGCTGCAGCACGGAGACCCCTCAGTGTGCCGACGCGAACGGCCTCGCCGCCGACTTCGACGAAATCCAAAGGCAGACGAAGACGCTACAGATCGTGAACTGGACGAGCATGGGCCTCCTCGCCGCCGCCATCCTGTCGGGGATCATCGAGGCCGAGGTCGACTTTCGGCCGGGCCCTCCGACGACGCGAAAGAGGAAGGTAAGACCGCGTCCGCCGAAGCCGGTTCCGCCCTCGCCGAGCGTGACCTTGAACGGAGGGCCCGATGCGCCCGGCACCGTCGGGGTGGGCGTCAGCGTTCGGTTCTGATAAGGCCCACGCCCATGGCAGCGTCGTCGGCGATGTCCGGGAGCGGACAAGAAGAGCGTTCGAAGCGGTACTACGACGAGTTCGCGAAGCGCTACGACGACAAGCGCGGCGGAAATGAGCCCGGCGGCTACCACGATCTCGTCGACGACCTGGAGGTCGAGACGGTCCGCCGCTACGGCGCGGGGCGCGATGTCCTCGAGGTCGGGTGCGGCACCGGATTGCTCCTCGCGCGGTTCGCCGAGTTCGCGAAGGAGGCGACTGGGATCGACCTCTCGGAGGGGATGCTCGAGAAGGCGCGGGCGCGCGGTCTCTCCGTGAAGCAAGCGTCGGCTACGGATCTGCCGTTCGAGGACGGATCGTTCGACGTCGCGTGCTCCTTCAAGGTGCTCGCCCACATCCCCGAGATCGAGCGGGTGCTCTCGGAGATGCTGCGCGTCGTCCGCCCGGGCGGCCACGTCATCGCCGAGTTCTACAACCCGTACAGCCTGCGGTTCATGGCGAAGAAGATCGCGGGCCCGCTCACGGTCGGGAGGAACCTGCGCGAGAGCGACGTCTTCACCCGCTTCGACGGCCCGAGCGACGTGGCGCGGCTCACCCCCGCTGGCGCCGATCTCGTCTCGACCCGTGGCATCCGCATCGTCACGCCTGCGGCGTTCGCGCTCCGGCTCCCCGTGATCTCCCGGGCCCTCGTCGCGGTCGAGCACGTCCTCGCCGACTCGCCCCTCGCCAAGCTCGCTGGCTTCTACGTTGCAATCTGGCAGAAGCGGTGAAGCCCGGCGATCACCCCGAGTTCTTCCGGCTCCCGCCGCCCCCGGGAGCTTCTCGCGACAGCACGATCGTGCTCGATGCCGAGGGCCGCTTCTTCCACGACGGAGGCCTCGTGGAGAAGAAGGCCCTCGCGGACGCGATGCACCGGTGGCTCGCGGTGCACCCCGACGACGGCCGCTTCATCCTCACCAACGGCTACGACTGGTGCTACCTCACGGTGGAGGGCACGCCTGCGTTCGTCGTGTCGGTCAAGGGAGAGCCTCCCGGGCCGCCGGTGCTCGTGCTCGCCGACGGCACGGAGGAGCCGCTCGACCCCGGCGCGCTCGCCGCGGACGCGGAGGGCGCGTGCTTCACGCGCGTGAAGGGAGGCCGCTTCGAGGCGCGCTTCCTCCGCCACGCCCAGACCGGCCTCGCCCCGTGGCTGGTCGAGCCAGACCACGAAGGCGCGCCGTTCCGCGTGGAGATCGCGGGCCGCGTCTTCGACATCGGGCCGCGACCTCAGTAGCCCATCTGCCAGAGGGCATCGAGCCCGACGTTGATGCCCTGCTCGCCGTTGTTCGTGGTCGTGCTCGTGGTCTCGTCGTACTGGCAGAAGCCGGTCGCGCCGCGAAGCGACCAGCGGTTGGTGAAGCGCCATTCGAAATAGAGATCCTCGCAGTTGCCGGTGCGCTGGAGGTCCTTGCTGTTCGGATCTTGCTGGGTGGCCTTGAAGCCACCTCCGAAGCTGAACCGCTCGTTCACGGAGAACGAGGTCCCCAGCGACTGCTCCGTCTCCGAAGCGCCGAGGCTGATCTTGATGTGGTCGCCGAGGGGGGTGTTGCCGAAGAGCGATCCGATGAGCCCCCCCGTGAACGCGGTCGCGCCGACGCCGGCGAGGTTCTGAGCGCTCGCGTTGCTCTGGCCGAAGATGAGCGTCTGGGCGATCGCCTCTTGGGAGCTGTCTTCGAAGCTCGGAGGGTCGAGTCGGAAATGGATCTTGTCGTCGGTGATGGGGGAGAGGAGCCCCGCGTAGTCGACGAAGATCTTCGACTCGCTGTCGACGTCCCAGTGGGCGGTGAGGTTCACGTACGGGTTGGTCGCGTCCTCTTCCCGCAGGCGCACGAGCCCGTGATCGATCTCGAACTTCTTGAAGTTCAGGATGACGAAGCCGCGCTCGAGGAGGATGTCGCCGGAGGCGTGGAGGTGATCGTCGAGGGTGATGAGCACCCCGCGCTGCTCGCGGCCGGCGTGGTAGAGCGGCTTGCCGCTGTCGTCGGTGGGCTTGGCGCTCCGCAAGAACACGGAGATCGAGCTCGACTTCACCTCCGTGCCGGCGACGACGATATCGAACGCGAACGGGGTCGCGCCGCCGCTGCCCGTCTCGAGGGGCGGTCCGTAGAGGAGCGAGGTCCGCACCCCGGGGGCAGGGTCGAGCGACTGCACGTTGCGCGACGACGACGAGGGGAGCTCGACCACCGCCTTCTCGATCGTGACGCGGGTGTAGAGCCCGCTCGCGAGGCCCTCCTTGCGGGAGATGGGCTCCGCCTCGAACTTCACCTTGCCGCTCGCCTTGCCGAACGAGACGCCCTCGAGCGTCACCGGCAACGGCTCGTCCTCCTCGATCGCGAGCTCCCCGCTCGCCCCGCGCAACGAGAGCCCCTCCAGCTTCGCCTCGATCCGGCCGTGCACCCGCCCGCTCGAACCTTCCGCTTGGAGCCCGTCCACGACCACCGTCTGCTCGCCGTGATCGCCCATCGCGACGTAGACGAGGGCGTGGCCGTCGTGCAGCTCCTGGCCGAGCTGGGGGATGTACGCGACCGCGCCCGAGAGCTCGAGCTTCGAGGAGGGATCGATCCGACCTCGCACGCCGTCGCGCAGCTCGCCCCACGTCACCGTCGCGGAGCCGTCGAGGGTCCCGTCAAGCTTCGAGAGCACCCCCGCCACGAGCGGGTACGCCGCGGCGATGCGGAACTTGTTGGCCTCGAAGAAGAGCTCCCCCGGCGCGTTCGCGTCGGGCAGAGGCACCAGGCGATCGCGCCAGCGCATCGTCCCGGTGGCGACCGCGCTCAGGCGCCGCTCTCCGTTCTCGTCCGTGAAGGTTGCCTTGAAGCTCGCGAGGGCGGCGTCGGGATCGAGCGGTCCCTCGTCCCCGGGCGCGGGTGAGCCGGGCGCGTCGACCCGGCCCGTGACAGCGAGGGCCATCGGCACCTGCTGGATTCTCAGCCCGTCGGTGTGGAGATCGAGATCGAACGCGGGCTTGTCGTTGATCCCGAGGAGGGAGACCTTTCCCGTCACCGTGCCGGTGACCTCCGCGAGCTGCAGCATCGGAACGATCTCGAGGGGGAGGCTCGCGAGCTCCGCCGTCACGTTCGCCTTCCACGGCAGCTTCGCGCCCTCGGGGGTGTCGAGGATCGCGCTCGCGGGAAGGTCGACGGAGGCGCTCACCGCGCCGACCGAAGTCCCACCTGCCATCGTCGCCTCCGCGCGCGCGGAGCCCCGACCGAGCTCCGGGTCGTAGGAGGCAACCAGGCTCACGTCGAGGGCGGGGATCCAATTGTCGTCGACCTTGATCGGGGGGAGCAGGTCGGAGATGCGCAGCGACGCGAACGCGCTCGGGCGCTCGAGGGTCCCCGCGACCTGGAAGATGCCGGTCGCGCTGCCTTCGATCGCGGCCACCGCTCCCCCCGAGGGCATCGCCGAGAACGACCCGATCGGGTTCTCGGGAACGGAGACCTGGAAGACGAACGGCGTGGATCGAGCCGCCGCCTTCGCGCGCGCCCCGCCCGCGAGGAGGCTCGCCGCGTCGAGGGTCGCGCGCGCGTCGGCCCGCGCGAGGACGAGCGCGTCGCGCGCGCGGAACACGGAGAGGTTCGCGCGCGTCTCCCCCGTCTTGCCGTCGAAGCCGCCGAACAGCGCGAGATCGAGATCCTTCACCGCCCACGTGCCGCCCTTGCCGGTGAGCTCGAGCCCGTCCGTCGCGAGGCGCAGATCCGAGACCGAGGGGAGCGCGGCGCCCGCGTCGCGCTCGACGCGGAAGCGCGCCGTCACGTGCCCGCGCGATCGGTCGAACGGGCGGAGCGCGGTCGGGAGCCGCCGCGCGATGCAGCCCACGTCCACGTGATCGGCGGCCACGTCGATGGCGCCGGTCGCCTGCTTGTAGCTCGCGGGTGAGAGCAGCGGCCCGGGGATGCGCGCGGAGCTGCTCGCGAAGCTGAGCTGGAGGATGGGACCGTCGCAGACGAGGTCCGCGCCGAGCGCGTCTTGGATCCGCTGCTGGTCTTGGGCCATCGCGTCCTCGCGGGCGAGGGCGGGGCCGGCCGGCAGAGGCCTTCGCCGATCGTCGCGCCGGGACCGCTGCGCCGAAGCCTGGAGGCGCTTTCGCTCCTCGTCCGTCGCGTCGTCGACGATCCGCACGAAGCCGGTGGCGAGGGCGGTCTCCCCGTCGAGGCGCGCGGAGAGGCGAGCCGAGATCCCGTCCACGAGGAAGAGCCGGCCTCGCTCGAGCTCGAGCTCGATGTAGCCCTTTCGCCCGCGCGCCGTCTTCTCCACGTGGAGGTCGACGTTCGCGATCCCCCCCATCGAGACGGGGAGCGCGAACAGCCGCTGGATGCGATCGAGGTCCAGGTTCTGGGCGTGGAGGTCGCCCAGGATCTCGCCCCCCTCGAGGGAGACGGAGCCGCGCACCGCGCCGATGGATCCCTGATCGATGGCCGCGCCTCGGAGGGAGAAGCCGCTCGCGAAGTCGATCGAGGCGACCCGCCCGCGCGCCGACTCGCCGTCGCGCTCCACGCTGAAGGTCACGCCGCGCACGGACCGCCCGAGGATCGAGAGGTCGCCCTTCGCCGCGATCCGGCCCCGCTCCGCGTCTTGGACGTCCACCGAGACGGTCGGGGAGAGGAGGCTCCCCGTCACCCCGACCCGCACGTCGTCGAGGTGCTCGGGGCCGGCGGTGAGCCCGCTCGCTTTGGCGCTGCCGTCGACCACGAGCTTCTCGATCGGGCCGTCGAGCGTCGCGACCACCTGCAGGCGATCGGCGGACACCGCCGACGAGGGATCCGCGACCGTGCCCACGCCACGCCCCGTCGCCGTCACCTTCGCGTGGAGCTGCCCCTTCGCGAAGGTCCCGTCGACGCGCGCGTCGACCTTGCCCCTCGCGAAGGCGGAGAGCCGCGGCGTCTTCGACAGGTCCTCCGCGGTCGCGCTCGCGCTGAACGCGACGTCCCCGTCCTTGATGCGCGCGAACGCGTCGACGGGCAGCCCGGGCTCGTGGATGGTTGCGAACGCGAGCAGCTCGCCCTCGTGGAGGACCACGACCCCGTCGACGGCGGGGATATCCTGCCCGAGGACGCGGGTGGGCGCGGTCGCGGCCTCGACGCGGATGCGTGGGGACTCCTCTCCCGGAACGAGGGCGATATCGACGTCACCGATCGCGTCCACGCTCGCAGCCGGCGCGGATGCGAAGAACATCCGCGGGTCGACGGTGTGCGCGGTCGCTCCGAGGGACACCCGCACGCCCGCGTCCACCGAGACGCCACCCGTCAGCTCGATCGAGCTCTTGCTCGCTCCCTTCGCGAGCGACGCCGTCCCCGAAGCCCGGAGCGCGGCCGGGAGCGCGCCCTCCATGTGGAGGTCGGCGTTGACGGATGCCTCCAGCGGGACCGCGGCCACGACCGAGCGAATCGCGGCCGGGTCGGCCCCGACCACCTTCGCGTCCGCGTCGAGGACGACGCCCTGGAGGCTCGCCTCGACCTGGACCGGCATCGAGCCCCACCGACCGTTCACGTCCGCGAACATCAGCACCCGCGGACCGAGCCGCTCCCCTCCCTCGGAAGCGCGGTATCGGGCCTCGTCGCTGCGGAGGTCGACGCGCAGGTGATACTCCGCGCTCCCCGCGACCTCGGCCGGGAGCAGCTCGCGCACGCCCAGATCGGCCTGCATCACGTCGACCGCAACGAGCCGGTCGTCGCGCAACGTCACCGCCGCGCGTACGCCGAAGATCTCCGCGTCGAGCGGCGCCCCCACGTCGCCGTCGGTGTGGATCGTCTCGATCTCGATGTCGGGGATGTCGACCACGGTGGCGCGCTTCGCGGGGGGACCCTTGGTCTTGTCGCGGGGGAGGAAGGCGTCCGCGATCGTCGGGATGCCGGCCGCGTTCGGGCGGAGGGTGACGCGGGCCTCTCGGATCCTCGCGCTCGGGATGGAGATGCGAAGCGGGCCCTCGTCCGAGAGCAGGTCGCGGAGCAGATCGACGGTGCGGATGCGGGCATCGATGTGCTCGGCCTCGATGATCGCCACGCCGTCCGCGTCGTAGATGGTGGCGGCGCGGATCGTCGCGTGCTCGAGCCCGAGCTGCTCGATCTCGCCCACCTCGATGCGGCCCTCGAACGGGGTCGCGAGGATCCGGTTCGTGATGTCGCGCGCGAAGGCTCGCCCCGCGCGAGTGTCGAGGTGCAGGAGCACCCCGCCCACCGCGCTCGTCACGAAGAGCGTCCCGACGCACGCCGCCTTCAGGAGGAAGGCGGCCGCCTTGCGGGCGCGCCGCGGCCGAAAGGAGGCGATCGTGTGGGGGAGGGCGCTCAGCCGGTCCGTCAGCGTCGGCCGGTCCGTCAGCGTCGGGTCCTCCACGAAGGCGAGCTTAGCAGGCGATCAGACCCCCGGCGCGCTTCGCGCTCGCCGACCCCCGCCAGGCGCCTACGCTCTGCGAGCTCCGTCGCGGTAGGGCTGATCAGCCAGCCGCCTCGAGATCGCGGAACAGCGACCCGAGCTCCGGCTTCGCGCGGAGCGGAGCACAGAACCGACTCGCGAGGACGAGCAGCTCGCTCTCCACCCGATCCGCGCGGCGACACATCTCCGCGATCTTCTCGGTGAGCTCGGCGCGGCGCTCTTCGTGGTCCCGGTCGTGGGACGCGAGGCCCGTCCTGAGCTCCTTGATCTGGTAGTCGAGATCCGAGAGCTGCGCCTCGAGCTCCTGCGCGGAGCGCTCCGAGTCTCGCTCTTGCTTCCGCACGACGCTCCACTCGTCGAGGATGGTGGCGAGCTCGCGGTAGGCCTTGGAGAGCTCGCTGTAGGGCTCGGTGAACGCGCTCCGGCCCTCCCAGAACACGGCCTGCCTGTGGGCGTCGCGGAGTCTCTGGGAGAACGGGGCGTTCTGAGTCTCGCACTTCGCGACCGTCGCTCGGAGCTCCTTGACCTCCTCGCGCAGGCGCGAGGCGTCCACGCTCAGCGTGTCCATCGCCTGGAAGAAGCGCACGCTCCCGTCGCGCCCCTCCTGCTCGACGATCTCGAGGCGCTGCTGCTCCTCGAACGCGGTGGCGCGGAGCTCGGCCGCCTCCGCGACCTTGGTCGCGATCTCGTCGTAGAGGCGCTTGAGGGTGGCGTCGGTCGCGGGGCCCTTCTTCAGCATCTCGCCGAAGACGCGGTGCCGGCGCTCCCAGATCTGAGCCTCCGCCGGCTTGAGCTGGCGGCTCGCGGGAGGGCTCTCCACCTCCGGCTCATCCGGGAGGGCGATGCCCAAGTCGTCGGCGATCTTCGTCAGCTTGGCGAGGACGGCGTGCGCATCCGCCGGCCGATCGGCGGGGTTCTTCTGCATCATCGAGAAGATGAGGTCGTCGAGCACCTCCGGGATATCGGGGGCCTTCGACCGCACGTGAGGAGCGGGCTCGCTCATGTGCTTCACGAGCAGGGTCGGCGCGTTCGGGGCCTCGAACGGCAGGTCTCCCGAGAGCATCTCGAAGAGCAGGACCCCCGTCGAATAGATGTCGGCGGACGGGCCGACCTCCGTCGACGTTCCCTGCTCGGGCGCCATGTACTCGGGCGTCCCGAAGATCTCTCCCACGCTCGTCAGCCGGGAGTCTTGCATGCTCCGCGCGATGCCGAAGTCGAGGAGCTTGACCCGGTCGTTGCGGAGCACGAACACGTTCTCCGGCTTCAGGTCGCGGTGCACCACCTCGAAGTCGTGGGCGCGGCGGAGGGCCCGGACCATCTGCACCGCGAGCTTCAGGGTGCGGGCGAGGGGGATCCGACCTTGCGCGATGAGGTGGGCGAGGCTGTGGCCCTCGAGCAGCTCCATCACGAGGAACGCGGTGCCCTCCTCCGTCTCCCCCTGGTCGAACACCTCGATGATGTTCGGGTGGGCGAGGCGCTGAGCGTGGCGCGCCTCCCGCCGAAACCGTTCGCGCACGGTCGGGTCCCGCACGACCTCGCCGTGGAGGATCTTCACCGCGCACGGCCGGTCCACGAGCTTGTGGCGCGCTTGGTAGACCGTCGCCATGCCGCCCTCCCCGAGGACCTGCTCGAGCACGTAGCGGCCCGCGACGGTCGTCCCGAGCCGGGCATCCGGCAGCGGCTCGAGGGAAGCTCCGTCGACGAAGCAGAAGCTGCTCTCGTGGGGGTACCGCTGCTTGCACTGCGGACAGACCTTCACGCTCCGAGCAATCTACGAGGCGCGAGCGCCTGGGGTCAACGAGCGGGCACCGCCGCGCCAAGAGCGCGGGCGAGCCGCCATCGGAAGGGGCCCGCTCCCTTTGTATGCTCGACGTCATATGTTACTTAACATTCAGCTCCGCCCTCGATATTTTTCCGCTCGGGCAGATGTCGAGCGAGACCCTCACGCCCTTCACGACGTTCGCGGGACGGTACCGCGTGGAGTCCTGCATCGGTCGCGGGGGGATGGGCGCGGTGTACGAGGTCGTTCACCTCGGAACGCTGAGGAGACGCGCGCTCAAGGTCCTCTTGCCGAGCCTGATCACAGACGCGGACGCGCGCTCTCGCTTCGCCCAGGAGGCCTCCATCACCGCCGGCATCGACTCGGAGCACCTCGTCGAGGTCTTCGACGCGGGGGTGGACGCCACCTCCGGGTGCCCGTTCATCGTGATGGAGCTCTTGAAGGGCGAATCGCTCGGGGAGCGGCTCGCGCGCCGGCAGCGCCACGAGCCGTCCGACGTCGTAGAGATCCTCCGTCAGGTCGCCCTCGTCCTCGAGCAGACCCACCGGCGCGGGATCATCCACCGCGACCTCAAGCCCGACAACCTGTTCCTCGCGCGCCGCGAGGACGGGAGCGTTCGGGTCAAGGTGCTCGACTTCGGCATCGCGAAGATGCTCGAGCGCGGGACCCTCTCGCGCAACACCACCAACATCGGGACCCCGCTCTACATGGCCCCCGAGCAGCTCGACGGATCGGCGCTCGGCCCCGCCACCGATCTGTTCGCGCTCACCCACATCGCCTTCGAGCTGCTCACGGGCGAGAGCTACTGGGAGCCCGAGCTCCGCAAGGCCCCGAGCTCGATGGTGCTCCTCCGCTGGATCGATCGCGGCCTGCCCGAGCCCCCGCGCGTCCGCGCCGAGCGGCTCGGCGTCCGAGTCGGCCCCGGGGTCGACGCATGGTTCGCGAAGGGCACCGCTCGATCCCCCCAGGACCGCTTCACGAGCGCGCGCGAGCTCGGGGAGGCCTTCGCGAGCGCCCTCGACCTGCCGCTCGCGTCGATCGAGGTGGGCCGGATCTCCCTGACCGGATTGTGGATGCCGAGGCGCGAGAGCGACGCCGCCCTCGACGACCCGACGGTCCCGCGCGAGCGCGCCTCGGACCACCGCACCCACGCCGGGCTCGTCACCCCCCACCCCGATCCCGCCGCCCCGAGCGCCGGCGCCCGCCCTCTGCTCGTCGCCATGGGCGTCGGCGTCGCCCTCGCCGCCGTCGTCGGCGCCGCGCTGCTCGTCATCGCCACGCGGCGGCGCCGACCCTCCCGAAGCCGCCGCCTCCACCGCGCGAGAGGTCGCCGCCGTCGAGCCCGCCCCCGCCGCCCAACGCGAGCCCGCCCCGAGCGCCGAGCGGCTCCGCCGCGACCGCCCCGCCGCCGCCCCCTCGGTGAGCGCAGACACGGCCCGCCCAATCTCCCGCCCAAGCCGCCCGTCGCCGTCCCCCGCTCGCGCGACCCCGCCCAAGCGCGAGCGCGCGCCGCGTGCCGCAAGGATCCCACCCGCTGCCGCGAGTGAGCGCGAGCGGCCGCGCGCTACGATTTAGATAGCGCAGGCCCAAGCCCCCCGCCGCTCGCGGCCCCCACCTCCCGCGAGGAGCCGCACGCCGGTGAGGAGGGTCGCCTCGCGAAGCGAGGCGCGGGAAGCATCGTCCGCTGGGCCCCGTTCGAGCGAAGCGAAGAAGCGCCGCCCGCCACGGCGAAACCTCGACGGCCGAAAGGCCGAGAGCAACTGCCGGCGTTTGGGCGCAGCCGGCAGGAGGGGAAGCCGGGGGGCGCAAGCCCCCCTAGAGCACCGATCCGTTTGAAAGCCGGCGCTTTCGCGCCATTTCACGCGTGATCCACGCGGCCTCGTCGCTCCGCTCCTCGCATGACTGCGAGTCGTGCTGTGGTGCTCACTCCTCGGGCGCGCGCCTCCCACGCAAACTCGCGCGACATCACTCGGCCTTCAAATGAATCGGTGCTCTAGAGGTCAGGTGACGAAGCTTTCGGGGACCTTTGCGAAGCAAAAACCCCCCGAGATGTGTCGCCGCGTGCGCGCCCATGCGCGCACGCGAAATCAAAACATCCTTCCCAGTCGCTTCAGGATGCCGCCGCCGCCGAAGAGGGCCTTCGTCGCTTTGCGGGCGAGGGAGAGGCGGGCCTCGGAGTAGGGGAACCAAAGGGGGTTGTCGCTGCCGAGGGCGACGCGGTCGACGTTGACGTGGCGGACGTCGCACATGTCCTTGAGGGAGTCGTCTCCGAGGACGCGGCCGAAGCCGCTCTGCTTGATGCCGCCGAAGGGGGCCTCGGGGCAGCCGCCGTTGGTGACGACGTCGTTCACGAGGACGCTGCCTGCTTCGACCCGCTCGGCGAGCTTCTCGCCGTATTGGCGGTCCTTCGAGAAGACGTAGGCGTTGAGGCCGAGGTGCGACTTGTTGGCGTAGCGGAGGGCCTCCTCGTCGCTGTTGACCTTCATGATGGGGACGATGGGCCCGAAGATCTCCTCCGTCATCACCGTCATGGAGTGGTCGCAGTTGCCAAGGACGGTAGGCTCGAAGAACTGGCCGGGCCCGGGCTTGCGGTGTCCGCCGGCGAGGACCTTGGCGCCCTTCGCGACGGCGTCGGCGATGTGGGCCTCCGCGATCTCGATCTGCTTCGGGAAGATGATGGCGCCGACGTCGACGGAGCCGCTGCCCGGATCGCCGACGCGAAGGGCGCGGGTGAGCTCGGCGATGCGGCCCTCGAGCTGATCGGCGATCTCGCGGTGGGCGTAGACGCGCTCGACCGAGATGCAGACCTGCCCCGCGTTGCAGAAGCCGCCGAAGACGGCCCCGCGCGCGGTGAGCTCGACGTCGGCGTCGCGGCACGCGATGAGGGGCGCCTTGCCGCCGAGCTCCATCACGCACGGGATGAGGCGCTCGCCGCAGGCGGCGGCGACGCGCCGTCCGGTGGCGACGCCGCCGGTGAACACGAGGAACTGGATGCCGGCGTCGATGAGGGCGCTGCCGGTCGGCCCATAGCCGGTGACGACCTGGAGCAGGTCCGCGGGGAGGCCGCACTGATCCCAGATGTCCTTCGCCTTGAGGGCGATGAGGGGGGTGACCTCGCTCGGCTTGAGGACACAGCCGTTGCCCGCGATGAGCCCGAGGAAGATGTCCCGGAAGGGCATGTAGTAGGGGAAATTCCAGGGCGTGATGAAGCCGATCACGCCGCGCGGCTTGTAGTGGAGCATGCTGCGGCGGTGCTTCATCAAGAGGAGCGGGATCTCGCGCGGGGCGAGGATCTCGGGGCCCTTCTTGGCGAAGTAGGTGGCGACCATCGCGGTGGGAGCGATCTCGTGGAGGAGGGCCTCCTGGAGGGGCTTGCCCGTCTCGCGCGAGAGCAGGTCGCTGAGCTCTTCCTCGCGGTCCACGAGGGCGTCGCGGAAGCGCAGCACGCGGTGGCAGCGCTCCTCGACGGAGAGCTCACCCCAGGCCTCTTGCGCTTTGCGGGCGCGCGCCACGGCGGCGCGGACCTCTTCGGGGCCCATGACCGGCGCCTCACCGAGGAGCTCGCCCGTCGCAGGGGCGTAGCTCCTGATGCGGTGCTCCGAGTGGCCGTTCGACTTCGTCGGTGTCGCGCTCGCCGCCAGCATCCCCATGACCCTGCCTCCTCGCTGTTTCGTGGCCCCGTGGTCTTAGTACGCCGCACCCCACCTGGCGAGCCCAATCCCTCCTTGGGAGACGGGGCGAGGCAGGACGTCTCGTCGAGCGTACATCGAGGCGCGAGGCCGCACGAGGCGTCGCGCGCAAGCTTGGGTTAGCCTGCCCGGGTGTCCGCGCCCGAAGCAGAGGATCTCGACCGCGTCGCGCGATGTCTCCACCCCGAGCCGCACGCGGTGCTCGGCATTCACGACGAGGACGGCGGGTTCGTCCATCGCGCGCTGCGGCCGGGGGCTTCGCGCGTGGAGGTCGTGTTCGACGACGGCCGGCGGTTCGAGTCGCGCCCAGTCGGCGGGCAAGGGATCTTCGCGACGCGCGTGCCCGAGCGGACGGTGCGCTACCGGATCGAGACGACGGGGGCGGACGGGGTGCGGTGGTCGAGCCGCGATCCGTACGTCTTCCAGCCGACGCTCGGGCCGATGGACCTGCACCTGTTCGGCGAAGGCAAGCACCTCTCGCTGCAGCACCGGATGGGCGCGAACATCCGCACCCGCGAGGGGATCCGAGGGACGAGCTTCGCGGTGTGGGCCCCCGCCGCGCTCTCGGTCCGCGTCATCGGCGACTTCAACGGGTGGCACACCTACCTCGGGGCGATGCGCAAGCTCCAGGGCGACGTCTGGGAGATCTTCGTGCCGGAGGTCGGCGACGGCGCCCTCTACAAGCTCGAGGTGATGACGAGGCGCGGGCCGATCGAGAAGAGCGATCCCTTCGGGCGCGCGATGGAGCTGCGGCCCAACACCGCCTCCAAGGTGTTCGCCTCGACGTACAAGTTCCGCGACGAGGCGTGGGTGGAGGCGCGAAAGAACGGCGACCTCCGCAAGAAGCCGATGAGCATCTACGAGGTGCACCTCTCGTCGTGGAGGAGGCGTCGCGCCCCCGACGCCGATCCCTCGAGCGAGCTCGCGAGCGCGCCCTTCCCGACCTACCGGGAGCTCGCGACGGAGCTCGTCGACTACGTCGCCTCGATGGGGTTCACCCACATCGAGCTGCTGCCCGTGCTCGAGCATCCCTACGACGGCTCCTGGGGCTATCAAGTCTCGGGTTACTTCGCCCCCACCGCCCGCCACGGATCCCCGGACGACTTCCGCTACTTCATCGATCGCTGTCACGAGAAGGGCATCGGGGTGATCCTCGACTGGGTCCCCGCCCACTTCCCGAGGGACGCCGCCGCCCTCGGGCGCTTCGACGGGACGCCCCTCTTCGAGCACTGGGACCCGCGCCGCGGGGAGCATCGGCAGTGGGAGACGTTCGTCTTCGATTGGGGCCGCCCGCAGGTGAAGAACTTCCTGCTCGCGAGCGCCCTCATGTGGCTCGAGGACTTCCACATCGACGGCCTCCGCGTCGACGCGGTCGCGAGCATGCTCTACCTCGACTACGGCGCGAACCACCCCGGCGAGTGGGAGCCCAACGTGCACGGCGGGCGGGAGAACCTCGAGGCGGTCGCGTTCCTTCGCGAGCTCAACGACACCCTTCACCAGCGCGTCCCCGGCGCGATCGTGTGCGCGGAGGAGTCGACCTCGTGGCCGGGGGTGACGAGGCCCACGTACACGGGCGGCCTCGGCTTCGACCTCAAGTGGAACATGGGCTGGATGCACGACACGCTCGACTACTTCGCGTGCGATCCCATCTTCCGGAGCTACCAGCACCGGCTCCTCACGTTCGGGATCATGTACGCCTACTCCGAGCGGTTCCTCTTGCCCCTCTCCCACGACGAGGTCGTGCACCTCAAGCGCTCGCTCCTCTCCAAGATCCCCGGCGACGAGTGGCAGCGCCGCGCGACCCTCCGCGCGATGTTCGCCTATATGTGGGCCCACCCGGGCAAGAAGCTCCTCTTCATGGGAGGCGAGATCGGGCAGACGACGGAGTGGAGCTTCGCCACCGAGCTCGATTGGAAGCTCCTCGACGACCCGGGGCACGCCGGGATCCAATCGGTGCTGCGCAGGATCAACGCCCTCTATCGGGAGCACCGCGCCCTCCACGAGCTCGACGACGATCCGCGCGGCTTCCGCTGGATCGACGCGAACGACGCGCCCCAGTCGGTGGCCTCCTTCATTCGCTTCGGCGCCTCGACGCTGCGCGCGAGGGAGACGGGGGTCTTCGTCGTCTTCGTCGGCAACTTCACCCCCATCATCCGGCGGGGCTACCGCGTCGGCGTCCCGCGGCGCGGCGACTACCTCGAGGTGCTCAACACCGACGCGGAGGCGTACGGCGGCTCGAACGTGGGCAACCTGGGGCGCGTGACGGCGGAGCCCATCCCTTCCCACGGCTTCGAGCAGTCCATCGTGCTCACCCTGCCGCCGCTCGGCGCGCTCTACCTCGTCCCCGCCGATCCGGGCGAGGCCACGCCCGAGGAGCTCGCGCGCGAAGAGGAGGAGCGGGCCGCGCGCGCGAAGGCGGAGAAGGAAGCGGAGGAGAAGGCCGCGGAGGCCTCCGGCGATCCGGAATGAGCGAGCCCGCGACCTACGCCGTCCACACGCGCTCGTGCACGTTCCTCCTGGACGCGGTGGGGGTGTGTCGCTTCATCGTCTCTCGCACCGGCGTCGTGCCCGCGGACATCCGCGGCGCCGTCGGCTCGCAGTTCGTCGCGAGCATGCACCCGGAGCTCGAAGGGCTCCTCGCGGGGGAGCTCGTCGTCGGCGCGGTCGCGCTGTTCACGAAGCTCGACCCGGAGACGGGCCGCATGGTGCTGCTCCGGACAGGGACGATCGTCCACGTCGAGGAGCGGGGGCGAGCGGCGACCGCGCCCGTCCATGCGTCGGGCTCGTGGCCGGCCCTCAGCGACGACTCGCTCGACCTCGGCTCGGGACCGCCGCTGTCGCTCCGGCCCGCGCCGAGCGTGCGCGGCGGCGACACCGTGCCGCCTCCCTCCTGGGCGATCGGCACCGGGGACTTCGAAGAGGTCGCGGCCCCCGACTCGGGAGGCACGGTGACGCTGACGCTGCCGCTGATCCGCGCGGAGGGCGCGCGCAAGCTGCCACCTTCGCGCTGAGCGAGCGCGGCGAATTGTGCTCTAATGCGTCGGACATGATCATCGTCCCCCAGCGTCGCCGCGACGAGTCGCTCTGCCGCGGGAGGGGCTCGTGAGCGAGGCCCCGCATCAGCAGCAGCGCTACCGCGTCCTCGAGCGCCTGGCCTCGGGCGGCATGGCGGAGGTGTTCATCGCCGAGAGCGCCGGCATCGAGGGATTCAAGAAGCGCGTCGCGATCAAGCGCGTCTTGCCGCACCTCTCCGAGAAGAAGCGCTTCATCTCGATGTTCCTCGACGAGGCGCGCCTCTCCGCCCAGCTGTCGCACTCGAACTGCGTGCAGGTCTTCGATATCGGCGTCGGCGACAACGCTTACTTCATCGTCATGGAGTACGTCGACGGCGCCGACCTCAAGGCCGTCATCGACTACCTCAAGGGCGCGGGCCGCGTGTTCCCGGTCGAGATCGCCGTCCTCATCGCGGTCCGCATCTGCGAGGGCCTCACCTACGCGCACGAGCTCACCACCGCCGAGGGAAAGCCGCTCGAGATCGTCCACCGCGACATGTCCCCGCCCAACGTCCTCATCACCAAGCACGGCGAGGTGAAGATCGTGGACTTCGGGCTCGCGAAGGCGACGAGCCAGCTCGAGAAGAGCGAGCCGGGGATCATCAAGGGCAAGTTCAGCTACCTCTCCCCGGAGGGCGCGTTCGGCGGCGAGGTCGATCACCAGACGGACATCTTCGCCGTCGGCATCATCCTCTGGGAGCTGCTCGCGGGCCGGCGGCTGTTCCTCGGCGAGACGGATTTCGCCACCGTGAAGATGGTCCAGCAGGCCGTCATCCCGAGCCTGCGCGCCATGCGGTCCGACGTCCCCGAGGAGCTCGAGCGCGTCGTCGCCCGGTCCATGTCGAAGGATCTCGCCGTTCGCTACAAGAGCGCGCGCGATCTCGGCCGCGACCTCACCGCATTCCTCTACCGGTACGGCAAGCCGGTCAGCTCCTTCGACATCGCCGAGCTCGTGCGCGGGGCCATGCAGCTCCGCCGCCAGAAGAAGCCGGAGCGCGCCTCCAGCCTCGAGCGCATCGATCAGCTCATCGACGAGGCCCTGCTCGAGTTCACGTCTCTCCAAGAGAAGGACGGCAAGGTCGGCTCCGGTTCCACCGCGCCCAAGGCCCCCGATCCGGGCGGGTTCATGAACATCAGCGACTGGATCGGCGAGGTGAACGCCCAGTCCACCGCCTCCCAGCCGCCCAGCGACAACGAGTCTCAGATCCGCGCCAGCATCTACAAAGCGGAGATGGAGATCGGCATGGGCAACCTCGCCGCCCTCGAGGACGGTGAGCCGAGCCCCGCCCCCGCGCCCGCGAAGCCCGCTCCGTCCGCGCCCCGCCCGCCCGCCGCGTCCACGAGCGGATCGGGGGGAGGCGGCGGCATCGGCGCGCCCATGATGCGCGACGGAGGAGGCGGCGCCGTCGCCCTTCCGAGCTCGCACCTCTCCACGGTCGGCCCCGCCTCCGATCCCGCCTCCGGCAAGAAGGGCTCGAGCCCCATCGTCTACCTGATCGTGCTGCTCGTCGTAGCGGGCGGCGCCGTCGCGGCCTGGCTCGCCACCAAGCACTGAAGGGGAGGGGGCGCTGAAGGTGCCCACCCCCGCCTCGCTTCGCTCGGCGACCCCGCCCTTGCTCGTCCTCCTCGCGGGCGGGGTGGGGCGCTTTGAATTTCGTAGCGGCGGCTCAGCTGGCGCGGAGGGCGGGGGGGCGCACGACGGGGAGCCTCCACACGGCCGCGCGCTCGCCCGAGCGCTCCTCGCGGAGGCCGAAGACGTCGAAGAGGGCCTGGTGGTTCGGGGTGAGGGAGCCGATGCGCTCGAGGACCGTCTCGTAGTGGATGAAGAGCTCTTCGCGGCAGCCGTCGCCGAGCTCGCGCTTGAGGGCGAGCTCGCGCGGGACGTTGGTGCGGGCGGCGATCTCGCGCACGTAGGGGGCGAGGGCGCGCAGGAGGGCCTGGGCGACGACGACCGGCCGGCCGACCTCGACGACGGGGACGCCGCCGAGGCGCGAGGCGGTGGCGCGGGTGCGGAAGGCGACGAGCTGGCCGAGGAGGGTGGTCACGCGGAGCCAGAGCTTCTGGACGATCTGAGCGTCGGCGAGGCCGAGGCGCTCCGCGTCTTGGCGCGGGTAGCCGGCCTTGTCGACGCGGGTCGCCATCACGTCTCCGCCCGACTCGCCGGTGAACACGAACTCGATCCCCTCCGACGCCGTCTTGCCGCTCTTGCCGACGCGCAGGGTGGCGCGCTCGGTCGTGAGGACGACGTGGGTGACGTGGAGCTCTCCGAGGGGGACGAGCACCGGCTTCGGCTTGCCCACGAGGGGCTTGGTGATCATCGAGATCGAGCCTTCGAAGCCGAGGACGGAGATGCGCGGCGCGCGCGCCCACACGTGGTTTTCGGGGATGGCAACGTCGAAGGTGGCCTCGAGCCCGAACGGGGTTCGGGCTTGGAGCTCGGCCCGGGTGGCGGCCCCGCCGAGGCCCGCGTTCCAGCGGATCCCCCACGCCGTGTCGGGCAGCTCGTGGGTAGAGAGGAAGCTTGAGAGCGCGGGCAGCACTTGAGCGCGCGGCGTCGTCTGCGCGCTCGCGGCGATGCGCCCGTCGCGCGCCAGGAGCGCGTCCTTGCGCGCCTGCTCGAGGGTGCTGAAGGCGAGCTCGCGGATCTTCGCGAGGGTGGACTCGCCGACGGACACGGCGCTGCGTCCGGAGCCTTCGGCGGCTTGCCCATCGGCGGCAGGCGGAGGGATGGATCCGCTCCCGAGGGCGGCGTCGATCCGATGGCTCAGCGCGGAGAGCTGCGCGAGATCGCGGGTCGCCTTGACCTCCGCTTCGCGGACGGCGCGGTTGCAGTCGTCGAGGAGCTCCTCCGCCTTGAGGATCGCGACGCAGGCGTCGGTGCCGGCGCAGATCGTCGCGAGGAAGTTCTGAGGCAGCGGGAACGGCGTGGAGTCGGCGTACAAGTACCTCATCGAGAGGTGGCGTTTCGCAAGGACCATACCTCGCGCGCTGACGCCGCACGCCCCACGATCGATCGCGCGAGGGTGGAAAGACGTCGTGAGCGTGCACGGCCATCCGCTGTGAGCACAGCATTCGGGGCTCGTGCGATCGCGGCAGAGGCCGTGTGGTGGTCGCGCGATCCACCCGGTGGACGCGTACCCGGACGCGCGCTCACCGGCCGCGGACGATCATCGCCACGAGCACCACGGTCAGGATCAGGATCGCGGCGAGGCCGACGCCGATGGCGTACATCGCCATCTTGCGACCCAAGGAGACGTCGTCCTCGGGAGGGAGCGAAGGCGGGGCAGGCGGAGACACCCAGGGCGAAGACGAGGGGGAGGGCTCGTCGCGCCTCGGCTCGGCTTCGCGGCGAGCGCCCGTCGCGAGCTCCGCCGGTGGTCGAAAGGCGGGCAGGTCTACGGGGGCGGGCGCCGGCTGCGGTCGGGACGAGACGTGCGATGGGTGCCGGAGCGGAACACGCGGAGCATCCGGCGCGGCGGCTCCTGCGAACACGGGACCGCCTCGGGCCTCGTCCCGCTTCGCCGGCCGCGGATCGGCGGGGACGAAGCTCATCCCGAGCGTCTCCGTCTTCTCCTGCAGCGGGCGCCGCGCGCCGTGCCGATCGAGCGCGGGCACGGGCGGTAGCGATCCGGCGCGCACCGGCGCGCGATCGGTGGCGACGGTCCGGGTCTTGTCGTCGCTCGCAGGCGCGGGAGGGAGAGGCCGCACCCCCGGCACCAACAGCCCGAGGGCCTGGCTCGGCTTCGCGACCCGGGTCTCCTCGTCCTCCTCTTCGTCGTCCCGATCCTCGGGCGCGCGCGCGTCGGTGATTTGCGACGGGGTAGGGGCGGGAAATCGAGGGTGCTTGCCCGTCTCGTCGGCGGAGCCGTCGGCCTCGATCTCCTCGATCACCTCGACCTGGCTGATCTCGATCGCGTCGTCCTCCACCGCGGGGGCGGGGCGCACGCCGTCGAGCTCGCGGATGCGATCGACGAGGTGGCGCGCCTCGAGGGGCGCGAAGCGCGCGATCGCGCGGGCGAAGGTGAGGACGTCGGGGGTGCGCTGGTCGCGGTCCTTCTCGATCGCCTCGTGGACGGCGGACTCGAGGTCGGCGGACACGTCGGGGTTGAGCGCGGAGAGCGCCGTCGGCTCCTCGCGGCGGATCGCGATCGCGAGGGAGACGATGTCGCGGCCGAAGGGCGGCCGGCCGCAGAGCAGCTCGTAGAGGATCGCTCCGAGCGACCAGACGTCGACGCGCGGATCGAGAACCGCGCCGCGCTCCAGCATCTCGGGGGCGCTGTACGGCGACACGCCCTCCACCGTCGTCACGGTGTGCTCGCCCACCTCGCCGGTGACGAGCTTGGCGGTGCCGAAGTCGACCACCTTCAGGATGAGCGCGCCCCCGCGCACGCCCGGGTTCCGTTCGGTGATGAAGAAGCGGGCGGGCGAGAGATCGCGATGGACGAGGCCGCTCGCGTGGGCCTCGGCGACCGCGACGGAGGCCTGAAGGATCCAGCCGACCGCCTCCGCCACCGGCAGCGCGCCGCGCTTCGCGACGAGGGTGGAGAGATCGCTGCCCTCCACGAACTGGCGCACGAGGTAGAGCGACCCGTCGGGCAGCGTCCCTACGTCGAGCATCCGCGCGACGTGCTCCGACTCGAGCTTCGCGAGGGCGCGCGCTTCTCGGCGGATGCGCGCGAGGTGGACCGGATCCTCGCCGCGGGTCTGGACGATACGGATCGCCACCTTGCGATCGAACGAGACGTGCTCGGCGAGGGCGAGCACGCCGTTCGATTGGCCGAGGATCGAGATGATGCGATACCGGCCTGCGACTATCTCACCCGCTCGAGGTGCGGCGCTCCGCATGGCTCCTCTTTCGGGCGGCGCGATGCCGTCTCGCCCAAGCCCCGCGCGCGGTTGCTCGAGGGGCGGGGGCGATCAAGCAGATGCGCCGTCGCCGTCCGCGTCTTCGTCGTCCCCTTCGTCGGATTCGCTCTCGCTGTCGCTCTCGTCGGTGACCCCGGTGGCGCGGTCGCGCTCCTTGAGCTGACGCTCCAGCTTGGCGACCTCGGCGTCCTTGCGCAACTGCTCGGCGGCGGACGCGGCGTCGGCCTGGCTCGGCGCCTCGCCCGGGCGATCCTTGCGGAGGGCCTTGGCGGCGGCGGCGCGCGCCTGCTGGACCCTCTGGAGGAGGGCCGCCTTCGGCGCGACGAGCAGCATCATCGTGCGCTGGTCCATCGTGGGCCGAACCTCGACGGTGGCGACCTCCGTCAGCTTCGACATGATGTGATCGAGCTGGTCCTGCGCGACCTGGGGGTGGGTGATCTCACGGCCGCGGAACCGCACCGTGAACTTCACCTTGTGCCCCGACTCGAGGAACTGCTGGGCGGCCCGCGTCTTGAAGTCGAGATCGTGATCGTCCGTCTTGGGGCGGAGCTTGATCTCCTTCGTCTCGAGCGCGGCCGTCTTGATGCGCGTCTCGCGAGCCTTCTTCTTCTCGTCGTACTTGAACTTGCCGTAGTCGAGGATCTTGCAGACGGGCGGCTCCGCCTTCGGGTTGACCTCGACCAGATCCAGGCCGCGCTCCTGTGCGCGTCTCAGCGCCTCGGTCGTGGACAGGACCCCGAGCATCTCGCCATCGTCTCCGATGACGCGAACCTCGGGGACGCGGATTCGGTGGTTGATTCGGATTTGAGGTCCACGTTGCTGCTGGCGAGGATCGAATCGGCGCATCGACATGCGAAGTTGGGCTCTCCCGGGTGCGTGCTGGGTTGGGTGTTGGGATCAGAGATGCGATGGCTCCTTGGGGCCATCGAAGCCAAAGAGAACGACACGGCCTTCGGCCGTGTTCCGAGCGTCTCGCCCCACGCTCTCCGAAGAAGAGGTGGTGGAGCAAAGCGAGGGCACGACGCCGTCGCCGCTCGAGCGATGTCGACGCGAGCGTCCCGATCGCAGACCCGGGATGAGAGACGATTGGCGCGGCCCCCGCAAGAGGCGGCGGCCGATCATCCTGCGGTCTGCTTCTTTTCTGTCACGCGAGGGGTCCGGCCTTCCTCCACGAGTCGATCGATGAAGGCATCGACCGTCATCGCGCCGAGGTCCTTGTTGAGGTCGCGCGATCGAGGCGAAACCTGCCGGTTTTGCACCTCTTTGTCCCCTACGACGACGACGTAGGGGACGCGCGACAGGCGGGCGTTGCGGATCTTGGCGCTGAGCTTGTCGGCGCTCCGGTCGGCGCGGACGCGGAGCCCGCGCGCGCCCATGAGGGCCACGAGCTCTCCCGCGTACGCGTCCTGCTTCTCGCTGACGGTCACGACCGTCGCCTGCTCGGGCGCGAGCCACGTCGGGAAGTTTCCTCCCACGTGCTCGATGAGGACGGAGAGGAACCGCTCGAGCGACCCGAGGATGGCGCGGTGGAGCATGACCGGGCGGTGGGCGCTTCCGTCCGTGCCCACGAACTCGAGCTCGAAGCGATCGGGGAGGGCGTAGTCGATCTGCAGCGTTCCGAGCTGCCACGAGCGCTTGAGGGCGTCGTGGATGTGGAACTCGAGCTTCGGCCCGTAGAAGGCTCCCTCGCCCGGGCTCACCTCGTAGTCGAGCTTCGCCTCGATGAGGGCCTTCTCGAGGGCTTGCTCGGCGGCGTCCCATTGGGCGTCGGAGCCGATGCGCTTGTCGGGGCGGGTCGCGAGCTTGATGTCGACCCGGTCGAACTTGAACGCCGCGTACACCTCGTAGAGCAGGGCGAGGAAGCGCTTGATCTCGTCCTCCATCTGCTCCGGGGCGCAGAAGATGTGAGCGTCGTCCTGGCAGAAGCTCCGCACCCGGGCGAGCCCGTGCACGACGCCCCCCCGCTCGTAGCGGTGGAGCCTGCCGAAGTCGGCCACCCGCCACGGCAGCTCGCGGTAGCTCCGGCGCCGGTTGCCGAACATGAGGCAGTGGCTCGGGCAGTTCATCGGCTTGATGCCGAGTCGTTCCATCGACTCGAGGTGCTCGACGACGGCCTTGTCGCGCTCCGCGTCCTTCTCCTTGTAGTCGTGGGCCTCCGCGTGCACGCCGACGGAGAGGGCCATCCGCGCCTCGTCGAGGTGCTCCGCCGTCATCGGCAGGTACATGTTCTCGCGGTAGTTCGGGAGGTGCCCGCTCGTGAGGAACAGCTTCGTGTCGAAGATCTGCGGCGTGATGACCTCTTCGTAGCCGTAGTCCACGTAGAGCTCGCGCATGAACCTGACGAGCTCGTTGTAGACGAACGCCCCCTTCGGCATGAGGAAGGGCATCGCCGGCGCGTACTCGTGGAACATGAAGAGCTCGAGCTCTTTGCCGAGCTTGCGGTGATCTCGATCCTTCGCTTGCTCGAGCAGCTTGAGGTGCTCGGCGAGCTCGGCCTCGGATCCGAACGAGGTGCCGTAGATCCGCTGCAGCATGGGGTTGCGCTCGTCGCCGCGCCAGTACGCGCCCGCCACGCTCGTCAGCTTCACCGCGCCGATGTACCCGGTGTCGGGGACGTGGGGGCCCTCGCAGAGATCGAGCCACTCGCCCTCGGCGTGACCGCGGGCCGCCCCCGCGAGGGAGCCGTGCCGGTAGATCGAGATGTCCTCACCCTCCGGGAGGCGGCCGACGTGCTCGGCCTTGTACGTCTCGCCGAGCTCGTCGAAGAGGCGGCGGGCCTCGTCGCGCGAGACGACCGTCCGCGTGAAGGGCCGCTTCGCCCCGACGATCTCCTTCATCTTCGCCTCGATCTTGGCGAGGTCCTCGTCGTTGAAGGCGCCCTTGGGCGAGTCGAAGTCGTAGTAGAAGCCCGCGTCGGTGGCGGGCCCGAAGGTCACCTTCGTCCCCGGGAAGAGGCGCTGCACCGCGTCCGCCATCACGTGCGCCGTCGAGTGACGGATCATCGCGAGGCCCTCCGGATCGCTCGTCCGGACCCAGTCCTTCTCGTCGATGGTCTGGTCGTCCGCGAGGGGCGTGTGGAGGTCGACGACCTTCGTCGGCGCGCCGGGACGATGGACGCGGGCGCCCACGATCTTCGGGTCCTTGGCGAGCCGGTCGGCGAAGCGATCTCGAAGCGAGCGCTTCGAAGAAGGAGCGAGGTTTTCCATGGTGACGGGCCGGAGCGGGAGGCCCGGCGCGGAGTCCTTAGCCCTGCTCGACGCGGGAGGCAAAGGGGATGGGCCCCAAGAAGGGGGGGCGGCGCTCGCGGTGTTCGGAGTGGGCGCCGCTTTGTGGAGCAGCTCCGGCGCTCGATCGCGTACGAGTCCGCATGGGGTTGCCCGCCGCACGCGACAAAGATCCGAGCGCCTGCAGTCATGGTCCCACGCCGATCGACGCGTCGTCGACGGCGGGGGTCAACGTCAACGGCCGCAAGGCAGGGAAGACGGCCGATCCATCAGGTTGTCCCGGCAAGTTCATCACCACCGGCTCCTCGACCGTGAAGATCAACGCGCGCCTCGCGGCCCGCATGACCGACCTCACGACCGACGGTCAGATCATCCTCGGATCGCTCGACGTCTTCATCGGAGGCCCGCGCGCCGGAGACACCATCGGCGCGCTCGGCGCCCAGACGAAGGCGTGCGAGGCGGCCGCCGCCACGCGCGCGAGCGGCAAGAAGAACCAGAGCGCCGGCAACTGCGGGCTCGAGGCGTGGCGCAACACGATCAACCGCGATCGCGCGCGTCGCGGCCTGCCGCCGATGACCGAGCAGCAGCTGTTGGATCAAGCGCTGAGCCACAAGCCCCCGCTCGCCGTGAACAACCCCGGCCACCACAACCACGGGGCGACAAATGCAAACGACCGCGGGACGCTCCTGAAAGAGAACGGGATCGAGACCGAGCAGAAGCCTCAGTCGGTCGAGGCCCTTCGCGACGAGGTCGAGGCGGGCAAGGCGGTGAGCGTCACCATCCACCCGTACCACTGGGGGAGTTACGTCACCGAAGACTGGTGGCACGAGGTCGCGGTTACGGGCATCGAGTACGACGACAAGGGCCAAATCGCGGCGATCTACATCAACGACACGGGGCTCGGAACTTGCGGGGACCGCATCCCGATCGAGCAGATGAAGAAGAACATGCCCCCCGGACAGGTGATGACGGTCAGCAAGGAGAAGCAGTGGTGAGGCCGCCTCCCTCATGGATGAAGGCGTCCGAGCTCGAGCCTCGCCTCGCCGAGCCGGACGGCCCGGGCTCTCGCCTGACCGGGGTCGCGTTGTCTCGGGTGGTGCCGCGCTCCGCAGGCGCGAAGCCGAGCGCGGTCGGCTTCTCACACGGCTACAAGCTCGTGGATGGAGGCGCGGGCGCGCTCCTCGCCGCCCCTGGGCAGATCATCGTGCTCGACGCGGCGACGGGCGAGGTCGTGTCGAAGGAGGAGGGGCGGTCGCGCTGGGAGGTGGCGGCCGAGGATCTCGGTCCCGCCGAGGATCGGAAGAAGCGGATCGAGGCGCTGCACGCCCTCCAAGACGCGCTGGCGCCGGCCTTCTACGAGGGCGCGCCCCAGGTCCCGTCCGCGCTCGCTCCCCGCGCCGCCGAGTATCGAGAGCGCTTCGTCGAAGTGGTCGGAAAGGGAGTGCTCCGCGCCTACGTCGAGGTCGCGCCCGGGTGGTGCGCCTGGGTCGGCATCCACGCAGAGCCCCGATCGGGAGCTTGAGGAGAGGCACGTGAAGAAGGGCGCAACGAGGAGCGGCGATACGGCCCTCTGCAACTCCCACGGCTCGGTGCCGGTCGGGCCCACCGGCTCGTCGAACGTCTTCGTGAACGGCTCGCCGATGATGCGCCAGACGGACCCGATCGTTTGTCCCTCGACGAACATCATCGTCACCGGCGCGGAGTGGGTGAACGTCAACAAGAAGCACGCGTCACGGCTGTGGGAGGCGATGTTGCATCCGGGCGGCCATGTCTTCGGCTCGTCGAGCGACGTCTTCATCGGAGGGCCGAGCGTCGGGATGATCGTCGGCCCGAGCTACCAAGACGGAATGGACGCCTGCACCAACGCGGCGAACGGTCGAGAGGGCGGGAGCACCCAGCAGAGCTACGGCAACTGCGGCGTCGAGTCGGCTCGCCAGATCGTGAACAAGAAGCGCAACCCGCCGGTCAACGAGAACGACATGCTCCACGAGGCCCAGGATCACGGCTGGGCGGACAAGGACGAAAAGCCCGACGAGGCAGGGGGGACGACCCCGAACAAGCGGGAGAAGATCCTTCGCCACTACGGAGTGGAGTCGGAGCAACAAGAGCAGACGCCGGAGAACATCGCGCAGGCGCTCGCCGAAGGGAAAGGCGTCATCACCTCCCACGTGTCCGGAAAGCTCTGGGGCGACCCAAAGTACAAGGGCGGACACGCCGTCCTCGTCACGGGGGTGAAGTACGACGCCAACGGGAAGATCGTCTCGTATCGCATCAACGACACCGGGCGCGTCGACAAGTGCTCGACGATGGTCCTCGCCGATCAGTTCGAAGGCTCGCTGAAGAAGACGCCGTTCGGCGGGGTGAAGATGAACGTCACGAAGGAGAAGATATGGTGACCCCGGCGAGCCCCTCGTTCGTCTCCGCCTTGGAGTACTTCGGCAAGGCCATGCCGCTGCACGACGACGACTCCGCGGCCGAGATGTGGCCGTTCCCGCGGCGCTCCGGAGCGAGCATCGAGGTCGTCGTGCTCTTCTATCGAGAGGCGGGGCCCATGGGGCGTCGCAACGTCCACCCGCCGGACTACGAGGTGGTCTTTTCCCCCGACGCGACCGTCCTCCGCCACGGCCCGCGCACCGCCGCCGAGCTCGGGATCACGCCCGCCGGCGTCCGCGCTCCCGAGTACGCCGCGCGCTGGTCGGTGGAGGCGGTCGAGGAGGCCCAGAGAAAGCTCTCCGCGCTCGCTCCCGTCGTGTGGGCCGCGTTCGCGAGCGGGGCGCAGAGCTCCGAGATCGCCACCTCCGCCGGGGAGTACCTCCGGTGCCACGTCGTTCAATCCACCGAGCATGACGGCCCGTGGTCCGAGCAGGCCGGCTCGGAGTTCTTTCGCTGGCTGCGCACCGCCGCCGCTCCTTGACCCATCCATTGGAAACCCGTCCCCAGGAAACGTTCATGAGCTCATCCGCGCCCACCGCCATCGCCGACAACGTCCCGCTCCACCTCGAGATCGAAGGCGACGACCCTGGCCTCGCCGTCGCCGAGGCGAGCGCTCGCTTCGCCATGTCGCAGGTGTTCGAATTCCGGATCCTGGCGACCCACGCCGACGCGAACCTGAAGACGGGGCCGCTGCTCGGAAAGAAGGCGAAGGTCACCATCGCCGAGGATCCTTTGCGCCCGGTGGTGGAGGGGATCATCCGCAGCGTGCGCGCCGTCGAGGCGTCGCACGTCGGCAAGCCCCGCTACGAGATCCTCGTCGTCCCGGGAGCGTGGCTGCTCACGCGCCGGAAGAACGATCGGATCTACCGCGACCTGAACGTCGAGGGGCTCGCGCGTGAGGTCGCCAAGATCCTCGGGGACAAGGCGCCGATCCTCGGCGAGCTCGCGCAGACCTACGCTCCGCACGAGTACTCGGTGCAGTACGCGGAGACGGACCACGACGCGCTCTTCCGGCTGCTCGCCGAGGACGGGGTGGCCTCCTTCTTCGATCCCGCGAAGGGCACGGCGCTGATCCTCACCGACGACACCAACGCCTCGAGCCAGTCGCGGTCGGTCACGCTCCCGTTCATCCCGCCGTCGTCGCAGCGGCCGGACTCGGTCCCTCACGTCCACGAGATCGTGCCCTGGAACCAGGTCGTCACCTCGTCGGCCCGGGTGCGCGAGTACTGGTTCGAGCGTCCGGACTTCGTCCCCGAGAGCACCGCGTCCGCCGCCGACGCCACGGATCTCGCCGACCTCGAGTTCCGCATCGGCGCGGGCGCCGACGAGGCCACCGTCGCCCAGCAGGCGAACGCGAAGCTCGCGGAGCACCAGGCCCCGGGGGCGATGGTCGTCCTCAAGTCGAACGCGTTCGTCCCGCCCGGCTATCGCGTCCACATCGAGGGCAGCCCGCGCGACGAGGGGGACGAAGATCTCCTGGTGGTTCGCAGCGTCAGCACGTGGGCCGCGGGCGCCACCGGCGCCGCCCCCGCCGCGCGCCACGAGCTGTTCTGCATGCCCGCCTCCAGGCGCTTCGCGCCGCCGCGCCTGCCGAAGCCCCGCATCGGCGGGGTCCAGACCGCGGTCGTCGTCGGAGACGGCGAGATCGACGTCGACGAGCACGGCCGAGTGGCGTGCAAGTTCCACTGGGACACCGCCTCGGTCTCACGGCGCGTCCGCGTATCGCAGGGCTGGGCCGGCCCCGGCTACGGTCTCGTGACCCACCCGCGCGTGGGAGACGAGGTCGTCATCGCGTACCTCGACGCGGACGCGGACGAGCCGCTCATCGTCGGCCGGGTCCACAACGGCACCAACGTCTCGCCCCTGACGCTCCCGAAGGACAAGACGGTCTCGGTCTGGCGCACCAAGAGCAGCCCGGGTGGGGACGGCTACAACGAGATCCTCATGGACGACGCGGCCGGGCAGGAGCGCTTCGAAGTGCACGCCCAGCGGGACTACAAGGAGGTCGTCGAGCGCGACGAGGACGTCCACATCAAGCGCAACCACAACCTCAAGGTGGACGGCAACCACAACCTCTTGGTGCGCGGCACGGGGGACCTGCACTACCAGAGCCCGTTCCAGATCACCGGCCCCAAGGGCGAGATCTCGACCGATTGGGAGCTCCTCCTCAAGTCGAACCTCGTCCGCATCAACGCCAACTTCCGCGTCGACGAGTCGACCGGCAACTACACCCACCACGCCGGCGCCGTCTTCTACTCGATGGACAGCGTCTTCAAGATCGAGGGCCCGAAGTGCGAGATCAACTGCGGCGAAGGCATCTACCTGATCTGCGGAGGCTCGCGGATCGAGGTGCTGCCGGGCGAGATCAACATCAAGAGCTCGGGGCCGGTGAACATCAACGGCGCCCCCATCAACCTGAACTGCTGAGGCGCGCGTGAAGATCGCATCGATCTCGCTCCGGGGGATCAAGGGCCTCGCCGACACCGAGGTCCGCTTCGGACCGCCCGACGCGGGCGCGCCGTTCGTCGTCACCGGCCCGACCGCCAGCGGCAAGACGCGGTTCCTCGAGGTCATCGCGGCGGTGAAGGAGCAGTGCGGCTCGTACGGGCGAACGCCCGACGCGCGCTCCTTCGCCGATCCGTCGCGCCCCGACGCGGCCGCGGAGGTGGAGTGGCACGTCCCCGAGGATCTCCGCGACGACGAGATCGGCCCCATCATGCACGCGAGCTGGAGCCTCGTGAGCTCGGACTCCGAGCGCCTGCCGATCAAGCTGCGCGAGCGGCTCGGGCAGTGGTCGCCCGGCTCCGGCCCGGCGAAGTTCGAGTACTTCCACGCGGGGCGTCTGGGGGACGTGGTGGCGTGGCGCCCGCGGCCGGTCGATCGGGTCGACGATCGCGTCGCCGCGCGGATGCTAGCGTCCCCTGGCAAGTACGACTGGGTCCGCGCCTACTTGGCGGAGGCGGCCCGACGCGCCGCCGAGCAGCGCGAAGACGAGCTGATCCGCGCCGGCCTCGTGCTCGCGACAAGCTCCTCCAGCGGTCTCGAGGGCTTCTCGAGGCGGCTCTCGTCGCTCACGGATCGGCTCGAGATCGTCAGCGTTCGCCACGAAGGGGCGACGCCCCTCTGCTGGTTCGCCCGCCCAAACACTCCGCGCGTGGAGCTGTCGGAGCTGTCGATGGGGGAGCAGGCGATGGTGCTGTTCGCGGCGGCGTTCGAGCGCATCGGACTGGACGGATCGGTGGTGCTCGTCGACTCGCCGGAGCTGTTCATCCATCCCGAGGATCACCTCCGCGTGTTCGAGGCGCTGTCGGCGTGGACGGCGAGCGGTCAGCTGATCGTCGCGACGACCTCGCCCTCGATCCTCCGCGCCGTCCCTCACGCCCGCGTCCTCGTCTTGCGCTGAGGAGCGCCGTCACCCTCGTCCCGCGCTTCGCGAAAGAATCCGCGACGTCTTTCAGGGATCTCCCCCCTCGCACCGCGAGGGGGGCCGGGGGGGTGA
>JBGAID010000110.1:0-36485 GCA_044225865.1 Polyangiaceae bacterium | reverse complement strand
TCGATGGGAGCCACCTCGACCCACGAGAGGGCGCGGAGGCGCGCGTCGTCGAAGCCAGGCAAGCAGCGAGGCGTTCGTCGACGCGCGTCATAAGGGAGCGGTTGGGCCAACAACGCCACCCCCGTAAGATGCCTGTTAGGTCGGGCTCCTCGCCGCGTCGGCTGCGGCGAAGTGCGCCAGTTGATCGGCGCGCGCCTTGACGAAGGCGGGGCGAGCGGTGGCGCGCGTCAAGTAGTCGCGACACGCCGGCGAGCTTCTCAGACCGTCGAAGCGGTCCACGAGGCGCAAGACGTCCGCCATCAAGATGTCGGCGATCGAGAACTGGCCCGCCAGCCACGTCTTTCCTCGCAGGACCTTCTCCATGTGGCCGAGCCGGCCATCGAGGAACTGGTCCACCCGCTTCCTCCCCGGGCTGTCGCCGGCCTCGCCCGCGAACGTGAAGATCGCCCACGGCAAGCTCGCCATTTCGACCGAGTTGAGGGCGGCGAAGACCCACTCGATGACCTCGCTTCGGCGCCGCGGATCCTCGGGAAGGAGCGTCGCGCTCCGCGCTCCGAGGTGCAGCAGGATCGCTCCGCTCTCGAAGATCGAGAGATCGCCGTCCGTGAGCCAAGGGACCTGCCCGAAGGGCTGGTGCTCGAAATGGCTCGGCCCGCGATCGGCGAATGGCACCGTCGCCACGCGATAGGGCAGCTCTGCCTCTTCCAACGCCCAGCGGATCCGCACGTCGCGCACGAACCCGCGGGGCAGCTCCGGCACCCAGTCGAACGTAGTCAGCACGAGCTCACTCATTCCGCGATCTCCATTGAATCGAGCCGCGAGCACCATAGCGCGGAATCCATCTTCCGTTGCCGCTTGGCGATCGCCCCAAAACAGTCGTGCCCTTCATGCGTTCGGAACAATCCTCCGATCCGCCGACGGCGATAGCAGGGCGCCCGTTCGACAGACGACCGAACGGTCACCTCAGAGACGCGCCCTCGTGGCCGACAAGAAGTACCCGTAGACGAGATGCGCCACGATCATGGTGGTCGGACGCATCGGGCGATCCCGCCCGGGCGGCGGCATGATCCCCACCTTGGGCAGGAGCCCCAGGTAGCCCGTGGCCCAGACGAGCACGCCGAAGGCCAAGCCCGACAGTCGAGTAGGTCGCGGACTGGCGAAGATGCCATAGAGCGCGCCTGCCCCACCGCCGACCGCGAAATGTACGAGCACGGCGAGAGGCTTCTCCACCTCCCTCTTCGAGCGGCCGCGGACTCGTGAGAGGAGGGTGCGCGCGACCTTGCGCGGTGGCATCTCCCCGAGGAGCCCTGCCCGCTGCGCCGCCCACATCGCCGCGCTCATGAACGCGGTCGCCACTGCGCCCGCGACGACGCCCTTCGCGATTCGTTCCCCGATGGTCCGCATGCTCGGGGTGCTCGCATTTTCCATTCCTCTCGGTCAGGGCAAGAGGAGCATGTCATAGGTGGTGCTGATCCCGTTGACCATCTCCTCGGTGACGGTCAGCTGCCCCATGAAGTCTTTTGCCACGACGAGCCGATCGTCGCAGCGGACGAACACGGTGAAGGGGGCGTCGTCGACGTTCGGGTCGGCGGGGATGACGGCGAGCTGGCGCGGCTCGTGGGAGAGATCGACCGCCCCGATGACGTTCGAGGACGAATCGATCGCGGAGGGGGGCGGGAGCCACACGAGCTCGGGCGGCGTCCCCGTCGGCCCCGAGAGTCCGGAGCACATGGCGATGAAGATCCCTGCCTCGCCGACATGGAGGTCGCACGGCACTCGCGCGTGGCCGAGCGGAATATCGAGATCGGGCTCGGTCACGTCGGCGCCGTCGCCGATGTCGCGCCATACGTGCAGATGGGGATCGAGGCACGTGGAGCCCCCGCCCGAGTCGTGACATTGGGTGACGCTGAAGAGGTCGTGGCCGAAGCGCGCGACCAACACGTCGCTCGCGCCGTCGCCGAGCGTGCCCCCCTCTTCGACGCGGCCCTCATCGCGCACCACCCTGACCCGCTGTACCCCCGCGAGCGAGCCGGCAAAGACGGTCGAGTCGTCCTCGCTGAAGGCGAACTGGCGGAAGCGCGGGGACCACTGGGAGGTCGTCCACGCAGGCTCGCTCCCCTGGTCCGTGCTCTGCCACTGGAGGAACATCGTGTCATCGGGGTTGAATGACAGGAGCAGGGGGACGTGCTCCGCGAACATCAGGCCCGAGGTGTCGATCTGGAAGTCCGCGAGATAGGTTGGCCCGAGGAGGGTGGGCGTATCGACCGTCTCCTCCGTCGCCGGGCCCGCGCCGGCGTACTTGCCAATATCGGTGAACGTGACAATCCGGGCGACAGGCGTGTCGCCCTGGGTGTAGACGACGAGGTCGTCGCCGCGTCGGGCGAGACCGCGAGGCGTGCTCGTCAGACCGGCGAGGGTCGCCGAAGGCAGCACGTCACCGGGGATGTGATCGGCTCGGTCCCACAGCGCGACCCCGCCCGATTGGGCGACGAGGAGGAGGGGCCGGCGATCGGAGCCGGTCTGTCCGCCCCCGCCCTCCGGTCCGCCGCCTTGCTCCCATGTCCCGCCTGCGCCCCCGACGGGAGCGGTCGCCCCCGCGCCCCCTCGTGGCTCTGCGCCGCCCGCGCCGCCGCCCCCGGCGTCTGCGAAGGGATCGATCCAGACGTCGCTGCAGGCGGTGCCCAAGATCAGGCACGAAGGGGGGCCCATCAAACTGGCCAATCGAAGGAAGCCATTCATCGGGAAGTCTCCTTGTCGGAGCGCCTCGTCTCGGGAGGCGCCGCTCTGGTCTCTCCCTCCGTTCCCGGCGGCTGCTCGCGCGGCTCACCGGTGCGCGTCGGCGGGGCCGCGCCGAGCGAAATGGGAAACGCGACCCCCAGCGTGAGGATGAACGCCGGGCGCCCGAAGCCGCCGACCGCCTCTCCCCCGACGGCGAGGACCGGACGCGGAGCGCTGAACCCGCCGCGCGCGGACGCGAAGAGGGAGAGGCTCGGATGAACGGCGTACGCTGCGTCCGCTTCGACGAAGGTGAAGCTCACGTCTGCCGTTGCGCTCGCTCCCGCGAGCGGCGCCGGTCCGGAGCCCTCGGCCCGGATCCATTGCCACGCCTCGCCGAGCGCGAGCGCGCCCGAAAATCCGAGAGGATCCCCGAGCTCGATCCCGGCGCTCGCCCCCACGAACCCGGTCGTCAGCGACACGTGGGCGTCTCCTTCGTCGAAGCTGCCGGGGGCGATCGGCAAGGTCGCGAAGGCGGCGAGGCGAAGCCACGGGATGGGCAGGATCACCGCGCTCAGGTCGACGTCGGCGAGTACGGAGACGGGCCCCGAGCTCGCGGTGAGGGCGGGCCCCACCCGCGCTATGAAAAAAGGAGCGCGGGGAGGCCGTCCTCCCTGCGGCGAGGGCCGCAGACCGGGAGGGGGCACCCGGCGCGGCTCGTCATTCGGCTCGATCGAGGTCGGTGATTGGGGCAGCGAGATCTCCGCGCGCACGACCTCGGCCACCCGGCGCGCGAGCACGTCGACGTCGCCGGAGGTATCGGTCGGATCCACCGAGTAGGTTCGCATTCGCATCGACGCGCGCGTCCAGAGGTGCACGCTCAACGGCTCGGCGGAGAGCCGCACCACCGCCTCCGGCGCAGCGCGCTTGGATTCGCTCGCTCCCTCTGGGCCCGCGTGGATCTGAACCGTCACCCCAAGACCTTCCAGCTCACCGCGCAGCCGCGCCGCGAGCGCGTCACAGCCCTTCTCGCAAGAAGAGAGCTGGACGAGCGGCGCCGACGGGGGAGCGGCGTGGGCCGCCGAGCCCGCGAGGAGGGACGCGGCCGCGCCCAGCGCGAGGCTGCGCATCGTCCGTGAACCGCTCAAGGGCCACGCTTTCCTGCGAGCGTCGCGCGCGCGAGCTCGGCGTGGGCCCCGTCGGGGTGGTGGGCGAGATAGTCTTCGGCGAGGCCTCTCACGTCGCTCCCGCCCCGGGCGATCGCGAGCTCGAGGAGGCGGCCCCTCGCCGCGCTGGCGAGCGGGCTTGCCCCCGCCTCCGCGAGAAACGTGCGGAACCACGTCTCCGCTTCGCTCGGGCGGGACGAGAAGCGCAGTCCCCCGAGATCGAACGCGGCGTTGGCGGCATGGCTCGAGCCGGCATATCGATCTCTGACCGCCAGATAGGCAGTGGCGGCGCGCTCGCCGTGCCCGGTCAAGCGGCAAATCCGCCCAATCTCCATCAGGCCGGCGGCGTCGGATCTGGCCACCTCCTCGTCGAACGAGGGCTCGAGCCGCTCGAACGCGGCGTGGAGCTCGCCCTTCTCGGACAGGGCGCGGAACGAAGGAGGGGACGAGACGGGTGCGCTCGGCTCCGCCGGGGCGCTGGCGGTGGCGGAGGCGGCGCGGGCAACGCTCGAGGCGGACCCGCTCGGTGCGGGGGCGGGTGCGGGAGGGGTGCGCTCCACGGCGGGGTTCGGGGAGGTGGGCTCCTGCGTCGCGTGCTTTCGGGCGCCGATGATGACGGACTCCCCCGTGACGAGGACGCGGGGGGCGGGGAGCTCGGGGCCGCTGACGACGACGCTCCCCTCGTGCATCTGGACGAACAGTGTCTTGTCGGCGCGAGACCAGGCGAGCTCGAACACCGTGCCGGTGACGCGAACGTCGTAGTCGCCCGCGTGAAAGAGCCAGCGGGCGTCTCGCTTCGGCACGACCGAGATCATCGCGCGCCCGTCCTCCAGCGACACCTCCGCTCCTCGAGGCGAGGCCGCGTCGACGCGGGCCCGCGCCCCTGGCTGCAGCACCACCGCGGTTCCATCGCTGAACCGGATCGGGGTGACCGCGTCCGGCACGTCGATCCACGTCATCGTCGCTCCGGGCGCGCCGCCTACGATGAACGAGAGGGTCTCTTCCTGCCGCGGGCTCGGTGGGGAGAGCAGAAGGGCGATCAGCGCTGCCACCGCGACCACGGCGGCGAAGGCGAGCGCGACGGCGCGGAGGGGCCGCTTCGCGCGCGCGCGCGCTTCGTGGGGACGGTCGAACAGACGCCGGTACACCTCGCGCTCGGCGTCGCGCTCTTCGCGAAGCCGGTCACCGCGCTCCGCGACGCGACGAAACAGATTGGTCTGTTCATTCATCGGCCGACCCTCCCGGTAGCGGCGAGATCCATTCCCCGAGCGCCGGCTCCCTCCTCGCGAAGGCGGCGAAGCGATCTTGAGCTTTGCGCAGGTGCCGCTTGGTCGTCGCGAGCGAGACGCCCGTCGCCTCCGCGATCTCGGTGAGCTCCATCTGCTCCACGAAGCGAAGCGCGAAGACGATGCGAAGATCGGTCGGGAGGCGGTCCAAGACGCGATAGGTCGCCCTCAATGCCGCGAGGTCGGCGTCGTCCGGGTCGTGGCTCTCCGCTTCGAGCTCGTCCGACCCGTGAGGCCAGAAGGTGAGCCACCGCGCCCGGCGCCGGCTGCGGATGCGCTTCCGCGCCGTCATCACGGTGACGCATCGAATCCACGATTTCAGCTTCGACGGATCGCGGAGGCCCCGGATGCCTTCGAAGATCTGAATGAACACGTCCTGCATCGTGTCGGCGATGTCCGGGCCGTCCCCGAGCACGCGCGCGAGCACCCGCTCGACGTACCGTGCGTGCTCGCGAAAGAGGGTCTCGCGCGCGGAGCGATGGCCCGCCGCGACCGCCTCGACGAGGGCGCCCGGATCGGCAGCGGCCTCTCGTCGAAACGCCCTGGGCGAAATGATCTCCGCCCCGACCGGTTCGGCTCCGGCGACGGGCGGGCGGACACGATGGATGGGGAGGGCTCCCATGCTCTTTGGCCCCAGTTCCCGAGCCGTCGTCCCGCGGCTCACGAAAGTTCTACGACCCGGCCTCGAACGTGGCCAGCATCCGAGCCCACGCGCGCTCCGCCTGGGCTTGGTCGTAGACGGGCGCGTCGATGGTGCAGAAGCCGTGCTGAGCCGGATACACCTCGACCTCGGCCGGCCGCCCGGCCGCGTCCGCCGCCTCTTTCAGCTTCGTTTTCGCCTCCGGTTGGCGCTCGTCGTCGTTCTTCGCAATGGCGAAGAGGAAGCGGGCCTGCGTCTTGCCGAGCAAGAGGTGAGGACTGTCGGGTTTGTCGGTGACCAGCGACGCCCCGTGGAAAGACGCGACGGCGCCCACCCGCGGGCTCGCAGCGGCGGTGCGGACCGCGAACGGCCCGCCCATACAATACCCGGAGGTCGCAAGCTTCTTCGTGGTGTCGGTCTCCGGTTGGGCGTCGAGGAACTTCACGAACGCGGCTCCGTCGCGGGTCGTGGCTTCCGGCGTGATCGCCTCGATCATCGGCTTGAGCTTCTCTTTGCCGGCGTCCGTCTTCCACTCCGCGAGGCTCGACAGGATGGGGGCCTTGGCGGAGCGATAGTATTGGTTCACGACGAGGACGGCGAAGCCCTGCTCCGCGAGCCTCTCCGCCATCTTCTGGTAGGCCTCCCGCAGGCCGGCGATGTCCGGCCACAGGATCACGCCCGCGTGCTTGCCCTCCCGAGGAAACACGAAGTGTCCGTCGGCCTTCCCATCCGGGGTCTCGATGACCACGGCGCGGGAGGAGGTCGCGGATTGGAGCGGGGCTTTGCCCGCCGTCTCCCCCGAGGAGGCGCTCGTCGCGGGAGCGGATGCTTCCGGTCCGCTCGCGCATCCCGGCATCGCGATGATCGCGACCGCGCCGACGCCCATTCGAACCAAGCCTCGCCGTCCGATGTTCTGCTCGAGCCAGCGCTCGTTGTCCGATTCCGTGAAGTCGTCACACATGAATGGCGCTCCTTGCTTCCGTGTCCGGGTCGTCGCGCACCATACGACGAGAGCGCTTCCCTCCGAAATGGGCGCTTTTGCTGTCTTGGGTGGCCGGTGTCCGCATACGCTGGGCCCCGTGAAGTCCTCTGTGCTCTTGATGGTGGCCGCGCTCGTCGTGGCCAAGGCCGGGGTCGCGCAGGCGGAGGACAAGCCGCTCCCGCCGCTCCCTCGTCACCGGATCGTGTACGACAACCTCATCGGGGCTCGGGTCAATCCTCTCGGGGTGGAGGATCTGTACAACCTCAGCTATCGAGCGCGCCTGTACCCGTCCGATTCGATGGCGCTGCGTGACAACGCCTTCGCGATCGGGATAAGCCCCACGCTCTCCCCCGCCATCGCCCGTTTCGGCGGTCACGTCGAGATCAAGCCGCTGTCGATGCTCGCCCTGTCCGCGGGCTTCTATCACGTGGGATACAACTCCTCGTTCGCGACCCTGCAGAGCTTCCCGGACGCGCGCGCCGATTACTCCGACAGTCGATTGAGCGAGGGCAAGGACGCCGGTCTGAACTATCCCGCCAGCGGCTATGAGGTCACCCTGCGCGCCCTCGCCGTTGCGAAGCTCTGGCAAATCGCCGTTCGCAGCGACACCCTCGCCTTCTACACCGACCTGAGCCTGCGAGCGGGCGACACCGTCTATTACAATCAGCGCGTCGACCTGCTGTTGCCGGATCGGGGGTGGGGGCTCACGAGCGACGAGGACCTCGCGTGGGTCTCCAATTTCGGGCTCGTCGCGGGGGCGAGGTTCAGCGTCGGAAAGGCCTTCGTCGAAGGGGAGGGGCCGGGGCCCATCATGCGGCTCGGGCCGCTGGTCGGATACACGTTCTTCGACGAGCCAGGGGCGAGCTTCAACCGGCCCACCGTCCTCGGCATCTTCCAATGGTGGCTCGCCCACCCGAGCCGCACCGGGCAGGACGTGACCCAAGCGCTGCCCTACATCGCCGTCGCGTTCCGGTGCGAGGGGGAGCTCTGGCGGAGCGATTGACCGCTCCGCCACCCGTCGTGGTCAGGGAGCGGCGCACCCGGGCCCGGCCGTGCTCGGCGCGGTCGGGGCCGCCCCCGACCCGCTCGCCGGGAGCTTCTTGCACAGCGCGAGGGCGTTGTGGTCGCAGAGGTTCTTCTCGATCGTGGCGGCGTCGAGCCCGCTGAATTTGAACTTGCCGTTCACGAGCCACGTCGGGCTGGCTCGAACGCCGCTCGCCTGCGAGTAGGCGAAAGACTTCTCGAGCAGCTCTGCCCCCTCCGGCCCCTCGGAGCACTTTCGGAGAACGGTGGCGTCGATGCCGGTCGCGGGGCCGGTGCACGAATCCCACGAAGCCGACTTGATGCCCTTGTTTCGGCACCAGACGTAGTCGAGGAACTTGAGCTTCGCCCCGTAGTGCTGAATGGCGCAGACTTGCCGCTTGTCCTCCGCGACCTCGTCCGGGCCGTGCATCGATCCGAGCCCGGTCGTCTTGTCGACGGTGCCGATGAAGTGGACCGCGAAGTCGATCTTGTCGCCGCTCTTCTTGAGGTCCGAGAGGACGTCTCTCATCGCGTCCATCCCCTTGATGCCGTATGGGCACTGGGACATCACGAAGACGTCGAGGCGTTTGGGGGCCTCCGCTCGGCAGGTCAGGCTGAGCTCACAGTCCGGGAGAGCGCAACCCCCCGGATCGGCGCAGAGCGGGTTCCAATCTCCCTGCTCCATGAAGCGATAGCGCCCGCGCTCCTTCAGCGAGCGCTTGAGGGACGCGAGGCCCTCGGTGTCGGCGTCGAGCGACGAGTCGAACACGGCCGCTGGCAGCTTGAGGGGCTTGAGCTCGTCGAAGAGGGCTTTGCCGGCGGGCGAGCCGAAGTCGAGGCGCTCCACCTTGGGCGCGCCGAGCTTGGCGGTCACGCTGGACTCGAGCGTCTTGTCCTTGCAGTCGCTGCAGCGCCCATCCACGAGGAGCTTCACGTCGACCACCGGCAGCGGAGGAATGTCCGAGCAGGCGGCGGGCTTCTTTCCTTGATATTTGTCGCACACCGCTGACAGGAGGGCGGACGTCTTGCGAGGCCCCGCGTACTTCTCACCCCCGATGAAGAAGGTGGGGCTCCCGGAGACACCGCGCGCTTGGGAGCGCGAGAAGGATGCGGAGAGCAACGCTCGCCCCTCCACTCCGTCCGCGCACGCCGCGATCGCGTCGGCGGAGAGGCCGAGCCGCTGGGCGCAGCCTCGCCAGTTGGTGTCGAGGTTCTTCGCGTCCTCGTTCTGACAGAGGATGAAATCGAAGAATTGAGGAGACGCCTTCGCAGCGCAGACCTGGAGGAGATCGCCCCGAACCTCCTTGTCGCCGTGGAGCGAGGTGAGGGTGCCGCTCGTATCGCGGCCGATGTACTCGACCTTCACCACGAGATCGGAGCCGAGCTTCTGGAGGAGCGGGCCGACATAGCCCTCGGCTTGGATGCCGTAGGGGCACTGGCTCATGACGTGGATCTCGAGCTCCACCGGCGTGACCCCGGGCGACGCGGGGGGGCGACCGAAGCCATCCGAGCCGGAGACGCTCCCCGCGGAGACGGCGGCGCTCTGCGGCTTGCGCGGTCTCTCGTCGTCGTCGTCGTCGGCGATTCGATGGCCCTTCTCCTTCGACGCGAAGAGCCCTTTGTCGCAGCCGACGACGAGCGGGAGCGTCGAGAGCGACGCGATCGGAATGAAGTAGGCCCACCAACGCATGCCCTCGACCCTAGCATTGCCGGGGCGAGACTTCACTGTGCAGCCCTTTGGAGCCATCCACGGCGAGGGCGCCGTCCATTGGGTTCGGGTCGGGATCTGCGCCTCCGCGGCGCGACCCCTCGGGTCGGGGTTGAACGCATCCTTCTACCGCGCAACGAAGTACCGCCATGACCCTGAGATCGGCCGCCGCCGTCCTCGTTTCATCGTCTCTCTTGAGCGCCGTTGCGTGCAGCGATCCGGAGACGAGCCCGCAGGGCGAGTGCACCCCCGCCTGCGGTGCGAATCAGTTCTGTTGCCTCGGCACATGCCAGCAGGTTGGCTCGGTGTGCGGCGACGAGAGCGGAGGCGCTCCCTCTCCAGACGGTGGTGGCGGCGCCGGCGTCGGAGGGGCCGGCGGCACAGGAGGAGCGGGGGGCGCGGGGGACCCGTGCGCTCCTCATGATGGCGCCACCGCCGTCGTCACCGCTTGTCAGGATGGGGTGACGCTCTACTGCCAGCTCGGCGAAACGGAGCCCTGCAATCCCGGCTATGTCTGCGTGGAGTGGGTCGACCCGAGCACACACGTCCTCGACGCCTACTGCGCGATGGAAGGCGAGACCGATATCTGCGATCCGGACTATGACAGCAGCTCCTGCCAAGGGAACGTCGCCCACGAGTGTATCGGTGTCGCCGGTCCGAACGATCCACCCACCGCTCCTGGACACTATCAAGACTTCGACTGCGTCGCCCTGTACGGCGCCGAGTCGGTCTGCATGGTCGACGACGTGACCGCCCACCCGACGTGCACGATGCCCTGAGGATTGATTTTAGAAATAACTAAATCTAAAAGAAGACCATGCGAAAGCTGAAGGTCTTCGAGTCTATCTCCGTCGACGGGTACTTCACCGATCCGACCGGTGACATGAGCTTCGCCCACGCGGTCGCGCCCGACGCGGAGTTCGGCGCGTGGGTCAGCCAGAACGCTGGGTGCAGATCCGATCGTGACGGACGGTCGGTCGGAATTTCTTCGCGACGGAGCTGGTTTGGGACAGCATGCTGAGCATCGCTACCAAGAGATCCGACCATCGACGGACCACGCGTGATCCGAAGGAGCTTTCCACGGGGCTGCCGGACCCGGTGGAGACCTTGCGCGAGTTTCTCGCGGAACGGGAGCGGACGCGCACGTTCGCCCCCGGCGAGTTCGCCAAGTTCGAGCGGCGACTGATGGATCTGACCCACGAGGTAGCGCGAGCTGCAATTGCGCGCGATCTGAGCAAGGCGGATGAGCACGCCGAAGCCATCGAGGTCGAGGGGCGGACGTTGCGGCGAGTGCTTCGCAGCTCGCAGAGCTACATGACCGCAGCGGGACCCGTCGCCGTCGAGCGCTGGCTTTACAAGGACCGCACCGACGAGAGCGGTCGAGCGGTGGCGCCGATGGAGCTTCGGTCAGGCATCATTGCGGGGTTCTGGACGCCGGAGGCGGCGAAGCAGGGTGCGTGGGTCGTCGCGCAAATGACTCCCGCGAAGGGAGAGGAGCTCTTCCGGCGCGTCGGCTCGATGCAGCCGTCGAAGTCGAGCTTGGACCGGCTGCCGAAGGCCCTCTCCGAGGTCTGGGAAGCGGAACGTGGCTCGTTCGAGACCCGCCTGCGGGAGAAGCTCGCCATTCCTGACAATGCAGTCTCGGTCGCGGTGAGCATCGATGGCGTTCTGGCCCCTATGGAGGGGACCGCGCCGGAAGCGAAGCGAGCGGCTGCACGTGCGCAAGGCCGCACCCCCCAAGGCCCCGTCGGCTATCGCGAGATCGGGTGCGCTACACTGTCGTTCTGCGACGAAAAGGGCGACATGATTGCTGCGGTTCGTCTCGGCCGTGCGCCCGAGGCAAAGAAGGCCACGCTGAAGGGCCAGGTGGTGGCCGAGGTGATGGCGGTGTTGGAGCGTCGTCCCGAGCTCAAGGTCGTCAAGATCGCCGACGCCGTCGCCGATAACTGGGACTTCCTCGAGACGCTCGTTCCGGAGGGGGCCGAGGCGATCGACTTCTTTCACGCCTCCGAGCACCTCCATGCCGCACTGGCCGCTGCATACGGGGACGGCTCGCGCGAAACTCGCCACCGATTCGAGGACTATCGCGACCGCCTTCGCGACGAGGTCGACGGCGTTACCGCCGTCATCCGAGCGCTCAGCTATCTGAAGCGAAAGCATCCGAAGAACCAGACGATCCGTCTCGCCGTCGGCTACTTCCGAAAGAACAAGAAGCGAATGGCATATGCCGATCTCCGCGCCGCTGGTCTTCCCATCGGATCGGGCGTCGTCGAGGCAGCTTGTAAGACGCTGGTCACTCAGCGCTTGAAGCTTAGTGGCATGCGCTGGAGTGGTAGGGGTGCCCAGGGAATTCTGACCCTGCGCGGCTGGGACCTCAGCGACCGGTTCGACGAGGGCTGGGCATTGGTCGCAGCGCACTATCAGGTCGAGGTGCATACCCTCGCCCACGTCCTCCTGTTCAAATCCAACGCGTCACGATGAGGTCTGCACCCAGAACGCTGGCGGAGGGGGGAGCCTCCTCTTCGGTCGCAAGACGTACGAGCTGATGGAGATGTCTTGGACGTCGCCGGCGATGATGGAACGGATGCCGGCGGTCGCGAGGAAGATGAACGCGGCCAAGAAGTACGTGGCGACGAAGACGCTCTCGCCGAAGTGGAACAACAGCGAACGGCTCGAGGGCGATCTGGAGCCCGCCGTCCGCGCCTTGAAGCAGAGCGAGGGCGAGCCCATCGTCGTCCTCGGCAGCGGCAGCGTCGTCGCGTCACTCGCCGCGGCTGGTCTCGTCGACGAGGTCCAGCTCGTCGTAATCGCCAAGGCGCTCGGGGCGGGGCGCACCCTCTTCAATCGACCTCTGAGCTTGCGCTTGGTCGATCATCGCGCCTTCAAGAACGGCAACGTGGTGCTCACGTATGCGGTCTAGAGGCACGACCGAGGTCGACGGCGACGGCTACGCGACGCTCACGTTCCTGCGAGCGTATCGCCACCCTCCGGAGCTCGTGTTCGACGCCATCTCCACGCCCGAGGGGCTGCGCGAGTGGCTGTTGTGCTCGGAAGCGACGATCGAGCCCCGCGTTGGCGGCCGCATCGAGCTCGTGTCGGGCCCCCCCGGGTACCGATCGACGGGGAAGATCTTGGCCTGGGATCCGCCGCGCCTCTTCGAGCACGAATGGAACGTCGATCCGGTGCCGGAGATGCCGCGCGGAGAGCGGGCAGTCTTCCGGTACGAGCTCACGTGGGATGGCGCCGTGACGAGGTTGGTCGTCACCTATCGGCGCCTCACCGCTTCGACGGCAAGGGGGTTCGTGGTCGGTTGCCACGCCTTTCTCGATCGGCTGGAGGCCCAGCTCGACGGAGCTCCCGTTCGGGATTTTCTGGAGAGCATGGCCGCCCTGCGCGGCGAGTATCCTGAATGGAGCCACGGTGCGCCCCCTCCAAGACAATGATGTCTTTCACGCGATCGCTCACCCCGCCCGGAGGCAGATTCTGCTCCTCCTTCGTGACGGCGAGCGGACCGCGGGCGATCTCGCCGCGCCATTCGAGATGACCATGGGAGCCGTGTCGCAGCACCTCCGGGTCCTCGAGGAGGCTCGGCTCGTGGAGGCCTGGCGCGAGGGCAAGTGCCGCAAGTACCGCCTTCGCCCCCAGCCGCTCGGCGAGGTCGTCTCATGGGTCGACGCGTTCGCTGCCTATTTCGGACAGCGCCTGGATGCGCTCGGCCACTACCTCGATCGAAAGCACGGCGCCGGCAAGTCCAGGCGGTAGCGCGGCGACGCGCCAATCGCTCAGAAGGAGACGGCGATGGAGAGGCCCGCTCTCGGGCCGCGAAACGGTCGCGCGAGCGTGGCCTCCTCGACGGGGATACGCGTTGCTCCCATCGCCCAGAGCGGCACGCCGACCATTTCCAGGACCACCCCGCTGCCGAGCACGATGCCGCCAAAGACGACACCCAAAGCCGCGCCAGGACTTCCATCTCCGTCGGCGGCCGAGTCGTCTTGCTCCGCCATGACGATGAGCGCGATACCAGCAGCCATGTGGAGGAGGCCGGCCACCGTGAGGACCTGCCCGGCCGTGCGCTTGCCGATGCTCTGCGGCTCTGTCTTCGGCTCTGTGAGCTTTCCCTCGACGACGACGGGCAAGGTCGACACGGCGACCGCGGCGGTGGTCTTTCGCGTGGGCTCCTCGGCGACGGCATTGCGCGAGGCGAGGGCGAAGGCGACCAAGAGCCCCACTGCGACGATAACTCGATTCTGCATGGCGCCTGCGGGCCAGAGCAAGCAGGGTGCCGAGCGGATCGTCGCGCCGTTTCGCGGTCGGGGTGCCACTCGACCCTGACCGCCACGTCACGCCTTCGGGCGCGCGCCCCTCGGCGTCGGTCGCCTCAGGCTCCCCAGCGGGCCATCGCACCGAGATCGTACACCTCGGCGAAGCCGCTCTTTCTCAGCATACCCGCCGCGTTCGCGGAGCGCATTCCGCTCGCGCAATAGACGATGACGGGCTTCGTCTTGTCTCCCAGCTCCTTCTCGCGTCGAGGCAGATCCGAGAGGGGGATGTGGAGCGATCCTGGGATGTGACCGGCGTCGTGCTCGCTCTTCGTGCGGACGTCCACGAGGCGCGCCCCTTCTTTGACGAGGGCTCTCGCCTTCGCGGGCGCGACCTTTCCGGCGAAGGCGCGATAGAGAGACCAGGCGACGAAGCCGAGCATGGCGATGAGCAAGAGGTTGCGAAAATCCATTGGCCAACGCTCCGAGCCAGCCGGGCTCGAAAAGGATTCGGGTCGGACGACACCGAGGGTTGCAACGACACAGGGTTTGTCCCATCGTCCCCTGCATGCGCGCGAAAGTCGCCGTCCTTTGCGTTTCGATGCTGGCGGCGAGCTGCGAGCCGCGGCCCGCCCCGCGGCCGGGGCGCGTCGCACCGGCCCCGCCGGGCGTCGCGCCGGTATCGAGCGCGGTGGGCGGGGACGAACGAGCGGGGGGCGGGGCCCCCGTCGTGTCCCGCGCCGAGCTCGAAGGTGATTTCGCGTGCGGGCCCTTCAGCACCGCGAAGCTCGCGTCACCCCAGCCGCTGCTGAATGGCCGAATCCAAGTGCGCTTCCTCGAGGGAGTGGTGTCGGGGGCCGCCACCGTCGGAAAGGTCGAGGCCACGGCGGGCCAGCTCAAGGCCTTCGTGGGTGCGCGCGAGACGTTCCTCCACTCGGACGCCGGGTTCGAGCGCGCCGCCTCCGTCACCGCTCGCTTCGACGGCGGTTATGATCCGGTCACCATCCTCGGGGAGGACGAGAAGCTCCGGATCGTCGCCGGCGTCTATCGAGACGCGAAGCAAGAAGGAGAGATGGTGGCGCTCGCCCACGGATGGCTCGCGGATGCCCACGGCGACGTCGTCGACGTAGCGGTGTTCGTGAGCCGGGGCGCGGTGCAGGAGCTCGCCCCCTGCCGTCGCTTCGCGGAGAAGATCCTCTCGACGGTCTCGACCGGCCCCCGCGCCCTCGACCGACCGTCCGATCGGTTGGTGACGACGAAGGTCTCCTTCGCCGCCTTTCAATACAATCCCTCCGCCGCGTGGACGCTCTTGAACGCCGACGGCATCGACGATTTCGCCCATATGCGGCTCACCAAACGGGGAGTCTTCCCGGACGGCGGGGCAGAGCTGGCGCTGGGCTTGGACTCCGCGCCGGGTGATTGGTCGTCGCCGGGGAGGAGCGACGGCGATCGGCCGGGCAGGCTCCTCGGGTCCACCATTCAATGGCACCTCACGAGGCACGAGCACGGATATGGGGCGTGGGCGGTCGGCGCCGAGAGCAAACGAGAGCGGCCCGTGGCCCGCATCATCGCCGGCTCGGAGCGCGCGCGCGACGAGGCGATCGCGTTCGCGGAGTCGGTGACAGTCCGCTGAGCCTCCCCTCGAAACCTCCCCGCCAACCGCTCCGTGGCGTCCTGTGTGTCAGGATCACGATCGCTGATTCAAAGCGAAGCGGGCGCGATAGGCGACCGGCGTCGTCCGCATCGCCCGCTGAAAGGCGTGATCCAAGGCCTCGAGAGAAGAGAACCCACACGCAATGGCGATCTCTTTCACGGAGCGGGAAGAGAGCTCGAGCATGGAACGGGCCGCTTCGAGCCTCGTGGTCCGGACCCACGTCGCCGGACCGATCCCGACCTGGGCTTTGAACACCCGCGCGTAGTTCCGTCCGCTCATGGAGGCGCGCCGCGCGAGCGCCTCGACGGAGAGGTCTTTGGCGAGGTTGCGGGACGCCCACGCGGTCGTCGCCTCGATGGGGCCGAGCGCGGCTCTCTGCGCGGTGAGCGGGGCGCTGAACTGGCTCTGTCCACCCGGGCGGCGAAGGTACATGACGAGCCAGCGGGCGACCTCGAGCGCGAGGGCCGCTCCGTGATCCTCCTCCACGAGCGCGAGGGCGAGGTCCATCCCCGCGGTCACCCCTGCCGAGGTCCATACCCTCCCGTCGCGCACGAAAATGGCGTCCTCCTCGACTCGCACCCGCGGGTAGCCCTCGCGCAGGGCGGCACAGCCCATCCAGTGCGAGACGGCGCGCCTGCCGTCGAGAATGCCCGCCTCCGCCAAGAGGAAAGCGCCCGTGCATACCCCCACGACGCGACTCACCCCACTCGCGAGCCTGCCAATCACCGGCAAGAGGCCTCTGCCGGCGCCGAGGGCATCGGTCCCGCCAGGGACGACGAGCGTGTGGATCGGGGGGCGCAGCGACCCGCACCCCCGCTTCGCGACGAGCCCGATCCCCCCTGCCGTCTCCACGGGGCCCGCGCGGGATGCAGCGATCTCGACGTCGTAGCCACCTCGCCCACGGAGGAGACGGCTCGCCGCCGTGAGCACGTTCGCGGGTCCGGCCACGTCGAGCAGCTCGACGCCCGGGTAGGCGAGAATGACGACGCGCTGGCGCACTCCCGCGAATGTACCGGCCGCGCTCGCGCGTGGCAGGAAAAATCAGATCTCTGTCATCGAGCCATCCCCGGCGGCACGGTAGGAGACGAGTATGCAGATCGCCATTCTCCTCTATCCCGGCCTGACCGCGCTCGACGCGCTCGGACCGTTCGAGCTGTTGCGCGGCATCCCGGGAGCGGAGATCCGCCTCGTGTGGAAGGAGGTCGGGCCCGTCCTCACCGACAGCAACGTCCTCGTCGTGGGGGCGACGCACCGTCTCGACGAGACGAGACGCCCCGACCTCGTGCTGGTGCCCGGGTCCTCGAATCGCACGACCACCCTCATGGCCGACGCCGAGGTGAAGGCCTGGCTTCGGCACGCTCACGACCACACCCGATTGACGACCTCGGTGTGCTCGGGAGCGCTCATCCTCGGCGCCGCCGGCCTATTGGAGGGACGCGCCGCCACCTCCCATTGGGCGGCGCTGCCCTGGCTCTCACAGTTCGGGGCCCAGGCCCGCCCGCACGACCGTATCGTCCGGGACGGGAAGGTGTGGACGGCGGCAGGGGTCTCGGCCGGGATCGATCTGGCCCTCGCCGTCGTGGCCGAGGTCGCCGACGAGGAGACGGCGCGGGTCGCTCAGCTCACGATCGAGTATGACCCCCGCCCCCCGTTCGACTCGGGCCACATGGACAAAGCGCACCCGCGAACGATCGAGCGCGCGAAGAGAGAGATGCTCGCCGCCTCTTTGAACGCGAGCGAGCTGATCGCGCTCCCGAGCGTCCTTTCGCGGGCGTGGGCCCGCGCGCTCTATCGCAAGGTGCGGGGCGAGCCCGTCCCCGCCCCTGTACCCTGACCTCGCTGTGCGAGGGGGGGAGATCCGTCGGAGGGCACGGCTGGTCGCCACGTGAGCGGTCGCAGCGAGCTCGCCTTGGGCCTCTCTCCTCCGCGCGCGACCAGGTCAAGCTGCTGTGCACAACCCAGAGCGCTGACGCTCCCCTCGCACAGCGAGGGGGGCTGGGGGGGGTGAAAGAGCAGCAACTGCCCACCCAGTGGCCTGACGACCTCCTTCTTCAGCACACTGCTAAAGCTTCCTCGGCGACGAGCCGTTCCCTCGAGAGATGAGGCTCCTCGAGTCGTCTCGTATCGGCATCCAAGCGGCGGAGCGCCAGCTCGAACGGGCGGCGTCGAACGTGGCCCGGGCGGCGCAGCCGGGGGCCAACGTGGACATCGCCTCCGAGATGGTGTCGCTCACCATCGCCAAGACCTCGAACGCCGTGAACGTCGCCGTCGCCCGCACCGCGTCCGAGACGATGGGGACGCTCGTCGACATCATCGTCTGAGCTCGCCTTCGGGAGCTCGCGGCGTCTTCACTGAAGCGTACAGTCGGCGACGGCCTGAGGCTCGACGAAGAGGACCGCGCCGTCGACCGAGTTGATCGTGCCGTCGATGAACCCGACCTCGAGCCGGCCGGGCGACTTCACCCCCGGGACCATGAGCGTCTCCGCTCGAACGATGCCGACCGTCTCTTCCACCCCGGCCGCCTCCGCATGCAACGGCACCGGGTGCGAGCACCAGATGGTCTCGGGCACGCCTCCCGCTCCGATACCGGTCAGCCCCAAGCCGCCCGTGCCGAGCTCGTCTTCGGTGCTCCGCCTCGACACAGAGCCCTTTTCGACCCATCCCACGACCAAACCCTCCGGGATGGGCCATCGGATGCGCGTCTTCTTCTTTCCCTTCTCGAGGATCTCCACCCATCGCTCCGTCTTTGCGTCGAGCTTCGCGTAGGCCACGACCGGTCCCGCCTCGGTTACGGAGAGACCGACGCGCTTGCCATGCAGGGTTCCGGGGGACCCGGGCGGAGCTCCGATCGCCGCGCGGCCCTCGAAGAAGCCATGGTCGACGCCGAAGCTTCCGCACGAGCTCGTCGCTTCGAGCTCGGGGAAGGAGGTCTCGAGGGAAGGGGGCACCGGCACCGCTACGGACAATCGGTCTCTCTCCGCCTTTCGGATCGTGACAGTCATGAACCCGTTGGGAATGAACAGATCGCCGAAGACGACTCCTGCGTTGGGATGGAGCTCGATGCCCTCGGCGGTCGTGTATCCGCGGAACAGCACGCCCCCCGTCTCGACGTCCGCCGCCCAGCCTCGCGGGCCCGGACCGACGGGCAGCGAAGCCGAGAGGCTCGACACCGTCCCCGAGAGCCTCACATAGGCAGGACCTGTCTCGGAGAAGGCCAGCGTCGCGTCGAAGGAATGGCGGGTCGAGGTGAAGGTGCACGCCACCTCCGGGGGCAGCTTCACCGTGATCTCGTCCCGCGCGCCTCGTCTCGGCGGGCTCGTCGCCACGTCCGCTCCGGTCACCGACGCGGCGGTCGAGATCGGCAGCTCGACCGTCGTGGCGGGCGAGGGATCGACCATGGTTGGGGCTGCGCACGCGCAGAGCAGCGCCGAGACCGTCCAACGTCCGAAGACCCGCATCGCCCCCCGAAGATGCCCGAGGAGGAGCGAGGGGTCCACGATCCCGTGCGCGGGCCGCGTCGACGCTGGTAGTGTCCACGCCGCGATGACGATCTTTATCGTGTTCCTCCACGGACTGGAGAGCGGACCAGGTGGTCAAAAGGTCCAGCACTTGAAGGCCGATCCTCGCTATTCAGTCACGGCCCCGGAGCTGCCCACTCGCCCCGCGATCGAGCACTTGCGAGGCGCCCCTTCGGTGCTGCCCGCTTCCATCGCCGAAGGACCGCTCGCGGTCGCCAGGGAGACCATCGAGCGGAGCTCGCCCGACGTCCTGTCGGCTCCTCGTACGGGGGCGGAGTCGCGGCTACCCTCGCGGCGCGAGGGATCTATGAAGGGCCGCTCGTGCTGCTCGCCCCCGCCGCCGCGAAGCTCTTCGCCGTCGCCGCGCTGCCCCGGCGGCAGGGGCGGGTCGTGATCGTCCACGGTCGACGAGACGACGTCGTGCCGGTGCGAGACTCGATCGAGCTCGCGGAGCGCTCCAGCTGTGACGTCGTTCTCTTCCTCACCGATGACGGTCACCGGCTCCAGGCCTCGGTCGCGGCAGGGGTGATGGACCGCGCGATCGCAAACGCCCGCGGGCCGGCCTGACGGCCGGCGAGCACCGCGAGGTCCGAATCAAATGCAGTGATTGTTGTTGCAGTTGCCGTTCGGACCGCAATCGAGATCTTCGTTGCACTGGACGCAGGCGTTGTCGTTCGAGCAGAACGGGGTGGAGGGGAGTAGGACGCCAATGTTCGTGGAAGCAGTGGTCGAGCGCATCCGTGATCCCTTTCCTGTCCAAGCAATGTCGAAGAGGCCTCGAATCATCGAGTCAGTTGGCCGCGCACTGGTGAGAGCGGCATTTCGGGAGCGCGACGGGACAGTCCTCGTCCTTGTCGCACTGAAGGCAATCTGCGCAGGGCCCGCAGGAGCCGGAGACGGTGTCGCAACGAGGCAGCTCGGGATCCGCGCAGTCCGCGTCGGAGCGGCAGACGGAGACACACAGGGAGTCGCGGCAGAGCTGTCCGCCGTCGCACTCCGCGTCGACGACGCATTGAGCGCAGCGCCCGCCCGCGAGATCGCAGTGGGGGAACACCGCCCCGCAGTCGGCGTCGGTCGCGCACGCCGAGCAGCGACGAAGCGGATCGGCACAGAGGGGCTGCGCTTCGTTGCAGTCGGCGTCGGTCACGCACCCCACGCAGGCGCCCGTGTCCGGATCGCAGAGGGGGGCGGCGCCGGTGCAGTCCGCGCTGGAGCCGCATTTCGGGGCGCAGGTGCCCTCGCTCGGCGAGCAGGCGCTCGTCGGGCCGCAGTCCGCGTTCGAGCTGCAGCCCACGCACCGGCCCAGCACGCACGCGGGGGCGCCCGCCCCGCAATCGTCGTCGGAGAGACAATCGACGCACCCGAGGCTGTCGTCACACAGCACGTCGCAGGTCTGGCCCTGCTGCGCGCATCCGGAGTCGCTCGTGGACGAGCCATTGCCAAAGGCGCCGACGTCGGCGCTGCAGGCCGCGAGCGCGGCCCCGAGGAACCCCGTGAGGAGAAGGAAGCGAGGATCTCTCTGCCATGACATCCAGGACCGCCAAGCAAGCGAAGTGCCTCCGAAAACCCCAGAAGAGCGGCGGAGAACGAGGGTCTCGTCGCGGCGAGCTTTCGCCGGCGGCGAGCTTTCGCCGGTGAGCGGTCGCCGACCGGCGGCGAGAGCCCTCAAGGGCGCTGCCCGCCGGCCTCCTTCCGTGCGATGGTCTCGCTATGAGGACGAAGCTGCTGTGCGCGGCTTTGATGGGGTGCCTTTCGGGCTGCGGAGACTCGAGCGCAGCCGGAGGCGAGGGGGCGCCGGGGGGCGCGGCGGTGGGGGGCGCGCGAGGGGGGGCGGGGGAGCCTCCCGGTGATCCCGGAGGAGACGGTCCCCTGCGACGCACCCCAATATTGGCCGCTCGAGCTGCCCTCCTCCCGGGTGCCGGTCCTCGTGCACTATCGTGAGCCCGGCGAGCTCGACACGGCGCTCCAAGTGCTGACCCACATCGAGCAGGCGTGGTTGGCAGAGATGGACGATCTCGGCTTTCGCCGCCCCCTCTCGGATGAGGGGGCCTGCGGTCCGGATGGGGACTTCGACGTCTTCATCTGGCGTGGGCTCGAGGTCGCCTATGTCGAGTCGACCACGGACGCCCCGCGCACGCCCTGGGACGACTGGCACTCTTTCATGGCCATCGATCCTTGGGGGCCCTTCGGCGCCACCATCCTCGAGTCGACGGTCGCCCACGAGCTCAATCACGCATGTCAGGCCAGCGACGACTGGAACGACATCCCGATCGCCTACGAAATGACGTCCACGTTCATCGAGGACGTCGTGGTCGACGACGACGACGAGTACAAAGACCTCCTCGTCGACTTTCAGTCACGACCGTCATGGTCTCTCGATCGGAATGACGACTACGAGACTTGGTACATGTATGGGGCGGCGCTCTATCTGCTCTATGTCCGGGATCGGTTCTTCGGCGGGGACCCCCATTTCATCGCGGACGTCTGGCTCTCGTCGCGGAGCCCGGCCGGAGCGAACGAGCCCGACTTCGAGGACGGCCTGGACGAAGTCCTCGCCCCGGTGGGCTCGAGCTACCTCGAGAGCGTCGTCGAGTTCGCGAAATGGCGCTACTACGTAGCGAGCCACGACGACGGGGCCCACTTCGAGGAGGGCGGGACGTTCCCGGCGGAGGCGGAGGTCGCGGTGGAGCACGCCGTCTCCGTGTCCGATCTGCCCGCTTCCATCGACGTCGAGGTGATGGCGCTCGGGAGCGCGTATGTCCAGCTCCCGTCGGGCGGGGGGCCCATCACGCTCGCCCTCGAGGCGAGCGACCCGAGCGTGAGCTGGGCCGTGCAAGTCATCCCCGGGCTCGAGCCGGGGGCCGACGGTACCGTCGTCGATCTCGCGGCAGGCCCCGTCGTGGTGCCCGGCGACGGGCGCGTCGTCGTCGTCACCGCCCTCCCCATCGCGCCGAACGACGACCCCGATCAGCGCACGGACGAGCTGTTCACGTTGACGCTCTCGATCTCGGGCTGAGGGCGATCGCCCCTTCGAGGCCGGCGCGCGCGAAGCGCCTCGGATAATCGCGAGCGATGGTCCGGTGGAGAATGTCGGCGAACTCGCGGGCGGGGGCGATGCCCCACGCCCGCTCGTCGTCGGAGACAGCGTCGTTGCCGTTCGGCAGGGCATCGCCGTAGGAGCGCTCGAGATCCGAGAGCCAGCCGGGCAGAGCCCGGCGGACGGTCTCGGCGATGAGCGCGGCGTCCTTCGACGTCATCAACCAGCCGAGCGCGGTCCAGCCGAAATCTCGGTGGCGGACCTCGTCCTTGAGGATGCGATCGAGGGCGCGGCGCGCGATGGGAACCGTCGCCGAGCGCCGCAGATTGGCGAACAGGGGGACCGCGACGGTCTCGTTCAGACAGAATATCTTCACGATCGCGCACGCCAAATCGAGCTCCAGCTCGGGGTGGGCGCGACCGATGGCGAGGTGGTTGCGATCCAGCCGAGGGATCCCCTCGCCCCCCGCCGCCTCCCAGACCTTGCGGGAGAGCTCCGCGTGCACGAGCTCGTCGTCGACGATGCGCAGGCCCATGCGGACGAGATCTGGTGACGCGCCCGCCTGGATCAGCCAAAGCGTCGTCTCTTGGGTGATGGCGGCGGACCGATACTCGGCCTCGATGCGGCTCCGCCATTCGAACGCCACTTGGGACGTGGGGCGGGGCTTACTTCTTGTCGCGCGTCTTGCCGCCATCGTTTCCTGCGACGCATTTGACTCGAAAGGGCGGAGCGGGGTTGCAGGAGGCCCCCTCTGGACACTTCATCTCTTCGGGGATCGCGGTGCAGGATCCGTCCGCGTTCTTCTCGAGCTTCCAGCCGGCGGGAGGGTCGGGCAGGCCCGCGAGGTCGGTGGCTACGGCGGCGCTACCCGTCGCGACGGGCGTGGCATCTCCGGGGCCCGCGGTCTGGGTGGGGGCGGCCGTCGGCTCGACCTCTGGGCGCCCCGGGTTCTCGTGGATTGGCGCGGACGAGCACCCGGGCGCGAGCACGGCCGTCACGACGATGGGCGCGGCCAGCCCACGCAACTTGCTCTGGCGGTTCGTCCGTTTGCGCATCGACGAGGACCGTATCGCCTTCCTCGATCGATGAAAAGTGTGCTCCGCCTGCGCTCAGCCCGTCACCACGGGAGACAGCGGCGGCTCGACGGACGTCGCATTGGCGATGTCGTCTTTCACGTGGTCGCTCGAGAGCCCGATGAACCCAGTGCCCGTCTTGACGACTGTGTAATAGGCGTAGGCGACCACCCCGACCCCGAGCTCTTTGCCGACACGGGTGATGAACGCCGAGTCTTTGCCGATGTTGCACGCGATGAGGTGCAGCGTCTTGATCTTGTGCTTCTGGAAGAGCGCCTTCAGGTCCGAGAAATAGGCTTTTCGAGCCTCGTAGCACTTCTTCTCGACCGGCTCCCATTTGGCGTTCGGGTAGTCCAGGTAGATGAAGTACTCGAAGTCCATTGCCAGGTGCTGGAGGTGCAAGCCGCCCTTTTGGGCGCCCAGCGAAAATGTCGGCCAATGGGCGCGATTGACTCGGGCGTCCTCGACGTCGATCCTCATCTGCTCCTCCTCGACGTAGGCGATTAGTTCTTTGTAGTTCAGCGCCTTCTTGTCGATGGTCTTTTTGAAATCGGCGAGGGCCTGTTTGTCGGCCGCGAGCTGAGCCACGCGGGTCGGGATCTTCCCCGCGTCGGCCGGGAGCAGCTCGGCTCCGCCGTGGCTGAGGGCCATGTAGATGGTCGTGCCTTGGGCCGTCTGGCAAGCCTTGGTGAAGTGCGTGATCATCGTGGCCGCGAGCTTCTTGATCGCCGCCTCGTCCATGGCGTTCGTCGTGGCCGCGGCCGGATCGACGACGACGATCTCGCGCTTGTCCTTGTCGGCCTCTTTCCACTTCTCTGCCCACACGTGGGCGAGCTTGTAATAGAGATCCGGGTTCGCGGTCGCTCCGTCCGACTTCATGTTTTGACAGATCGCGACCGGCCGCGGGGGCGGCACCGGATCGGCCACCCCAGCGCTCCCTCCCTTCGGCGCGTCGACGGCCTTGGGCGCGTCCTTCTCCGGTGGCCCGAGCCACATGATCGACGAAGGGGGCCAGGGGGGCGCAGGCGTCGAGGCGGGCAGCGTGTCAAGCATCGTGGGTCTCCGTTCGGCTCAGTGGAGGTGTCGGTCGGAGAGGGCGGCGCGCGTGCCTCCGTCCAGCGCGCCCGTCACCGGCTGCCCGTGGTCCTTTTGGAAGCGCTCGATCGCCTCGATGCCGAGCCGTTCGAGCTCGTCCACGATGGGTCCGTGGTAGTAGCCAAGGTTGCGCAATCGCATCAGCGCTCCGCGGACCGTGTCGACGGCGGGGATCTCGCCGACCTTCACGGTATATCGGCGCTTGGGCCCGTGGGGGCGGTTCTCCAAAAACAGGAGAATGTCCGCCTCGGTGGCTTCGTCCGGGATCTCCTCTTCGAGGCTGCCGTCGGACTTCGTCGTCCCCTCGAACATCCGCCCGTCCGCGATGAGGACGTAGTCCTTGTTCGCGTAGGCCTTGCCCTCGCTGTCGGAGAACACGAGGTGGAGCTTCTGGGTCACCACCGCCGCCGATGAGACCCCCTGGGTGTCGGCTTCGATGCCCTTGCAGTTGAGCTTGACCTGGGTGCCGTCGAGGCGAGCTTCCTTCTCGAGGACGAGGCTCGCCTTCTCGGAGACGAGCTTGATGGTCTTGCTCGCCAGCTGGAAGGACTCGTCCAGGATGACGTCGGGGCCATTGGCCCCGACCGCGACCCGCTCGTCGGCGCGGACGGAGACGCTGTTCGCCCGAATGCGCACGCCGTCTTCATCCATCTCTACCCGGTTGCCCCCGCACTGGAAGACGAGTCCGCCCTGGGCGCTCAAGACGAGGCGCTCACGGGCCCCCAAGACGAGGGAGCCCCAAGAGAAGTGGTTGATCTGGCCCGGCTGCGAAGGGTCGCCGGCCATGATTCGGTGCTGCTCTCCGACCTGGATGCTCAGGGTGCCGTCGACGCCTACAGAGCGGTTGCCGTTGACGGTGAGCGTGTCCTCGCCTCGGACGGTCACCCCTCGCGCGCCCGCGACGTCGAGCGAGCTGTGGCCGAAGACGGACGCGCGATGGTCGTGTCCGATGTGCTCCAAGAGGTCGTTGCCGACCTTCAGCGTGCGGTCGTGCCCGACGAGGAGGGACTGATCGAGAGACACCCCGACGGCCTGATTGGCGCGGACGTGCGTCTCGTGGTCGCGCTCCACGACCTCGGTCAGATCACGCTGGGCGTGCACGTGGATCAGCTCGGCGCCGGCGGCGTCGTCGAATGAGAGCTCGTTGAACCCTTTGCCTCCCGGGGTGGACTGCGTGCGAATGCCGCTCTTCGTCTTCTGATCAGGGAGGAAGAACGAGGGGGGATGGGTCTGATTGTAGAGGCACCCGAGGACGATGGGCTTGTCCGGGTCCCCACCTTCGAACACCACGACGACCTCCATTCCGACGCGGGGGATGAACTGGTGGCCCCATCCCGCCCCACCCCATGGTTGCATCGCGCGGATCCAGCACGAGCTCGTGTCGTCGTGGCTGCCGGCCCGGTCCCAATGGAACTCGACCTTGATCTGACCTTTGGCGTCGACGTGGATCTCGGCGCCCTTCGGTCCGACCACCGTCGCCGTCAAGGCCACCTGCACGCTTCGGCGCGGGATGGGGCGCGGTGGATATGTCATGTTCGCCGGCGCGCACTCGAACGAGTTTTCGTAGACGTGGCGTGCGTCGGCGCTCCCCCCCGGGTTCTCCTGGCCGGCGTGGCGGACCTTGGTGATGACATACTTGCCGTCCACCGTCGGCAAGTGGCCACCGAGATCGAAGACGTGGCCTGGCGAGAAGTCGTAGCAGCCGCTCGCCCCCCTACCGATCGAGGCGCGCCGTCGCGCTTGTCGAAGGATCCTCGGGGCCGCATCGGAGGCGAATGCCCACTTCGGGAAGAGGAACGGGTTGTGGTGTTCGTAGATCTCCGCGTTCGGTCGGGCGAGATTGGCGATCGTCGTCGTTACGTCCACGACCTTCTCCGCGACGGGGGCCGTCTTGGCCGGGTCCGACGCCGTCTCTGTCACCGCGACGGACACGGCGCTCACCGCGTTCTCGGCGGCGGCGGAGGCGATCGCCGCGATGTCCATCGGAGAAGGGGGGAAGGGCGCGGTCGAGACGGCGACGCTCTGCAGTCGGACGAGGGGCCGCTCCGGATCGTAGTCGCGCAGCATCGCGCCCTTCGGCCGGACGCTGTTCTGCAGCGTGAAGCTCGTGATCTTGTCGTAGGTGGTTACGGCGGAGACCTGGTTCGCCATGTAGTGCATCGGCAGGGCGCCCCCACCCCCCGCCGCCGCGAGCACTGCCGTCGCGGCCGCCGAGGCGGTCCCCGCCGCCGCCGAGGCCCCTCCGCTGTCACCGGCGATCGCCGACACCGTGCTCGCCGAGAGCGACGCGACCGTGGAGGCGGCGAGGGCCGCTGGATCGTCTCCGGCGACCGGCGGATAGCAGAGCGCGTCGTCAGCGCAGACAATCGTGTCGCCCGGGATCAGCGTCTCCGCCATTTGTATCGCGGAACCGGCGAGGCCTCCGGCCTGGGCCCCGAGACCGAAGCCGACCGCGGCCGCTCCGACCTGCGCCGCGTACCCCGTCGCGGTGTCCACGTCCAGCGCCGAGGCGGGCACCTCTTCACCGCTGAAGAAATAGAAATAGATGCCTGCCTCCGCGAGGATCCTTCGGATGAAGTCGAAGTCGCTCTCTTCGTATTGGGTGCAATACTCCCGCGTGGGGTAGCCGCGAACGAGGGCCCAGCGGACGACGATGTTGGTCTCGCGCAGGACGGCATCGACGATGTCGGGGATGCGCCGGTTCTGGAAGATGCGGGTCCGACGATTCCTGCGGAGCAGCCAGAGGCGGGGGACGACCCGCACGACGTACTTGGTCTCTCGGTCGATCGCGTGCGCCTCGTCGACGCGGACCGACGCCACCACGCCATAGAACGCGCGCGTGTGGTCGCCGAGGTCGAGCGTGAGCGTCGCGCGTTGCCCCAGCGCGAGATGCTCGACCGCCTCGGAGGCGGCGCCGCTCACCGTCACGTCGAAGTGCCACGCGTCCGAGATCGCCTCTTTGCCTCGAAGCGCGTGCACGCGCAGAGCTCCGACGCCATCGCATGTCAGCCGGTATCGGGCAGTCCCCATCGGCGCGAGGGTATCCGAGAGCGAGGCGCTAGCAAGCACGATGCCCCATACGTCGAGCGCCGCGACGTTCTTCCGCCCGCTGTGCGCCGTGCGCTCGCGAGCTGAAGCAGGAACGTTGTCCTGCTCGAGGCGTTGCGTTGCGATCGCGAGCCGGAGGGTTTTGCGAGAACTTCCCCCCCATTGCGTGGAGCCCCCCTCCGACGCTGCGGATGGCTTCTGAAGGGTTGCGCCCGCCGACGGTGACAGCGAGCTCCTTGGCCTGCACCGCGTCGTCTCGAGACTGGAGTTGCCGCGAGGACTCGACTCGAGGCGGAAGGGGCGCTTGCGCGGCGTCGTCTCGAGATCGATGCTGGCCTCGACCATCGAAGCGCCGTCGGTCCTTATTCCTTCTGAGACACGCTCTGCGCACCGAGGCAGCGCTCACGCGTTCGGAACAGCGCGACCTGTGCGCTCGAGGGCGTGTCTTGGAGGACGAAGCCCGTCTTCCAATGCTCGAAGAGTCGGCGCAGGCGGGCGAGGTCTTCGTTGAAGGTGCGCGGGCACGCTTCGGTGCACGTCCCCGGCGTAGCAGGAGGAGGTGTCCGACGGGTGGCCGGGAGGCGCCCCGGCCCTGCCGGCGTGAGATCGACCTGCACCCTCCGACAGACATTGCAGGGGCGGCTGCCCCCGCTCGCGCACGGCACCTGCTCCGTCGGACCGCACGAGGCTCCGAGCGCCACCTGCGCATAGCGAAAGTACGCGGCCTCATCGCCGACAGGGCCAAGAAAGAGCCCGAAGGATCGCCCCGTCGTCGCGTACGCGTCGCGTCGCTCCCATTGGCCGCTCGCGTTCAGCCACTCTTCGCCGCCGGTGTCGCCCACGCTCACTCCGTCGGCCCGCACCGTGCCACCGAGATAGCGCCGGGTCCTCGATGGGCGCGGGGCGCCCTCCTGCTCTGGGAGAGGAATCGACAACGCAATGGCGCGCCCCTTCTCGGCGCGACTCGCTTCGACGGCGGCGCATCGGAACGAGTGGGCGTCGGGACGGTTCGTGTCGTCCTCGATCGTCAAGAAGAGCGTGCGCGCGCCCTCCACGGGGACCCATGCGAGGAGCGGGCCGAGATCGACCTCGGTGCGCAGGCTCGCGATCGAGGGAAACCGAGCGCGGGCCCACGAGAGCTCCGCCTGCCAGTCGGTCACCGGGCCGGGAGCGGCCGAACGCGCGGGGAGCTCGACCGCCTCGACCTCTCGCTTCGGTCTGCAGCTGCAGAGCAACAAGACGAATAGCCATTCGGACCGCACCCATCGGGCATAGCGAAGGACCGCGACGCCCGCAATCACGAGACGGCGGTGGGCGCGGCCTGCGGCTCTCACGAACCTCTCCATTCCTTCAGCCGCGGAGGCTCTTGGCCCGATCGCGCACCAAATCATAGAGAGCGCGCGCGGCGGGGGAGAGCTGGCTGCCCGTCCTCTTAATCAGGACAATCGAGCGCGAGACGACGGGCGCTCTGAGCCCGACGACCCGCAGTCGCGGGTAGGCCCCAGCCTGGAGGGCGAGGCCGGGGACGATCGCGGCGCCGAGGCCGGCCGCGACGAGCCCGACGGCGGTCGAGCTGCGCTGAACCTCGTAGTGGGCCTCGAGGCGCAGCGCCTCGGTCGCGAGGGCGCTGTCCAGCAATGGTCGATTGCCGCTGTCGGCTCCGACGAAGACCAGGGGGTGCCCGGCGAGCTCGGCCCACGCCACCGACTTCTTGCGCGACAGCGCGTGGTCCGAGCGACATACCAGGACGAAGCGATCCTCGAACAGCGACACCGTCTCGAGATCGGGATGGTGGGCCCCTCCGAGCTGAATGCCGAACTCAGCCTCGCGCCGCAGTACGGCGCGCGCCACGTCCGACGACGCGTGGTCGAGGATCTTGACCCGATTGCCCGGGAGTGTCGCGGAGTACGCCCCGAGGATTCGCGGTAGCAAATGGACGCCCACCGTCGGAACGCACGCGATGGAGACGTCCCCGCGCCGCGCCGCGCCGGTGTCGCGGATCTCGAGGAGGGCCGCCTTCAACTCTGCGAGGAGGCGCCGGGCTTGGGGGAGGAACTCTGCGCCGATCGTCGAGAGCGCGACCGAGCGCGTCGTCCGCTCGACGAGGACGACGCCGAGGAGGGACTCGAACCCGGCGAGGCGCCGCGAGAGCGCGGTCTGGGTGATGTGGAGCGCGCGCGCCGCCTTGCGGAACGAGAGGTGCTCCGCGATGGCCACGAACGCCTCGACGCCCAACGTGTCGAGCTTCATCCGGAGACCTCCTTGAGTGATGCACTTGCCGCATTAATCGATGAGATCATTGCATTTGGCAACTCGCCATGGCGAGCCCATTTTCGTGGCCATGACTTCGATCGAATCGACTCCCGAGATGGCGGAGCGCGTGTTCGCCCGCCTTTCCGACAACGTCGCGCGGGCGCGGGACCACCACCTTCGCCCCTTCACCCTCGCCGACAAGCTCTTGATCGGGCACTTGGAAGATCCCGACGACGACGACCTCACCCCGGGGCGCCCCCTCGCGCTGAGGCCGGATCGCGTCGTCTTCCAGGACGTGCTCGGCCAGAGCGGCATGCTCCAATTGATGCAGACGCGCTGCGAGCGGGCCCGCGTCCCCACGACCATCCACTGCGATCACCTCATCCGGGCCCGCGCGGGCGCCGCCATCGATCTCAAGAGGAGCCGTGACGGCAATGGCGAGGTCTACGACTTTCTCCGCGCCGCCGCGGCTCGGTACGGCATCGGGTTCTGGGGCCCGGGAGCGGGCATCGTGCACCAGGTCGTCCTCGAGACGTACGCGTTTCCCGGTCAGATGATCCTCGGCACCGACTCGCACACCCCGAACGCGGGAGGGCTGGGCGCCTTCGCGATCGGGGTCGGCGGAGCAGATGCGGTCGAGGTCGTGGCGGGCATGCCCTTCGAGCTCCCCGCACCTCGCAAGATCGCCGTCGTCCTTCGCGGCGCGCTCGCCGGCTGGGCGGCCCCGAAGGACATCGTGTTGTGGGTCGCGGGCCAGCTCGGGTGCGCGGGGGCGACCCACGCCGTCATCGAATACATCGGTAGCGGCGCGCGAACCTTGAGCGCGACCGGCAAGGCGACCATCACGAACATGGGGGCCGAGGTCGGCGCGACGACCTCCCTCTTCCCCGCCGACGAGCGAATGTCGCTCTATCTGAGGGCCACCGGCCGGGCCGAGATCGCCGCCCTCGCGGACCGGTATCGGGCCTTGCTCGAGCCGGACAAAGAGGTCCTCGCGGCGCCCGACCGATACTACGATCGCGTGCTCGAGCTCGACCTGTCTGCCCTCGAGCCCCACGTCACCGGCCCCCACTCCCCGGATCGCGCGCGGCCGCTCTCCGCGCTCGCGGCCGAGGTCGGCAGCGGCGAGCTCATCGACACGATCGAGAGCGCCCTCATCGGGAGCTGCACGAACTCGTCCTACGCCGACATGAGCCGCGCCGCCGATGTGGCTACCCAAGCGAAAGCGGCGGGGGTGCGCGCGGCCTGCGAGCTGCTCGTCGCCCCCGGCTCCGAGCAGATCCGTCGCACCATCGAGCGCGACGGGCAGCTCACGGCCCTCCTCGACGTGGGCGCCACCGTGCTCGCCAATGCGTGCGGCCCCTGCATCGGTCAATGGGATCGCGAGCGCTCCGGCCCGACGACCATCGTCACCTCTTTCAATCGGAATTTCCCCGGCCGCAACGACGGCCACACGACCACGGCGAGCTTCATCGCCAGCCCCGAGGTCGTGACCGCGCTCGCGCTCGCCGGCCGCCTGTCGTTCAATCCCCTAACCGATCCTCTCGTCCGACCCGATGGGTCGCGCTGGATGCTGAGCCCGCCCGCGCCCGCTCCCGAGGTGCCCGAGCGCGGCTTCGTCCGCGATGGGAGCGCGTACGTGGCCCCGCCGGAGGATGGGGGCGCCCACCCGATCGCGATCGATCCGAACAGCGAGCGGCTGCAGCGACTCTCGCCGTGGCCGCGATGGAGTGGAGAGGATTGGCATGGCCTGCCGGTGCTCATGAAGACGCGCGGCAAGACCACCACCGACCATATCTCTCCCGCGGGGAAGTGGCTTCGCTACCGCGGGCACCTGGAGGCCTTCAGCGAGAACCTCCTGAGCGGCGCGACGAACGCGTTCACCATGGAGCGAGGGACGACGCGCAGCGTGCTCGGGGACGAGGCCACCCGCCCGGTCGCCGCCGTCGCGCGCGAGTATCGAGCGCGGGCCCTGCCCTGGGTGATCGTCGGCGATGAAAACTATGGGGAGGGAAGCAGCCGGGAGCACGCCGCGCTCTCCCCCCGTCTCCTCGGCGGGGTCGCCGTCATCGCCAAGAGCTTTGCCCGGATCCACGAGTCCAACCTGAAAAAGCAAGGGCTCCTGGCCCTCACGTTCGAGGACGGGCGTGACTACGAGCGCATCCGATGGAATGACCGCGTGAGCCTCGTCGGCCTCGCGGGCCTCGCTCCCGGACGGCGCGTGGAATGTCTCCTCACCCACGACGATGGCGAGGTCGAGTCGATCTGGCTATTGCACTCGTACACCGTTCGTCAGCGCCGCTGGCTCGAGGCGGGCTCTGCCTTGAATGCCATGGATGATCGCTGAGCGCTCGGGTCTGTCTGTCTCGGAGCGCGCCCGCTCAGGCCGGCTTCGCCGTAACGACGATGCGCTCGCGCTTCGAGACCACGACCCCGCCCGGCCTCTCCACCGTCACCGCGAAGAGGGTGGGCTTCCCCACCGCGACCTTCGCGGAGATGGGGATCGTGACCTCGCCTTTGGAGGTGTCGACGTCGAACACGCCGCCGTCGACGGGATAGCGATCGTCGCGCTCGGCGTCGAAGATCCAGAGCTGGTATTGGGTGGTCTTCGGGTCATTGGTGGCGACGGCCCGGAACGTCATATAGCCCTCCTGCCGCTCGTTGCTCCACACCACCTCGCCCGACTCGCCTTTGCCGGCGGCGTCGCCTGTCTCTCCCCACGCCGTGCGGACGACATCCTTCGCTTCTTTGACGAGCCGCTCGCGGGCCTCCGCGGCCGAGGGCTTCTCTCTCGGGTCGCGATTGCTCGCGACGGGGGGAGGCGCCCCTTTTCGTGTCCCGAAGTAGGCGAAGCTGCCAATCGCAATGGCGAGGCACGCCGCCGCCGCGAGCCACGGGAGGACGCTCTGCTTCGGGTGCGCCGCCCCCAGTACTGCCGGCACGAAGCCCGAAGTCTGGCCGTGGACTTCTGTGTTCCTGGGTACTGCCGGATCCGGAAGCGGACTTCCGGCCGGCAGTACCAGCGACACGACATTGGATGGTCCAGGATTGGCTGGATGAGGTCCCGCCTCGACGGGCCCTCCCGCGCCGGGCAGGAGCATCGTCGCCGCGGCCGGCTCGCGGATCGAGATGGGGACGGTGCCGCCGCGGGCCACGTCGGGGGCCCGGCGATCGCGATCGGAGGCGGCGAAGGCGAGCTCGGCGAGGTGCGCGGGGAGCGGCTCGTCGATCGTGAGCTCGCTCAGCGCGATGGCGGCGGCGGCGAGATCGAGGCCAGGGTCGATGCGCGCGCCCGGCGGGAGGAGGGCGACGAGCTCCATCTCCTTCTCGGGGGTGAGCCCGAAGAGCGCTCGGTCGCAGGCGAGGGCGAGGGCGCGGTCCATTCTCGATTGGCTCATGTGACCACCGTCATGGCTTCTCGCGGCTCCGCGCCGAGGAGCTCTCGAACCCTCAAGAGGCCGCGGCGGGCGTGGGCCTTCACCGTCCCGAGCGGCATGTTCACGGCCGTCGCGATCTCTTCGTGGCTAAGGCCGTGGCACGTCGAGAGGACGAGCACCATGCGCTGCTCGGGCCGCAGCTGGGCGAGGGCGTTGGCGGCCAGCGACGCCTCTGCCGAGCTCTCGACGCGGGCGGCGGCGGCAGGCTCGGCCGGGGTGGGCGACTCTCCGAACGGCTCGGTCGCCGGAGCGCGCTGGCTCTTGCGTCGGCGATCGATCAGGCGGCGTCGGGCGATCATGGTCACGAAGGCGGGCTCGGAGGCGACGGCAGGATCAAAACGCGCCGCTGACCGCCACAGATCCATGAAGATCTCCTGCACCGCGTCCTCGGCCTCCGCAGCGCCCGGCGACATCCGCCGCGCGAGCGCCCACACCAGGCCGCCGAAGCGGCCGATGCACTCTCGGACGGCGGTTTTGTCGCCCGCGGCGACGCGCTGGAACAGGTGAGGGGGCACGGGAGGGCGGAGGATAGCAGCGTGGACGCTCGCCCAAGTCACTGGGGTTGCGGTTGGATGGTGGCGACCGACCAAGGCGACGTCTGGGTGTTCACGACCAAGAGGCGGAAGCTCTCGCCCTTCTTCGCGGAGAGGGCGCCGGAGGCGATCGCGAAGGCGCGCAGCCCGGGGGCGGTGGTCACGTGGAACGAAGCGACGACGGTGCTGTTCGCTCCCGCCGGCGTGACCCCGAGCGGCAGCGTGCCGATCCCGAGATCGAGACCGCCCGCGCCGGTGGCCTCTCCGAACGAGAGGTTCGGGATCAGCACCGGGCTCACCACCCCTTCGACGTTGAGGACCCCGAGATCGACGGCGGGGGCGTCCGGGGAGCAATGCACGACGCGGGCGAGGGCGCTGTCCGGTGATGCGTCCGCGAATTGCTCCTGCAGCGAGACGAGTCGGAACGCTTCATTCCCGCTCCCACCCAACAAGCCAGTCGCGATGGATAGATAGGTTCCTCCCGCGGCGATGTCGCCTGTCTGGGCGGTGGCGGCGGGGGCGCTCGTCGGGTCGGCGCCGGCGGCGCGGAAGTCGATTGGATAGTCCCCCGGAGGGACCTGGACGGGGCCGGCCAACGCGCCGAACGCCAAGCCGCCCGCGAGCTTCGTCTCGGCCGCATAGAGATCCACGGCGGGGGCGTTGGGCGAGGCGTGGAGGGCGTAGACGAACGGGTTCTGCTTCACGAAGCCGATCGCGCCGGTGGGGCCGATGGCGAGCAGGGCGAAGCCATCCGGCTCGTCCGCCTTCTCCGAGACGAGGCCAGTGGCGACGACGAGGATCTCCGCCCCCTCCGGGAGCTCCGGCGTGGTGAACGCCGTCACCCGCTGGCCATTCGCGTCGATCCCGATCTGGAGCTTCTCCCCCGCCGTGAGGGGAAATCCTTCTGCCGCGGTGGAGCCGAAGCGGTCGAGGTTGGTGATCTCGGGGGACGAGGGATCGTCATTGTGCAGGTCGATGGCGACGGTGGGCGCGTCGGGGGACGCGTGCACGACCCGCAAGATCGCGTTGCCGGAGCCGGAGGGCGCGAAGTCCTCACGAACCGGGAGCACGCGGAGCTTGCTCGAGTCGGCGGAGGAGGTGAGCAGCCCCGCCGCCACCGCGGAGAGCTTCTCCCCCTCCGCGAGGGTCAACCCGCTCACGGAGTAGACCGCTGGGTCCGAAGCGGAGGCGCCCGCCGCTTTGATTTCCAGATCGTAGCTGCCGGGAGGGACATTGATCCACTCGGACGCTTCCCCGAAGGAGAGGCTCGAGACGAGCGGCGCGCCATTCGCCCAGATGTCGACCTTCGGTGCATCGCTCGACGCGTGGACGACGCGCACCATGGCCATCCCGTCCTCCGGCTCGCTGTTGGGACCGCCTCCCTCGCCGCCCGCTCCACCCCCACCTTCCGGCTTGGTCCCCGACGACTCACTCCCGTCGCAGCCGACGACGTTACCCGCGAGCACGAACGCACTCAGCAACACGGCAAGAGATTGAAAAGATCGCATGGCGCAGGGCTCCCTCTCGCCCCGCGCTCGCGCAGGGCATCTCGTGGCCGGGGACCGCACCGAGACGTGCGCGAGGACGGCAATGCCCCCGCTGCACGCGGCTCGTTTCGGCGCTCGGTCTCGGCCTTCAAAGGAGCCATTCGCCGGGGCGGCGAAGGCGGATGCACCGGATCGAAAAAAAGGATCGATCCGAGATCGAGGGCGGCACGTACGGCGGCCCGAACCGAATCGAGCGGCCGATCGAAGCAGACGCGGGCTCAGCGGCCTCTTCGCCCGGGCGGGCCGAACTGGCTCCCGGCGAGACGCGGACGTTCATGCCCACCCACCGTCGAATGGCGCCGTCCGGGTCGAGCAGCGGAAGCGCGCGCACGTGCGTCCAGCGATAGCTGCCCTTCGCGCCTCGTCGCAGGCGGCACGTGAGATCGAGGACGTGCTTCGCGTCGATGGCCTGCTCCCATCGCGCTTCGGCCGACGCGCGATCCTCGGGGTGGATGCTCTCGATGAAGTGGCACGCGGCCGTCTCGGACTCCCATGTCTCGGCGAAGGCCTCGACGAGTCGCCGCCGCCGGGAAGTCCCTCCGCAGCGTGCGAAGCACCGTCGTGACCGCCTCCATGCCGCCCGCGGAGGCGGCCAGCGCGACGATCTCGACCGGCCCATCCATCGGCGCGCACGCTATCGGAAGAGCGCGCCCGGCGAACGAGGCGGTTTGCCACTCAGGAGGAGGCATCGTTGCCGCCTCTCGACCCAATTGCCGTACACTTCGGCGCCTGCCCGAGGAGACCACGATGGCCGTCGATCAGAAGCTGCTCCTTTCCCACCTCAGCGCGAAGCTCTACAAAGCGGTCGAGGGGGCGTTCGCGGCCGCCGTCCGCGCGCGGAGCAAAGAGGTCACGATCGAGCACGTCTTCGTGGCCCTCCTCGACGACAGCTCGACGGAGCTCTCCCTCTTGGTCGATCGCTATCAGCTCGACGTGGGCCAGCTGCGCTCGCAGCTCGGCCACGCCGCGGGGGCGGGCACCCTCCCCGACAAGGCGCGGCCGGCGCTCTCCCCCGCGCTCTTTCAATGGTTGGAAGAGGCCTGGATGCTCGCGTCGCTCGAGCTCGGGCGCCATAAGATCGGCAGCGGGATTGTCTTCTTGAAGCTGATTCAACAAGCCGAGAAATATGGGGGGTCCCTCGGGGATGCGCTGGGATCCATTCCCGTCGAGTACGTAAAGAAGGATCTGCGGTCGATCGCCGAGACGGCGCAGGAGACCGGCGCCGAGACGCGATGGACGAGCGCGGAGACGAGGTCGCTCGCCGAGGCGGCGTCGAGCGTCGCGGCCGGGAGCATGCCCGCCGCATACGAGGCGGCGTTCGCGAGCCTGCGCGATTGGTTCGCGAGCCTGGCCGAGCGCGGGAGTGGACTGTCGCTCGCGGTCGACGACGACGTCTGGGTCCTCCGCGCCTCGGGCGGTGCACCCCCGAAGCGCGTAGAAGCCCCCGCCAAACCTCTGGCCGCCGAGGCGGCGGCGCCTCCGCCTCCGCCCGCTCCTGCCCCCGCGTCCTC
>JBGAID010000109.1:0-36512 GCA_044225865.1 Polyangiaceae bacterium | reverse complement strand
CGAGAAAGATGGTGGGGGCGGGGCGGCAGCCGGGCGTCAGAAGCCGGCGATGACCTTGAACTGACCGTCCTCGTCCTTGACGAGCTCGAGGCGGTTGTCCTCGACCTTGCGCTTCCACTTGTCCCCATCCTTGGTGGGGATCTTGAAGCTGGCGCTGAAGGTGTAGTCGACGAGGGTGCGGCCCTTCTCTTGAGAGATGCGCCGGTATCGGATCTCGTGTCGGATCGACGTCGCGTCCTGGAAGGAGATGCCCGTCTTCTCCTTGTCCTCGCCCGTCAGGAATCGCTTGAACTGGACGAAGTCCATGTCGTCGGAGGCGTCGGGGTTGCCGCCGTCCTCGTAGTAGTCGGGCGACGTCATCTTGAGGACGGCGTTCGCGTCCTTGCGCTCGACGGCCTTCCGATACTTCTCGCAGAAGGCGACGATGTCGCGGTTCTCTTGGTTGTCGGGGACGTCGGTGTTGGGGATGTACTTCGTCGTGCAGCCGCCCACGACGGGCGCCGCGAGCGCGACGGCGAGCGGGAGCGCGACGCGCGAAAACCGTCTCCAAGGGAGAAACGACCCACGGCGCTTCGACGCCTCGACCATCGTCGCGATCCCCTGCTTGCGCTCCATCACGGCTTCGAACCTTCTCGGCCTGCCCACGTTTCCGCCCGAAGGTGCATGTTCCGTGCTCACCCTAGAAGGGCCTGGAACGCGGGGCAAGCACGGGATCGAGGCGCGAGCGGAGTTGCCAAAATGTCAGGGCTCGGGCCGGGCGATCGCGAGGAGCGCGTCGCGAAGCGCGAGATGACCGAAGCCCTTCGGCTCGATCGCCGATGACAGATCTGCAATCGCGCCTTCCGCGCGGGCGGACACGAGGGCGGCGACCGCGCCCGTCGCGAAAAGCGCGGCCTCCTCGGGGAACCCCGCGTCCAACACCGCCCGCGACGCGGGGCCGACGACGTCGACGGCGGCCACCACGACCCGCTCGGCGTCGCCCGCGGCGACGAGATCGACGGCCAACCGGAGCGGGTCGAGCGCGCTCCCGGGGCCGGAGGCGACGGCCGCGCTCGGCCCTCCCAGCCCGAAGAGGATCGCGATCTGCCCGGGCATCACGTTGGGCGACGTCGGAGGAAACAGCCGCGGCTCGGCCGCGGTCGGGCCCCTCTCGCGCACCCGCGCGTGGAAGCGCTCGTTGATGTCGATCGTCGCGAGCCCGTGCCCGACGATGATCCCTCCGCCCTCGATCGCCTCCCGCCCGAGTCGGGCGACCGCGGTCGCGAGCAGGAGGCTCAGCGCGTCGAGGCGCGCGACCTTGTCGACGTCCGCCCCCGACGCGCGCGCGACGGCCGCGGGGTCCGGCTCGGACACGCTCACCACCGCGTGCAGGTGCGCGGGGCGGCGCGAGCGCGGCAGCGCGCGCGGCGTCGAGTCCCGGCGCTCCACGACGAGGGCGGCGTTCGCGCCCCCGAACGCGGCGGAGAGCTTGAGCCCGGCGCAGGGCGCGATGGGCTCCGCGACGTCGAGCAGCCGGACGGTCGCGTCCGGATCGAGAGGCCCGGAGCCCCACGCCGCGGGCGCGATCCCCCGCTCGACGGCGGCCCCGAGGGCGAGCGTCTCGAGGACGCCGGCCGCTCCGAGCGTGTGCCCGATCTGCGCCTTGAAGGGGTGCACGACCGGGCCGTCACCCGCGAAGACATCGTGGATCGCGCGGGCCTCCATCGCGTCGTTGTAAGGGGTGGAGGTGCAGTGCGCGCTCAGCAAGCCGCACGCGGAAGGCTCCGTGGCTGCGTCGGCGAGGGCGGCCCGGGCCGCTCTCGCGATGCCGGCGCCCGTGCGATCGGGGGCGGTGATGTGGACGGCGTCGGTCGAGGCGCCGAAGCCGCTCACCCAGAAGCGCACGCGCGAGCGATCGACGTCGCCCTCGCGCACGAGGGCGACGAGGGCCGCCCCCTCTCCGAGGGCCATGCCGTCGCGTCCGAGCCGAAATGGCGCGGGCCGAGACGCGCTCGTCGCGCGGAGCGACTCGAAGCCGCTCGCGACGAAGGTGCAGAGGGCGTCGTACCCGCCCGCGAGCACGAGATCCGCTTCGCCCGACTCGAGGACGCGGAGACCGACGCCGAGGGACCACGTCGAAGCGGCGCACGCGGTCACGATCTGCAGCGACCGCGAGAGCTCGAAGCCGCGGGCGCGGACGCGCTCGCGGCACCGCTGGAACGGAGCGAAGTAGGTCGCGCCGCGGGCGAGCTCTGCGGAGACGGCCTCGCCTCGGGCGCGCGCGTCGAAGAGGCGCTCGGCGGTGGCCATCCCGCCGCTGGAGGTCCCGAGGACGAGGGCGATCTTCCCGCGGCGGGCCTCGGGGTGGATCGCTTCCAGATCTCCGAGGCATGCGTCGGTGGCGAGGTCGAGCAGCGCGCTCGCCCGGTCCACCACGGAGCCAGGAGAAGCCGGCAAGAGCGCGCTCGAGACCCGCGCCGCGAACGGCCGCGCGAAGCCGCGGTCCTCCATCTCGCGATCCCGATCGATGGCGCTGCGCGCGGGCTCCCCGACGCGCCCCGGGTCGAACGCGTCCTCGCCGCGTCCGAGAGGAGAGACGGCGCCGATCGCGACGACCCCCGCGCGCAGCCTCACCGCGCCTCCTCCGGGGCCTCGAAGGCGGCCTCGTTCACGGTCGGCTTCGTCGCCTCGCATCGCGCCGTCACGCGGAGGCTCGTGCTCTTCTGGCGATAGCGGACGGTCGCGCAGCCGACCCCGGTCGCCTCGAGCCACTCCTCCTCGTAGGGCTCGAAGCGGCCGCGCGCGCCCTCGCGCAGCCACCGCCGGTGAGCGTCGATCTTCCCGTCCGCGTGCAGGGTGGCGACGGTCACCCGTCCTGGCTCCTCGAGCAGCACCTCCAGATTGGAGCCGCTCCGGCGGGCGGCGAGCAAGCGACCTCCGAGGGGCTCGAGCATCCACCAGCGCAGGAAGTCCACCGGGAGCCCCTTTCGCGTCTCCGGCAGCGCGCTGGGCTCCCCTCGAAGGACGCGGCCGATCGCGGGGATGTCGAAGCGAAAGCGCCCGTCGCTCATCCAAAGATCCATGGCCGTCGTCCCGCCCGGGCCGACCAGGATCATCCGAAGGGCGCCGGGAGGACGCACCCCGACCGCGCCTCGCGCCTTCATCGCCGAGGGCATGTAAGGCGCGTCGAGCTCGAGGCTGACCGTCTCGGTGCGGGCCTCGTGCACCTTCGTCCGGAGCGCTTCGAGCTTCTTCTCCGCCTCTACGAACGCCGTCGGATCGAGCGCAGCCGACGCGGGCGCATGCGCGCAGCCCGAGCTCGCGGCCGCGATCACGATGCCCGCGACCGCACCCCGGATCATGGCGTGGGCTCGACCGGGCGCTGGAAGAGGAACGCGTAGGCGCGATCGGGGGCTTGGCCGAGCGCGAGGACGGCGTCCGCCTCCTCGAGGGCGACGAGGGAAGCGGCCGCCGCGAGCGCGATCCCGCCGAGGCCGACGTGGTCGCCCGCCGCCTCCGTCGTGGTGAGGCGCGGCACGTCGCGCCACGCGCTCGTCCCCAAGGCTCGGTCCGCGTCGACGGCCGGCTCGGAGACGACGAAGGCTCGGCCCTCGGGCCGCGCCGGGAGAGACGAGAGCGCGCCTTCCCCCCGGGCGGAGATCCAAGACGAGACGCGCGCGAGGGGCCGCTTGCCGCGCGCGGCCGCTCCAAGGGCAGGCTCCACGAGGAGCGCCGACGCGCCCTCCGCGTGGGCGGCGACGGTCCGAACCCCGAGGAGCGGCGCGAGGACGCGCTCCGCGAGCTGGCTCACCTCTTCGACGCTGCCCACGACCGCCCCTTCGCTCACCCCCGACGCGACGAGCTCGAGCCCCGTCGCCATCGCCGACTCGGCCGTCGCGGAGAGATCCGGCGTGGCGAGGGCGGGCCCGCCGAGGCCCCACAAGATCGCGGCGTGGCTCACGGGGGAGGACGGCACGAGGTTCGGAAAATCGGCGGGCGAAGCCATGGACGCGCCCTTGTCGAGGACGCGCTTCATGAAGCGCATCGATCCGTCGACGTTGCCGAAGGCTGTCCCCGAGACGGCGGCGACGTCCTCGCGATCGAGCGGCGAGACGGCGGCATCGTCTCCATCGGCGAGGGCGGCGCCGATCACGGCCGCGCTCAGCTTTCCGGCCCGATCCATGCGGCGCGTCTTGCCCGGATCGAGGGCGGACGTCGGGTCCGAAGCGGGATCGACGGGAGGGAGCGCGGCCTCGCCGCGCGTCTCGCCTACGAGCGCGCGCACCTGCGCAGGGCCTTGGAGCAAGCGTCCTCGCGCGACGACGGCGACCCCGGTCACCACGATCGGGCGGCTCGGCGTCGAAAGCAACGGCTCGGTCGCGGCCGCCGGCGTGATGACGACGCTGCCCCCCGTCCCGCCGAAGCCGAACGAGTTCGACATCGCGACGAAGGGCCTCCCCACCGGCCGCGTCTCGAACACGTGGTCGACGTCGAGCGCGGGATCGGGCTCGCCCGTCCCGATCGTGGGCGGGAGCTGCTCCTTTCGGATCGCCTCGACGCAGATGACGGCCTCGATCGCGCCCGCCGCCCCGAGGGTGTGGCCGATCTGCCCCTTCGACGACGACACGGGGACGCGCTCGTCCCCGAAGCACGCACGGATCCCTGCCGACTCCGCCGCGTCGTTGTGAGGGGTCGCGGTCCCGTGCGCGTTCACGTACCCGACGTCCCTCGGCGTGAGGCCGGCGATCCGGAGCGCGCGCCGCATCACCCGCGCTGCCGTCTTCCCCGTCGGCTCCGGGTTCGTGATGTGGTGGGCCTCTCCCGCGAGCGCGACCCCGGAGACCTCCGCGAGCACGCGCGCCCCGCGCTCGCGCGCCGCCTCTTCGCTCTCGAGCATCAGGAAGCCTGCGCCCTCGCCGAGGTTCAGGCCGGCCCGCGTCTTCCCGAACGGGCGGCACTCCGCCGGATCGAGGACGGCGAGGCAGCCGAAGCCGCTGTACGTGAGGCGGCACAGCGCGTCGGCGCCGCCCGCGAGCACGCGCGAGGCGCGCCCCGTCCTGATCCACGAGAACGCGAGGGCGATGGCGGCGACCCCGCTCGTGCACGCGCAGCACACCGTCCGCGCGGAAGCGAACGGCCCCGCGTTCTCGCACAGGCGATCCGCGGTGGACGAGAGGGGATGGGTGCGGAGCCGAACCCCGAGCGCCTCCGTGATGTCGACGTCGCCGAGCTGGGTGAGCAGCTCCTCCGTTTCGAACATGCCCGCCGTCGTCCCGCCGACCACCAGGTGCACCGGCGTCGCGCGCGGGTCGACGCCGGCGTCGCGGAGCGCCTCGCGCGCCGCTTGGATCGCCATCGCGTCGGTGCGGGCGGCGACCTCGCCCTGCTCGAGCCCGACCGCCTCCGCGGCGAGGGTCGAGCGCGGCGACTTCAGCGAGAACAGGGTGAGCGGCCGGACCCCGCGCTCGCCCGCGAACAGCCGGCGCATCGACGTCGGGACGTCGCCGCCGAGCGGCGAGATCATCCCGAGGCCGGTGACGAGGACGCGGGTCATCCCGCGTTCTTCACGATGTGATCGACGAGGGCGTCGACGGACGCGAAGATCGCCCGCGCCGGCTCTCCCTCCGGGACCTTCACGCCGAACTTCTCCTCGACGACCATCGCGAGCTGGAGCGCGTCGAGCGAGTCGAGGCCGAGGCCCGCGCCGAACAAGGGGGCGGCGTCGTCGATGTCCTCCGGCTTCTTCCCCGCGAGGTTGAGCTCTTGGATCATGAGCCGCTTCAGCTCGGCTCGGACTTCATTCGATTCCACGCTTCCTCCAGAAGGAACTTCCTTGGCTCATATCATCAAAGAGCCGAGGAAAAAGGGGCGTTGTCGTGCTTCCCAAGCGGAAGGGCCCGGAAGCGACGGTCGCTCCGACCCCCATCCCAGCGCGGACAAAAAGGTGCGAGGCTTCGTGCCTCGATCTCAGGACAAGGAAGACCGATGGCGCTCGTCGACTATATGACCTCCGCGGGGGTGGCAGTGGTCACCCTCAACGATCCTCCGTTCAACGGCTACACGTTCGAGATGATGAAGGACCTCGACGCGGCCATCCTCGAGGCGCGCTTCGACCCCGACGTGCAGGTCATCGTCATCACCGGCCACGGTGACAAGTTCTTCTGCGCCGGCGCGAACATCAACATGCTTCGCGAAGCCGACGCGAACTTCAAATACTACTTCTGCCTCCACGCGAACGAGACGCTCCTCCGCCTCGAGCACACGCCGAAGCTCGTCATCGCCGCCATCAACGGGCACTGCGTCGGGGGCGGGCTCGAGGTCGCGCTCGCGTGCGATCTGCGGGTCGCGCGCGAAGGCGGAGGCAAGCTCGGCCTGCCCGAGGTCGGCCTCGGGGTGCTCCCGGGGACGGGCGGGACCCAGCGCCTCGCGCGCCTCGTCGGTCGCGCCAAGGCCCTTCAGCTCATGTGCGAGGGCACCACGTTCTCCGCGGAAGAGGCGCGCAGCTTGGGCATCCTCAACGAGGTCTGGGCGGCCGAGAACAACGGTCGCTTCATGGAGAAGGTCCTCGAGTACGCCCACCGCTTCACGAAGCCGGGCAAGGCCACCCTCGCCGTGGGGGCGATCAAACGTGCGGTCGCGACGGGGATGGAGGTCGGCCTCGAGCAAGGCCTCGCCCTCGAGCGCGAGCTCCAGGCCCAGCTCTTCTCCAGCCAGGACGCCAAGGAAGGGCTCGCCGCCTACACCGACAAGCGCAAGCCGAGCTTCAGCGGCAAGTGACCGCGGCCGCGTGTATGATGACGCGCACGAAAGGGAAGCCGAAATGAGTGATCGCATCCAATCCTTCGAGGAGTTCTGGCCTTTCTATGTCCTCGAGCACGAGAAGAAGGCGACGCGCGTGCTGCACTTCATCGGCACCACCGCCGCCATCACCGTCCTCGGTGCGGCCGCGATCACGAAGCGCCCCGGGCTCGTCCCCCTCGCCTTGGTCGCCGGCTACGGCCCCGCGTGGTTCAGCCACTTCTTCATCGAGGGCAATCGTCCCGCGACGTTCAAGTACCCGCTGTGGTCGCTCAAGGCCGACTTCATCATGTGGGGCAAGATGATCGCCGGCACGATGGACGCCGAGGTCGAAGCGGCCAAGAAGCGCCGGGAAGAGGCCGCCGCGGAAGAAGTGAGCGCGCCCGTGAACGGCGTCGCCCACGCCGTGAACTGAGAGACATCGCCCGAAGCGGATGCCCACCCCCGGCGGGCTCCGCCCGCCGACCCCTCCCAAGCGTCGCGCTACCGCGCGCCGCGGGAGGGGTTCCGCGTCGGACCCGCTATCGTTTCCGTAGCGAAGCCGCCGCTCCGTTCTCGTCCCGTGGCGGATAACCCGCGACGCCGTGCGCGCGACCCCCGCTTCGAGACGACGCTGTGCGCGAATCCAGTCTCGAGACGACGCTGTGCGCGAATCCAGTCTCGAGACGACGCTGCGCGCGAATCCAGTCTCGAGACGACGCTGTGCGCGAATCCAGTCTCGAGACGACGCTGTGCGCGAATCCAGTCTCGAGACGACGCTGTGCGCGAATCCAGGCTCGAGACGACGCTGTGCGCGAATCCAGGCTCGAGACGACGCTGTGCGCGAATCCAGGCTCGAGACGACGCTGTGCGCGAATCCAGGCTCGAGACGACGCTGTGCGCGAATCCAGTCTCGAGACGACGCTGTGCGCGAATCCAGTCTCGAGACGACGCTGTGCAGGCCAAGGAGCTCTCCACTGCCGATAGCGATCGAAGCGCCTTCAGCAGCCATCTGCAGCGCCGGAGGGGGGCCCCGCAACGCGGGGGGAGGTTGGCGCGCCAACCTCCGGCTAACGAGCCGAGCTGCGGGGCCTCGCGCTTGCCCCGCAACGCATCCAGCACGACGACCCGGAAGCTCTGCCCTCTCCCGGCGAGCGAAAAGCGCGCGCGCCCCGCGCTCCCTCTCTCGCGCTTGCCCCGCAACGCATCCAGCACGACGACCCGGAAGCTCTGCCCTCTCCCGGCGAGCGAAAAGCGCGAGCGCGCCCCGCGCTCCCCTCTCTCGCGCTTGCCCCGCAACGCATCCAGCACGACGACCCGGAAGCTCTGCCCTCTCCCGGCGAGCGCCAAGCGCGAGCGCGCCCCGCGCTCCCCTCTCTCGCGCTTCCCGCGCGACGCTTCCCACACGACGACGCTCCAGCTCTGCCCTCTCCCGGCGAGCGCGTAGCGCGACGCGCGCCCCCTCCCCCACGATCAGCGCTTCATCGAGCTCGCGTAGTAGTCGACGATCGACTGCTTGCACATCGTCGAGAAGAACGACGAGTACGAGAGCCAGACGGCGAGGCCGTTCATGTCCTCGAAGATGGGGGGCATGAACGGGGGCGGCTTCACGATCCCGTCGCTCACGTGCTGAAAGAGGATGGGGATATCGGCGTGGGCGACCTTGCCCACGAAGAGGAACGGGATGAGCTCGGCGCGGTCGTGCTGAAGGGCGGCGAGCATGAAGGCCTGGTTGAGGACGATGCCCTTGCAGTAGCAAGCGTCCTTGGTGAACGGGCCACCGCCGTCGAGGGCGCCGCCTCGAAAGATCCGCATCGTGTTCTGGAAGCACTCCTCTTGGTCGTAGCCCTCGGTGCGGTACCACTCGTGGATGTCGAGGAAGCTCGCCCCGTCCTCCGCCTTGTCGACGGCGAGCACCCTGTCGTTGAGCTTCTTCGCCCGGCGCGGGGTGCTGCGGAACGTGAGGATCTCGACGAGGGCGGCGAGGCCCTCCTGCACCGCCGTCGTGCGGGGCGGCCCCTTCGCGAGCCAGCGCGCGACCGGCTGAGCCTGACCGTTGAGGCTCGTCGCGAGGTGGACCCAGCCCTCGTGGGCTTCGAGGATGTCGAGGTCGCGGCGTGAGAACGTCGCGCCGCTCCGGATCTTCACGTAGTCGCTTCCGGCGGCGGCGTCCGCGACGAGCGCGTCGTCCACGTCCACGCGCACCGTCGACTCGCCGAAGAAGCGGCTCAGTCGCTCGTTGAGGACGAGGGCCGCCGTCTGGGCGTCGATATCGCGGCGCTGCGGCTCCCCGAGCCGCTCCCACGCGATGTTGGTGAGCGAGTCGTAGAGGGAGAAGCCCATCGCCCGCACCGTCGTCTTGCCGTCGGGGAGCACGTCCTTCGCGGAGCCGTACAGCTTGCGCGAGAGCTCGTAGAACTTCTTCGTCCCGCGCGCCTCGAGGAGCTGAATGACTTTGACGTACTCCTCCGTCGTCTCGCGAAGGATCCGGCCGAGCTCGTCCTTGCCGCCGAGCTCGCGCTCGATGTCCCGCGCGAGCTCCGTGAGCTCGGCGCGCTTGGCCTCCGTATCGAAGCCGAGATCCGCCTCGTAGACGACCTCGGGCAGCTCGCGGCCCTTCGACTTGCCGAACTGCTCCTCGACCCCCTGCGGCCAGCGCAGGGCCTGGAGGATCCGCACCGGGCGCTGGGCGTCGAGCAGTCGCTGCGCGAGCTTCGCCAGGATCTCTTTGTACGATCGCCACGGACCGGCCGGCGCGACGGCGGTCTTCTCGACGGGCGTCTTGTCGTCGCCCTCGGCGCGCTTGATGTCTTTGACCAGCGCGGGCTTGAAGACGGCGCCCTCGGTACCCTCTTGAGCGGGGGCGTCCTCGGCCTTTTCTTTGGTTGCTTCCGCGCGCGGGGCCATATTGGATGTCCTTAGCAGGATTGCTCCTCGCGATGTGGGCAATACCGACGATTTCGAGAGCCAAATGCTGCGTTTTTTGTGCATCTGCGCCGGCGGCGCGCTGGGCACGGGAGCCCGCTATCTCGTCGCCCTCGGGGCCACGCGCTGGCTCGGAACCGCCTTTCCGTTCGGCACCCTCGTCGTCAATCTGACGGGCTGTTTTCTCATCTCCGCGATCATGCGCTTCTCGATGGCCTCGACGACGCTCGGCGAGACGACGCGCCTCACGCTCACGGTAGGGTTCTTGGGCGGCCTCACCACCTACTCGAGCTTCAACTACGACACGCTCGCCCTCCTTCAGAAGAGCTCGCCCGGCGTGGGCCTCCTCAACTTCGTCATCACGGCCGCGGGCGGCCTCGCGATGGGCGCGGCGGGCCTCTGGGTCGGCGATCGGTTGGCCGGTTGAGGTCACGGCGCGGATCGCGCCCGATCTGCTAACGTGCTCCCTTGGTCGACGCTCGTTCGGCCGATGGGAAGGCAGCATGTCGATCCGCGCTCGTGTCATCGCCCTCTTCGCGGCGAGCATCTCCTCGGCCCTCGCGCTCTCGGCGTGCGGCGACTCCACCGCCTCGGGCGGCGGCGGAGCGGGCGGCACCGCGCCCGCCGGGGGGGCACCCCACGAAGGCGGGGGAGGCGGTACGGGAGGCGGAGGTGGGGCTCCCGTCGATCCGACGCTCGCCTGCGCCGAGCTGGATCTGCCCTCGCGCCCGCTCGCGGACGGCCCCTTCGGCGCCCACCGCGGCGACTACGCGGAGCCCTTCGAGCTCCCCCTCCACGACGGGACCACCTTCGACTTCGCGGCCGCGTTCTCGGGCTGCGACTCCTATGTCTTCATCCCGAGCAACCTCGTCAAATCCGCCCTCGACGAGACGAGCATCTGGGAGAAGGATCTCGACGACCTGATCGCCGGCTCGCCGCGCAACGTGCACTACCTCTTCGTCGCGACCGGGGAGAGCGACGCCGCCGTCACCGAGATCCTCGACGGGATGCAGGGGCGCATCGACGCCGTCCTCGCCGACCTCTCCGCGGAGGACGCGGCGTGGTGGAAGGGGCGCCTCCACCTCGTCGAGACGCCCATCGCCGCCATCGAAGGGTGGGTCGGGGACGTGCTCGGCGGGATCGGTCGCGCGGGGTTCGCGATCGATCGGGACCAGCGCGTGCGCGGCATCGGCTTCCTCTCGGACGTGCAGCGCTACAAGGCCGCGCTCGCCAACGCCGGCGAGTGGCCGTTCGAGAGCAACCTCGCCTACGCCGCCCACGAGCCGATCTACTTCAACGCCCAGGAGCTCGAGCGGAGTCGCCTCGCAGAGGAAGACGCGACGGTGGTGAAGCTCTTCGACGGCGAGGTCCTGGAGCAGTTCGCGGAGACGGACGCGGCGCTCCCCGACGCGGCCACGATGGCCGGCTTCGACACCCTCGAGATCGAGGTCGAGCAGGCGTGCCCGGATCCGGACCTCATCGAGTTCGGGAACTGCGGCGCGTGGGACTACATCGCGACGTTCCTCGTGCGCGACGACCAGACCACCGAATTCTCGGAGGTCGCGCGGGCGATCACGAGCTACCACCGCGAGACCCATTGGGTGATCGACGCGTCCCCGATGCTCGCCCTGCTGAAACAGGGAGGCACGCGCCACTTCAAATGGGACTTCGCGCCGGAGTGGAACACCCAGCCCACCGCGACCAAGCTCTCGCTACGATTTTCGAACCAGGGCAAGAGCGCGCGGCCGTCGGAGACGACGTTCCTCTGGTCCGGGGGCGTCTTCGACGCGACCTACAACACGATGCACGCCCCCGTCGACGTGGCGATCCCGGCCGACGCGGTGAAGGTCGAGCTGGTGTCGATCGTGACCGGTCACGGCTCGGAGGCCCACCAGTGCTCGGAGTTCTGCAACCACCAGCACGAGATCACCGTCCAAGGCACCGCCCTCCTCCACGAGTTCCCCGACGCGGGGACGGAGGAGGGATGCATCCCCCAAATCGAGCACGGCATGGTCCCCAACCAGGGCGGGACGTGGTGGTACGGCCGCGGCGGCTGGTGCCCCGGCCAGCAGGTCGACGCGTGGGTCGAGGACGTCACCGATCTCGTCACCCCCGGCGAGACGGCGACGTTCTCCTATCGCGGGCTCTACGCGGGCGCGGATCCGACGGCCGCGTCCGGGAACATCGATCTCAGCTCGCGCGTCGTCATCTACCGCTGAAGCGCCGCTTCGTCACTTGACCTCGATGCGCGCGTGACCGGCCGCGATCCCCTTGGGGCTCTGGGCCATCACCTTCACGAAGTAGGTGCCGGGCGCGTCCGGCGCGGCGATCTCGATCTCGGATTTGCCGCCCTTGACCGCGCCCTCCTTCGCGACGAGCACCTTGTCGCTCGCGATCGCGAAGTTCTTCGCCATCGCTTCGAACGCGCTCTCGATCGACATCTCCTCGAGCTTCGCGGGAGGGACCATGCCCGGCTTCACGGTGCTGCGGTCCGTCTCGATGGTGACGCGCACGGGGGCATCGCCCACGAGCGGCGAGTCGATCTTCACGTGGACGAGCTGCTTGGGGTGCACGCTCGCCTCGTCCGTCTTCACCGTGAGCGGCGCGGGCAACCGCACCTGGGTGGCGGGATCCCCGAGCAGGTTGTAGAGCCCGAGGTGCTCCTTCTTGATCGCCTCCAGGTCCCCAGGGACGATGAGCGACGCGAACGGAATGGATCGCGTGAGCATGTCCTTCTTCGCGGCGACGATCCCCTCCCCGACCGTCGGCGAGCGCTTGAGGATGAAGCTGTCGAGCAGCGACTGAGCGTAGAGCAGGTTCGGATAGGGGTGGCTGATGTCGCTCGACGCGAACACCGCCACCGGCCCGCGCGGGTTGAGCACCATCGTCTCCGCGATCGAGCGCTGCCCGTTCGGCATCCCGTAGTCGCCGGTCAGGCAGGTGAGGGAGACGAAGATCGGGGAGCCGTGGGTGATGTTGAGCTGCTCGATCTCGCGCACCGTGCCGATCGGGTAGCGCCGGTTGCGGTAGCGCGCGCGGTCGAAGCTGTCCTCGAGGCCGTGCCCCGCGTACACCGCGAGGAGCGAGCCCGCGTTCATCTCGTCGACGATCTTCGTTCCGAGCTGATCGTATCGATACACGTACGGCGAGTCGGCCTTCGCGAAGATGACCCCGACGTCATAGTCGTAGGGCAGCAGCTGATCGAGGATGCTCGTCGCCTGCGACTCGAGGAGGCCGTCCGCCACCGGGCCGAAGTCGGCCGGACCGCCGAACACGAGCACCTTCTTCTGCCAAGCCCCGCCCGAAGCGGCTCCCTCATAGGCGAGGATCTTGTCGACCATCGCCGTCATCTCGTTCTCCGTGCGCGCGGGGAGGCGACCCACCGCGAGGGGCTCCTTGTCGAACCGAGAGAAGCCGAGATCCGTCCGGTGCGGCTTCGCCTCGAAGCCGGCCGGGATCCAGTCCGCGCCGCTCGTCTCGTAGAAGCTCGGCACGACCGCGGGCCCCTCCTTCGGATCCCCGGCGAGGAGGACGAACTTGAGCTTCGAAGGGGAGGAGGACGAAGCCATCGCGTCGATCTCGTCCCGGAGCGCCTCCGCCTTGGGCACGCCCCCCGAGCGCGCCGCATAGACGTCCTCGACCGCGCGCAGGGCGACGGTGTGGCCCTGCTTCTTCCGAAGCTCGAGGAGGGGGGCGAGCTCCTCCGAGAACGCGCGCGGCGCGAAGACGACGTAGTCCGCAGGCGCGCTCTGGACGACCGGCGGGCTGGAGGTCTCCGTGACCGCCGTCTGGGTGGTGGACTCGGCCGGGCTCGCCGTCGGCGCGCACCCGGCGATCGCGAGGACGCTGGTCCAAAGGAGCGATCTCAGCCGTTTCGACGGTCCCATCGCCCTTGGTGTACGTGCCCGCGCCCCTCCCCGCAACTCGCGAAACGAGGGGTGTAAGGATCCCGTTCGGGCCACGTTCTTAGGCTGCGCGGCGACGATGGGACTCGGAGCGGGGGTGCTCGGAGGCGTCGATTCGCTCGCCCAAGGAAGGCTCGGGATCATGAACAGGTCGCAGGTTTTGTGCTCGGTCGTGCTTTCGGTTCTCGCTGTCGGCTCGGGGTGCGCGTCTTCGGAGTCCGCCTCCTTCCAGGGCTACACGAGCGGCGCCAAAGCTCCGGCCGCGCAGCCCGGCGCCTACGGCGGGTCCGCCCAGATGGACCTGGACATGAGGGCTCCGGCCGCCACGGGCGCCCCTCGCTCCGAGGCCGCTCCCTCCCCCGATGCCCGCCCGGGCCTCGGCACGACCTGGGGCGAGAGCCGCCGCTCCGTCATCTCCACCTCGCCCTTCGAGCGCGCCGACCAGAGCTCGCCCTTCGCGACCGCGGCCGTCTTCTACAACGACGAGAACGGCGCCCGCGCGATGGCCAACGCCTCCGGCTTCAAGCGGATGAGCCGCGGCGAGGTCCCCGTCGGCGGCGGCGTCGCCTCCGTCTTCCTCAAGGACGAGTCCGGCAACTTCCTCAGCGGCTTCGAAGCGGGCGGGAAGCGCTTCCTCGTCGGCGAGGCCGGCTCTCGCTACTCCATCATCATCCAGAGCCACGTCCCCGCCCGCATGGAGCTCGTCGTCTCCGTCGACGGCCTCGACGTCATGGACGGCAAGGACGCCTCCTTCGCCAAGCGCGGCTACCTCATCGACCCGAACAGCACCATCGAGATCGACGGCTTCCGCCAGAGCATGGAGTCGGTCGCCGCCTTCCGCTTCGGCTCCGTCGCCGACTCCTACTCCAACCAAAAGCACGGCTCGACCCGCAACGTCGGCGTCATCGGCGTCGCCGCCTTCAACGAGCGCGGCACGAACCCCGCGTCGTGGATGATCGGCGCCGACACCAGCACCCGCCTCCAAGCCGACCCGTTCCCCGGCCGCTTCGCCACCCCCCCGCGCTGAGTTTTCCGCTCGGCGCTCGGCCCGAGAGTCAGATGCTCGCTCGCCTATAAGGCTCGCTGCGCCGGTCGGCGCATGAGGAACATGCGCCGACCGTGGTTGTCGCGAGGTTGGGCGGGGGCGACTTGAGAGCTGGTTGCGAGGTTGGGCGGGGGCGACCTGAGAGGTGGTTGCGAGGTTGGGCGGGGGCGACCTGAGAGGTGGTTGCGCGCTTGGAATGGGCTCGACCGGGAGGCCGTCGCAGCATGCGCTACTGAATCCGTAGCGCGGTCTCCTGTGTCTCCCCCACGCACGCGCAGGGCTGCGCTTTGGCAGCCCGAGCATGCGTTTGGGGGAGACCGGCGGGCGCGTCAGCGCCGACGAGGGGCAGCACTCGCTCGGCGCTCGGCCCGAGAGGAAGATGCTCGCTCGCTCTGTTTTCCGCTCGGCGCTCGGCCCAAGAGTCAGATGCTCGCTCGCCTATAAGGCTCGCTGCGCCGGTCGGCGCATGAGGAACATGCGCCGACCGTGGTTGTCGCGAGGTTGGGCGGGGGCGACTTGAGAGCTGGTTGCGAGGTTGGGCGGGGGCGACCTGAGAGGTGGTTGCGAGCTTGGAATGGGCTCGACCGGGAGGCCGTCGCAGCATGCGCTACTGAATCCGTAGCGCGGTCTCCTGTGTCTCCCCCACGCACGCGCAGGGCTGCGCTTTGGCAGCCCGAGCATGCGCAGCGACGAAGCTTCCGCCGTCTTGCGAAGCAAGTCGGCGAGAAGTGTCGCTGGGTTCGCGGCTGTCCGCGAACGCGAGGGGAATTGGGGGAGACCGGCGGCGCGTTAGCGCCGACGAGGGGGGGCAGCACTCGCTCGGCGCTCGGCCCAAGAGTCAGATGCTCGCTCGCTCTGTTTTCCGCTCGGCGCTCGGCCCGAGAGGAAGATGCTCGCTCGCCTATGAGGCTCGCTGCGCCGGTCTCTATTATCCGCTCGGCGCTCGGCCCAGGAGTCAGATGCTCGCTCGCCTACAAGGCTCGCTGCGCCGGTCGTCGACGGAGGAACCGTCGCCGACCGTGGTTGTTGCGAGGTTGGGCGGGGGCGAGCTTGGAGGTTGTTGCGAGGTTGGGCGGGGGCGAGCTGGAGGCCCTTGCGGGCTTGGAGTGGGCCTGCCCTGGGAGGTCGTGGCGGGCGGTCGCTACTGAATCCGTAGCAAGCCGCAGGGCTGTCTTCCCCACGGGGCAGCGACGGAACCCGGGTGGATTCCTGGCCGCTCGGGTGACGTGCTATGTTTTTCGAGGCGGGGCGACACGGGTGGGTCCTTTGCCGGTCGAACCACCGCGCGACAGAGCACGAGCGGGCGCCGCCGCGGTGCGGGTGGTCGCGAGTTGGCTTGCTCGCCTAGCGGCCACGGGCTACGACGGCCCGAGATGGGCGAGCCCGATCCCCAATCCGCCGTCGAGCTGCTCGCGCGTGCGCGCGACGCGGTGGCCTCCCTGAAGCAGATGATCGCGAAGGCGGTGGTCGGGCAGGACCACGTCGTGGACGCGATGCTCGCGACGCTGTTCGCGCGCGGGCACGCCCTGCTCGTGGGCGTTCCGGGTCTCGCGAAGACGCTGCTCGTCGCTTCTCTCGCGAAGGCCCTCGACCTCTCGTTCGGCCGCGTCCAGTTCACCCCCGATCTGCTCCCCGCCGACATCACCGGGACCGATGTCCTCTCCCAAGAAGAAGGGCGCCGGGCGCTCGTGTTCGCGAAGGGGCCCATCTTTCACAACCTCGTCCTCGCGGACGAGATCAACCGCACCCCGCCCAAGACGCAGGCCGCCCTCCTCGAGGCGATGCAAGAGCGCCGGGTGACGGTCGGGACGAAGACGCACGCCCTCCCCGATCCGTTCCAGGTCTTCGCGACCCGCAACCCGATCGAGCAGGAGGGCACCTATCCGCTCCCCGAGGCGCAGCTCGATCGGTTCCTCCTCGAGATTCACGTCGAGTACCCCTCCGAGCAAGAGGAGCTCGAGATCGCGCGTCGCACGACCAGCGGCGACAAGCCGGTCATCGAGCCCGTGCTGAAGTTCGACGAGGTGCGCGCCCTCCAAGATCTCGTCCCGAAGATCCCGGTCACCGACGAGGCGGTCGCGATGGCGGTGCGTCTGGCGCGCGCGTCACGGCCCACCGATGGCAAGGCGCCCCGCGAGGTACGCGAGTACGTGCGCTTCGGCGCCGGCCCGCGCGGCAGCCAAGCCCTCGTCCTCGCCGCGAAGGCCCACGCCACCCTCCACGGCGAGCCCGCCGCCGACATCGAGGACGTCCGCGCGATGGCCCTCGCCGCCCTCCGTCACCGCGTCGTCTTGAGCTACCGCGCCGAGGCGGACGCGGTGAAGGACGCCGACGTCATCCGCGCCCTCCTCAAGGCCGTCGGCTGAGGCTGCCCACCCCCGGCTCGCTCCGCTCGCCGACCCCTCCCAAGCTCGGCGCTCCGCGCCTCGCGGGAGGGGTGCGCCCGCGCGCACCGGGTCGCTCGCTACGGAAACGATAGCGGCGGGTCGGGTGTGGCCGAGCTCGAACGGCTTCGTCCACGTCGACGAGGGCAAGACGCTCTCCCCCGCCCTCCGGAACACGTTCTTGCCCTTCCGCAAGAGCGTGCTCGAGAAGCTCATCAACGACCGCTGCACCGGCACCGCCGCCGCGCCCGCCCCCGGCATGACGATCGCGGGCGGCGTCGAGGGGGCCGCGAGCTGAGATCGTTGCTACGCTGGCTTCGTTGAGCCCCGCTCCCGAGCCGCCGCAGCCGTCGCCCGTCACGGAGGTGATCACCCCCGACAAGGGGCCGAGCCTCCGGCGGATCCGAAAGCTCCGGGTCGTCATCGTCGACGGCCCGGAGAGCAAGGAGCACGGGCGCGTGCACTCGTTCGCGCAGGACGAGGTGCGGATCGGCTCTTCTCCGGAGGCGGACGTGCCGCTCGCCGACAACTCCGTCTCGCGCGAGCACGTCTCGATCCGGCTCTCCCCCGGAGGCTTCGTGTTGACGGACCTCGGCTCGACGAACGGCACGTTCCTCTCCAGCCTGCGGATTCACGAGTGCGTCTTCTCGAGTGAGACGCTGATCTCGATCGGCAAGTCGGTCCTGCGCCTCGTGCCCCTCGCGGAGACGGTCGAGCACGAGGTGAGCCCGCGCGCTTCGTTCGGCCGCATGCTGGGGGCGAGCGCGGCGATGCGAGAGACCTTCGCCCTCCTCGAGCGCGTCGCGCCGAGCGATCTCACCGTGCTCGTGGAGGGCGAGACGGGCACCGGGAAGGAGCTCGCGGCCGAAGGGATCCACGAGGCGAGCGGGCGCCCCGGAGAGCTCGTGCCCGTGAACTGCGGGGCGATCCCGCGCGAGCTCCTCGAGAGCGAGCTGTTCGGCCACGAGAAGGGCGCGTTCTCGGGCGCGGTGCGCGAGCGCAAGGGCGCGTTCCTCGCCGCCGACAAGGGCACGCTGTTCCTCGACGAGGTCGGGGAGCTCCCCCTCGACATGCAGGCCAAGCTTCTCCGCGCGCTCGAGCGCCGCGAGGTCAAGGCGGTCGGGAGCGACCGCACCGTCTCCGTCGACGTCCGCGTCGTCGCGGCCACGAACAAGAACCTCGCCAAGGAGGTGAAGGCGGGGCGCTTCCGTCAGGATCTCTACTATCGGCTCGCCGTCGTCACGGTGAAGATCCCTCCCCTGAGGACGCGCCTCGAAGATCTTCGCCTGCTCGTCGACGGCGTCTGGGAAGAGCTGGCGCGGCGCCGCAAGGCGAGCGGGCTCCCCCCTCCCGAGCGGCTCGACCCGACCGCGATGCAGATGCTCCAGCGCTACGATTTTCCAGGGAACGTCCGCGAGCTGCGCAACATCGTGGAGCGATGGGCCGTCCTCGGCACGACGTCGGGGCCCGCGCCTACGAGCGGCTCCGTCCACGCGAGCGGCGGGCCCGCGGAGAGCCAGGGCGTCCCCCCGTCGGGCGCGGAGCCGTTTCGCGAGCTGCTCGAGCTCCCGTATCACGAGGCGCGCGACGCCCTCCTCGAGCGCTTCGAGCGGGCCTTCACGGAGTCGATCCTCGAGCGGACGGGCGGCAACGTCTCCAAGGCGGCGCGCGACGCCGGCGTCGACCGGCGACACCTGCAGCGGCTCATGGCCCGGTTCGGGATTCGCTCCTCGTGATGCCGCGGATCTCCTCGAGCAGCTCGAGGACGTGCTCGGTGGTGGTGAGCGGGTTCATGAGCGACGTGCGCAGATAGGTCGTGCCGCGGAGGGCCGTCTTCACGCAGTAGAACCGGCCGCGCTCTCGCATTCTCTCGACGACGTGAGCCTGCAGGGCGTCGAGCGCGCTCGCGCTGACGCCGGCCGGGACATGACGGAAGCACACGATGTTCGAGTCCGGCGGGCACGCGAGCTCGAAGTCCTTCTCGGTGGCGAGGTGCCCCGCGAGCCAGCGCGCGAGGTCGTAGGCGTGCTCGATCGCGTCGCGAAAGACGCCCTCGCCCAGGGTCGCGAGGCACCCGTAGATCGGGAGCGCGAGCAAGGTCTTGGTGCACTCGACGGTGCGCAGCCCGATGTCGAACCAGCGCCCGGCCGGATCTCCGTTGAAGAGGTAGGCCGCCTCTTGCGCGAAGGTCGCGTAAGGCGCGCTCGCGTCGCGGAAGACGACGCCGGTCGCGAGGGCGGGCATGCTGAGGAGCTTGTGGGCGTCCCACACGACCGAGTCGGCGCGCTCGATCCCGGCCAGCTCTCCACGATAGCGCGGTGACAAGAGGGCGGACGCTCCGTGGGCCCCGTCGACGTGGAGCCAGAGGCCGAGGGAAGCGCACGCGTCCGCGACGGCCGCGAGCGGATCGATGGAGCCGGTGCCGGTCGCGCCTGCGCTCGCGATCATCGCGAACGGCCGAGCGCCCGCGGCGATCGCGCGGGCATGGACCTCCGCGATCGCGCGCGCGTCGACCCGGAATCGATCATCGGTCGGGACCGCGAAGACTCCGTCCTGCCCGATCCCCATGATCTGCGCCGCGCGCGCGACGCTGTAGTGGGCCTGCTCCGAGACGAGCACGGCGAGGCGCGGGCCCTCGGCGAGGCCGCGACCCCGCACGTCGAAGCCGGCCCGCGCCTGGCGCGCGGCGAGGAGGGCGGTCAGGTTGCCGAGCGAACCGCCCGACGTCAGGATCCCTCCCCCTTCGCGGAAGCCGATCGCGCGACCCATCCACTCGATCACCCGGCGCTCCATCACCGTCACCGCCGGGCCGGACTCGTAGGCGGCCATTCCGTTGTTGAGGACGGCGCCGAGGAGCGCGAGGAGCGACGCGCGTGGCAGCGCGGCCGCGACCTGGTGCCCCATGTAGCGAGGAGAGTGCTGATGAGGCGAGGAGGCGAGGAGCTTCGTCGCGAGGTCGTCCAGGTTCGTGATCGGCGCCGCCCCGAGCGGCTCCGCGAAGCGCTCGAGCATCTCGGCGGGCCCCGGGAAGCCGCGGGTGACCTCCCCTCCCGACGTCGCCGCCCCGAGGTGGCGCGCGAGGAGCGGCACGATGATCCCCGCGTCCGCCTCGAAGGCCCCCGCGGACCATGCGTCCCGCGTCATCGGGGTCGGGGGCGCGAGGGGCGCGAGGGTCCGCGGGAGGGTCCCTTCGTCGATGCTCATGAGCGCAGCATGCTCCATCACCTGCTCGAGGAAAGATCGCTTCGTGTCGGCGTCCTCGATCGCCGCCGCGCGGGCGGCGATGCGTCCCTTCGCCCGCCGATGGAGATCGCGGGCGCGCGGGAGATCCTTCGAGGCGGCGGCGGCCCGAACCGCCGCGAGCCACACGAGCGACTCGAACTCCTCGATGCCTTCGTACGACGTGAGGATCGCGAGCGCCTCCTCCGCGGCCAAGTCGGCGGCGTCCGCCTCGCCGAGCTCGATCTCGGCGAGGGCGAGCGCGGCGAGCGCCCCCGCGAGGGCGGGGGGCGAGCCGTCCAGCAGCCGCGTCGCGGCGCGCGCGTGGGTCCGGCTGCGCTCGGGATCGCCGACCGCGACGGCGGCGCGGGCCGCGTAGATCCGGGTCCAACCCTCGAAGCGCTCGTCGCCCCGCGCGCGCGCCTCCGCGACGACCTGCTCGCAGAGTGACAACGCCTCGGCCGCGTCTCCGCGCGCGAGCAGGACCAAGGCTCGGTTCTGATGGATCCGCGTCGTGACGTTGGCGAGGCCGAGCCGCTTCGCCTCCCCCTCCGCCCCATCGAGATCGCGCGCCGCCCCTTCGAAGTCGCCCAACTGAATGCGCGAGAACGCGTGGCTCACCCGCGCATTGCACGCGCCGCGCTCGTCCCCCGCCCGCCCGTAGGCATCGAGGGCCGCCCCGTAGAAGCGGAGGTCCTCCGCGACGCGCCCGGCGTGACGCGCGCGCGCTCCCAACAGCCGGAGCACCTCCGCCTCCGAACGCGGATCGAGCTCCGCCGCGAGGGCGCGATAGGCGTCTTCGACGAGGGAGACCACCTCCTCGGCGGCCTCGTAGTCGCCGAGCTGGAAGAGCCGCCGTCCCACCGCCGCGAGCGCGCCGAGGCGCGCCACGCGCGCGCCGTCCTCGAGCGGCGCGGGCGCGATCGTCTCGCGCCAGAGGGCGATCGAGCGAAAGTCGGAGCGAGCGCCCGCGATCGCGGCGAGCTCCGCGCACGCGTCATAGTAGCGCGCGGTCCCCGCCGGCAACGCCTCGACCGCTCGGCGCGCCGCGCGCTCCGCCGCGACGAAGTCCCCCGACCAGCGCCTCGCCTCCGCCTCGATCAGCAGGCGGGCCCCGAATGACTCGGCGGTGTCGTCGCTCGCGAGCGCGTCTCGTCCACGCTGGACGAGCTCGATCGCGGCCGGCAGGTCGTGGGCCTCGAGGGCCCGCGACGCGGCGCGCACCAGCCACCCCGCCGCTCGGCGAGGATCTTCGGAGCGCAGCGCGTGCTCGGCGAGGACGAGCGCCTCCCCCTCCCCGGCGCCCTCGAGCCACCCTCTCGCGAGCCGGTGACCGGCCGCTCGGTCCCGCTCCGTGAGCGTCGCGTAGGCGGCGTCGCGGACGAGCGCGTGACGAAACCGCAGCTCCTCGTGAGCGGGGAATCGGCTGGGAGCGCGCGGCTCGATCAGCTCCTCCGCGACGAGCACGTCGAGGCAAACGCGGAGCGTCTCGGGGCGCGCCGCTCCCAACGAAGCAGGCGCGGACGTCGTGCCCCCCAGCAGCTCCGCGACCCCTTCGAGCCAGAAGGCGTGCCCGAACACGCTCGCGGCGCGGAGGAATCGGCGCGCGTCGGCGGGGAGCGAGGAGAGCCGCGCCTGCACGGTGGCGAGCACGGTCGCAGGCAGCTCCTCCCCGAGCGGCTCCTCGCCGCCGCGGGCGCGCGCCTCGCCCACGATGCGCACGAGCTCTTCGAGGAAGAAGGCGTTTCCCGAGGCCCGGTCGAGGAGCGAGCTCGCGAGCGCCTCGTCGAGGTCCGGCAGGACCGCTTCGACGAAGGCCCGACACGCGCGCAGAGGGAGCTCTCCTAGGCTCAGGTGATCCACGCCCCTCGTCGCGCCGATCCCCATCGGCGTCCGATCGCGGTCGGCCCTCCCCACCACGCACACGAAGACCGGGCGCCCGCGCGCCGCGCGCAGGGCCGACTCGATGAAGCGCGCGCTCGAGGTGTCTCCCCACTGGGCGTCTTCCAACACGATCACCAGGGGGCGACGCGCGGCCGCGCCGTCGACGATCCGCTCGAACGTCCTCCGCAGCTGGTCTCCCATCAGGGCGGGGTCGGTGCGCGCGGCCGAGAGCTCGGGGCACACCTCCGCGTGGACGGGCGCGCCCACGAGCTCGCACGCGAGCTGGGTCATGCGCTCCACCTCCGGCCCGTCGAAGTCTCGCGCAATCCGCCTCCTCATCTTGTCCTGCGCGATCGACACCGGATCCCCGCGCACGACGCGTGCCGCCGAACGGAGGGCCGACGCGACGAGACCGAGCGGGCTCTTGTCCTCGTGAGGGTCGGAGCGCCCGCTCCACACCTCGATCTCGCCGGACCGGACGCGCTCCGAGAGCGCCCCGAGCCACTCCGCGACGAGGCGACTCTTGCCGATCCCGGGCGGGCCCGTGACCACGACCATCCGTGCCGCCCGCTCCGCGCACGCCTCCTCGAAGAGCTCCGCGAGCACGCGAAGCTCCCGCCCCCGTCCCACGAACGGGGCGGGCCTTCCGAGCAGCAACGCGCGATGCTCCGGCTCGTCGCGCTCCCGCACGAGCCAGCGCTGCCCCTCGTGGGCCTCGATCTCGAACCGGCGTTCGAGCAGGTCCGCCGCGAGGGTGTCGATCGCGACCGCCCCACGCTCCGCGGCCGCGTCACCTCCCCGCACCAAGGTCCCGACCCGATCGATCACCGCGCCGACCGGGACGCGCCCGCCCATCGCCTGCCCCATCACGAGCGCGACCGGCAGATCACACTGCGATCGGAAGGCGAGGGCGCAGCGGGCCGCGCGCAGCGCGAGGTCGCTGGCCGCCCCTTGCCCCTCGATGACGGCGACGCACGAGCCGTTCGCGAGCGGCGAGAAGCTGGCCTCGAACGACGCCGCCCGGGCCGCGAGCTGGGTGACAGGGACCATCGCTTCGACGGCGAGGGTCGCCGCCGTCATCACCCCCCCGCCGGCGGTCACCGTCCTCGGCCCGACCGCGACGACGGCGACGAGCTTCTGCTCGCGCTCGGTGATCGGCCTCGGAGGTCGCGCGGAGGGGCGGATCGAGGCGGGCGGCCCGCTCGAACGCAGCTCCGCCTCTACCGCGTCGAGGGCGACGACCACTTCCCGGGCGCTGCGGAGCCGTCTCTGGGGATCTTTCTCCAGGAGGCGCGCGACGAGATCCTCGAGCCCCTCCGGCGCCGCCGGCGCCAGCGTCGAGAGTCGCGGGGCGTCTGCGAACAGCACCTTCGCGAGCACCGCCATCAGGTCGTCCCCGTCGAACGGGACCTGGCCGGCGACGCACTCGAACACCAGGCACCCGAGCGCGTAGAGATCCGCGCGCGCGTCCACGTCCTTGCCCCCCCGCGCTTGCTCGGGCGCCATGTAGACCGGCGTCCCGAGGGCCATCCCGGTGCGCGTCATCATGGCCGACCCGCTCATGAGCCGCGCGACGCCGAAGTCCAAGAGCCGCGGGTCACCGAACCCGTTCCCCACGAGGAAGACGTTCGCGGGCTTGATATCGCGGTGCACGATCCCCAGCGCGTGCGCGTGCTCGATCGCCCCCGCGAGCACGCGCGCGAGGGCCACCGTCTCCTCGATCGTGGGCACGACGTGGCCGAGCCTCGAAGCGAGGGTCTCGCCCTCGAGCCACTCGAGCACGAGGTAGGGTCGGTCATCGCTCGAGACCCCGCGGCCGACGTACCGGACGATGTGGGGATGGGAGAGCTCCGCCAGCACCCGCGCTTCGCGCTCGAAGCGCGCGAGATCGGAGGCGCCTTCGGCCGAGAGGACCTTCACCGCCACCGCGAGCCCGGTGTCGCGATCGATCGCGCGGTGGACGATGCCCATCGCGCCCGCCCCCGCCACCTCGCGCAGCTCGAAGCGCCCCCCGAGCAGGGCACCATACCGGAGGCTCGAGCTCCGCTCCGCTTCGGGCCCCTTCATCCCCACGGCACGCGAGGACGCAGCTCCGAAGCGACGCCGCTCGTCGCTCCGGGAGCCTCCTCCTCCAGTCGTCGCACGAGCGGGTAGAGCTCGCCGTTCTCACGCTCCATGCGCGCGCGGAGACGTCCGAGCATCGCCAGCGTCTCCGCCCGGAACGCGTCGGGCGCCTCTCGGACCCGAGCCACCCTCGCCCACCGCGCGACGTGCTCGAAGTAGGCCGCGTACAGCTCGCCCATGTCGAGGAGCAGCTCGCGCGCCTTCTCCGCAACCTCTCGATCCGAGCTCGAGAGCAGCCGCGGATAGAGCCCGTCGCGCTCCATCGCCGCGTGCACCCGGAGCTTTCCGGAGAACGCCACCAAGGCGCGGAGCGCGGTCCGTCCGTCCGAGGCGAAGTCAGGCGCCGAGAGCGCGCGGACCACCGCTCGCGCGAAGCCCGAGAGCTCTTCGTGCTGCTGAAAGAACCGCGGCCCCTCGCCCCTCGAGGTCCCCGCATCGCAGCGAAGCAAAGCAGAACCGTCCATGCGCCTTCCCCGTGCGATGGCTACGCAGCACGAGGAGACGCGGTTGCACGGACTCGGGCGGTGCTCACTACGGCGCCGCGGAAGATGCGTTTCGAAACTTTTTCAAGAGAGGAGGGGGGTTCTTCAAAGCCCCCTCCTCCGCGAAGGTCGATCAGTAGAACCGGTAGCCGAGGCCGATCGGGAGCGCGATCATCGCCCCGTGCTGAGGGGCCCACATGCCGGTGGGCCAGGCGCTCAAGAGGAGCGCCCCCGAGCCGGCGTCGTCCGTGGGGTTGTCCACGAGCACGATCGAGATCTCGAAGGTGCCGCCGACCTCGAACCCGGCGAACGAAGGAGCGACGCCTCCGCCCTCGTTGAAGGCCTTGTCGCCGGAGCGACCGGCGAGGTCCTCGAGCGGAATATCGATCTGGCTCTCGTCGGCGTTGTCGGGACGATTCGCCTCCGGGATCGATCCCTTTCCTCCCGTCACCGTCGCCTCGATTTGGGTCGTCCCGACGAGCGCGCTGACGCCGAGCCAGAGCGGTCCCGCGACCTGGAACGAGATGCTCGGCCCGCCGAGGACCATGAAGCCCACTGGGAAATGCGCGCCGCCGAAGAAGCGCCCGCCGAACTGGATCTTGTCGTTGATGGCGTAGCCCAAGAAGAGCTGGGCGCCGCCCAGGAACCCGAACTGCGGGTTGTACTTCGCGTCGCAGTCGCCCGCCCCCGGCACCGCCACCGTGTTGCCGCACGAGGCGAGGACCTCGCTCTGCTCCGTCCCTTTGTAGATGTACTGGGTGCCGTTGATCTCGGCGAGCGGGGCTTGGCTGATGAGCGAGAGGTGAGCGCCCACGAGCGCCTGCGCGTCGATCACGACGCGTCCGCCTTCGTGCTTGTACCCGCCCGGCGGGCGAGGCTTGCCCGGCTGCGGATAGGGCCCCGGCGCCGGTCCCGGCCCCGTCGGACCAGGGCCGGGCGTCGGCAGCGGCGGCTGGAGGGTGGGCGGCGGACCGCTCCCCGCCTGGAGCGCCGGGACGCTGATCGCGCCCTTCGATCCGGACTTGACCGAGATCGCTTGCTCCCACGTCGCCTTGCCGGGCGCGGTGACGACCACCTTCACGTCGCCCACGTCGACCGGGACGGGCTTGTTCCACTCGCTCTGGGGGATGACGTTGAGCCCGCGGGGATGCGCGCCAGCTTGAGGTAGAGCGCGTTCTTGTGCGACTTCGCCGTGTTGACGCGGTCGCTCCTCTTCTCCTCATTCGCGACGCGCTCGGCCTCGTCGAAGAGCACGTATGCCGATCCGATTCGTCCTTGCTTCTCGCGGCAGAGCGCGAGGCTCAGGACGGTCGAGCCACGAGGGTCGAGGACCTGACTGTCGTAGTACTTGTCGCAAGCCTCGTTCGTCTTGCCCTGAGCCATCAGATCGTCGGCATCGCGCGCGAGGAGCGCTGCCTGCGCCGACTTGTCTTGGGCTCGGGCGTCCCCCGACCATGCTGCATTGATAGCCACAAGGGCTGCTGTGAGCGCGCCCAACCGCATCTTGGTCGTTGCCATGTACGCGCCTCGCAACGTAGCGACATTTCGCTACGCATCGCAATCTTTAGTCTCGCTCTCGCAGCTCGTCGTCGAGGTCGATCGGATCAGGGTAATGGCTCAAGCCGACGAGCACACCATCCGGATCGCGCACATAGATCGTGAAACGCGTTCGCCGCTCGACGGGGAGCGCGTGTGCCCCGAGGTGCTCCAACCAACGCCTGCGATCCTCGCGACGGATCTCGAGCGCGACGCAGTGAAATCCCGGGGATTCGTCGCTTCTTTTGGGGGTCGCAGCGGAAGCTCGCTCGAGGGCCATGAACGTCGTTTCGTCCAGGGCGACCCACGTCGATCGGTGTCGTCCGTGCTCGTCGTGATGCCGCTCGAGGAGCGCGAGGCCGAGCACGTCGCGATAGAAACTTTCGCTCCTGTCGAGATCCGAGACGACCACGGCGACGTGATTGAGACCGCGCACGGCGGGACGATCTTCCATTCCGGCGCGCGTGTTAGACCCGCCGCCGCTTCGGGTCGATCCAAACCCGCGACGTTTTTGAGTCGTCGCGCCCGGCGTCTCGCACTAAGCCTCGGACCCGATGGACTTCTTGAAGGAGCTTCTTCATCGCCTGCGCCACGTCGACGAGCTCATCGACTGGCTGACGACGCAGTATGGGGGGTGGAGCTACGCCGTCCTCGGGCTGATCGTCTTCTGCGAGACCGGCCTCGTGGTGACCCCGTTCCTGCCGGGCGACTCGCTCCTCTTCGCCGCGGGCGCGATCTCGATGCGGCCCGGCTCCGGGCTCAACCCCTTCGTGCTCGGGCTCGTGCTGTTCGTCTGCGCCTGCACCGGCGATTTCGTCAACTACCACGTCGGCAAGGCGATCGGCCCGCGCGTCATGAAGAGCGAGACGTCGCGGTGGCTCAACAAGAAGCACCTCGAGAAGACCCACGCTTATTTCGAAAAGTACGGCGGCAAGACGATCATCCTGGCCCGCTTCGTCCCCATCGTGCGGACCTTCGCCCCGTTCGTGGCGGGCGCGGGCGCGATGACCTATGGTCGGTTCGCGCTCTTCAACATCGTCGGCGCCGGCCTGTGGGTCACGACGATGATCGGCTGCGGCGTCGTCTTCGGCCAGATGGACTTCGTGAAGAAGCACTTCGAAGCCGTCGTCATCGGCATCGTGTTCCTGTCCGTGCTGCCCATGGTGATCGAGGTGCTGAGAGCACGAAAGCGCCCCGAGGGGGCCGCCGCCGAACGAGCGACACAGAAGACGGCCGACTGAAGCGCGGCCCCTTTTGATAGGCTCGAGGCCGCCATGCAGATCGAGCTCATCGCGCCGGCCAGCGAAGACTCCGCCTACTTGCCCCGCATGGGGCTCGGCATCCTCGCCAGCCTCACCCCGGACGAGGACGAGGTCGTCTACACCGACGACCTGGTGAAGCCCTTCGATCTCGATCGCGACGTCAAGGACGTCGACCTCGTCGGGATCAGCGTCGACAGCAAGACGGCCCGTCGCTCCTACGACATCGCGGCGCGGTACCGCGCCCGCGGGGTCAAGGTCGTCATGGGCGGCATCCACCCCACCGCTTGCGTCGAGGAGGCGCTCGCGCACTGCGACGCGGTCGTCGCCGGCGAGGCCGAAGATGCCTGGCCAGAGCTGCTCGCCGACTTCAAGCGCGGCGCGATGAAGCCGCTCTACAAGCCCGAGTTTCCGAACCTCGCCGGCCGCCCCTTCGCCCGGCGGGATCTCTTCACCTCGAAGAAATACATCCCGTTCCAGGTGGTCCAGTCGATGCGCGGCTGCCCCTACCCCTGCGAGTTCTGCAGCGTCTCCACCGCCAACGGGACCACGTTCCGCTTCCGCCCCGCCGACGAGCTGATCGCCGAGCTGAAGACCCTCGGCAAGCTGATCCTCTTCGCGGACGACAACGTGATGGTCCACCGCGCTTACGCGAAGGAGCTCTTCACGAAGATGATCCCGCTGAAGAAGCACTGGATCGGGCAGTGCTCGCTCGCGGCCGTGAAGCGCCTCGAGAACATCAAGCTGATGGCGGAGAGCGGGTGCAAGGCCCTCTTCATCGGGTTCGAGAGCATCGACGAGGAGACGGTGAGGTTCACCGGCAAGCGGCAGAACAAGCCCTCTCAGTACCGAGAGACGATGGAGATGCTCCACGAGCATGGCATCGCGACGTGGGGGAGCTTCGTGTTCGGGTTCGACACCGACGACAAGGACGTGTTCGACCGCACCGCCGAGTTCGGCATCGAGATGAAGCTCACGATGGCCCTCTACGCCATCCTCACCCCCTACCCGGGGACGGCGCTCTATCGTCGTCTGCTCGCGGAGGGCCGCCTCACCGATCCGAAATGGTGGCTGAGGCACGACCACGACGCGGGCTCGCCTTACTACATCCCCAAGAAGATGACCCGCGAGGAGCTCCGCGAAGGTTGGGTGCGCGCGTGGACGAAGTTCTACGCCTACTCGAACATCGCGAGGCGCTTCACCTTCCGCATGCCGACGCGCGACACCCCCGGCTCCAGCTGGCTCTCGAGCCTCGGGTTCTGGCCCCTCAACTTCATGCAGCACCAGCTCGCCAAGTACAAGATCGCTGGCGGTCAGCAGCGCTTCCGCACCGGCGCCGAGCCGGTAGACACGGGGAGCGATCTCGCGTCCTCATCGGTAGCGCCGCCCTCGTCCCTGATCGAGCAGCGTCGCTCCGACGGGCGCCGCGCTCTCAACGTCGTCCCCTGAAGCAGCGTCGATGGGGACGTCACCGTCGGGCCTCGGGTCCTCGATGATGCTCCCCGGCAGCGGCGTCGCGATCCGCGGTGGATCGAGCTCGATGCGCGGGCCGTCGCGAGGGGGCTGGTTGGGCATGTCCGAGAGGACGATCGCGATCATCCTGTCGTCCGGGCCCACGTTCGCGACGACGGAGGCTCGGTAGCAGTAGCTCAGGTGCTCGAACAAGCCGCCGCGCACCACCGACCGCAACAGCAAGCTGATCTGCAGCTGCGCGCGCGGCCCCGGATACAAGGAGACCCCGTCCCCGAAGCGCGTTTCGGAGGCCGTCCCTGCGAAGAGCAAGGCGCCCGACCAGGGGCCGCGCCGGACCTCCATCGCCTCGACCTCGAGCTCTCGCGACTGATCGCGAACGCTCAGGACCAAGGCGCGCGCGTCGTCCCCCGGGATCGCCGCCGGCCCCTCCACCACGCGCTGGCGCTCGGCGACGAACTGCTGCGTCCCCTCGAAGCACGCCGCCCGCGGCGCCGGATCGCTGTACGCCCCCTGCGGAAACAGGACCTTCGCCGGCTCGCGCGAGATCATCTGTACGCCGCATCCAGCGAGCGAGCCCGCGCACGCGACCACGACCCATCCACGCGCCGCGCTCACAGGCCCCCCTTGAATCGCAGCACCCAGTCCACGTCGCCGGGCAAGAGCCCTTGCTCCATGAAGACGCGCCGGCCGGCGGACTGGAACTTCGGTGGTGTGAGGAGCTCCAGCTCGAAGACGGCGAGGTCCACCGTCAGGAGGCGATGGGCTTCCTCCGTGAGCAGCTTCGCGTCACGCCGCGCCTGGTCGTCGCTCGTCGACTCCGCGAAGAAGCGAATGACCGCTCCCCCTTGGGACGTGAACGAGATGTCGGCGTGGGCGGCCACGATCGTCGACGGCCACCGCGGCGTGCTCCCCAAGCTCGACGCGGGATCGAACGCGAAGAACTGAGCCGCGACGTTCTTCTCGGGCGCCGGCAGGGCGGCGCGCGTGCGGAGCGCTCCGAGGCGATCTTCGAGGCGCTTCGGGACCACCACCACGAGCCCGGGCTGAATGAGGGCGATGACGTGCTGCTCCGTCCCCGGCAGCGAGACGACGGTCCGAGGAAACGCCACCCCCGTCCCCGCCCTTCCTCCCGCGTGGGTGATGGCCCGCGCCGCCTGCTGGTCCGAGACCTCGAGCTGGATCAGCGCGATCCCCGTCGCGTCGAGGGCGTGGGAGGCGGCGACGAAGACCCGGGCCACATCGGTGAGGGGATCGAGCCCAAGCTTCTTCACCGCGTCCGCCCAATGGCAGAGCGACCCGATCGCGTCCGCCGAGTTGGGATGGAAGCGGAATTGTTTGAGCTCGAACAATCCCCCCGTCCGCCCGCCCACGACCGCGCGCGCGAGGTCGGCGGCGATCACCGGCGCGCCGCGATCGAGCCGAGCGCTCTGGGTCGCGGCGTGGGGAGCGGTCGCGCACCCGCTCGCGGCCAGCAGCGCGAGCGCGCCGAGGAAGACGGCGCCGGCTCGCCTCCACGAAGCGCCGAAACACCACCCGTCTCGCCGTCCAGGAGCCACGCTGACCTTCGACATCGGTCGCCTCCCAAATTTGGGTAGCATCCCGATCCGGGGCGCGCTTTCGACTCCTCGATCCTTCGGTCGAGAAACCGGCGCCGCGCCGCGCGGGGCACCGCCGCGATGGGCGAGATCGACTCAGGTGAGGCGACAGCGTGGCACCGAAACACGTCGAGCTCTGCCGCCGCTGGGGCGGGCAGGCGACGGTCGTCGCGCGCCTACTTGTGCTCGGCCTTCGCCGCGCCGCCGGAGCCGGCGGGGGCCGCGCCGGGGTGGGCGCTGCCGCTCTGCGCACCGTGCTCGCCGCCCTCGTGATGTCCGCCCGCGGAGGAGATCACCGCGCCGAGGAAGGCGCCGATGATGCCGATCGTGACGATCGTCGCGACGAGCGCGGGGTGGTCGTAGAAGAAGTTGGACTCGGTGCGCTGAGCGGCCATGACGGCGCGGTGATAGCAGGTCTTTCGCTCAGCTCGTAGACATTCCGAGCGCGGCGCTCAGGCGGGCGCGCCGGCGGTTTCGGCCACCGGCCGCGCGCCAATCAAGAGCACGTTGGAAAACGGAGTCTTGCCCCAAGCGGGGACGATCTCCACCGCGAGCCCCTCCTCCGTCATCACCCGCGCGAGGTCCTTCGCGGCGCGGAACTTCACCCGCTCTCCGCGGTTGAACCGGAGGGCCGTGAACACCTTCTCCTCGAGGAGGGTCGCGAAGCTCCTTGCCCCCCGCTCCGTGTCCGCCTCCCGCAAGAGGAGCCGCCCGCCCGGTCGAACCGCCCTCGCCGCGCGTCGGAGGATCGCGTCCTGCTCGTCGACCCGGAAGTAGTGGAGGAGATCGATCAAGAGCACCGTGTCCGCCGGCGCGACCTCGGCCGCGCGCGCGTCACCTTGGGAGAGGGAGACCGGCAGCGAAGGTCGCTCCCCCGCCGCCCGCTTGCCGTCTTCGATCTTGGACGCGTCCCAGTCCACGCCGCTCGCCTTCGTGGCGCGCCCGAGCTCGACGAGCAGGATGGGCAGCTGCCCTCGTCCCGTCCCGATGTCGAGCACCTCCCCGAGCACGCCGCGCTCTTCGCCCGCGATGTCCGCGATGAGCTTCGCGATCGGATCCATGAGGAGCTTGATCCGCACGTAGTTGAACTGCGCCTTCGCCGCGGGCGAAGGATCGCTCGGGGGGGCGTAGCGGCTCGCGACGCGCTCGACCGCGACGACCCACGCCGGCGCGTTCGCAGGCAAAGCGTAAGCGGGCCGCACCCCTCGGCCGAAGAGGCGCCGCTTCACCAGCGTCGTCACCCACGCGAAGCCGCCGAGCACGACCGCGATGCCGGCGCTCACCACCGGTGCTCCCACCACCAGGTATTTGGGGAACGACCGCAGCGCCTCGCGCATGGCGATCGAGCTCCCCAGATCCGGCAGGTGCCCTTCGAGCATCCACGCTCCGAGCTGCACCTGCGCGGCGACGATGAACGGGGCGCAGAAGGGATTCGAGATGTTCGCGGCGAGGTAGGCGAGGGCGCCGTCGAGCCGGAACCGCAGGCAGAGGAGCAGCACGAGCGGCAGGTGCAGGCCGTAGATCGGCAAGCATCCGATGAACGCCCCCAGCGTCACCGCGGCCGTGATCCGCGCCGCGCTCTGATCGCCGCCGCGGACGTCGCACCAGATCCGGCGGAGCTCCTCGCGCGCGAACGAGTACTTCGCCGCGGGTGGGCCTTTGTCGGCAACCACACGTGAGGCGAGCTCGCCTTCGTCGGGGGCAGAGGATTCGGCCACGAGCGGACGTCATAGCCTCCCACATCCCGCGCGACGAGGCCGAAAGAATGCTGAGGGGCGAGAACGAGCTTGTGAGGTCGAATCAAATGCTTCGACAATGCATCTGTCGGAGCGTGCTCTTGGATCGAACCATCGCGACCCTCGCAGCCCCCAAGATTGCAGCCCTCGCCCTCGCGATCGCCGCCGTGATCGCGTTCGGCTCCGGATGCACGAGCCCGGCAGGTTACCTGCGGGCGGCGACCGGCCAGTACGAGGTCGGAAACTACAACTCCGCCGCCTACGAATGCGAAGGCGCCCGCGACGACGAGCCCTACATGAACGACAAGGGCCACGTGCGGTACCTCGTCATCTGCGGCCTCGCGAGCTACCGGCTCGGCCGCCACGACGAGGCGCGGGCCATGCTCGCGCGCGGCAGCGACGAGTACCTGCGCGGCCGCCCGAACTGGCTCAAGCCGAGCATCGTCGACGATCTCTACAAGGCCCTCGACGATCTCGAGGGCAAGCCGCACGCGCGCCCCAACCGCGACAACTTCGAAGAAGCGCGGCGCTGATCGACCCTCCCGCGACGGAGCTCGAAGAGCGCGGTCGCCTGGGTCTGGTCAGCCAGCGTCGGGCGCTTCACCGAGGAAGCGCGCCGCGCTCTTCGCGAGCACGTGCTCCAGCGCCGCGGGCGTGAGCGCCGCTGCCTCGATCGCCCGTAGCTCGCGGTCCCACGCGTACGGCACGTTCGGGAAGTCGGTGCCGTAGAGGATCCGCTCCGGGGCCCCACGCACCACGTCCCACGGCGCCGCCCCGAAGAAGCCCGACAGGAGCATCGTCGTGTCGAGGAACAGCCCCTCGTGCCGCGCGAGCATCGCCGCGTAGTCGTCGATCTCGTCCGCGCCGAAATGAGGCACGCACACGCGCAGCTTGGGAAAGGTCGACAGCACCCGCTCCACCCGCGCCGCCCCGCACAGCGCGTACGGGTCCACCCGATACGCCGGGCTCTTCGGCTCCCGCCCCGCGTGCACCAACACCGGCAGCGCGAGCGCGTCGCATGCCGCGAACACGGCGAGCGCCTCCTCCGAGTCCACCGCGAACGCCTGCACGTGGCAGTGGAGCTTCACTCCCCGAAGCCCGAGCCCCTTCGCCTCCTCGAGCACCTGTCGCGCATCCGGCTCGCCCGGCAACACTGTCGCGAACGGGACGAGCCGCGGCTCCTCCTTCGCGAGTCCGGCCATGAAGGCGTTGAGCGCCCGCGACATCCCCGGCTTGTGACCGTAGGCGAGCCCGATCACCCTTCGCACCCCGCGATCGAGCACGAACCGGAGCACCTCCGGCGCCTTCAGTCGATATCGAACCGGCCACGCGTAGGCCTCGAACCAACGCCACAGCGCCTCGAAGACCGGATCGGGAAACAGGTGCACGTGCCCGTCCCAGACCGGCGGCAGCGAAGCGCTCACCGTCGCGCCTTCCGCGTCGTCGGTACCCCCCAGCGGAGCCCGCTCCGGCGAGAGCCAGTACACACTCGCCAAGTGCGCGAGACATCCGCACGCGACCCAGCTCTCCACCCCCTGCCCCGCCCCCCCGTGGGCCGCATGCCGCGCGCCCGCCGCCGCGACCGCCGCATCACGCCGCGGCCCCGCACCCAGCTCTCCGTCGATCGGCCCCAGGCTCACCACCCCCCATCGTTACCGCGACCCCATCCCGCGAGCGACCGGAACCGCGACGCGCGACCTGTCGCCCCCGCCATGCTAAGGTCCTCCCGACTTCGTACGGGGAGTCGCACAGTCCGGTAGTGCACGAGCTTTGGGTGCTCGTTGTCGTGGGTTCAAATCCCACCTCCCCGACTCTGTTTTGTCCGCTCGGCGCTCGGCCCGAGAGGAAGATGCTCGCTCGCCTACAAGGCTCGCTGCGCCGGTCGGCGACGGAGGAACCGTCGCCGACCGTGGTTGTTGCGAGGTTGGGCGGGGGCGAGCTTGGAGGTTGTTGCGAGGTTGGGCGGGGGCGAGCTTGGAGGTCGTTGCGGGGCTGGGCGGAAGCGAGCTGAGAGGTGGTTGCGAGCTTGGAATGGGCTCGACCCGGAGGCCGTCGCAGCATGCGCTACTGAATCCGTAGCGCGGTCTCCCGTGTCTCCCCCACGCACGCGCAGGGCTGCGCTTTGGCAGCCCGAGCATGCGTTTGGGGGAGACCGGCGGCGCGCAGCGCCGACGCGTGGGGGCAGCACTCGCTCGGCGCTCGGCCCGAGAGGAAGATGCTCGCTCGCCCATGGGGCTCGCTGCGCCGGTCTCTGTTTGTCCGCTCGGCGCTCGGCCCGAGAGGAAGATGCTCGCTCGCCCATAAGGCTCGCTGCGCCGGTCGTCGACGGAGGAACCGTCGCCGACCGTGGTCGTGGCGAGGTTGGGCGGGGGCGCGCTGAGAGGTCGTGGCGAGGTTGGGCGGGGGCGCGCTGAGAGGTCGTGGCGAGGTTGGGCGGGGGCGCGCTGAGAGGTCGTGGCGAGGCTGGGCGGGGGTGAGCTGTGAGGTCGGTGCAGCAGATGCTACTGAATCCGTAGCGCGCCTCTCGTTGGTTTCCAGAGAACCGCGGAGCTACTGTTCTCGAAGTGCGGTTCCGCATGTGAGACGACGCCGTGCGTGCGACCCCCGTCTTGAGACGACGCCGTGCGTGCGTGCGACCCCGTCTTGAGACGACGCCGTGCGTGTGACCCCAGTCTCGAGACGACGCCGTGCGTGCGATCCCAGTCTTGAGACGACGCCGTGCAAGCCAAGGAGCCCACGCTCTCCGATAGCGATCGCAACGCTTCAGAAGCCATCTGCAGCGTTGGAGGGGGGCCCCGCGCAGCGGGGGGAGGTCTTCGCCAAGACCTCCAGCTAGCGAGCCGAGCTGCGGGGCCTCGCGCTTGCCACCCAACGCATCCAGCACGACGACGCTCCAGCTCCGCCCTCTCCCGGCGAGCGCGAAGCGCGACGCGCGACCCCAGTCTCGAGACGACGCCGTGCGTGCGACCCAGTCTCGAGACAACGCAATGCAAGCCAAGGAGGCCACACTCTCCGATAGCGATCGCAACGCTTCAGAAGCCATCTGCAGCGTTGGAGGGGGGCCCCGCGCAGCGGGGGGAGGTCTTCGCTCTATTCTCTTCGCGTGCGCGGATGAGCCGCGCACCGGGCGACACTCCTCGACGATTCTTGAAGCAAGAATCGTCGGAAGCCTCGTCGCCCCCTCCGACTAGCGAGCCGAGCTGCGGGGCCCTGCGCTTGCCACCCAACGCTCCCAGCACGACGACGCTTCAGCTCTTCCCTCTCCCGGCGAGCGCGAAGCGCGACGCGCGACCCCAGGCTCGAGACGACGCCGTGCAAGCCAAGCTAGCGAGCCGAGCTGCGGGGCCCTGCGCTTGCCACCCAACGCTCCCAGCACGACGACGCTCCAGCTCCGCCCTCTCCCGGCGAGCGCGAAGCGCGACGCGCGACGCGCGCCCTTCACCCGCGGAGGCGGTCGAGGGCGATGGCGCAGGCGGCGCGGACGCTGAGGTGGTTGTAGTCGCTGCCGGGGGCGCCTCGGATGGGCTCGAGGTGCACTGCGGCGCGGTCGAGGACCTCGGGGGCGAGGCCCCAGCCGGTTCCGAAGACGAGCAGGACGGTCTTTTCGGTGGCGGCGAGGCGGGCGCGGGCCTCGGGGAAGGTGGTGAGGGAGCGGCCGCGCGAGGCGGCGGCGGTGGTCCAGAGCTCGACGGCTCCGGGGCCGCCGCAGGCTTCGATGGTCTCGTCGAGGGTGGTGGTGATGCGGATGAGCTCGAGGGCGAGGGCGCGATCGGGGATGCGGCGCTTGCCGGAGCCTTCGACCCAGTGGTCGCGGATGCGGGTGACGAGCTCGCGCTGGGCGGCGATGGGATGAACGACGTGCATGGCGAAGGCGCCGTAGGTGCGGGCGCTGCGCGACATGTCGTGGAGATCGAGGTTGGTCACGGCGGTCGTGACGACGCCGCCGTCGCGATCGAGGACGGGGTGATGGAGGAGGACGACGGCGATGGGCCGCTCGGGGTTCATTCGGAGGGCTCCTCGGGGGGCGGGCGCGGGGCGAGATCGGGGCGGCGGGCGCGGGTGCGCTCGAGAGCGGTCGCGCGTCGCCAGGCGGCGATCTTCTCGTGGTCGCCGGAGACGAGCACGGGGGGCACCGCCTCGCCGCGAAACTCGGCGGGGCGGGTGTACTGCGGGTACTCGAGGGCGCCCT
>JBGAID010000108.1:0-35409 GCA_044225865.1 Polyangiaceae bacterium | reverse complement strand
GGGTCGATCAGAACGACTGCGAGAAGTCGACGCGGCCGGGACCGAAGCCGAGCTTCGCCGTCGGTCGCGGCTGCATCGGCTGCATCGGCTGAGGGCCGCGCGGGGCCCGCTGATCGCTCGCCTGCACCGCGTCGACGGTGAAGTAGATCGAGAGGCCGGCGCCGATGAGCGAGGCGCCCAGGAACACGTCGCACGCGATCGCCATGTTGCGCACGTTCTTGCCGGACTCCTCGAGCTCCGCCTCGGTGTGGTTGGGCTCCTGCTTCATTTCGTCGAGCTTGCTCTGATTCGCGAGGGCGAGCCCACCGAACACGCCGGCCGCGATCACGAAGCCGCCCGTGAGGGACCACGTCACGATCGGCGCCACCGGGGGGCCTTCGTCGCGCCCGCCCACCTGCCGGTCACCGATGATGACGATGGGCTTGTTCCCGTCCTGGCCCTGGTTGACCACGGTCGCCTCCGGCACGAGCTCGAAGACCAAGTCACGGGTCTCCTGCCCCGCGAGCTCCTCCGTCCGAGAGACGGCGCGGAAGCCTCGCTTCGACACCTCGATGCGCCGCTTGCCCGCGCTCATCATCACCGGCCCGGGGATGTTCGCTTGGACGAGCTGGTCGTCGACGCGCAGCTCTGCTCCCGCGACGTTGGTCTTCACGTTCACGGTCGCGACCCGGCTCTTCAGCTTGTCGATGTCCCGCTCGACCTGCTCTCTCCGGTTCGGGGGGATGCGCTTGCCGCCCTCGTCCAAGTACTGCTGGAAGGTGCGGAGCGCGTTCGCATAGTCGGCGAGCTGGAAGTACTCCTGCCCGATGTTGAACAGGACGTTGAAGTTCGGGACGAGCTCATACGAGCGGCGGAACTCGATCAGGGCGGACTGGTAGTCGCCCTCGTCGTGGAGCTCGACCCCCTTCAGGTACCGCGCCTTCGCCTCGTCGGCTCGAGACGGCTGCGCCTGCGCGGTGCTCGTCCACACCGGGACCGAGAGGGCGGTCGCGGTCGCGGTCGCGACGCAGACGACGGTCGAGATGCGCACGGCCCGAAGGAGCTTGGCCCGGAGACACCGGTGAAGGCCACCCATGCTCACGAGTCTATCAGGGCCCGCAAGAAGTCACCGACTTCGTCGCGGATTCCGATCAGACCCCCGGCGCGCTCCGCGCTCGCCGACCCCTGCCAGGCGACTGCGCTCTTCGAGCTCCGTCGCGGCAGGGGTTGATCAGTTGCCGCCGGGATAGTCGCGATCGACGTCGCGGATGATCTTGCCGTTCTTGTCGCGGCGCGGCCCGGCGGGGGCGGTGTCGAGCACGGTCGGCGCGCTCTTCACGACCGGGGGCCCTCCCCGCCGTTCGAGGTCGAGGGACGGCGTCCACTCGATGCCGGACTCCTCCGCTTTGATCTTCCGCGTGCGCGGGTAGTAACCGGGGGCGTCCACCTTGAGCTCGTGCTCTTTGCCGTCGCGCGGGATCGTCGTCTTCAGCTTGCCGTTCGCGACCTTCTTCCCGTCGAGGAAAATCTCTGCGTCGTCCGGCTGCTTCACCCTCACGTCGATCGTCACTTCCTTCGCGTTCGGATCGGCGACGACGGAAGCGCTCTGGGATGCATCGGCGGTGGGGGCCGTCTCTTTCGGCTCCGTCGTCTTCGGCGACTCGGCCGTCTTGCTCTCCTCGGGGCGCGCTGCGCCGGACGCGGTGCTCGTCGCGCCCGCCTCTGGCTTCGACGTCGCGGCGGCGGGGGTGTTGCGCCCGAGGCCCACGTAGAGGAGCGCGGCGAGGCCGCCCGCGGCCGCCGCGACCCCGAGCGCAGCCATCGTGAGCCGCCGGTTGCCTTGATCCGGCGGGCGCATCGCGCTCGGGTGAGGGGAGTGCGAGACGCTCGCGTGGGCGAGGGAGCTCGAGACGGAGGGCTGGCTCGTGTGATCCGGATCGGTCGCGGCGGGGCCGATCCGGGGAACGCCCATCCCCTGCATCGCGCCGCGCGCTCCCGGGTGAGAGCCCGCGCCCGGGTAGGAGCCAGGCTGCCCGGCGCCCATCACCGGCACCGGGTGGCCGCCCGTCATGTGCGCGCCGGGGTAGGAGTAGCCCGAGTGAGAGTGCCCGCCCAGGGAGCCCGAAACCGGCATCGCGCCCATCGGCGCGCCGGGGACCGCGTGCTGCCCGCTCGCCGTCATGTACGGGTGCTGCCCCGTCGACGCGGAGGGCACGGAGCTCGACGTCGGCCGTCCGAACAGCGGGAGCGAGCCGCTCCCGAGCGCGGCCTGGGGGACGGTGCCCGGCGCGACTTGGGGCGGGATGCTCCCGACTTGCGGGTGCCCCGGATAGCCGGGGTTGTTGCCCGAGAACGACCGGAGCTCGCCCGTGTACGCGGGCGGCTGATCCACCGCGGGCAGCTGCATCTGTTGATACATGCCCGTCGCGACCATGTTCGTCTTCGCGACCTGCTGCTCGATGATCGCCTTCAGCTTGCGGCGCTCTTCGTCGAAGGTCTGCGAGAGGAGGCGCCCGACCTCACGGAGGGTAGAGCGCTCGCTGCCTGAGTCCATCAGCTCGTCGAGGGCGCCTTGGAGCTCCTGCGCGGAGCCGTGGCGCTTGTCCCGATCGCTGGCGAGCGACTTCATGATGAGCGCGTCGAGGGGCGCCGAGATGTCCGGCCGCATCGAGCGGGGTGACGGGATCTCCCCGGAGAGGAGCTGGTGGAGGATCTGCACCTCGTTGAGGCCCTTCCAGAGCCGCCGCCCGACCGCCGCCTCCCAGAGCATCACCCCCACGCTGAAGATATCCGCGCGCCGATCGACGCGCTCTCCCTTGGCCTGCTCGGGGGCCATGTAGCCGACCTTGCCCTTGAGCATCCCCGTCCGCGTCTCGTGCGAGGAGTTCATCGCCTTCGCGATCCCGAAGTCGACGACCTTCACCTGTCCGTCGTACGTCACGAAGACGTTGTGGGGGGTCACGTCGCGGTGCACGACGCCCAGCGGAGAGCCGTCGAAGTCGGCGAGCTCGTGCGCGTATTGGAGGCCCGAGAGCACGTCGCTCAACACGCGAAGGCTCATCCCGAGGGGGAGCCCGCGGTCGCGCCCCAAGCGGTGGAGGATCCGGCTGTAAGGCTGGCCCTCGAGGTACTCCATCGCGATGTAGTACCGGCCCCCGACCTCACCGACCTCGTTCGTCTGGACGATGTTCGGGTGGCTGAGGCGCGCGGAGAGCCGCGCCTCCTCCAAGAACATGTTGATGAAGTCGGGATCCTCGGCGAGCTCTGCCTTGATCAGCTTGATGACGACGAGCTTGTTGAAGCCCGCCGGGCCCGCCACGACCGCGAGGTAGACCTCGGACATGCCGCCACGCCCGAGCTCGGCGATGAGCTTGAATTTTCCGAGCACATTGCTCGATTGGGCTTGCTGGAGCGGGTCGGCGGCGGCCAATAGGTCCCCCGGAAGTGATGTACGAAGGAGGGTAGCGTCCTCCTTCCGGGGTCGCAAGACACGGGGTCTCGGGGGTCGCACCGCCCGAGCGCGGCGGGTAGGCTTGCAGGACGCCCCGTGATCTCCGGCCCCGATACGAGCCCAGATCCGGCTTCGACCCCGATCGGAAGCCTCGTCGCCGGCCGCTACCGAACGGTTCGAATGCTGGGCGAAGGGGGCTTTGGGGCCGTGTTCTCCGCGTTCGACCAGCGCACGGGCCAGAGCGTCGCCCTCAAGCTCATCTCCGCCAAGGTGCTCGACATGGCCGGCGGAGAGCATCGCTTCCGACGCGAGGTCGATGTCCTTTCGCGCATCCGACACCCCAACGTGGTCGCCGTCCTCGACGCGGGCGCGGACGGCCGGACGTTCTTCATCGCCTTCGAGCTCCTCGAGGGCACATCCGTCGAGCAGGCGCTCTCTCTCGGGCCCATGGATCCGCGCCGCGTCGCCGCCATCGCCGCCCAAGTCCTCGACGCCCTCGAGGTCGCCCACGCCGCGGGGGTGATCCACCGAGACATCAAGCCCGCGAACCTCCACCTCGTCGGGCCTCCTCCCCCCGCGCCCGAGGTCGTCAAGCTGCTCGACTTCGGGATCGCGAAGTCGACCGAGGATCAATCGCAGCGCCTCACCAAGACGGGGATGATGCTCGGCACGCCCGCTTACATGGCCCCCGAGCAGGTCTTCGGAAAGCCCGTGGGGCCCGCCACCGACCTGTTCGCGCTCGGCATCGTCATGGCGGAGATGCTCTCGGGCCGACCGCTCTACCCGGAAGACACGAGCCCGGTGTTGATCGTCCAGGACCGGGTCTCGCGCGGTCGCGTCCCTCTCCCCCCCCAGGTGGAGGCGGGGCCGCTCGGGCCGATCGTGCAGCGGGCGGTCGCCATCGACCCGTCGCAGCGCTTCGCGAGCGCGAGCGAGATGCGCGCCGCGTTGATCGCCCACGCGTCGCGCATCGGCTCCGCGCCTTTCCCAGCGGCGCCGACGCCCTGGCCCGCCGGCAGCGTCGTTCGCACCGAGCCCAGCGCCGGCCAGGTGCAGAGGCCCCCTCCGCCCAGCGCCGTCCGCCGCGAGCGCGGCATGCTCGGGGTCGTCATCCTCCTCGTCGTGCTCGCCGTCGCGGGCATCGGGCTCGGCGTCTACTTCGCCCTTCACGCCGACGACCCTCGCAGCACGAAGACGGGGAAGAAGGGATCGAAGAAGCAGCAGCCCGAGGCGGTCGCGACCCCGCCCCCGCCTTCTCCCTCGGCCGCTCCCGCCGACCCGGCGACCCCGCCCCCGAAAGACCCGGCGCTCGTGCTCGCGTGCCCGGCCGTCGCGTCCCTCAGCCAAGACGCCCTCAAGAACGCCATCGTCGCCGCCGGCATGCGCACCACCAGCCTGCTCTCCTACTGCGCCGGCACCTCGATCAACGATCGCTGCCTGGGCGAAGGCGGAGAGGGCTTCCTCGTCGCCGGTGAAGGCAGCGCCCTCCTCATGGGAGAGCTGGGCGCCCCCGCCCCGGACTACGCCAACGCCCGCGCCCGAAAGGCCCGCGAGGGCATGACGGTCGCGCACGGCGGTGACAAAGCCCTCGTCCTCACCATGTCCGCCCCCTCCGCCAAGCGCGTCACCGACCAGATCTGCAGGTGAGCCTATCCTTGGCTCGCAAACGCTCGATACGTCGCTACGAAAATAATAGCAACCAGCTCACGGGGGATCGAGGGGCATGGCGTCGGCTCCGGGAAAGAAGGGAAGGGGGCTTCGTCTGCGGCGTCGCCGTCACTCGGGGACGGGGGGCACGTAGACGGTGTTGATGGGGATGACGTTCTCGCCGGCGGGGTACGCGTAGCTGACGTCGCAGGAGTTGTCGGGCTTGGAGAGGTCGCAGGGCGCGCTCTCGCCGGCGCGGGTCTCGGGCGATCCCCAACCCCAGACGTAGAGCGCGAAGGGCTGGTCGGACCACATCTCCCGGCGGCCGGTGTCGCAGTTGCCTTGGGGCTCCCAGACGTGGCGGGTGAGATCCACGCGGGCGACCTCGTAGGTGTCGGCGGCGTCGATGGGGACGAAGCCTTCGACGGCGCCGAGGCAATCGAGCTCGACGTCGGAGAAGCCGGCTTCGCCGCGCCGTCGCACGACGACGAGGTTCGTCTCGGGGTAGGTTGGATCGGTGAAGAAGACGTAGCGCGAGAGCAGCTGCTGCCCGGGGACGAGGCGGAGGAACTCGGAGTCGCCGTAGCCTTGAGGCGCGCCTTGCTCGGCGAGGGCGTCGGAGCCGAGCATGTACGTGAACACGAAGAACGGGTGGTCGTCGTCCTGGCTCCGCACGACGAACGGTTCGTCGCTCTCGATCTCGGCGACGGTGCCGAGGCCGATGGTGGTGGGGGCGCCGGGGATGGGGGGATCGAAGACGAGGGTCGTGCCTTCGACGGCGCCGACGATGCGGTGATGGCGGTGCTCGGGGACACCCTCGACCCGATCGCGGTAGCTCGCGACGGCGTACTCGTGCCCGAGGGATCGCACGGGAGGGAGCTGCTGCTCGGCGTGGTCGCTCCAGCCCTTGTCCCACGGGACGCGCAGGCCCATGTGACCGGCGAAGACGCCGACGGGCTTGTCGGACTCGATCGGGCTCCCGGTGAGCTCCTCGGTCTGGATGAACTCGACGAACTCACCCTTGTCGAGGATGAAGGTGTACGGCGTGTTGGCGGTGCCCTGGGGGAAGCCGATGCCTCCTTGCACGGCGACCTTCGGCAGCATCGTGATCGCGGTGTCGTCGTCCTTCGCGACGACGACGGTGGTCGGGGGGATCGGCAGTCCCTGGAAGTCGGCGGCGCGATACGCGCCGACCGCGACGTAGTTCGTGTCCCACGCGCTCGTGGGCAAGAGCAACGTCGCCCCCGTCGTCGCGGCGGAGCCGGCGTTGAACGGCATCATCTGGTAGGCGACGACGGGCCGGTCGGTCGTGATGTGGAAGCCCGAGCTCTTGCCGGTCGAGATGTTCATCCCGTAGTGGACCTGCGCGTCGAGCCCCATCGCGGCGGGGACGGGGCACGCCGCCGGTGCACGCCAGGTGCCGTGCCACTGAGGGTCGTTGGAGAGGAACAGGATCGCCACCTTGCCCGGCGGCACGCCGACGGCGGGATCGTAGGGGACGTACTCGATATCGAGGCCGCTGCCCTCCGGGATCGCGGCGTGGAGCCCGAGGTCGATCGCCTGGCCGTTCCACTCCGCGTCGAGGTGGACGTTCGCGTTCGAGGTGTTGGCGACGAACGAGACGAAGCACCCGCCGAAGCCGGACTCCATCGCGTCCATCGCGACCGCGTAGTAGTCGCAGCCGACCGAGGACTTGTTGACCTCGGCCGCGTCACAAGGGGCCATGCACTCACCGAGGCCGCAGAGCTGATCGTCGGGGCACGTCTTCACGACGTTGCCGTCGCAGTCGAGGACTTGGGTGAAATCGGCGGAGCACGGGACGCACTCCGTCCCGAGGTTGTTGCCGCCATTGCCGTCGAAGCCGCCGCCGACGCCCGCTCCGCCGTGAGCCTCGCCGCCGTTCGACGCGTCGCTCCCCCCTTGGCCCGCGCCGCCTCCGCCCAGGGCCACGGGATCGTCCCCGGCGGCGCAGCCGAAGCACAGGGCGACGATGAGGGGAGCGATGAAGGCGGTGCGCATGGCGACGCCCGTCTTCGCAAGGCGCGGGCCGAGTCCGTTCGTCCCTATTTCCCCGTCCACGAGGGCGCCGACGTGTCTCTCTGCGGGAGACAGTCGCGCGGCGGGAGACGGTCGCTTGGCAGGCTGCTGAACAAGTCGGCGTCATGCCTCTCCGCACCGGAGTGGCTGCCAATTCACCCCCCCTGCCCCCCTCGCTGTGCGAGCGGGGAGATCCGTCGGAGGGCACGGCTGGTCGCCGCGTGAGCGGTCGCAGCGAGCTCGGCTTGGGCCTCTCTCCTCCGCGCGCGGCCGGGTCAAGGCTAGCTAGAGCACCGATCCGTTTGAAGGCCGATTTGCGTGGGAGGCGCGCGCCCGAGGAGTGAGCACCACAGCACGACTCGCAGTCATGCGAGGAGCGGAGCGACGAGGCCGCGTGGATCACGCGTGAAATGGCGCGAAAGCGCCGGCTTTCAAACGGATCGGTGCTCTAGTGGAGCTCGTACGCGCCGACGTCAGGGGTCGCGTCGCGCGGGTAGCCGTCGCGGTCGAGCTCGACCTCGACCGGGGAGCCCCGGTCTTTGGCGTCGCTCCCCGCGCCGAGGTGGAAGTCTCCCGTCTCCGGCGCGACGAAGCCAGGATCGCCGACGATGTTGTTCGTCCATGGCGCGGGCAGCGCGCCGCCCCCTTGGAAGAGGTTGTCGCTGCCGACGGATGCGGCGAAGCCGCCGATCTTCACGAGCTCGCTCTGATCGGGCTGGACGAAGATGTTGTTCCGAACGAGGGCAGACGCATCTCGCGTGTCGAGGCACGCGCCCAAAGGACGCCCGCAGTCGAAGAGCGTGTTGTGGCTCAGCGGGGGAGGCATCCGGCTCGAAGCGCTGCCCACCCTCATGCAAGCGGAGGTGTCCGAGCTCTGGGTGACCCCGTACACGACGTTGTTGTAGAGGCTCGCGCGACCGGCGTCGCCGTCGAAGCCGTTCAGATCGATCCCGATCAGCAAGACGTCGGTCACGAGGTTGTCGTGGATCTCGAAGTCGGAGACCCCGTTGAGCCCGATGCCGCGGCCGGCTCCGGGGCCGCGGATCGCGCTCCACCCGATCTCGACGTCGCTCACGCTGCCCACCGAGAGCGCGGTCACGCTCGACGGGCCGTCGGCGTTGGCGACCGCGACCGAGAGGCCGAACATCCGCACCGCTGACGAGCCGTCGTCGACCATGACGCAGTCCGCGCTCGCGGAGCCCGAGCTGCAGACGAAGGCGGTGTCGGCGACGCGGACGCCCGTCGCGCCGAGGGTGCGGAGCCCCTTCGCAGGCGCCTCGACCCGCAGCCCGGCGAAGACCCAGGCCCCTTCTCCATTTCCGCAGCCGTTGTTGCAAACCTCCAGCCCGTTCCCGAAGGACGCGCTGAAGAGCGCCGTCTCCCCCGGGAACGAGGCGAGCGTCTTGGGGGCGGTCACCTGGGAGGAGGAGGGCAGGGCGAGGTTGAAGGCGTCAGTCTCGACCGTGCCGTGCACGTAGCAGAAGCCGCCGGGGGCGAGCTGCTGGAGGCAATGGGCGACCGTCTCGAACGGAGCCTCGAAGGTGCCTTCGCCGGTGTCGTCCCCGAGGGCGTCGACGAAGTAGATCTTGCCCGGCCTCACCTCGAACGGGACCGCGTTCGATGCGCCGTCACCCTCGACGTGGACCACGAGATCGCCGGTCGCCGCCGCGGCCCCGACCTGAGCGACGATTCGGTTGTCCGACCAGGACACGATCGCGCCCGCGAGCCCTCCTCCGATCGTGACGGTGGAGGCGCCCTGCGCTTGTCCGAAGCCTCGACCCACGATCGAGACGAAGGCGCCCAGGCCATCCTTCCCACCGTCGCCTGGCCCGCCCTCGACGTCGGTGTAGAGAATGCGCGCGAGCCCGGGCGCCTCGGCGCCGCCTCCCGCGCCGCCTCCGCCCGGCTCGCCGCCGGCTTGAGGCGCCGCCCCCTGCCCGCTGCCGCCCCCGCCCTCCGTGATCAGGCTCTCGTCGATCGTGAGCAGGCACCCGGCGAGGCAGAGCGCCGCGCATGTCCCGAGGAAGCGAGCTTTGGAGTGCGCGAGGCGACCGCGAACGAGCACGTCGTCATCGTACACGCCCGGTCGTCGCCGTCGAAGGCAGGCAGCGGCGATATACTGGCGCGGCCACCGTGCGGGACGGCGACGCAGACTTCCAAAAGACGGCGGGCGAGAGGCTCGGCCGTTACGAGCTCGTCACGCGCATCGCGCGGGGGGGCATGGCGGAGGTTTGGCTCGCGCGCCAGCACGGCGAGCTCGGGTTCAGCCGGCTCGTGGCGCTCAAGATGATCCGCGCCGAGCACGCCTCCGATCCGTCGTTCCGCAAGATGTTCCTGGAAGAGGCGCGGCTCGCGGCGAAGCTCCACCACGCGAACGCGGTCGAGGTGCTCGATCTCGGCGAGCACGGGCGCACCCTCTACCTCGCGATGGCGTACGTCGAAGGCGACTCGATCGCGGGGCTGCTCGGGCGCGCGAAGGAGCAAGGGCTCGGGGCGCCGCGGCTCCCCCCCGGCGTCGCCGTCCGCGTGATCGCGGACGCGTGCGCGGGTCTCCACGCCGCCCACGAGCTCACCGACGACGAGGGGAGCCCGCTCGACCTCGTGCACCGCGACGTGTCCCCTCACAACGTCCTGGTCGGCCTCGACGGGGTCTCGCGCATCACCGACTTCGGGATCGCCAAGGCCCTCGGCCGCGTGACCGACGACACCGACACGGGCCAGGTGAAGGGCAAGCTCTCGTATTTGTCGCCGGAGCAGGCCAAGCGCCTGCCGCCCGATCGCCGCTCCGATCTCTTCGCGCTCGGGATCGTCCTCTGGGAGGCGCTCACGGGAGAGCGGCTCTTCCGCGCCGACGAGGCGGTCGACACCCTCCTCAACGTGAAGGACAAAGCGATCCCCGATCCGAGGAGCGTCGTTCCCATCCCGGATGCGCTCGCGCTCGCGGTGCTGCGGGCGTTGGAGCGCGATCCGGCCGCGCGTTACCGCACCGCGGAGGAGATGCGGCGCGCCCTCGAGGCCGCGGCGCGCGCCGAGCAGCTCGTCGCCACCGCCGACGAGGTCTCGGATTTCGTCGCCGATCTCTGCAAGGAGGAGATCGAGCAGCGACGCGTCGCCGTCCGCGCCTCTCGATCGAGCCTCCCTCCCGCGAGCCCCTCTTCGACCTCGAGCCCGCCATCGGAAGAGGGAGATCGAGACGCGACGGTGCGGGGAGGACGAAAGAGCGAGCTCACGAGCACGCGGACCTCGAGCGTCGTGCCTCGGCACGTCGTCTCCGACCCCCGCCTCGCTTCGAGCCCCGGCGCCCCCGCCGCGCGCGGGCGAGGCTCGATCGCCCTCGCGATCGTCGTGACCGGCGTGGCGGTGGCCGCGTCCGCGTTCGGCATCGCGCGGCTCTCGAGGCCGGCGACCGACCCGGTCCGAGCGCCGCGCGCGGACGGAGCGGCGACGGTGCCGGTCGAGGGTACGTCGATCGGGGCCGGTCCCGTGGTCGCCCCCGCATCCGCGGACGCGAGCGCCCGCTCGGCGGGGAGCGCGCCGAGCGCGGACGGCTCTTCCTCGGCCGGTCATCTTCCCCACGCCGGCTCCGCCCTCCGCAGCGCGTCTCCCCGCGGGTCGTCCTCCGCGACGGCAGCCGCGAGCGCGGCGGGGCCCGGCGCCTCGGCGGAGCCATCGACGTCGGCCGAGGGGCCGATGTACAAGAGCCCGTACCGTCGATGACCGACCGTCGAAAGGTTGGCGAGCCCGCGCTGCTCGCGCTCGGGATCGCGTTCGCATGGACGCTCTGGCCGTGCATTGCGATGGCGACGCCCGAGGACGAGCGCCGGGCCGCGGAGAGCTTCCAGCAGGGAGAGGTCGCCTTCGCTCGAAAGGAGTTCGAGAAGGCGGCGGTCGCGTTCGAGCTCGCGGGCACGTTCGCCCCTCACCCGAGCGCCTATCTGAACGCGGCCGAGGCGTGGGAGAAGGCTGGTGACTTCGCGCGGGCCGCCCAAGCCTGCGCGCGCGCGATCGAGATCCCTCACCCCGACCCGAGCTTCCACGCCGAGGCCAACAAGCGGCTCGCCGCCCTCGCGCCTCGCGTCGCGCGCGTCGACCTGATCGGGCCCGCGAAGATGCGCGTCCGCGTCGACGCGTCGGATCCGATCGTCGCCCCCGCGACGCGCTACCTCGCGCCGGGCCACCACGAGATCGTCGCCACCGACCCCGACACGGGCGCGTCCCGGTCGATCCCGGTGGATCTATCGGCCGGGGCGTCGCGGAGCGTCGACGTGACCCCGGAGGATCCGAACAAGAAGGTCGAGCCTCCTCCGCGCCCGCTCGTCCCCCTCGGGACGTGGATCTCCTTCGGGATCGCGGGAGCCGGGGCGGTGGTGGTGGGCGTCCTCGGGGGGCTCACCGTCGACGCGCAGAGCAGCTTCGAAGAGGCGCCCACGCGCGAGTCCGCCGATCGGTTCTACGACCTCCGCTTGGGCACGAACGTCGCGCTCGGGGTGACGCTCGCGGCCGTGGTCGCGGGGGCGGTGGTGTGGATCGTCGACGCGGCCACCTCTCCCCCGTCGCCGGCGAAGCCGGCCGCGACGTCGATCGCCCCTTGGATCGTCCCCGGCGCCGGCGGCGCGGCCCTCATCGGCACGTTCTGAGGTTCTTGATGCGCGAGCGCAACGCTCGATCGGGGGCTTTTTCAGCAGCCTGCTACCAGATCCAATGACCGAAGCGCGCGAGGCCCTCTGATCGAGAATTGCGCTCGCTCGTTTAGCCGTCTTCCTCTTTGCCCTTCGATCGGCCGAGCATCCGATAGAAGCTCGGCCGCGCGATCCCAGCGAGCTCCGCGGCGCGCGAGACGACGCCGTTCGCGCGGGCGAGCACCGCCTTGGCGTAGTCGCGCTCGAAGCGAGCGACCGCGCCCCGGCGCGCCTCCTGATACGGCAGGCTCCCGAGGTCGACGGTGTCGTCGGGGACGCCTCCCGTCGGAGCGCGCGCGTCGAAGAGCATCGCCGCGTCGCGGATGCCGAGCAGCGCGTAGCGCTCGATCACGTTGCGCAGCTCGCGGACGTTCCCCGGCCATCGATAGGAGGCCAGCATCGCCGCGAGATCCGCGGGGATCTCGGCTGATTCGTCCTGGACCGTTCGCGCGAGCAACGCCCTCGCGAGCGGGACGACGTCCTCTCTTCGATCGCGCAGGGGCGGGACGACGACCCGTGCGACCGCCAGGCGGTAGAACAGGTCCTGGCGGAACTCTCCGCGCCGGACCGCCTCCGAGAGGCGCCGATTGGTCGCCGCCACGACGCGCACGTCGACGCGCTTGACGTCGCGACCCCCCACGCGCCGAACCTCTCGTCGCTCCACCACGCGGAGAAGCTTCGGCTGGAGGTCGAGCGGGAGCTCGCCGATCTCGTCCAGGAAGAGGGTCCCCCCGTCCGCCTGCTCCAAGAACCCTGCGTGCGCGTCGACCGCCCCCGTGAACGCGCCTTTTTGATGGCCGAACAGCTCCGCTTCCATCATCGTGGCCGGGATCGCTCCGCAGTCCACCGTGATGAATGGCCCCTCGGCGCGGGGCGACGTCGCGTGGATGGAGCGGGCGAGGACCTCCTTGCCGACGCCGCTCTCTCCCTCGAGGAGGATCGTCACGTCGGAGGCGGCCGCCCGCTCGAGGACGGCGAAGACGTGCCGCATCGCCGCCGACTCGCCGAGCGCTTCCCCGAACGTGGTGGCGGAGCTCAGCGGGAGATCGATGGCATCCGGATCGAGGTGGACCTTGATGCGCGTGCCCCCGAGGGACACCACCGTGCTCGCGGTGATGAGCGCCTCCGCGATCCGCACCGAGCCGAGCCACGTGCCGTTCTTGCTGCTCTCGTCGCGCAGGAGCACCCCTCCCTCCCGCAGCGAGAGGCGCACGTGCTCGCGGGACACCGCCGAGTCGGTGAGCCTCAGATCCGCACCCTCGCCCGTCCCGATCACGAAGACCGGACGATCGGCGCGCACCGAGCGCCCCGCGTCGGGGCCCTCCACGACCTCCAGCGCGAGCGCGCGGACTCGAACGAACCTCGCGTCCTTGGGGGGCGCCGCGAGGGTCTCTTCGACCGCACGATCCGTGACCGCCATCCGCGCATGCTACCAGGCGCGCCCTCCGGGACCTCACGCGGAGGAGCCACCCCACACGATGCTGCCGCGCTCCTCGTAGATCTCGAGGATCCGATCGACCACGTCGGTCACGCGCGCCGCGCCGTCGAGCCGCTCCGGGGGGACGCGCACGTCGAGGCGGCGAGAGAGCAGCGCTCCGAGCCGCATGCGGCGATCGGTGTCGATGGCGAGGTCCATCGCGAGGTGGCTTCGCGCGTTCGCGCCTAGCCCGCGGGGGCTGATGTCCGCGACGGCGGCGAGCGTTTCCGAGAGGACTTCGTGCCGGAGCGATTGGTTGACCATGGGGAAGCGCGATTGCACCGGACGGGCCATCGCGGCTCGGGGATCAAAGCCCCGAGGATCGGGCGGTCTCGAGCCGGCGGTGCCAGGCACGGTGCCGGCACGTGCCCGGCACGCCCGACCGGGCCCTCGCGGCAGGGGTTGGTCAGCGACCGCGCCGCTCTTCTCGGATGCGCTTCTCGCGGTCGCGGATCGCCTCGAGCGCGCTCGTCGCCGCCTCCCGTACGGGCCGGTTCGGACGACACACGGACGGACCTTTCCCCGTCGAGGTGCAGATCTGGCCCCCGACATCGAACGCGTCGCGCGCGAGGGTGCTCAGCGTCTTCTTTCCGCTCGGGGACGCGATGTCTCCGAGGGCGCGGGCCACCGCCTCCCGGATCGCCGGCCGCTTCGAGGTCGCGAGCTTGGCGATTCGACCGACGATCCCGGCCACCGTCTTCTCATCCACGACGGTGGCGCAGACGTCCTGGAGCGAGGCGATGTTCCGATGGCGCGACCGGATCCGCCGCATCCTCCCCGAGCCTTCACGGCAGGGCTCGTTCCCGAGATCCATCAAGAGCTCCCCGAGAACCTCCAGGGCGTGAGGGGCGAGGACCTCGTGCTCCGTCTCTGCGATCGCGAGCAGGGTTTCGATCGAGCCTCTGCCCGTTGTGCGCGCCAGGCCCGCGATCGCGTCCACCCGCGCGCCGAACGCTTCGGGCCCGCGCCGCTCCAGGCGAGGGAGCGCGGTCGAAGCGAAAGCGGAGCACTGCAGGCGCGTCCGCAGCTCCTGCTCTCGGTCGCGCCCCAACGAAAGAAACGCCCCTCGATAGAGCCGCGCGACGTCGAAGCCCGCCTCCGAAAGCCGCTTCGTGCCGTAGTGCTCATACGGATCGAAGGTCGTCCCCGCGAGCCGGTCGAGCAGGGCGCGCCGGCATCCGAGCCGCTGCTCGGCGGCGCGGATCGCGCCCTCGCGCTGATCGTCGCGTCGGGAGTCGGTCGAGGTGCCGCACATCCCGCCGCCGGGGCGCGCGTCGCGGTAGAGCTGCTCGGCGACCTCGTGCTTGCCGAGGATCTCCGCCGCCTTCGCGTAGTCCCGCATCACGTACGAGAGGCCGAGCCCGCCCCAGCGCTCGTCGCCCTCTTCGTTCGCGCGCACCGCGCCGGGGAAGCCGAGCGATCGCAGGTACTGATCCGCGAGCGGAACGTAGGCGGTGATATCGCCGACGAGCATCGCCTCCTGCATCCCGGCCCGAATCCGATTCCGCTGCACCACCGCCGGATCGTCGGCGGCGAGCTTGGACGCGGGCGCGATGGCTCCGGCGCCGATGTCCGCGGGAGCGTCGCCGATCGACGCGCAGAGATACGCGAGATCCGCTCGCTCCTTCGCCGTCGGCGCCCGCACCGCCCCGTCGACCGCCACGACCACGTAGTCATCGAGGGTCTCGCTCGCGCGCGTGATCTCCTCCGCGGTCGGCGGAGCGCAGGGCCCCAAGTGCGCCGCGAACCGCCGCTCGAGGATGCGCTCGACGGCCATGTCGGCCTGGTAGAAGCCCCGCGCGCCGAGGGCGACGAGCAGCCGCGTCGCCGGGGTCGCGCCCGGCTCCAGCGGCGCGAGCTCGCCGAGCAGCTCGACGAGGGGGAGCACGAGCTTCGCTCCCTCCGTCTTCCCCTCTCGGATCGCGGCGCACGCGCTCGCCTCTCGATCCTTCTGGTCCAGGCACGGCCCCGTCAACGTCGCGAGCACGCGCTGGAGCTCGATTGGGCTCACCGGGTGCGCCGCGAAGTACGAGCCGTGATCGGCGCTGAACCGGCTCGGCGCCGCCGCCTTCAACGCCGCGAGGGCGGCGCCGCGATCGAGCGCGGCCTTCTCGTCGATGCGGTCCTTCAGCGGATCGATGGGCGGCGCGGCTTCGAGGGTCGGGCTCGTCGATGCCTCGGGCGCGGGCGGCGTGGCGACGGTCGCCGAGCGCGCGCCCTCCGCGCGCCGCGGAGGCTCCACCGAGCCGCTCCCCGCGCCGCAACCGATGGCGACGAGGACGAGCCAAGACCAGGCCGCGGTCACGCGCATGCCACTGGGACCTTGGGACCCCGACCAAGTTCCCAACCGCGCCGGCTTTTTCGCGGCCGCGCTCACGGCTTGGGCCAGGACTTTTCCTGGGCGGCGAGGCCCTTCTTCTTCAGGAGCGGATAGAGGACCTTGCTCGCCCCCGGCGCGATCCCCCCCATGCGCGCGAGGAGCCCGCGGCCGGTCGGGATCGTGATCTCGCGCGGACGGCGCGGGAGCACCTGCTCCTCGACCGCCCGCCCGACCTCGTCGACGGTGAGCGGTCGGTCGCCCGAGAACGTCAGGGCCGCTTCCTCGCGGCCGCGCTGCAGATCGAGCATCGGCGTCTCCACCGCGTCCGGGCACACGAGGCTCACCGCGATCCCGTGCGGCTCGAGCTCGACGCTCGCGGAGAGACAAAAGCCGCGAACCGCCCATTTGCTCGCGCAATAGATCGAGAGCCCCGGCACCGGCGACAGCGACGCGAGCGATCCGAAGCTCACGATGTGGCCGGGGTTCTTCGCCGCGATCATGCGCCGGGCCGCCTCTCGCGTGCCGAGCACGACCCCCTTCACGTTCACGTCGAGCATCGCGTCCAGGTCACGCGCGGTGACGTCGACCACGAACCCCGGCGCGAGGACCCCCGCCACGTTCATGAGCACGTCGACGCCCCGCAAGCGCTCCTCCGCGAAGTCGAAGGCGCGCTCCCAGTCCCCCTCGCTCGTCACGTCGAGGAAGGTCGACGAGACCGAGTCCCCGACGCGCTCCTCGGCCATCGCGCGCGCGAGCGCGTCCTGATCTCGGTGGGTGGCGACGACGGCGTGGCCCGCTCGCGAGAGCCTCGCGGTGAGGTGTCGACCGATGCCGCTCGCGGCGCCCGTGATGAGGATCCTTGCCATGGTGCCGATCAGCGCTGCTCTTCCTCGTCCATTTCGAGGAGGAGATCGTCGCCGCTCTCCTCGTCGGAGTCGGAGGGCAGCGCCTCGCGCCCCGCGGCGGCGCGCGAGTCTCCGACGCGGGTCGGCGCCGGCGGCGGCAACACGACCGGTCGCGTCGGGGCGGGGGGTGGCACGGGCGGGGCCTTGGGGATCGCCGCTCGACCGAGGTCGCGCGCGTCGCCCGACCAGCTCGGCGTGCGCGACTGCTCGAGGAGCTCTTCGTACGAGGATCGGTCGGCCGCGACGGTCGCCTCGTCGGAGGGAGGCCGCGCGGTGGGCCGCTCCTGCGCCTCCGCGTCGCGCGCGAGCCTGGGGTCGGGGGCGAGGGCGCGCCCGCTCTCCGGCGGCGGCTCCTCCAGAGCGACGAGGGCGGGGACGGGGGAGCGCGCCTCGAGCGCGAGGGCCTGATCCCGCAGCGAAGCGCTCACCCGAAAGGGCGTCGGCGAGCCCTCCATCGCCGGCGGCGGCGAGCTCGACTTCAAGACGGGGATCGGCGGGCTCGGCGGGATCACACTGGGGATCCTCCGCAGCTGCGGCACCGGCGGGACGTCCCCGGAGATCGTGTTCCGGGTGAGCGTGCGCGAAGTCACCACGACGTGCCTCGACCGGCGCTCGACGAAGATCGCCCGCGCGTACGGGCGCCAGCGAGGCTCGATCAAAGGCTGTCCGAGCTCTTCCACGAGCCACCCCACGAGCTCGGCGCCGATGAGGCTCGTGTCGCTCGCCTCTTGGACCTCTCCCTCGACGACGCGGTACTGGCTGTTGCGGGTCGCGTAGACGCAGTCGCCGCCGCTCGCGGGACGCAGGCGCCCCTCGAGGTACGCGTCGACCGCGTCGCGCACCAGCCGATCCGCGTCGAGCGTGAGATAGCTCATCGACCCTACGAATTTCGTATCACGGCGGGAGGCCGCGGAGAACGGCCACCCGCCCCCTCGCGCCTCTCACGTCCCGGCGGGCGCGCGATCGAGCACGAAGAACGTGGCCACCGGATCGTCCGGTCCGCCGCGCGAGAAGCCCATCCAGAGCCGCCCGAGCGGGTCGATGAAGAGGACCGCGTTGTCGTCGTCGACGGTCACGGTCGCGAACGGCGCGGTCGCTCCGGCCGACAAGCCTTCCTGGGTGATGTCGTACGCGACGGACATGATCTCCTCGTGGGAGCCGTCGTTCGCGTTCGGCTGGAGCACGATGAGGCCGGGCTGCCCGCCGGCGGGGGCGACGGCGGCGAGGGCGTCTCCGTAGCCGTCGAGCGTCGCCATCGGGGTGCCTTCGACCGGCGGATCCCCGGCGTCGATCGCGCCCGCGGGGAAGCCGCGGATCTCCTGCGTGCCGGTGCCGAAGTCGGTCATGATCGCGAAGAGGTTCCCCGAAGGATCGAAGGCGACCGGACCTGTCGCGAGGCCCCACGCGTCGATCGCGCCGCCGCTCGCGAACGCGGGGTTCTCGCACGCGGGCTGGGCGTCGGCGGCGTAGAGGGCGAGCGTCCCGTCGGTGGGCCCGCCCACCTCCGAGAGCCCCGTGAAGAAGAGGCGCTCTCCTCGCGCCGCGAGGCCGAAGAGCCCTGCCGCGAGCTGCGACGTCGCGGCCCCGTTCGCGATCCGCACGAGGGCCCCGTCGTTCTGGAAGTCCGCGCCCGTCCATCCGAGCACGAGCACGCCCTCGTCCGGGCACGCGTCGCCCATGGGGGCGCTCACGTCCACCGCCGTCGTCCCCCAGAACGCGTCCGCCGGCACGCCGGGCACGGTCACGTCCGTCGCGACCGCCGTCAGCACGCCCGCCTGCGTCTCGCTCCAGCGCGAGACGCGGACGCCGTTCTCGGTGGGCTCGAAGGTCAGAGGTCCGTCGTGGGCGCCCCACGTCGGCGTCGTCCCGTAGCCGGGCAGATCGAGGCCAGCCGCGGTGAGCTTCTCGACGACGCAGAAGTCGGTGCGCTCGAGGGTGAAGAAGGGAGCGCTCTCGGAGGCAGGCAAGCACGTGACCGCGCCGCCGCCTTGCCCGCCCTGACCACCTCCGCCCGACGGCGTGTTGCCGCCGCCCCCGGAGGCACCCGCGCCGGTCCCCCCCGTGCCGGCGAGCCCGCTGCCGGTGCTCGTGGACGTGTCGCCTTCACCTTCGTCGGTGCAGCTCGCGAGGGCGAGGACGACGATGGAACAACCATAGAACGATCGAGCGCGCATGATCACCTCGGCGGCGCCTTCCCCGGCGCCGGATTTCGTGGTCGCAAGATCGCTCGGTCGGCCGGTCTCCTGGCTCTCGGATCATCCTCCCGCGGCCCCTTCCCAGGCCCTCGACGTCGAGCCCAGTGGTCATGTGCCGCGTTCGTCCCCGATGACAGTGGCGGGGGCCGCGCCGGATTCTCACCGGCTTCCCTGAGGCTCGTGGCCTCGCCGCACGAACGGAGCGAACGGTCTGCGCCGCTCACTCCCCTTCGACATACTCGAGCAGCCTCACCCCGAACAATCTAAAACGCCGCCACCTCGCGGATCGCGTCCGACATCTGCCGGAACAGCGGCGGAGGGAGGTCGTGGCCCATGTCCGCGAGCTCGAGCATGCGAGCGTTCGGGATCAAGGCCGCCGTCGCCCGTCCCGCCGACACGTGAATCAGAGGGTCCTGCGAGCCGTGTATGACGAGGGCAGGGACGCGGAGCCCTCGAAGCCCCTCCGCTCGACTCCCGCTCGCCACGATCGCCGCGAGCTGGCGAGCGAAGCCGGCCGGGTTCGTCCCCCGGTCGAAGGAGCGCTCCGCGATCGACCGCAGCATGTCTTCGCTCCGCGGGAGGGTCTTGCTCCCAATCGCGCGGAACGTCGTGAGCATCCGGTCGACCGCCTCTTCCTTTGTTCGCGGTGGCCGCCCGAGCAGCGCCGAGAGCGCGCCCGGCTTGGTCCGCAGCGTGTAGCGACGCTGCCCCGTCGTCGACATGATCGAGGTGAGAGCGGCCACCCGCTCCGGAAATCGAATCGCGACCGTCTGCGCGATCATCCCGCCCATCGAAGCGCCCACCACGTGCGCCCGCTCGACCCCCAGCGCGTCCATCACCCCGACCACGTCCGCGGCCATGTCCTCGAGCGTGTAGGGCGCGTCCACGCGAAGCCCCAGCGCCGCCCGCAGCAGCACCTTCCGAGGGTCCGGCACCGGCAGGTGGCGCAGATAGGAAGAGAGCCCCACGTCTCGGTTGTCCATTCGGATCACCCGAAACCCTCGCCCCCTCAACATCGCGCAGAGCTCCTCCGGCCAGAGCACCAGCTGGGCCCCGATCCCCATCAAGAGCACGAGAGGCTCCCCTCGTCCTTCGTCCTCCACCTCGATCTCGATCCCGTTCGCCGCGACCTTCACGACCGCGCAGCCTAAATCACCGTTCGCATTCCTGACACACACGAAGCCACAGAGCCCCGCGATGGCGCGGGAGGTTTCGAGGAACGCGAAACCGACTTCTCGGCCCCGCGCGGCGCGCGCTCGAACCCGGAGGCGGGGAGGGCTGCATCAGCCCTCCGGACGACAGACGCTACGCGCGGACGGGGATCATCGGGAGGAGCAGGTCGACGAGGCGCTCGGGGGGGAGAGGCTTCGTGAGAACGCCCGTGACGCGCGCGTCGTCCCCGGCGAGCGCTTTGACCGAGAGATCTCCCGACACGAGAAAGAAGGGGATCTTCTTCTCGATGGCGTCGAGGACCTGCAGCCCATTCAAATCCGGCATCCGGTAGTCACAGACCACGACGGTGACGGGGTTTTCGCGGATGTACGCGAGGGCTGCCTTCGGATCGGTGAAGGTGACCACCTCGCAGGCGGGCAGCCGCGACAAGATCAGCCGAAAGATGCGGCAGAGCGCCGGCTCGTCATCGATGTACACCACCACGCTGGCCATCGTTCAACACCTGGGCAGAGCCACCACGAATCGGGTGAAGGGTCCTGCGCGATCGAGGGTGAGCGTGCCGCCCAGGCGCTCGATGATGCTCCGACTGATGCTCAGGCCGAGCCCCGTCCCCGCCCCCGCGGGCTTCGTGGTCACGAACGGCTCGAAGATGCGCTCCGCGAGATCGCCCGGGACGCCCGGGCCCGAGTCCTCGACGGAGATCTCCGCCATCGCGTGGGGGCCCTCCGTGACCGCGATCCGCAGCCACTTGTCCTCGGCCGTCTGCACCGCGTCGAAGCCGTTGTTGATGAGGTTCACGAGGACTTGGGAGAGCTCGATCGCGCGGCCGCGCACCTCGAGCGGCGTCTTCGCGTCGACGAGGACGCTGACGCCGCTCGTTCGCAGCCGCGCCCGACACAGGTCCAGCGACTCTTGGACGAGGCTCGCGAGCGAGATCGACACGAGCGGCTCGTCCGAGCTCTGCCGGGCGAACTTCCCCAAGCTCTGGACGATCTTCCCCGCTCTCTGCACCGAGTCGCGGATGGCGGAGACCCCCTCGGCGAGCAGCGTCGGATCGGGGCGCCTCCCTGCCTGCTCGATGTTGAACGCGTAGGCGTCGATGATGGAGAGGGGATTGTTGATCTCGTGGGCGAAGCTCGCGGCCATCTCTCCCATGACGGCGAGCTTCGTCGCGTGGATCGACTTCGCCCGCTCCTCTTCCAGGCGCGCCTCCAGCTGTCGCTGCGTCGTCAGATCCTCGATGAGAGACCAGATGAAGTCTTCGCCGTCGCGGTGGACCAAGAAGCCGTTGAGACGCACGGGGACGAGCCGGCCGTCCTTGCGGATGAACTCCTTCTCGTAAGGTCCGTATCGGCGCTGGCTCTTGAGGGTCTCGAGCTGCACCGCCTCGTCGGCGTCGTACTTTCGCGGCGTGAGCTGCCAATACGTCAGGCCGCCGTCCGCCTCCTCGCGGCTGTAGCCGATGATGTTCAGAAAGGCGGGGTTGCTCTCCAGCCACAGGCCATCCATCCGGCACAGGTTCAGGCCGATCGGTGATTGCTCGAAGAGATCGCGGATCATGTCCTCCCGCTCGGCGAGGCGCGTCTCCGTCTCGACCTGCGCCGTCACCGGCTCCGCGTAGATGACGAGGCCGCCCACCTCACCGGACTCGGCGCGCCAGGGCGAGACGCTCCACGTGAGGTGCTCGCGGCGGCCGTCGGCGCGGACGAACGTGTCGCGGGCGGAGCGCTCCGTCACCCCGGCCAGGCACCGCCGATGCACGTCCCGCCACCGCTTCGGGATCTCGGGGAACACCTCGTAGTGCACCTCTCCGACGAGGTTCCTCCCGCGAGGCTCGGCGTGCGCGTCGAGCCAGGCCTCGTTGTGCGCGAGGTAGCGCATGTCCCGATCGAACAAGGCGGCCCCGAGCGGCAATGTCCGCAAGACCTCCGCCAACACCCGCGCCGCCCGCTCGTTCTCCATCGCTGGACTGGCTCCCGAGGACAATGGCTCGACCTCGTATCACTCGGTGGGCGAGCTGCGAAGATGAAGAATAGCGGGGCGACCGGGCGAACCTGGAATCGCTAGCGAAAATGTCGGCGCCACCCGGCGGCGCTTGCCGGTGCTGGCAACCTTGGGATTGAGAGAACCGCGGGAGGCAAGAGGGAAGACGCCGCGTTTGCAGGGCACGGCGACAGCAGTCCAGGACCTCGTCGACGCGCACCTTCCTCTGCCGCACTGTCGGTCCGCGCCCTCCGCGATGACCAAGGCCGTCGAGCGCACCGCGACCGGCGCCACGGCCGGGCTCACTGGGGTCGCGGGCCGGGCCGGGCCATCCTGCGCCGAAGGACGCCTCCGATTGTTCCTTCCCGCCCATAGGGACGGCGCCAGTTGCTCCGCATCGTGTTCGCGGAAGCGGAGATAGCCAATGGCGCCGCGGACCTCTTCATAGTCGTTGCCGAAGAGCGTCGCTCGGCGACCCACTCAACGAGACCGAAGCAGAGCGCCAAGCGCGCCTCCGCGACCCCACCCTCGGCGCGACCGCCATCGCCATCCTCGCGACCCCCGCCACCCCCGAAGAGCTCATCGCCACCGAGCCGCGCCGCGCAACCATCCGCGCAGCATTGAACAAGCTTGACCCCACCGTCGGCGCCTTCATGTGGGATGTCGGCGCCGAGGGATGAGCATCTCCGCCGCTGCGAGGAAGCACGGCATCCCCGACCGCGAGGCCCGGACCATCCACAAGAGCGCCGAGACCGCGCTCGGGCGGTACGAGAGGGAGCTTCGCGCAGAGGTGGTGGGGACAAGACCGGAGCGGTGAGGAAGTACCGATACGGGAGTCTGCCGCGAGTTCCGCCCGGAGTAGGAAGCGCCTCGTGTCCATTGACCTATACAAATGCGTTCGTCGAAATTGATGAACGCACTGGCGGCCGCCGGTAAACAAATCGTAACAATTCAGAAATCCATTGCGCGAGGCGCTCGAGGCCGCTACCCAGTCTTCTCACGAGAGGGGCATATAGGGGAAAGGGGCTCGCGTGAGCGCGTGCGTACTCGACGCACAATGCGCGAGCCAAACGGATAGGCGAGATCCGTCCTCCATCGGATTGAGGACTGGGCGGATACGCGAAACGCAAGGGGCTCAGCCCCTCTGAATGAACCGGCGCGTCCGGCGGGGACCACTTTGTCTCGAGATTGGAGCTTTCGACGATGATTCGAGCTGAAGAGTCAGTGGATGTGTCCGCGCCGCGGCTCGTGGAGGCGGAGGCCGTTTCGGCCACGGCCACGGAGACGACGATCTTGAACGCGGTCGGACACGCGAACGCGTGCGATGTGTGGCTCCGAACGCCCACCGCATGGGAGCCGCTCGTCGTGCTGCGGCTCTATGGCCGATTGAACGACGTCCGCGTCTTGTTGAAGACGGTCCGGCTCAGCGAGGCGCACAGGACCACGGCGTCCGGCGTCATCCACGCGCTCGCCCTCTCCGTTCGAGGTCGCCCGGTCACGGCGTTCGAGCTCACCGTGCAGTCGACGGGCGCGACGGTCACGGGAGGCATCTTGATGCTCCAGGTGTGGAGCGCTCCGGGGGCGGCGGCGGTGACGGGTGGGGCGCCCAGCGCCACGCAGCAGGCAGGCGAAGAGCGGACGGTCGCGCACCTGGCACTCCTCGCCGACACGACGCCCGTGCTCGCCCAGGGCGACGCGACGGGGCGGCCGATCGTGGTCGGCGCGGGCGCGTCCGGAGCGCCCGCGGGCGGCGTTTTCTCCGTCCAGGGCGCGGGCTCGGGAGGGGTGCTGGCGAACCGCGCAGTCCGCGGCGGAGGCGCGATGTTCAGCTTCGTGTCGCCGAGCGTATCGAAGCCCTCCGTTGCGACGGCGGGGGCTACGACTTGGCTGATGATGCTGCGCTCGACGACGAAGCGGATCGAGGTGCAGAGGATCATCGTGAGCTATCACGGGCTCGCCGCTGCCAATGCGGCAGATGGCCGCATCATCATCTGCCGTAGCCCGAACGCGCCGACCGGTAGCAGCACGAACGTCACTTGTCAGCCCTTCGACGCCGCCGACACTGCGTCGGAAACTGCGCTCATCCCCGGGACAGGCGGGACGGCGCTCGCCTTGACAGGGGGATTGGACCTGATCTCGGTCGCGGTCCGCTGCGACATGCGTGACTCGTTCGTTTACGACGCGGATGCTTGGGGCAAGCCCATCGTCCTGCGGAGCTCGCCGCAAGAGACGCTCGGTATTCGCTTCATCGTCGACACGGTCGCCTCGGGTCAGACCTTCGGTCTGCACGCCACCGTCATCTTCATCGAGATCTGACCCCAGCCCGACAGGACAATCCATGGCCACCAATCGCTATGCAGGCATCGTTTGGGACAAGGGGACGAAGGTACCGGTCGCGGGCGTGCGCGTGGAGGCGCTCGACCTACGCGGCCGGGTAGCCGACGTCATCGCGGCGGCGGTGAGTGACGCGCAGGGGTACTTCGAGATCACGATCGGCGACGAGCAGATCGCCCTCTATTTCGGGGACGTGACACCCATTGTGTACTTCCGGGCGAGCCTCGGCGGCAACGTCCTCGCCTCGACGGAGAAGACCAATCGGTGGAACGCGAAGCGAAGCTCGGACGGCCGCATCGAGGTGAACGTAAACCGGCCCATCGGCGTCGCCTCGACGCCTCTTTACATCATCGAAGGGCTCGTCGCCGATATGGAGTCTGGGCCCGTGGCGGGGGTGACCATCAAGTTGTTCAAGCGCAGCCTCGTCGCCGGCGCCGTGAGCGAGACGGACACCTTGGTGACAGCGACGTCGGCGAGCAATGGTCGCTACCGGCTGGCCTTTGACCCTCAGGGGACGCTGGGCCCGGATCTCATCGTCAAGGCGATGGTCTTGGGCGTCGAGGCCGCTCGCGCGACGGTGGGGAAGGCGGCTCCCCGGATCACGTTGGACTTGCTCATCAAGGGCACGACCAACGCCCGGTACACGGGCGACGTTCGGTACAGTGTGGTCAACAGCGCGGTAGGCGCGGTACGCGGTGGCATCGCGCTCGACACGATGACCTCCCCCCAGATCGATTTTCTCTCGACGCAGACTGTCGAGGCGCGTGACGAGATCGATGTGCTCGTCAGCGCGGCCAAGCTCAACGTCCAGATGCCGACGATCCCCGCGGAGATCTTCTATGCCTTCATGATGAAGGGGGTCGGGGCGACTGCGGACGACGTGTTTCGGCACCCACTTCCGATGCTGCGCCGCATGCTGGAAGAGGCCGCGAGTGACCGGCTCGTCTCGGGGACCCACACGAACGCGACGAACGTCACCGCGACGATGACGGCCCTCAAGACCGCAGCGCGGGCAGCCCTCCGCTCCACCGCCGCGGGCAAGCTGCGGCTGGGCACATTGGTCGACAACGCCCCGGGGGCGGCGATCGCCGCGACGGAGCGCAACGCCTTCATCGACAAGGCGCTCGAGTTCGAGGGCTCCTCCGCCGCCTTCTGGTCTGCGGTGGACATCGACAGCTCTTTCACGACGCTGGGAAAGAAGCGCTTCCGGTTCGCGGTGGAGGCGGCCGCGATCGCAGGCGGCTACTACCCCATGGTGCAGGCGCTCCACACTCGTGTCGGCAATGGCACCCTGCTCGACGACGCCTATCGGCTGGCCTACTACGAAGCCGCCGATTGGGATGGGATCATCAACGCCCTCGCTGGCGTCCCCGCGAACACTCCTGGTGCGACCCTGGCTGAGCAGCGGGTCAACTACCGCAGCGCGCTGATGAAGGCCGCGGAGACGCGCTTCAGGACGGCCCGCATTCGATTCAAGCAGACGGCGGGCACGCCGGTCTCCAAGTTCCTCGAGAGCAACCTCGGGTTCGACTTCGAGGTCCACCGCGTCGGTCGCTACATCGTGGAGAACCCGTCGTGGGCCTCGGCGCTGACGCTCGCCGAGCAGCCGCTGGCCCTCGCGACGATGCGCGACTACGAGCGTCTCTACAAGCTCACCGACTCGTGGGCGGAGATGAGCGCCCTCTACGGCGCGGGCCTCAAGAGCGCCTACGCCGTTCACCAGCTCGGCCTCGAGGCCGTCGCGGCGGTCCCCGGCATCACCAACGCGAGCAAGATTTACGAGAAGGCGTGCTGGCGCTCCGCGGGCTCCGCCGTGCTGCGAGCCAAGCACCACCCGCGGCTCAACATGCACGCGCTCTCCGTCTTGCCGAAGGGCAACGTCACCGCTTCTCTGCCGGCGAAGATCGCCGATTGGGCCTCGCTGTTCGGAACGCTGGATCAATGCAGCTGCGACCACTGCCGCTCGGTGCTCGGCCCGGCCGCGTACCTGGTCGACATGCTCGAGATGCTGGACCGCGTCCCCAAGTCCGGGGGCACGGCGAAGACGGCGCTCCTCGACCGGCGCCCCGACCTCAAGAAGCTCGCTCTGTCCTGCGAGAACGCGACGACGCCCCTGCCGTACATCGACGTGGTCAATGAAATCCTGGAGGTGCGCCTCGCCGCGGCGACGTGGCCCTCGTGGCCCTCGGCGCCGAGCCCCGTCGACACCCTCGGCAAGCCAGGCGACCTCGCCTCGGAGCCCGAGGTGCTCTATCCGGCCGACCGCGTCGCCGCTTACCGCGCCCTCGAGAGCCAAGTGTATCCATTCGGGCTCCCGTTTCATGTCTGGCAGGAGGAGGCGCGGGTCTATCTGGACCACCTCGGGGTGCCGCGCGACGAGCTCCTCCAGATCTTCGGCTCGCTCTCGAGCGGCCCCAACCCGCGGCTCTTGGCGCTCGAGCAGCTCCGGATCACGGGTCGTCAATACGACATCATCGCCGGCCCGCCGGCGCCCCCACCGCAACCCTATCAATACTGGGGAGTCGCATCTGGGAGCTGGCCGAGCGCGTTGAATTCCGCCAAGACGTTCCTGGAGAAGAGCGGTCTCTCCTTCAATGAGCTGCTGGAGCTCATGGCGACAGAGTCCTTCAAGACGATCGGGCTTCCGGCTGGCTCCGCGTGCGATCTCACGACGCTCACGATCACGGGTTTGGACGCCGCGAAGCTCGACCTCGCCCACCGGCTCACGCGCCTGAGGTTTGCGCTCGGCTTCTCCATCTCCGACACGGACCGCGCCCTCCGCGTGACGACCGCGCTCGACGCGACCGGGCTCGCGCGCCTCGCGGCGCTGAAGAAGCTGGCGTCGAGGCTGGGCGTGGGACCGCGCGTCGCCTCGGCCTGGTACGCGGAGATCGATCGCTGGAACAAGTGGGAGCCGTCCCTCTACGAGCGCGTGTTCTTGAGCCCCGCCGTGACCGCGCTCGGCATGATACCGCTCAAGAACCTCCTGACGACGGACACCGACCCGACCCTGATCGGGGACGTATCGGCGGGGATCGCGGCCGCGCTCGAGGTGAGCGACGCCGATCTCCGCCTCATGATCGACTCCACCGCGGCGGCCGCCGGCATCGGCCTGCCGCCGGTGGTCTCTTCTTCGCTCACGCTCAGCATCACCGGCCTCTCGCGCCTCTATCGGGTCGCGAGCTTCGCGCACGCCATTCGACACCCTGTCCGGGATTTCTTGCTCCTGCGTGCGCTGTCGGGCCAGGAGGTCTTGCTCGGGGACGATGGCGGCAGCGCCGCGTCACCCCAGAACGCGCTCGCGTTCCTCTCGACGCTGGAGCGCTTCGACCGCACCGGCCTCTCGGCGGACGAAGCTCACTACGTGATTCGGAACTTCGCCACGAAAGAGAGCGGCCTCGCTCCGACTGCAGAGCAGCTCGCGCAATGGGACGCAGAAGTGCTCAAGGTCGTTGCCCGCGCCGCGGAGGAGACGCGGAACGCCGCCGATCCGAAGGGCACGACGCTCGCCTCTCTGGGCGCGGCCCTGTTCGAAACGACCGATCAGGCGAAATTGACCAGCCTGGCCGAGGGCACGCTCGACGCGACCACGGCGGAGGGCATGATCACGGGCCGATTCGCTCCCTTCCTCGGAGACACCGATGCCGCCGTCGCCGCCCTCGTCACGGCCGGCACGCAGCTCGTCGAGGTGGAGGCCCGGCGCGCTTATTTAGTGCAGCGCCTCGGTCGATACCTCTCCTGCGCCGCGGCCGTAAGAGCGTGGGTGAGCCGCACGTTCGACCTCGCCGCCGAGCTCGTCCCGTGGCTCCTCGGCTCGGACCCGAAGGCGGGCGCGACGGAGGTCGCCATCCTCACGCTCACGTCGGTCCCCGGCGCCCCCGGTATTCGCGCTTTCATTCCCGCCGCGGAGAAGAACTGGACAACCCCGGCGGGCGTCCTTTCGGACCGGACGACGCTCTACAAGAAGCTGAAGAAGGCATCGCTCGTCCTTGGACGGCTCGAGATCACCTACGACGAGCTGACGCGGCTCTACCCCAACGGCGGAGCGGATCCCAACGGCCTGCCATTCCTCGACTTCCAGAACCTGCCCACCGCCGACTTCAGCGGCTCGGCGGCGATGACGGCGACGGATCGGGCTCGCTTCACGGCGCTCCTCCGGCTCGCCGACCTGGCCTGGGTGCGAGATCGATATGCCGCCGGGTCCAAGGCCCTCTTCCAGTTCTTTGCCCAGGCTCCCGGGTCGACGCTCGCGCAGGTCTACGACAGGCTCGCCGCCGACTGCCAGATCGACCGGACCGACGTCGAAGACATCTCGGCGGCCATTGGCGCCTCGGTGGCGTCGTTCCAGAGTGAGCAAGTCCTCCTGCGCATCTTCAAGGCGGTCGAGGCGCTGAGGAGGATGGGAGCCACCGCGAGGAAGGCAAAAGACTGGCTCAACGTCGAGGCAGCGCTGCCCGCGAATCAGAACGATCTCACCCTGAATGCCCTCACCATCGCTCGCGATATCAAGCAAGTGGCGCGAGCAAAATACGCCGACGAGGCGGCGTGGGTCGCCGTGGCGCGCGACCTCCGCAACCCGCTGCGCGAGCGACAGCGCCGAGCCCTCGTCGACGCCCTCCTGTCCAAGCTCTCGCTCGAGAGCAGTGACAGGCTCTACGAGACGCTGCTCATCGACGTCGAGATGAGCCCGTGCGCGACGACGTCTCGCCTCGTGTCCGCCCACGGCTCCGTGCAGACCTTCGTGAACCGGATCCTGCTCAACCTCGAGAGCGGGATCCCGCCCGTGAAGCAGCTCGGGCGCGAGTGGGAGTGGATGCGGGCCTACCGCGTCTGGGAGGCGAACCGCAAGGTCTTCCTCTGGCCCGAGAACTGGATAGAGCCCGAGCTTCGCGACACGAAGACCCCGCTCTTCGAGAAGCTCGAGACGGCGCTGCTCAAGGGACCGGTCACCCAGGAGAACGTCGAAGCCGCTTACCGCGCGTATCTGGACGGCCTCGCCGACATCGCCAATCTGGAGATCGTCGCCCTCCACACCGAGAAGCGCACGGGCAACATGGTCTACGACGCCACCCCGGAGACGATTGTCCACGTCATCGGGAGGACGAAGCCCCCGCGCCGCCATTTCTACCGAAAGCGCACCTCGCAGGGGTGGAGCCCGTGGGAGAAGATGGATGTCGACATCCAGGGCGACCACGTCCTGCCGATCACCCACCTCGGGAAGCTGTACGTCTTCTGGGCGACCATCGAGGACAAGGCGAAGCCAAAAGATTCGACCAGCGCCGACGCGCCCGCCGGGACGTCCCCCGTGGACGACGATGTCAAGACAGACGCGACCCTCACCGCTGGGCAGCAACCGCTCAATCAGCCTGCGGTGCCGACGGAGGAGGACGGGCAGCGTCCGACGCCGATCGTCTCGACCATTTCGCTGACAGTCGCCGAGCACCGCGATGGCGTCTGGTCCGCATCCGAGGCCTCCAAAGCACAGGTGACCTTGGACATCTCTCCGGCCCGCCACGTCCTGAGCTTCTACGCCAACACATCGAAGAAGCGCATCGCCGTCTCGGCGCTCGCCAACAACCACGTCGTCGCGAAGTTCAACTACGACCTCGGGACATCGGCGATCGTCGGGGAGCGGCGCTGCCGGCTGAGCGACGACAGCGGCCAGTACCCGAGCGGGCTCCGCCATTTCACGTTCGAACCGCAAGATCCAGGGCTCACGATCACGGGACCCGGCAAGCGCTGGTTCCAGGATTACCTGCCCGATGGGAAGATGCGCGTCTATCTGAACAACGGCGGCGACCCGATCCCGCAGGCCACCCTGCTCGACACGCTGGAGCCCGACAGCCGGGTCATTTGCAATCGCGGCAAGGAGCCCGCCAAGGAGCGGCCTCATCTCGTCCTACAGGACAGACGCCGCTCCTTCTTCGTCACGGTCAAGTCTCGTCCCGTCGTCGCCTCCGGCAAGACGTTCATGACTTCTCTCCTGGTGGAGGAGAACGGCCAGGAGGCGGTCATCGACACGGCCCAGGACAAGGACATCCGCTTCGAGCCCTTCTTCCACCCCTACGTGACCGACTTCCGCCAGCGGCTCGCGATAAGCGGCCTCGACGGACTTCTCAGGGCCGCCGACCAATCCGACGCGCCGCAGGCGCAATCGAACGACATCTCGAGCACCTACGGCGTCACCCTGTTCAACCCCTACCTGTCATCCTTCCCCCGGGAGACGGTCGACTTCAGGCTCGGCGCTCCGTACTCCATCTACAACTGGGAGCTGTTCTTCCACGCCCCGTTCCTCATCGCGAACCGGCTGAGCCAGCAGGGGCAGTACAGAGAGGCGCGCGATTGGTACCACGCCATCTTCGATCCGACCGACGGGACGCCGCCGCCCGGCACGAATCAGCACGTCCGATACTGGAAGTTCAAGCCGTTCGCAGACAACAAGGACCTCGCCTCGATCCAGGACGAGCTCGCGGGCTCCGTCACGACGGCCTACGGCGAAGAGATGCTCGCGTGGGCCGACCACGAGAACGAGTCCATCGGGTCGGACACGCTCGCCGCGCAGATCCGCGCCTACCGGGAGGATCCGTTCGACCCCCACGCGCTCGCCGCGCTCCGGCCCGTCGCCTACCAGAAGGCGGTCGTCCAGAAGTACATCGAGAACCTCATCGCTTGGGGCGATCAGCTCTTCTCCCAGGACTCGATCGAAAGCGTCAACGAGGCCACCCAGCTCTACATCAACGCGCTCCAGATCCTCGGCCCCAAGCCGACCATCATTCCGAAGCCGATCAAGGATGCAGCTCAATCATACGAGCAGCTCGACGCGACGAGCGCCTTCGACGCGTTCTCGAACGCCCTGGTCGACGTCGAGGTGATCGTCCCCCGGCTCCCCAAGGACGGCTTCAAATGCAAGGGAGGCCCCCCCGTCCCCGCGACCATCTATGGATCGCCCTACTTCTGCATCCCGTCGAACGAGAAGCTGCTCGGGCTCTGGGATATCGTGGCCGATCGGCTCTTCAAGATCCGCCATTGCCAGAACATCCAGAGCATCGTGCGCGAATTGCCGCTCTTCCAGCCCCCGATCGACCCCGCGCTCTTGGTCCGGGCGCGCGCGGCGGGCCTCGATCTATCGAGCGTCCTCAACGACCTCTCCGTCGCCGCGCCCCCCTACCGATATTCGATCCTCGCGGCGCGCGCGTCCGAGTACGTGAGTGCTGTGATAACGCTGGGCGGCGCGCTCCTCTCCGCGCTCGAGAAGCAGGACGCGGAGCATCTCGCCCAGCTCCGCGCCGGCCACGAGGTGGCGAACCAGGAGCTGACCCGCGAGATAAGGAGGACCCAGCTCACTGAAGCCAAAGAGAACCTCGAGGCGACGCGGCGGTCGCTCACGCTCGCGCAGGCGCGGCGGGATTACTACGAGGGTCGCGAGTTCATGAATGCGGGCGAGATCACCGCCATGACGCTCGGCCAGGTCGCGGAGGGACTCAGCGTCGCGGGCCAGGTCGTCAAGATGCTCGGCGGTCAAACGAGCGCGTTCCCCGATGGCGTCTTCGGCGTCGCGGGCATGGGCGGGTCCCCGGTCGGCCTCACCATGTACGGCGCTGGCAACCTCGCGCGCGCTGCCTTCGGCTTCGGAGACGCGCTCGAGATGGCGGGCCGGGCCGTGAACAACGCCGGCTCGGTCGCGGGGACGGTCGCCGGCTATCAGCGCCGCATGGACGACTGGAAGTTCCAGGCCGGCCAGGCCCAGCTCGAGATCGCCCAGATCGAGAAGCAGATCGTGGCGGCGGAGATCCGCGTCGCGATGGCGGAGCAGGAGCTCGCGCTGCTCGAGCAGCAGCTCCAGCAGAGCAAAGAGGTCGAGAGGCATCTCCGAACGAAGTTCACGAACGAGGAGCTCTATGGCTGGATGCAGGGGCAGCTCCAGGCTGTGTATTACCAGGCCTACCGACTCGCGTTCGACATGGCCCGCCGCGCCGAGAAGGCCTTCCGATTCGAGCGCGCCGACGACACGCAAACGTTCATCAACTTCGGGTCGTGGGAGGGTCAACGCCAGGGCCTGCTCGCCGGAGAGCGCCTCGCCTCCGAGCTCCGCACGATGGACGCCGCCTACCACAGCCAGAACAAGCGCGAGTACGAGCTGACGAAGACAATCCCAATCTCCCAGCTCGACCCGGATGCCTTCATGGCCTTGCGGAGCGGCGCGACGAGCAGCGCAGCATTCTCCCTGTCCGAGGTCCTCTTCGACGAAGACTTCCCCACCCACCACCTGCGCCGAATCAAGTCCGCCAACATCTCACTCCAATGCACCCCCGGCCCCTACCAGAGCGTCATGGGCCGCCTCGACCTCCTCCGCGCTCAAACCCGGACATCCGCCACCGCCGACACCGTCACGGAATGGACAGGCGTCGTCAGCTCGGTCGCGACGTCCACCGCCCAAAACGACACCGGCCTCTTCGAGCTCAGCTTCCGCGACGAGCGCTACCTGCCATTCGAGGGCGCAGGGGCCCACCACGACGGCGCCGGCCCCCAGTGGCGCTTCACCCTCACTCCGGGGAACGAGCTCTCCTATGACAGCATCTCCGAGCTCGTCCTCCAGCTCCGCTACACCGCCCGCGAAGGCCGCGCCGCATACGGCCCCGGCGTCCTTCCTCGCAAGACGCTCTGGCGCATCCCCGATAGCGCCACGGAGGCCTACCAGGCGTTCCTCGACGGCCTCAGCACGACGATCGACCTGCCCGTCGGGTTGGGCCTCTTGCCGAAAGCACACGGGCGCGCCGTCAGCTCGATCACCGGCATCAAGGTGTACGCGAGGTGGTCGTCGGGGACGGGGCAGACGGTCGGCATCACGACCCCTGCGGGCTCCGCGCTGACGATCAGCGGACCAACCGCCCTCGGAGCCTATCAGACCTTCACCGCCTCTACCTCGTTCAACATGGCTCCGCAACCCGCCAACGTGACCTGGAAGTTCGCGCCGACTCGCGCGGCCCTCGATGACTTCTGGGTCTCGTTCACCTACAACACCTGAGGCGGGCCATGCAGAACGACGACAAGAAGAAGCCAGGCCCGGCCCTCCCCGATCCGAAGGCGCCCGCCCCGCCGCCCGCGGCTGAGGAGAAGCCCGCCCCGCCCAAGCGCAGCTTCTCCATCAGCGCGGCCCCGTCGATGGAGATGCCCAAGGGCGGCGGCGCCATTCGGAGCCTCGGCGAGACCTTCAAGGTCAACCCCGCCACCGGCACCGCGTCGTTCAGCGTCCCGCTCCCCCTCTCCCCATCACCGCGCGGCCCCACGCCGGAGCTCGCCCTGTCCTATGACTCCGGCAGCGGCAATGGCGTGTTCGGGATTGGATGGTCCGTCTCCGCGCCCGCGATCACCCGCAAGACAGACAAGAAGATCCCCGAGTACCTCGACAGCCAAGACAGCGATCTCTTCGTCCTCTCCGGCGCCGAAGACTTGGTCCCCGAGCTCGACGAGGGCGGCGTACGCCTCGTCACCGAGACCACCACCGAGAAGGCCGAGCGCTTCCGCCCCCGGGTCGAAGGCCTCTTCTCACGCATCGAGCGCGTCACCGTGCTCGAGCTCGGACCGGACCAGGGCACGGTGTACTGGCGCGCCCTCACGAGAGACAACGTCAAGAGCACCTTCGGAAGGACCTCCCTCGCCCGCATCGCCGATCCCGCCGACACGCGCCGAGTCTTCTCCTGGCTGCTCGAGTCCACCGAGGACGATCACGGCAACGTCGTCCTCTACCGATACGTCGAAGAGGACGGCGCCAATCAGCTCACCGGCGTCCCCAGCGAGAGGCACCACAAGACGAGCGTCGCCCCCGTCACCGCCAATCGCTACCTGAAGCGCGTCTTCTACGGCAACACCACGATGGCCGATCTCACCGGCGCCTCCGCGCGCTTCGAGCTCGTCTTCGATTATGGCGATCACCCGCTCTCGAGCCCCACTCCGACCCCCAGCGTCACGTGGCCCGCCCGCCAAGATCCGTTCTCGTCCTTCCGCTCCGCCTTCGAGATCAGGACTTACCGACTCTGCCGGCGCGTCCTCATGTTCCACCGCTTCCCCGAGCTCACCCCCAACCCATGCCTCGTCCGCTCTCTTTCGCTCTCGTACGACGAGAACGCTCGAATGACGAAGCTCACGAGCGTGAGACTCACGGGCCACCAATGGAACGGCACCAGCTACGTCGAGAAGTCCCTCCCCCCCGCGACGTTCACATACACCCCCGACGACCTCTCCAAGTCCATCAAAGATCTCGGGCCGGCTGAGCTGGGAAACGACTATCCAAGAACCCAGATCAACAAGACGGCCCAATGGGTCGACCTCGACCAGGAGGGCCTCCCCGGCGTCCTCATGGACTACGGCACAGCCCACCGGTACAAGCGCAACGCCGGAAACGGCAAGCTCATGGGCGGCCCGCTGGTCCAGTCCATCCCCTCGATCGCGCAGCGCCCGGTCCAGCTCCTCGACGTCGCCGGGAGCGGCACCCTCTCCATGGTGCTCCGCGCTGGCAACCAATCCGGCTACGCCGAGCGAAGAGACGAAGGGTGGGCCCCCTTTCGGCCCTTCCCCGCCTTCCCGACGCTCGACCTCGATGACCCCAATGTCCGATTCATGGACCTCAATGGCGACGGCCTGGAAGATATCGTCGTCACCCGCGGCGACCACATCGAGTGGTACCCATCGCTAGGTCGAGACGGCTACGGCCCCGCCCGAAAGGTCCCCATCCCCTCCGACCCCGAGATCGGCCCCCGCGTCGTCTTCGCCGACCAGCTCGCCAGCGTCTTCATCGCCGACATGAACGGCGACGGCCTCGCCGACATCGTCCGCGTCACTTGGAGCGGCGTGACCTACTGGCCCAACCGCGGCTGCGGACGCTTCGCCCCCGCCGTCCGCATGGACAACGCCCCAAAGCTCGAAGACCGCGACCGCTTCGACGCCCGCCGCGTCCGCCTCGCCGACCTCGACGGCACCGGCACCGCCGACCTCTGCTACTTCTCCGCCACCACCCTCAAGATCTACAGAAACCAATCCGGCAACAGCTTCGACGCCGGCACCGACCGCTTCATCCCCCCCCACGCCCTCATCACTGGCCAGTTCGTCGATTTCTACGGCACCGGCACGAGCTGCTTTCTCTACTCCCTGCCCACCAACGCCCAGCTCCCCCTCGCCACAATCTGGGACCCGCTCCTACACAAGAAGCCCCACCTCCTCGACCAGATCGAC
>JBGAID010000107.1:0-37039 GCA_044225865.1 Polyangiaceae bacterium | reverse complement strand
ACTCTTCGCTTTCGCCATGGTCCCCTCGCAAGTTGGTGGCGTGAGGACGGGAGGAAATCGAACTTCCGCCCAAAGCTCAAGCGGTTCAGGCGCCACGCGCCGAACCGCTGCCCTCGCACCTCAGGCCTTTCGTAACGAGAGGAGCGCTTACGCGTCGAGAGCACCTCGAGTTCATGCACGTTGTCGGGTGCCTGCGTGTCCTCGAGAAGCGAATGGCAGTCTACGAGGTGGAGATCGCCGGGGAAAGACGTTGCTCTACGCGGAGCCGCCTCCCCGCTGTCACCTCGCAGTGCGGCCGACGCCCGGCGTTCGCGACTCCCCCCTCGGCTCAGCGGTTAGCCGCGACCTCTTCGTCGACCGGACGACCGCAGCGCGAATGGTATGACGGCATCCTCGGTCGATTGCGATCGACACCGTGACGGAGCTCAGCGCCTTCGTGACGTCGACCGAACGACGCATGGTTTCTTTCCCGACAGGCTGGACGGTTCGGGCTGGATGGCGCTGATCAATACCCCAACGACGGGAGTCCCCACCCCACCGGGGAAAGCGGAAGCCAATCGCGCAACGCGGACGCGCTCAGCAAGGTGCGGACCGTGAAGCGTGCTGCTCGGAACGGACTTATCGAGACCGACGAGGAGCGCCGCGCCCTTGCCTCGCCGAACCGCGTACTCGGCCGCCTGCTGACCGTGTCCGGTGAGCAGGCGCTCGACATCGCCCCCAAACCGTCCAACTTTCAGCTCGATCGGGACACCGAGAACAACGAGATCGATGTAGCCATTGTTGACCTCCTGCTCGCGGACACATTCGAGTCCTCGAGCGTGGAGGAACCGATGCAGTTCATCGTGCAACTCCTGCTCATTGGGGGTCTCGCTCCACCTTCGCGCACCGCCGTGGGCGTCGGCGGTGAGTGCCAGGATCGGCTCAAGGACCTCGGCGACATTCTCCGGGAGCGGGGCGCCAGCGCCTGCTGCAAGGGCATTCTTGAGCTCTACAAGGACGCGCTCGATGATGCTCAAGTTGTAGTCGGAACCGCTCGGCACCGCGGCGATGCTGGCCTCCACGGTGGGACGAAGCGCCCAGAGACGATCGATGAACGGACGCAGCCGCACGGCATCGAGATTGGGTCCTGAGTTGAGCAGCGGCTCGTCGACGAAGTGCTCCTTCGCGGCGGCGACAAGGGCGGCGAAGTCCGCTCGCGGCCACGAGCGCGCGACCTCGCGGCCGGCCAGTGCGCGGCCAAGTTCGCGATACGCTTCCGCCAGAAGATTGTCATAGGTTGCCAGGTCATGCGCGACGCGCTTGCGCTCGCTTCGCGCAGCCATGATGTGGCGATCGCTCGAATGCGCCCACCTTGCAGCACGGCTCGACGTCTGCTCCGCACCGGGAGCATGAACAGCACTCCGGGTCCCGCTCCGGGGAAACACGATCACGGTATCGACATCGAAAGCGGTGGGCTCGTACTCGCCGAAGCCGTCGTTCCAGGTGAGCTCGCGAACGGAAAGGGCAGCGCCCTCGATGAGCGCGAACCCATTCCTACGGACATGGACGCAGAAGGTCTGCGTCTCCGACGGCTGCAGGTCGCCTCGCATGCCGACGTAGAACTTCCACTGGTTCGGTTCGCGGTGCTCATGGACCTCGGGTGCACCCACATACGGGTGCGTCGCGCCGAGGAAGTTGGGCTCGATCTCCGTGAAGGGAAAGACCGCGCAGTGCTCGCCGATCGGGCACGGCGCTTCGCCCGAGTTCTTAAGCGTGAGACATGCCACTTCCTCTGCGCTCCCGGACTCGCTGACGAAGATGAAGCGCTCGTAATGAACGGCCAACGTCATGACGTCATGTGGTCTTGTCGCCGGCTGCAGACGTGGGCTGCGTCGACTCCTGCGAGCTGTTCACCGCCTGCGTCGTCGCGCTCGTTGCGTTGCTCTTCGCTGCCTCCGCCGGAACCTGCACTGGCGCAGCCTGAATCGTGTTGCGCGGTGTCATCCCCGCGCCACCACCAGCCTTGATCGAGCCGTGCTCACCAGTCCGCTGAACCATCTGAATCGGCATCGCGCTCGGGTTGCGGTGCGCGATGCCGACGCCTCCCCCGTCCTGGCGATAGACTCGCTGAACCACAGGCGGCGCAATGGGGGGGGCCGCTGTCGGAATCGATGTCTTCGGGACCATCCCCACCCCACCCCCTTTCTTGATTGGACTGGTGGGAGGAGGAGGCGTCGGGGGTTTGCTGCTCATCTCGCATTCCGAGATCGACGCTGCGGGCGCGTCAAGGGTGGATCCGTTCAGATACGCGGTGGGCACTACGTGGCGACTGCCGGACGAGCGTGTGGGCAGCGCCGGTCAGGTGTCGACGGCTCTGAAGGGCCCGGTGCGACTCACGCTGGCGTGCGAAGGTTGGCGCCCGTCACGGGCGCGCAATGTTTCGACACATGAACCCCGAGACTAGCCGGAGGGTGCAGGCAGGTTTCCCCCCACCCTCGAGACCACGCCGCGAAGCGCCGCTTCGGTCAGAGCCCCCGTCTCGAAACAACGCTCTGCAAGCGTCGCTTCGGTCCTGAAATGGCGACGTGGGAGAGCCCCACCTCGAGACGACGCCGTGCAGGCGCTCCCCCAGCCTCGAGACGAGGTCATGCGAGAACCCCAACCTCGAGACGACGCCGTGCAGGCCAAGGAGCTCGCTGACACCGTGAGCGGTTGCAACCTTTCAGAAGCCATCCGCAGCGCCGGAGGGGGGCCCCACGAAGTGGGGGGAGGATGGCGCGCCATCCTCCAACTGGCGAGCCGAGCAGCGGGTCCTCGCGCAAGCCACCGAACGCTCCCAGCACGACAACGCACCACGCCTTGACCTCTCGGGCGAGCGCGAAGCGCGACGCGCGCGCTCCCTTCTTCCGAGCCGAGCCGAGCAGCGGGTCCTCGCGCAAGCCACCCAACGCTCCCAGCACGACAGCGCTCCTTGCCTTGACCTCTCGGGCGAGCGCGCAGCGCGACGCGCGCTCTCCCTTCACCGCCCGAAGATGGCCGCGCGCACCGCGTGCTCGTCTTCGTCGACGAGCCTCCGCGCGAGGGAGGTGGCGTCGTCGATGCGCGGGGCGAGGGACCACGCGACGGCGTCGGCGAGCTCGACGGCGGAGAGGCAGAGGTGGCTGTTGGTGTTGTAGCTGTCGGTCATGCGCCGCCAGATCGCGGCCACGCTCCGGACGGTGGCGAGATCACCGAGGGCGACGGCGCACGACGCGACGCTGCGGGCGAGCTGGAGTCGATCGGCGGGCGCGACCTCGGCGTTGTCGAGGAACTTGAGGTCGGCGGCGAGGAGCTCCGCGCCTTCCGGGGCGGCGCCGAGCTCGACGAGGGCGCGGGTAAGGACGAGCCTTCCGATGCGGGCAGGGGCGTCGTGGGTGGCGACGCGGGCGCGCAGTGATCGGAGCAGGGCCTCCGCGGCGTCCCGGGCCGGCGTCCGCGCGATGGCGCGCGTCGCCCGCGCGAGGTGAGGCGAAAGCCCAGGGATCGCGGACGGGGTGAGCTTCTCGAAGTCGCGCTCGAGCTCGAGGAGGATCGCGCCCGCCGCGTCGTTGCGCTCGAGCTTCTCGGCGAGGGCGAGCGCCCCGCACAGGGCGCGGACTCGATCGGCGCCCTCGAAGGACTTGGCGATCTCGAGGACGGCGTCGAAGCGGGACGACGCGACCGACGCGGGGGCGTGGAGGAGGGCGCCGCTCAGGGTGGTCAGCCGCCGGCGGCGCTGCGCGAGGTCGGGCTCGGCCTGGGCGGCGCTCGCGATCGCGTCGAGGGCCTTGCCCGCCTCGCTCGGCTTGATCGCCTCCGCGACGCGCGCGATGGCCTCCGCCGCGCCGGCGTTGTCGGCCGCCCCGAAGCTGCGGAACGGATCGAGATCGACGTCGGGCTCGAGGAGCTTGCTCGCCTGCCGCACGCGGTCGACCTTGTAGCGGTCGAGGCGGCCGAGCGTGTCGTAGGCGGCGCCGAGGGCGGCGGGGAGCGGGGTGGTCTCCGGCTCCGCGTCGATGGCCTGCTGGATGCGGGCCCCGAACGAGTCGACGAGGAGCTTGTGGATCGCGTCCATCTTCGCGATCGAGGCGCCGCTCTGGAGGACCTTGGCGCGCGGGGTGTCTCCGGCGCGCGCGAACGCGCACGCGAACACCAGGTGCACGTAGGCGAGGGTCGTCTTCGGGTCGGCCTCGAGGGGGCCCTTCACCCGCGGCGTCGATTCGAAATGGGCGAGGACGTCTTGGAGGGCGCGCAGACGCTCGGGGGCGCGGCTCACCTCGAGGGCCCGGATCGCGCGCGGCATGTCGCGCCCGATGGAGAGGCCGCGGGCGAGGCGGGTGAGGGCTCGGTCGCGGGCGCGCGCGACGAGGAGGGCGTCGTCGCCGCTGGCGCGGGCGATGGCGGCGCGCGCGATCCACGCCGAGCGGATGTCGAGGTGGGCCTCCGCCGCGTCGACGAGGGCGCGCGCCTTCTCGAGCTCGGCGGGGGAGGGCGCAGGAGCGTCCGGCCCCTGGGCGGCGAGGAGGGCCACGCAGAGCTCGACGTTGCCGCCGCTCGCCCCGCTCGTCGCTGCTTTCCACCCCGCCCCGCGCGTGACCCGGCTCTGCGCGAGCATGCCATCGGCGAAGGCGCGCCTGGCCGCGTCGGCGATGGGGCGCCCGCTCGAGACGAGCCGGGAGAAGCAGATGCGTGCGTCGACCACGAGGCCGGCCCCGAGGTAGCGCTGCGCGAGCTCCAGCCACGCCGCGTCGCGCTCGGGCGCGGCGAGGGGAAGCGCGCTCTGCGCGACGCGCTGCTCCGCCTCGACGAGGCTCGCCCCGAGCTCCGGAGGCGCGGGGGTGGCCGTCGTGGGCTCGGGGCGCGGCGGCGCGATCACGGAGGCCTCGGCGGCCGGCTCGGCGGCGACGATCTCCGCCGGCGCCGGCGCGTGCTCGATCGGCTCGCGCGCTCGTCGCTTGCGCTCCGTCGTGGCCCGCTCGCGCGCCCCCTCTCTCGCTGGTCGCTCTGCGTCGGGGGCGCCTTCGTCGTCGAACGGGCGCGCGGACGCTTCGAACGCGATGGGATCGAACGCGATGTTCCCGAGCCACGCCGTGAAGTCGACCCTGGCCGCGACGAGCTCGACCCAGTCGACGAGGGGCGAGAACCCGCTGCGGGGCGCGCTCTCCACCACGACGCCCGCCTCCGTCTTGCGGAGCCAGCGCACCCGATCGTCGGGGCCGCCGACGACCCCGCGGAGGCGCTGGGCGCCGAGCGGCGGCTGCACGACCGCGTCCTCGGGGACGAACACGTCCCCGAGCTCGGGCACGACCGCGTACGCCTCGCCCTCGACGATCGAGAGCGCGGATGCGCCGGGCAGCGCCCGCAGGACGCAGATCGGCTCGCCGCGCGCGGGGGCAGGATCGTGAGAAGCGGCGTCGAGCGCGACGAACGAGAGCGAAGCGAGGGCCGCCTCCGGGAGGCTCGAGACGAGGCGGTCCATCGCCGCCACCGCCCCCGCTCGGAGCACCCAGAGGGAGGGCTTCTTCGTCTTGCCCGAGCGCACCAGCTTCAGCGGGAGGCGGTGCTTCGGCAGCGGAAGGGCGGGCCCGGGGGGAGCGGCGGCGGCGACGGTCAGCTCGAGGACGTCGAGGGCGTTCTGGAACGGGCCGGGGTGGATGCGCTCGAGCCTCGCCTCGCGATCGAAGAGGAGCAGCTCCCCCTTCGCGGGGACGAGCCCCGAGAGCGCGGGGTGTCGGTGGTGGACCTCGATGAAGACGTCGGCCGCAGTCGAGGCGCGCACGAAGACGGAGAGCCCCTCCGCGCGATCGGCGGCGAGGCTCACGAAGTAGTGGGACGGCCCGGTCGCGAGGACGAGCGCGCCCCCCTCGAACGACGCGATCTCGACCCGAGAGGCGCCCAGGCTCGCGAGCGACGCGGCCAGATCGAGGGCGCGCGCGGGCGCCTGTACGCGGAAGAGCGCGCTCTCGATCGACGCCTCGGGGACGCGCGTCGGGGCGATGACGGCCGGCCAGAGCGGCGCGAGCTCGAGGGTCGCGGGCAGCTTCACCCGCGTGGCGCCTGCCCGCACGAGCCGCTCTTGCGCGTCGCTCGGGAGGTCCCCGGCGTCGACGACGATCGCGGGCGGGGCGAGGGCGGCCCTCGACCCGGAGCGGACGCGCGCGAACCGCACCGGAGTCGCGAGGATGTCGGGCGGGACGAGCCCTCCTTGGAGAGCCACCGCGAACGCCGCTTCGTTCGAGAACTTGAGACCGGCCATCGACGGAGGGGGGATGGGCTCAGCCCTTGTGGGTGGCGAGCTCGCGCTGATCCTCGGCCTGGCCCTCGGTCGGCTCTGCCTCTCGCGCGACCGAGGTCCCGCCGCGGCTGATCACAATCTGCCCGAGCTCGGCCGCGCGGAGGGCGCCCCCTTCGATGAGCTTCTCCACGACGGCGCGGTGGGCGTCCTCGTGCTCCTCCGGCAGCGCGTCCGCGTCGCTCGCGTACGAGATCATCACGTCTTTCTTTCCCGTCGCCTTGTTCACGAGCAACCGGATCGTCACGTTCGCCACCGCGCCACCTCAATCCCCTCTCGGCCCGCGCGCGAGCGCGGTCCCGATGCCGGCTTTGTCGATCACCTTCTTCTCGACGAGCATCGTCACGAGCACGTCGAGGATCGGGCGCTGCTCGATGATGATCCTCGACGCGCGCGCCCTCGCTTTGTCGAGCAGCACCTCGATGGCGGCGTCGACGCGAGCCCGCGTCGTGTCCGCGAGCCCGTCGCCTCGCTCCGGCGCGTCGGGGATGGCGCGCCCGCCCAGATCTCCCCCGCCCATCCCGAGCTCCGTCACCATCGATCGGGCGAGGGCGGAGGCGTGGGCGAGGTCGCCCTGGGCGCCCACCGAGACGTGACCGAAGACGAGCTGCTCCGCCTCGCGCCCGCCGAAGAGCATCGCGAGCCGATCCTCCAGCTCGGGCTGGGTGGTGACGTAGCGATGGGCCGGATCCGCGAACGACACGGAGCCGAGCGATCCTCCGAGGTCCCCCTGGATCGAGATGCGCTCGATGGGAGGGGCGTGGGCGCAAAAGAGGGCCACCGTCGCGTGGCCCGCCTCGTGGGTCGCGACGACGCGCTCCTCCGCGGTGGTGAGGGTGGGGCGCTCCACATACTCGATGAGGGCGCGCTCGACGTCGAGCGGCTCCGTCGGCCCCTCCTTGCCGAGGCGCAGCCGATCGCGGGCGATGGCGCGGCCGAGGGCCTGCAAGTGATCTCCGGAGTAGCGTGTCTTGCCCCCCTCGACGATCCCCTCCGTGCGGCGCACCGCGTACTCGAGGGCCGCCTCCGAGAAGGCGAGCCCGAGCTTCCGGTCATGGACACCGAGGATGGCGGCGCGGTCGTTCGCGTCCGGGTAGGGGATCTGGAGCGCGAACTCGAAGCGCCCCGGACGGAGGAGGGCCGGGTCGAGCGCGTCGGGGAGGTTGGTGGTGCCGACCACGAACACCATCTCGTTCGATCGGAATCCGTCCATCTCGGTGAGGAGCTGGTTCACCATCGAGTGGTCGACCCCCGAGCCCTCGTAGGTGCCGCGCGCCGCCGCGAACGCGTCGATCTCGTCGAAGACGATGATGCTCGGCGCGGACTGCCGGGCGCGCATGAACACGCGCCGCAGGTTCTCTTCGCTCTCCCCCACCCATTTGCTCTTCAGCTCGGGCCCGCTCACGATGAGGACGGCCGCGCCGAGGGAGGTCGCCATCGCCTTCGCGAAGAGGGTCTTCCCGGTCCCGGGAGGTCCCCAGAAGATCATCCCGCGCGGGACGAGGGCCTCGATCTGCTTCACCCGCTCCGGGTCCGTCGCCGCCTCCTTCTTCGCGAGCACGTCGAGGATCTCGCGCGACAGCCGCGCCTTGACCTTCGCGTAGCCGCCGATGTCCTTCGTCAGGTCCACGTCCGGCAGCTGCACGTCGGCGGCGGTGGTCGCGGCGCGGAGCTGGGCGTACGCCGCGCCCGGATCCTCCGGGTAATCGTCGCCCTCGAGGGTGGAGAGCATGCGCCGCAGCCGCACCGCGTTCACCCCGCTCACGTATTTGTAGAGCCGATACGGCAAGAACCCTCGACCGAGCTTGCGCGCCTCGCGACGCGTGACGAGGAACGGCAGGCGATCGCGCGGGACCCCGAGGATCGTGAAGCGCCTCGGGAAGAGGGCGGTGATGACCTCCGGCAACGGGAAGCTCGTGTCCCGGAAGCACAGCCACACCACGTTCGGGTTCTCGTAGAGGAGGGCCACCACCTCGCGCGCCTCCATCGTCAGCACCCCGCTCGAGCTCGCGAGCAGATCGAGGTGGGGCAGCACGACGACCCTCGCCTCGACGGCGCCGCGGACGGCCTCCCGCAGCTGCATCATCATCATCCCCATCGTCGTCGCGGGGGGAGGAGGGCTGTCTGGATCGACCTCCGCGGGCGGCCGGCCGTCGAGGTAGATGGCGCGGATCTCCGCCTTGCGGAGCCGGTCACGCACGCAGCGGAAGAAGTACGGGACGATCTCTTTGTCGCACTCGACGAGGGTCGGCAGGCCCTTCAGGAGCGCGTCCGTGACCGCGCTCACCTCGGTGGGGTAGGCGGCGACGACGGCGTCGAACGGGTTGAGCTCGGCGGGGAGCTGCTCTTCGGGGACGAAGAACGGCGCGCTCATACCCGGACTCGGATCGTCATCGAGCCCGTCTCCTCGTCTTGCTCGATGCTCTCGATCTCCCCGATTTGGGCGGCCTTCTTCTTGAGCGCCTGCTGGGTGACGGCGACGACGATCGCGTCGAGCTCCGCCCGCAGGTCCCCGAGCCGCCGCTCGATCGATGCGGTGAGGTCGCGCTGCTCCTTTCGCCGGGTGATCTCGATGTCGCTCGTGGCCGCCTCGACGACGGCGGCGCGCGTCTTCTCCGTGAGCTTCTCCGTCGCGGACAGCACGATTCGATCGACGACGCGCTCCACGTCGCGCTCGGTGTGCTTGCCGACCCAGACCTTGCGCGTCGAGAGGTCGACGACGATCTCGACGCCGTCCTCCTCGGTGCGCACGGCCCGATCGCCCTCGACGCGGAACCCCTTCTTCTCGAGCTCCGCTCCGAGCATCGCGTTCTGCTCGGGGGCGGGGAGGAGGTCCAAGAGGTCGAGCCTCGTCTCCACTCCGTCCGAGACGACGACGTGACGGCGGACCGTCTCTTGAACGCGGATTTGGTACGCTTTGCTCATCCGGGGTCCCCTACGATGCCCGATCCGGCATCGAACGACGAGAGCTCTCGCACCGCCGCGTCGATTCCGTCGAAGCCCGCCCCGCCCGCGCTCAGCGCGATCTCGATCTCCGAGAGGATCGCCTGCGCCGCCTCGTAGTCGTCGTCCACGAAGCGCGACGCGCGCGCCCTCCTCTCCACGCTCCGGAAGGAGAGGGCCGCTTCGAACAACGGGACGACGCCGCGCGCGACGCGCTGTCGCTCGGCCAGGCGCGCCGAGGGCGGGGTTGCGCACGCCCAGAACGTCGCCCCTCCCCCGCGGCGCTCCCGCACGATGGCGAGGGCCGCGTCGAGCACGGGGAGGCCGAGATCCGGCCGCCCCGCTTCGATGCACGCCCTCACGAACGCGGCCGGCCCGCGCGCGTACGCTTCGTCCGCGGTCAGCGCGATCGCCCGCGCGCCCCTCCGCTCTCGATCGCCGCTCGCGAGGGCGGCCGCGATCCGAGGTCGCAGCGCCTCGAGCAGCACGGAGAGCGCGCCCGCGGTGAGCTCGGCGCGGGTCAGGGCCGAGCCTCGGGCGTGGGCCACGAAGGGAAACGCGAGGGACACGAGGCGCGACCGACCGCACGCCGCCGGTACGCTCGCGGAGCCGCCCCGCCTCACCAGCACCTCGGTGGCGAGGAGGAACACGACCTCGTCCCCCGCCTCGAGGTCTCGCCGCCCGCCCTCGGGCTCCGCGAGCTCCGACGCGGTCGGCGGCCGTCGCTCGTAGATCGTTCGGAGGAGGTCCATCGTGGCCGCCCCGATGGGGAGACGCGGCGGATCGTGGCGCTCCCACAGACGCGCTCGCGGCGACGCGGCGCCGCCCTCGCGGAGCGTCCGCCGAGGCGCGCTCCCCCCGCGGACGAGCGCGTGGAGCACCCCCTTCGCGAGGATGTCGCGCAGGCACCTCGCGCCGTTCGGCCCCAGCTCGATCTTCGGGTGCGGCTCCGCGATCGCCTGAAGCGCGACCGCGGGCGGCGCGAGGCCGACGAGCGATCGCACGAACCGCAGAAACGCGGCCTCGGAGGCGCGAACGGGGAGGGGCTCGATCGGAGCGGGTGCGGTCATCGTCGTCGGCCGAGTCTTTTGGCATAGTAGCGGCGTGTTCGACCGAATCGAGCGTCGCGAGATCCCCGGACAAGACCTCTACGGCGTCATCGCCCGCATGCACCACGCGCTCTCCGCCACCGGTCAGATCGGCCTCACCCAGGTCACCCCCACGAGCTGGGTCGGCAAGAGCCCCGAGGTCGGCCTCGGCATGGTCGTCAAGGCCACCGTGCTCGCCTATCCCAACCCCTACGGCACCACGATGGACCTCAAGCTCGAAGCCGAGCTCGAGGACAAGGGCATCCTGTTTCTGTATGTGAGCTGGCTCGTCTGCCTCCCGATCGCCCCGTTCCTCTTCTTCTACGCCTACAACGACGCAAAGAAGCGAAAGGCCGCCCTCTTCGAAGCGGCCTGGGCCGCCGCCCTCGCCCCCGCCCTAGCCCCAAGCCCCGCCTGGGCAGCCCTCCCCCGCTAGCCGCGCCACGACGGAAAACGTTGCCCCGCCCCCTCCTCGCTCCGCTCGTCGCCCCCTCCCAAGCTCGTCGCTCCGCTCCTCGCGGGGAGGCCCCCCCCCGCGCCCCCTCGCGCCCCCCGCGCCCCTCGCGCCCCCCCCCCGCGCCCCGCGCCCCCCGCCCCCGCTACGCTTTCCGGCCCCGCACCACCCCCAGCCCCGCCCCGCGCCCCTACGAAAATCGTAGCGCCCCGCCCCCTCGCGCCAACCGAAGGCGAGCGTAGCTCGCCAAGCGCATGAACGTTCGCCCTCGGCGAACGTTGCGCCCGGCCCGAGGCGGGCGGACAGAGCCCCGCCCACTCGCGCCAACCGAAGGCGAGCGTAGCTCGCCAAGCACGCCATGAACGTTCGCCCTCGGCGAACGTTGCGCCGGCCCGAGCGGCGAGCGGACAACAGAGCCCCCGCCCACTCGCGCCAACCGAAGGCGAGCGTAGCTCGCCAAGCGCGCCATGAACGTTCGCCCTCGGCGAACGTTGCGCCGGCCCGAGCGGCGAGCGGACAACCGAGCCCCGCCCACTCGCGCCAACCGAAAGGCGAGCGTAGCTCGCCAAGCACGCCATGAACGTTCGCCCTCGGCGAACGTTGCGCCGGCCCGAGCGGCGAGCGGACAACCGAGCCCCGCCCACTCGCGCCAACCGAAGGCGAGCGTAGCTCGCCAAGCACGCCATGAACGTTCGCCCTCGGCGAACGTTGCGCCAGCGAGCGGCGAGCGGACAACCGATCCCGCCCACTCGCGCCCACCGAAGGCGAGCGTAGCTCGCCAAGTACGCCATGAACGTTCGCCCTCGGCGAACGTTGCGGCCCGCCCTGAGCGGCGAGCGGACAACCGAGCCCCCAGCCCACTCGCGCCACCGAAGGCGAGCGCAGCTCGCCATCGCCATGAACATTCGCCCTCGGCGAACGTTGCAGCAACCCGAGCGGCGAGCGGACAACCGAGCCCCGCCCCCTCGCGCCAACCGAAGGCGAGCGTAGCTCGCCAAGCGCGCCATGAACGTTCGCCCGGCGAACGTTGCGGCCCGCCCGAGCGGCGAGCGGACAACAGAACCCACGCCCCTTCGCGCCAACCGAAGGCGAGAGCGTAGCTCGCCAAGCGCGCCATGAACGTTCGCCCTCGGCGAACGTTGCGCCGGGCTGAGCGGCGAGAGCGGACAACAGAGCCCCCAACTCGATCCACTCGCGAGCGTAGCTCGCCAAGCCGCCATGAACGTTCGCCCTCGGCGAATAGCGGCGAGCGGACAACAGGAGCCCCCACTCGATCCACCGAAGGCGAGCGTAGCTCGCCAAGCACGCCATGAACGTTCGCCCGGCGAACGTTGCGGCCCGGCCTGAGCGGCGAGCGGACAGGAGCCCCCAGCTCGATCCACCGAAGGCAGGCGCAGCTCGCCAAGCCGCCATGAACGTTCGCCCTCGGCGAACGTTGCGCCCGCGAGCGGCGAAGGCGGACAACCCGAAGTGCGCCCGGCCCGAGCGGCGAGCGGACAACCAGTCTCCCCAACTCGCGCAACCGAAGGCGAGCGTAGCTCGCCAAGCACGCCATGAACGTTCGCCCTCGGCGAACGTTGCGGCCCGGCCCGAGCGGCGAGCGGACAACCGAGCCCCGCCCACTCGACTCAACCGAAGGCGAGCGTAGCTCGCCAAGCACGCCATGAACGTTCGCCCTCGGCGAACGTTGCGCCCGGCCCGAGCGGCGAGCGGACAACAGAGACAACACTGCCACACTATCGTCTGGGGCCGCGCCGTCGTAGGGCGAGGCGGTGACGACGAAACGCGACGAGCCCGAGTCTCTCACCGCGGTCGCTCAGGGCTTCGAGGTCGACCTCCGCAAGCTCGAGGAGTCGGTGCGGGAGATCCGGCGCCTGGAGATCGTGAGCGACAAGACGCTCCAACGCGCGCGCCGGCTCCTCGAGGCGTGCTCGGAGCACCAGCTGCGGCTGGCTTCCCATCTCTCTTCGCTCGTCGTCGCGATCCAGTCCGCCCAAGGGCGCGTCCAAGCCAACATGGACGAGACGATCGAAATGTCGCGCCGGGTCGGGGCGCGCGCCTCGGAGCGGGCCGAGCTCGTCGAGCGGTTCGCCGCCCTCGGCCATCGGACGCAGGAGATCCAAGGTCCCGTCAACGCCCTCCTCGAGAAGCGCGACTCGGGCGCCTCGGTCCCGGACGTGCTCGCCGCCCTCGCCGACGTCCTCTCCGTCGCGGACTCGCTCGTCACGGAGTCGGAGGCGCTCACCTCCGACGCGAAGGCGGGCGGCTGGGTCGACATCGGCAAGGAGAGCGACTCGCTCCGCCAGCAGATCCTCTCCGCCCGCAACAAGATGCTCATGCTGAGGCGCACCCTCTCCGAGAAGGCGCCGTCCTGATCGCCCGAGACGACGGTTTCGGTTGGAGCGGGCGCGGTTCTTCAGCACGCTCTCGGCATCGTGCGAAGGACCGAGCGGCTGTTCGCGCTTTCCGAGCACCTCCGCGCCCGCCGCACCGGCGTGACGGCGGAGGCGCTCGCGGAGCGCTTCGGGGTCACGGTTCGGACCATCTATCGTGACCTCGACGCCCTGAGAGGGGCGTCGCTTCCGCTGCTTTCGGAGCGAGGTCGCGGGGGCGGCTACGCCCTCGACCGGTCGTACTCTTTGCCCCCCGTCAACTTCACGGTCCGGGAGGCGGCCCTCCTCGCCCTCGCCGTGAAGTTCGTCACCGACATGAGGATCCTGCCGTTCACGAGCCCGCTCGGGCGCGCGATCGACAAGGTTCGGGGGGCCCTCCCTCCCGCCGCCCAGCGCGATCTGGGCCGCCTCGAGGAGCGGCTGTCGTTCGTCGGCGTCCCCGCCCTCGCGTGCTCGGAGGCGGTGAGGGTCGCCCTCGAGACCGCATTGTTCGAGCAGCGAAACCTGAAGATCCGGTATCGAGGCAAGGACGAGATCGTCACCCAGAGGACGGTGCGCGTCGAAGGGCTCGTCCTCGAGCGCACCGAGACACTCCTCAACTGCGTCGACCTGGACAAGAACGAGCGGCGGCAGTTCCGACTCCACCGCGTGGAGCGTGCCGAGGTCGAGTGATAGGCTCCCGACGGTGAGGCGCCGAGATCCAAGGAGTGGCGGGGAGCCGGGTCTCAGGGACGTGCGCCAAGCCCCTCCGGCGGTCCTCCTCATGGCTCTCTCGGCTTGGGTGCTCGCGTCTTGCGCCGCCCCGACCCAGCAAGGCGGCGTCGTCGTCGCCCCCGGGGCGGGGGAGCGGTTCATGCTCGCGATGAGCATGGGCTACTTGGGGAGCTTCGACCGAGCGATGGTGCCGGGCCAGGTGCGGCGCGCCCTCCTGCGCGATCAGCTCCCCTCGGGCCCCGCCGCGACGGCGAAGGTCGGCGACTACGTGCTCGAGAACGGCCACCTGCTCGCGGCGGTGACGAACGTCGACGGCACCACGCGCGGCGGCCGCCTCGTCGATCTCGCCCGCAAGCCGACCCAGGCGGACGGCCTCGATGGGCTCGAGCTGGAGGTCCTCGGAGAGAAGGTCGTCTACGACGCCCTGAAGACTGGCCGCGACGAGGCGACGTTCACCGCCTACGTGGAGGTGTCGGGGCGGATCGACGCCACCCATCGCGGAGGGCCGCTCGTCACCGTCTCGACCCGCTACGACGTCGCCCCCGGGGTCGACGCGATCGTGGTGTCCACCCACATCAAGCTCGAGCGCGGAGCCTTCGCCGAAGGCGACTCGGCGCCGAGCCTGTTCGACGAGACCCTCGTCGCGAAGAGCCCGAAGCCCCCCATCGTCGACGTCACCGCCGGCTTCGGCGCGACCTTGGGAGACGGCGGCGGCTACCTGCTCCGCCCGATGTCCGACGGGGCATCCCTCACGACGACGTCCATCTCGCCGCGGGTTCGGGTGCCGGCGACACAAGGTCCTGCCCTAGGCGACGCCATCGTCGTGACCCGCGTCGTGTCGCCGCTCGAGCGGGCCGATTCGAGCGCGGTCGCGGTCGCGCTCGCGAAGACAGACGGCAAAGGGATCGGAGACATCGAGGTCCGCGTCGCTCCCCGCGGCCCCGGCGCTCGTTATCCCAAGCGCGGTGACCTCTCGTTCGTCTCCGCGAGCGGCGAGTCGTTCTTGGCGTGCGACCTCGACGCGACGGGGGACGACTCGCACTTCGCCGCGAGCATGCCGGAGGGTCGGTACACGATGGTCTTTCGGAACGGCGCCCTCGAGAGCGAGGGCGTGCCGGTCGTGATCGAGAAGGACCGGACCGGCTTCACCACCGTCGCGGCCGCGGTGCGCGAGAAGGCAGAGCCGCCCCCGCCGGGGCCGAGCGCTTGTATAAGCCCGGCCTCGCATGATCCTCCCCGCTGACGAAGAGAGCATCGAGCGCGCGGCGCGCGCGCTCGCCCGGGGCGAGCTCGTCGCGTTCCCGACGGAGACGGTCTACGGGCTCGGCGCGCGCGCGGACGACGACGACGCGGTCGCGCGCATCTACGAGGCGAAGGGCCGGCCCGCGGAGAACCCCTCCATCGTGCACGCCGCCGACGTCGAGGCCGCCCTCTCGCTCTCGCGGTCCGTGAGCGGCCGCGCGCGCGCGCTCGCGGGGCGATTCTGGCCCGGGCCGCTGACCCTCGTGTTGCCGGTGGACGCGGCGAAGATCTGCGCGCGCGCCACCGCGGGGGGCCCGACGGTGGCCTTGCGCGTCCCTGCCCACCCGGTCGCGGCCGCCCTCTTGCGCCACGCGCGCCTGCCGGTCGCGGCCCCGAGCGCGAACCGCTCCATGTTCGTGTCTCCCACGACGGCGGCTCACGTCGAGAAGAGCTTCCCCCCGTCGCTCCTCATCCTCGACGGGGGCCCGACCGGGTTCGGGATCGAATCGACGATCGTGGACGTGTCGCGCGAGCCGGCCCACCTCTTGAGGCGAGGCTCGATCGGGATCGACGCCCTTCGCGAGATCCTCGACGTCGTCGACGTGGGGGGGCGGACGGAGGAGCCCGACCGCCCCATGCGCGCCCCCGGCGCGATGAAGAAGCACTACGCGCCACGAGCCCCGCTCTCGCTCTCTTCCCGCGCCGCCATCGCCGCCTCGAGCGGGAGGCAGACCGGCTTCATCGTGCGCGGCCCCGGCGCGCCCGTGCCGCGCGACGCGGCCGCGGTCGAGGTCCTCCCCGACGAGCCCGAGGGCTACGCCCGCGCCCTCTACGCGGCCCTGCACCGCCTCGACGACGCGGGCGTGGCCGCGATCGTGGTCGAAGCGCCGCCTGCCCACGAGGCGTGGGCGGCCGTGGCCGATCGCCTCGCCCGCGCGAGCGCCAAGCCTTGAGCCACGCTCGCAAAGAACCTCTTCCCAAGCGGCCCGTCCTCCTTCATGTTTTGCGGGCCCCATTGGCTCCCTCGCCTCGGCCCCGTCGCGTCGCCCGGTCTGCCGCCATCGTCGCGGCGGCGGCGGCCGTCGTGTCGGCAGGGGCTCCCGCGAACGCGGACATGCTCATCGACGAGCCGCCGAAGGCGGTCGAGTTCCGGCTCGCCAAGCCGCGGGCGTTCGAGTCGGTCGATCTCATGCTGCCGATCCTCGACACCGCGAGCGATCGCATGGGCCCGTTTCGCATGTACGCGACGGGGCCCTGGGGGCGCTGGATCCGGGAAGGGTCGCGGTCGCTCTCGTGGCGCCCGGGCTCCTCCGCGCCGGAGGAGCTCTCGGCTTCGATCGACCGCGACGCGACCGGGGGCCTCTACCAAGCAGGCCCGTTCTTCGAGTTCGCGACCAGCTGGCGCGAGTCGGCGCTCGGCCTCGTTCGCGATCGCACCTGGATGGGCCGCTTCAAGAGCGCCACCGTACCCACCTTCGACACGACCGGCTCGAGCCTCGCGTCGGACGGGTTCGAGAGCATCTTCCGCCTGCCGCCCCAGAAGCCGGTCGTCGACTGGCGGTGCCGCCGGAGGCCGGTGCTCATCATGCGCGCGGGGGGAGAGACGGACCGCTTCGATCTCGTCCACTGCGACGGGTCGGTCGCCCCCGAGGCGCTGGATCGGCTCTCCATCCTGGCCCGTCCTCCCGACGTCCCTCGCCCCGGTGATCTCCTCCCCGACGAGCCGAGCGCGACGGCGTGGGCTCAGCACGAGTGGACGGAGGGTGTTCGCGTCGTGCACCCGCGGCTCGTGTGGGCGCTCCAGCAAGTCGCGGACGCCTTCCCGAACAAAGCGATCTTTCTCTACAGCGGCTATCGCCCCCGCGCGGAGGTGAACGACGCCTCTCGACATCGCAGCCTCCACGCCGACGGGCGGGCCCTCGACATCGGCGTCAGCAAGGTGAGGGGGGACGACCTGTTCCGCGTCTGCACGAAGCTGAGGGGGATCGGCTGCGGCTACTACCCCCACAACAAGTTCGTCCACTTCGACGTCCGCAAGGCGGGGGCAGGCGAGGCCTTCTTCGTGGACACCTCGACGCCGGGTGAGCCGGCCCAGTACGCGACCGACTATCCGGGCCTGCTCGAGGACGGCAAGCTCGTCGGCGGCCGCTGATGCGAGTCGAACGATGAAGGATCAGGGCGCCCCCAAGCGCGGGATGAAGCGGGTACGGCTGCCCATCTTCGGGGCCGAGACGACGATCGACGTCCCCGTCCCGGGGGGGAGCGCTTCGCTCGTGGCCCTGCTGCCGCCGCTGCGAAGAGTGTCGTCGACGATGATGGAGGTCTCCGCCGCGGTTCGGAAGAAGCGCGGCGAGACGGTCTCCTGCCGCGCTGGCTGCGACGCGTGCTGCCGGCACCTCGTCCCCGTCTCGGTGGTGGAGGCGAAGGCCCTCGCGGCCGCGGTCGAGCGCATGCCAGCCGCGAAGAAGCGCGCGACCCTCCAGCGCTTCGAAGCCGCCATCGAGCGCCTCGAGGCGGAGGGCATGATCGGTCCGAAGGGCGCGGAGCCGCGGACGGCGCTCTTGGCTCAGGATCCGGAGGCGGCGTCGTATGCCGCGATCTCGTCGCGCTACTTCGAGGCCCGCATCGATTGCCCGTTCCTCGAGAGCTCACGCTGCACGATCTACGACGAGCGGCCCTTCGTCTGTCGCGAGTATCAGGTCACCTCCGAGCCGAGGCTCTGCTCGACCCTCGACGCCGGGGTCCGGCCGCTGCCGCGGCCCGCGTACATCACGCCCGCCCTCTCTGCCGCCGCGACGGAGCTCGACGGCATCGAGCCGGCGACGGTCCCCCTCCCGCTCGCGCTCGAGTGGGTCGAGGCTCGCGGCGACGATCTCTCGAGCGAGCACGACGCAGCCGCTGCGCTCGACGTCGCCCTCGAAGGGATCGAGTGGAACGTCGAGCGGGTCGTGGGCTGAAGGGTCAACCTGGGCCATCGTCGGCGGCGCGATCAGAGTGGAGGGCGGGGCGCGCTCGGATCCTGCGCGCGAACCGCGTGGCACGGTTCCTTCAATGGCCGGGGCATGCGGCTCTCCATCGCGGTGGCTCTGGGGCTCTCGGTGATCGGCTCTGTCGTTGGTTGCGGCGACGACTCCAACACGGCGGGAGGAGGGAGCGGCGCCGGCGGCGGCGGGGACGGTGGCTCGGGCGGCGCGGGGGGCCAGATCGACTGCTCCCCCTACGAGCTCCCCCAGGACCCGCCCGTGCAGACGATCCCGATCACGGTCGTGAACGACACGGCGGCGTCGATCTATCTCGGCGCTCCCGCCCCGCTCGGCTGCGAGTCGACGGTCACGTTCCACACGAGCGACGCGAGCGGCGAGGTGAAGAACCACCTCGGATCCTGCGAGCTCACTTGCCCGGGCCTCGTGAGCGGGACGTGCGCGTGCGCGGAAGACTGCGCCGCTCCCGTGGTCGTCGAGGTCTTCCCGGGCGGCTCCTACGCGCTCTCCTGGACCGCCCTCCTGTACCACGACGTCGAGATGCCCGAAGGCTGCTATGAAGACCCGGGCTGCTACCAAGCGGGCGCGACGTGCGCGATGCCCGAGACGCCCAGCGAGGCGCTCGACTTCACGGTCGACGGTTACCCCGAGCTCGCCGACTGCGCCACCCCGCCTTGCACGTGCGACGGCGGAGTCGCCGGCTCGTGCATCGTCGAAGGCGCGAGCGCGGTGTCCGGTGCGCCCGCCCACGCGACCACCACGTGGCAAGTCACGGACGAGTCGATCACGATCACGTTCCAGTGACGAAGACGGAGCTCAGACCAGCAGCCGGATCGAGGGGCTGGCGCGCGCAAGGAGCGCCTCTCTCGCGCGCGGAGTGAGGTCGTTCTCACGGAGGTCGAGCTCTTCGAGCCGCGAGAAGTACGCCGCGTCGGCGAGCGCCCCCACGTCCGCGTCGCCGAGCCCGCAGCGCACGAGCGCGAGCCGGCGAAGGCGCGGCAGCTCGGCGCGCGCGAGGAGCCCGAGCCCGCGGAGCGGATTCTTGGAGAGCACCCATGTCTCGACCGCGTCGAGGGCGCGGCTCGGAGCCGCCGCGAGGGCGCGATGGTCGAGCGCGTCGCCCGTCAGGTCGATGGCGCGCGCCGCGGGGAGGCAGGCCAGGATCTCGGAGGGCGCCGCCAAGCCCGCCATCCGGGTGAGGCCGACGACCTCGAGCCGATCGAGGGAGGCGAGCGCGGCTCGCCCTTCCGCGCCGATGGGGCAGCGCTCGAGCTGCAGCTCGCGCAGCTCCATCGCCGCCTCCTCGAGCGCCTCGAGCGCTCCCGCGACGCTCGACGGCGCGCGCAACACCAGGCCGCGCGCGCGCCGCGTCCACGGTGAGTCCGCGAGGCGGGCGACCCAATCGAGTGGGCCCTTTGGGGGCGACCAAAGGATGCGGTCGAGTCGGGTGAGGCGCGGGCTCGCGAGGAGGGCGAAGAACGCGACCGGCCCGAGCGGGCCGGCGTCGATCTCCTCGAGGTGCGCGAGCGCCTCCGACTCGACGAACGCCTCGATCGCCTCGAAGGCGGCGCTCTTGGGCGCGCTCGCGAAGTCCAGCGCCTTCAGCGTCGGCACGTCCGCGACGAGCGCGGCGAGCCCATCGGGGAACCGGGTGTAGGCGTCCCAGCCGACGCGATCGACGTGGCCGCGGTAGAGCCACACGTGACGGTCGGAGACGGCGTGACGGCGCGCCGGCTCGGTCCAAGCCCTCCGGTGCTTGCGCAGAAGGGCGGCCTCCCTCGCGCGCAGCGCCGGCGCAGTCTCCAACGGAGGCGCGAACCATTCGGTGGAGGCACGGCTCGGCGGATCGCCCAGCCTCGCGAGCTCGCACTGCACCGCGATGAGCTCTCCGCGCGGATCCCCCCGCGCCATGAGGGCGTCCGCTTCGACGAGGCGCCGGGCCTCGTCGTCGTCGGGCGGTGGCCGCATCGGCACATCCTATCGTCGGCGCCGACGTCCGGACCCGTTGATAAGCTCGGCGCTCCATGACGATGGTCCCCAGCGAGCAATGGCCCGCCGAGCTTCGGAAGAGCGTCTTCGCGAGCCGTCGGCTCAACCCGATCCAGGTCACGGTGTCCCCCTGGGAGACGGCTCGCGAGCGGGCGCTCGGCACCGAGGTGAGCCTCCCCGCGCCGGAGCTCGGAGCTGCCCACGAAGCGTCGGTCGCGTGGCTTCAGGCGACCACGCGGCCCTCGCACGCCCCCACCGTCCTCGCGGGAGCGGCTCTGATCGCTCGCGCCGTCGACGATCCACAGCGAGTCTGGCACGGTGAGCAGTTGGTCGCGCTACGTCCCCCCGCGGCCGCGGCCATCGTCGACCAGCTCGTCTCGGCGGGAGGGGTCGGATACGCCGCGGAGGCGCTCGGCGAAGCGTGCGCCGTCATGATCGACGGCACACGTCTCCGCGCTCGGTCCCGGCACTTCGAGGCAGAGGTCATCGAAGCATCGTTGCGGCTCCGAGAGCACGTCTCGACCGCCTCGGCGGAGGAATACCGAAGCGCCGTCCGATCGGCGGCCGAGCGCATCAAGGGCCTTCAGCCATCTGGACGGCTCGCGGTCGCGCTCGCGTTTCCATTCGAGCCCTTCGCGCGGGACGCGGTCATCGAGTTCGTGACCCGACCGGTCGCGGTCCACAACGAAGCGCCCTATGCCGCGACGTGCCTCGATGACGTCGCCGACCTCCGCCACTTCCCGACGCTCGGATCGGAGTGCACCGCTCTGACCCTCCTCTTCCAGCTCGGACCGGAGGTCGCTCCACACCTGAAGAGCCCGCGCACCTCTATCGCGACGGCAGAGGCCCTCGGCCTGTGCGGCACCGAGCAGGCCTTCCTGCAGCTCCTCTCGGCCGCCTCCTTCACCCCCCACGTCCTGCCGTTCGTCGATCGCGCCATGGCGCGGTGGCCCGAGATGTCGATGCGCGTCCTGGAGCGGTCGGCCGCGACCAGGACGAGCCCCGACCTCCAAGCGATCGCGTCTGGGTTGCTCCACAAGCGCCGCGCACCCGCGCGCGATCCGGACGCAGAGGAGCGCGCGCTCCGGGAGGCGAAGGGGCTCCCTCCCATCTTGCTCGCCCCGCCGTGGCTCTCCGCGCCCGCGACGCCGGCCAAGAGGGCGCACCCCAAGAGCAAGCCCTCCGATCTCCCCGCGATGGAAGCGTCGATCGAGGACTTCGACGAGCCCCCGCCGCGGCCGGTCAAGCGCCTGACCTTCGACGAGGTGCGGGCCGTGCGCTTCCGTCCCGACTTCCCCTCGGCGCTCCTCACCGCCGCCATCGCCGACGAGCCCGGGATCGCCAAGAAGCTCGTCGACGCCCTGGAGGGGAGCTTCCATTTCTCCCTCTACGCCGTGCTCCAGGCGCCCGACGATCTCCGCCGCGCCTTTCTGCGTCACCTGCCAACGTATCTCCTCAGACCCTCGGCCGAAGAGATCCGCACCCTGATCCGTGAAGAGGGGCCGAGCGTCGTGGACGCCCTCGTAAAGCTCGGGTCGACGTACGCGGGGGTCGTCATCGACGGCGCGCGGAGCGTTCGATCTCCCCGGCTCGCGGCCGCCGCCGCCACCGCTCTCGCGACCAAAGCCGGGCGCGACGCCGCTCGTCGCTGGCTCGCCGCCCATCCCCGCGCGGCTGCCATCGGTCTCCTCGACACCCTCGCGGGCAAGGGGGACCGCGCCAAGGCGCGCGTCGCCGAAGCGGCGCTGCGCGAGCTCGCCCGCCTCGGACATGCCGCGACCCTTCGCGAGGTCGCGGCGCTCGCGCGGCCGCCCCTCGCGGAGCTCGTCGCCGAGCTGATCGACCAGGATCCGCTCTCGCGCCACCCCGTCCCCATGCCCGAGCTCCCCGATTTTGCCGACCCCGATCGCTTCGAGCCGCCCGAGCTCGAGCCCGGCGCCGGAGGCGCGCCCGCGCCTCGCCTCGCTACGCTGCGCCTCCTCCAGGCTCTCTCGGTCTCGACGCTCGATGAGCCCTACGCCGGGCTGATGCTCGCCCTGCCCGCGTTCACCCCGCGCTCGCTCGCCGCGCTGTCCTTCGCGCTCTTCGAGGCGTGGCGGGTCGCGGGCCAGCCGTCGAAGGAGATCTGGGCCTACCATCAGCTCGCGTTCTTGGGCGGAGACGCGGAGGCGCGCAGGCTCGCGCGGTACATTCGTGCGTGGCCGGGCGCGCTCGTGACGATCCATCCGGGGGCGGTCGGCCTCGCGACGTCGACCGGCATCGCCGTCCTCGCCAAGATGGGGACCTCGGTCGCCGTCGGTGAGCTCGCGAGCCTCGCCCAAAAGAGCAAGCCGAAGCTCGAGGCGCTCGCGAAGGCCCGCCTGGAGGAGATCGCCGGCTCACGAGGGATGACCCTTCGCGAGCTGCTCGACACCATGATCCCCGACTTTGGGTTGGACGCGCGTGGGACGCGCGAGATCGACTACGGGCCTCGCCGGCTCACCCTCGAGATCGACGACGACCTCGTGCCCTTCGTGCTCGATGATCGAGCGGCGCGGCACGCCGCTCCTCCCAAAGCCTCGACCGGTGACGACCCCGCCCTCGTAGCGGGCGCAGCCGCCGATTTCAAGGCGATGAAGAAGGATCTCGCGACCATCTTCAAGCGCGAGCGCGCGCGCCTCGAGGAGGCGATGGTCCAGCAGGAGGCGTTCGCCCCGTCCCACCCGATGTTCTCGCACCCCGTGTCGTCACGGCTCGCGCGCCGGGTCGTATGGCGCTCCGACAAAGGCGATAGGCAGCCGAGCGTGCTCTTCGTGTGGACCGAAGGGGGGCGGCCGCGAACGCTCGGGGGCGAGCCCTACGACGTCGCCCCCACGGACACGCTGCGCATCGCCCACCCGGCGGAGCTCGCGCCGCGGGAGGTCGAGGGCCTGCGGGCGCTCCTCGGCACGGCGCGGCCGCTCTTTCCTCAGCTCGATCGGCCGGTGCGCGCGCTCGATGAGCTCGACGACGACGCGCTGCTCGTCCCGCTCACCGGGCCGGTCCTGACCGAGCGCCTGTACGGGCTCGAGTCGCGCGGTTGGGTCCCCAAGAAGGGAGACAGCGCGATCCACTCCTACGAGCGGCGCATCGGCGACTTCACGATCGCGATCGCCTTCGAGCCGGGCATGCCCCTCGCGGTGCGGAACCTCCACGGCGAGCAGCTCGTCGCGCGCGCCCTCATCCGCGCGCCGACGACCGCGCCGGCGACCCTCCGTGATCTCGGGGCCGTCGGCGCGAGCGAGGTGCTGACCGCGCTCGCGGCCGTGTTCTCTCCCCCGTGAGATCGAAGGGCCGGGCTCAGCGCGTCGCCAAGAGCAGCGCGAGCAAGCCGGCGAGCATCGCCGCGAAGAGCGCGGCGATCGCGATGAGGCGCGCGCGGCTCGGGGGCGGCGGCGACGGCATCGCGCGCGCCACCATGGCCGCGTACTGAGCGGCGGGCGGGACCGAGGAGACGAAGGACCGCGATGACGCGGGCGCGTCCACGATCGCGTTGATGACGAAGGGCTCGGCGCCGCGCGCGATCAGGTCGACCGCCCCGATCATGGTGCGCACGCCGGCGTCGCCGACGAGGGTTCGGTCGGCGCGGTCGAGCTCCGGCTCCAGCGGCGCGGGCGGAGGGGGCGCGGCGGCGAGGGCCGCCTCGATGCGCGCTCGCGTGGCGCGCAACGCGTCCGCTTCGATGACGACGGTGCCACCGAGCCCGAGGGCAGCGCCGCCCTCGGGCAGGGGCATCGCGGGAACGAGCGGGGACGAGGCCGGCATCGACACGGCCGGCATCATCATCGTCCCGAGCGTCGCCGCCGCGATCGGGCGATCCCAGGGGGTGGCCGGCGAGGGCCCAGGAATCGCGGGGTTCGGCGATATGCAGAGGGTCCGCGGAGGGTCGTCGTGGTCGCCCCAGGCAGCGCCGGGGTGTGAGCTCGAAGCGGGAATGGGTTGCATGGGCGCGGGCTCGGGTCCTTTCCGGACGGTCACGGGCCAGGCGGTTGCACGGGCCGTACCGCGCCCTCGCGCCGCGCTTCAGTTGGCGATCTGCTTGAGCCCCCACAGCGCGATGATCCCGAGATCGCGCTCCGAGGTCTTCACCTTCAACATCACCTCGTTCTTGCTCGAGGTCGCGTCGATCGCCTTGATCACCCTCTGGAGCTCCTTCGGCGCGTCCTTCGGCAGCGGAGCCAAGACCGAGAGCATGCGCAGCCCGGCCGCGACCTTCTCCGCCTCGCGCTCGCTCCCCATCTCGGCGGTGGCCTCCGCCACCACGTCGCCTCCGCGCAGGGAGACGGCGAACAGGGCCGTCTCCACCGTCAGCGACTCGATCTTGGTCCGCCTCGCGACCGCGGCCGAGAGGGCGAGGGACGAGTCCATCTTCGCGATGCGAGCCCCGAGCTTCGACCGCCCATCATCTGCTCGAGCAGCGCGCGGTCCCCCGGGCGCGACGTGAGGACGAGCACGTCGCCCGGCAGCCAGCCGTAGAAGAGGGGCTTCGAGGACTTGCTGCTCGTCACCTCCGTGATCGAGCCGCTCCGCTTGAACGCGAGGGTCGCGCCCTCCTGGCTCGCGATCTTCTCCAGGCAGTCGTCCACCTTCTTCTCGCTCAGCGTGCTCGCGATGAAGACGGCGCCTTGGCTCTTGCCGTCGAGGCCGAGCGTCACGTCATCGAAGGCCGTCACCGGATCGATCCCGCACGCCTTCTTGATCTTGCCGATGCCGTTGGAGATGCTGCCTCCGCCCATCTTCAGCAGCGCCGGCACGACGTCCCGGAACGTCTCGCTCGCGCGGACCTGCTTCGCGTTCGAGGTCGCGAGCACCTCCGTGCCCGAAGGCAGCGAGGCCGTCGCGGCCGTGAACGACTTGGTCGGGGCCGCCCCCGCGAGGGACGCGTAGCAGACCACGAACGAGAGGGCACACAACACGCCGGCGAGCTTCGACATGGGCTTCCCCTTGTATGCACCGTGGTGATTTGCCGCGCAACGCGGAGGCACTTCCTCGGCGAATCGACCCCCACCGGACGCCGTGTAGCCGAATCGGCCTCCGTGATTTACTCTCGGCGTCGAGGAGCCAGGATGACCGCACAGTCGAACGGGATGGTGACGAAGATCGCCTCGATGCAGGACTACGACCTGTATCGAGATCTGTCCTGGGAGGGGAGCTTCGAGGACTACCTCGAGATCGTACGCAAGACGCCGCAAGTGACGCGGAACGCCTTCCAGCGCGTCTACGACATGATCATCCGGTACGGCACCGAGGAGTACACGGACAACAAGAAGAAGCTCATCCGGTACAACTTCTTCAAGGACGAGATCGACGGAGGCAAGGACGCCGTCTTCGGCCTCGACATCCCGCTGATGCGGCTCGTCCACGTGCTGAAGGCCGCGTCCGAGGGCTACGGCCCCGAGAAGCGCGTCATCCTCCTGCACGGGCCCGTCGGCTCCGCGAAGTCGACCATCGCGCGCCTCTTGAAGAAGGGCCTCGAGCACTATTCGCGGACGCCCGACGGCGCGCTCTACACCTTCGATTGGGTCCACCTCGCCGACATCGGCATGACGAGCGCGGAGGCCGAGCGCTTCCCGAGCCCCATGCACGAAGACCCGCTCCGTCTCATCCCCGCCGAGTGGCGCGAGCGCGCCGTCCGCGAGCTCGGGCTCTCCAACGATCGGTTCACGGTCAAGGTCGACGGCGACATGGATCCGGCGAGCCGCTTCGTCTTCAAGAAGCTCATGGAGAAGCACCGCGGCGACTGGGCGGAGGTGATGCAGCACGTCCGGGTCCGGCGCCTCGTCCTCTCCGAGAAGGACCGCATCGGCATCGGCACCTTCCAGCCGAAGGACGAGAAGAACCAGGACTCGACGGAGCTCACCGGCGACATCAACTACCGGAAGATCGCCGAGTACGGCACGGACTCGGATCCGCGCGCCTTCAACTTCGACGGAGAGTTCTGCGTCGCGAACCGCGGCATCGTGGAGTTCATCGAGATCCTCAAGCTCGACGTGGCCTTCCTCTACGATCTGCTCGGGGCGACCCAAGAGCACAAGATCAAGCCGAAGAAGTTCGCGCAGACGGACATCGACCAGGTCATCATCGGCCACACGAACGAGGCCGAGTACAAGAAGCTCATGGCCAACGAGTTCATGGAGGCCTTGCGCGACCGCACGATCAAGATCGACATCCCGTACATCACGAAGGTCTCGGAGGAGATCCGGATCTACGAGAAGGACTTCAACAAGGAGCGCATCCGCGGCAAGCACATCGCGCCCCACACCCTCCAGGTCGCGGCGATGTGGGCGGTGCTCTCGCGCCTCGAAGACCCGAAGAAGCACAACCTCAGCCTCCTCCAGAAGCTCAAGCTCTACGACGGCAAGGTCCTCCCCGGATACACCCAAGACACGGTGAAGGAGCTCCGCAAGGAGACCCAGCGCGAGGGCCTCGGCGGCATCTCTCCCCGCTACGTCCAGGACAAGATCTCGAACGCCCTCGTCAACGAGATGGGGGAGGGGACGATCAACCCCTTCATGGTCCTCGCCGAGCTGGAGAAGGGCCTCCGCCACCACTCCCTCATCACCAACGACGAGGAGAAGAAGCGCTACGCCGAGTGCATCGGGATGGTGAAGCGCGAGTACGAGGAGATCGTCAAGAACGAGGTCCAGCGCGCGATCAGCGCCGACGAGGAGGCGATCGAGAAGCTCGCCGCCAACTACATCGACGCGATCAAGGCCTTCGTGCTCAAGGAGAAGGTGAAGGACCGCTTCACCGGTCAGGACATCGAGCCCGACGAGCGGCTCATGCGGAGCATCGAGGAGAAGATCGAGATCCCCGAGAACCGCAAGGACGACTTCCGCCGCGAGATCATGAACTACATCGGCGCGCTCGCGGTCGATGGCAAGAAGTTCGAGTGGCACACCAACGATCGCCTGCGGCGCGCCCTCGAGCTGAAGCTCTTCGAGGATCAGAAGGACGCGATCAAGCTGCAGACCCTCGTCTCCAACGTCATCGACAAGGAGACCCAGGAGAAGATCGACATCATCAAGACGCGGATGATGAAGTACTTCGGGTACAACGAGGTGTCCGCGCGCGACGTGCTCGACTACGTCGCGAGCATCTACGCCCGCGGCGACGCGAAGTAAGCGCGCCCCGCTCCCGCTGGCGAGGCCCGCTTCTCCCTCGGAGGAGCGGGTCTCTCCGCTTTGTCAGTACGAGAGCCGGGTGAGGTAGACGATGGGTTGGGGGGCGGGGATCGGGGTGCCGTCGAGGTTCATCATCCCTTCGCCCGAGAACGCGGCGAGGACGATGTTGGGCGAGCCGCCGCCGACGACGATCCCCGTCACCTGAGGCGCGCGCGACCAGCGCGTCCCTCCCACCGATCGGAGCGCTACGAAGTCTCCGACGGGCGCTCCGCCGAACGGGTCGAGGTCGCCGAGGCCGAAATCCTGGGTGGGCGCGTCCGCGCGCGTGTAGACGACCGCGTCGACGCCGACGAGCGCGAACGAGGCGTTCGGGACATCGGCGCTCGGGAGCGGATCTACGCTGAGAGGCGGGTCCGAGATGAGGGGTGTGACGTCCTCGAGGTTGAAGCGAGACAGCGCTGTCTTCTCCATCACGCCGATCACGCCGCCCTCGACCCGCGCCGCGTACACGCCGCCCGACGACTTGGGTCGGCTCGTCCACATCGTCGCGCCCGTCGAGTCGAAGCGGGCGATGACCAGATCGTTCGGTGATCCCGAGATGGGCGAGAGCGGGCCGGTGCCGAGGTCGATGGTGGAGCTCGTCGTGAGGGCGAGGACGGCCCCGCCATCTGGGGTCGCCGCCACCGCCATGTCGTCGAGGTCGACCCCGAGCGGGCGATCCCACTCGATCTCGCCGAAGCCGTTGAACTTCACGAGGTGGCTGTTCACGGGGCCGTTCACGTAGAACACGCTCCCGTCCTCCGCGACCGAGATGGAGTGAGGAGAGATGTTCGACTCGAGCTGGGCCGAGTAGTGCGGGACCTCGATCGCGTAGTAGGGGAAGCCACCCGGATCGATCAGGTACAGGACGCGGAACGCCGCCGACGTGAGCGCGTAGGTGTCGAACGCCCCGAAGCTCGCCGTGCCCGCGCCGTCCGCGGGGGCGGTCAGCGCCAAGAGCCCATTGCCGGAGACGCTCATGTCGAACGCGTGGCCGTACCCGGCCTGCGGGTACACCGCGCCGGTGAGCTCCTTGCCCCACGCGAGATCGCCGTTCGGCAGGTAACGCCCGACGAGCGCCGCTCCGCTGAGCGGCGCCTCGACCGCCTCGAAATCGTCGATCGGGCCGTCTCTTCGCATGATCACGTACGCGTTGCCCAGATCGTCGGCTGCCATCTCGTGCGGCAGCTTCGGGATGGGCTTTCTGAACACCGTCTCTCCCGCGTCGAGCACGCAGTCCTCGCTCGGCAGCGAGAGGGGATCTTCGTCGCCGCACTCGCAGCCGGCGGAGGGCTCGTTCACGGCGCCGTTGCAGTTCTCGTCGAACGAGGTGTTGCAGTCCTCGGCGATGGGGACGATCTCGCCGACGCACGCGCCCCACTGGCCGGAGGCGGCGCAGGTGCGCGTCCCGGGCGCGCACGTGCCGACGCCGAGGGTGAAGGGAGGTCCGTCGTAGCAAGGCTCCTCGTCGCCGGGGCTGCACTCGCACCCGGCCGACTCTTCGTTGACCTCGCCGTTGCAGTTCTCGTCGTCGGGCGTGCCGCAGTCCTCCGGCGTCGGAGTGACGTCGCCTTCGCACGCACCGTAGCCGTCACCCGAGGCGTCGCACGTCTGCGAGCCGGCCTCGCACACGCCGACGCCGATCGTCGAAGACGGCCCCGAGTAGCACGGCGCGGTGTCGCCCGGGTTGCAAGTGCACTGGGCCGCGGGCTCGTTGACCTCGCCGTTGCAGTCGTCGTCGAGGGGGGTGCCGCAGTCTTCGGAAGCCTGGGGGAGGACCTCGCCCATGCACGGCCCGAACGTCCCTCCGCCGGGGAGGCACTCCTGCGTTCCCGCGACACAGATGCCCACGCCTTGCGTCCCGTCCGGCCCCGAGTAGCACGGTTGGACTTCGCCCTCGCGGCACAGGCACGCCGAAGGCTGGTTCACGACGCCGTCGCAGTCGTCGTCGGTGGAGGTCGTGCAGTCCTCGTCCGTCGGCACGATCTGTCCCTCGCACGCGCCGAAGCCCGAGCCGTCCTCTTTGCAGGTGTGCGTGCCCGCTCGGCAGACGCCCACGCCGAGCGTCTCCTCGGGCGCCTCGTAGCAGGACTCCACCGCCCCCGGCACGCACTCGCAGCCCTCGTTCACCTCGCCGTCGCAGTCGTCGTCGACCGCGGTCGAGCAGTCCTCTTCCACCGGCGTCACCTGCCCGCGGCACGCTCCGAAGCTCTCCCCGTCGGAGCTGCAGGTCTGGACTCCGGCGCGGCAGGCTCCGATCCCCTCCGTCTCGTCCGGGCCGTCGTAGCAGGACTGTTCGTGGCGAGGCGTGCACACCGTCCCGTCGTCGGGAGAGCTGTCTCCGCACCCGCTCCCCGCGATGACGGACGCGAACGCCGTCAAGCAAGCGATCCTCGAGACCAAGCCGAAGCGCATCGTATCCATCCTAACCCCAGAGCCGGCGCCTGGTGACGGGCGGCGGCGCGCCGATCCCGCTACGTCACCGGCGCGCTCTGCGTCGATCCAACGCTCGTCGCGTTCGGAGCCGTCCCTCTGCTCAAAGAACGTCATGGCCTTGAACCAGACGATTCGACGGAGCACCGAGGCGTTAGCTTCTGCTCGGCGGGACCGGCGAGGGGCGACGACGGCGTGGATTTCGAGGTCGCGCGCTCGATTCCCGCGCGGCATGGCCGTTGCAGCCGCGCACCTCTACCTCCGGCGTCGCGCGCTTTTCTTCACGCCCTCGAAGCTCCCCCTCACCCCCTCCGCGCCCCCATGGACAAGGCCTCGTTCGCTCGATGGGCATCCGCCGCGTGGCTCGCGCTGGCGGCGTGCGGCGCTCCTCCCTCCGATCCGGAGCCGGAGCCGGAGCCTTCGGTCGAGGATCTCACCGCCCCTTCGCCGGGCGGCCTTCGCAAGCTGACCGTCCACCAATATCGCGCCACCATCGAGAGCCTGTTCGGTACGGCGGCGGCCACGCTCGTGGACGCACCGACCGACACTCCCGAGTTCGGGCTCGACGCGATCGGCGCCGCCGATCACACGATCACGCCCGCGGGCGTGGAGACGTACGAGCGCACCGCGCGCCTCGTCGGCCGCGCCGTCATCGACGATCCGGAGGCGCGCGCGAACGTGATGACGTGCGCCCCCGTCGGGATCGCCGACCACGCTTGCTACCGCCAGATCGCGGAGCGCTTCGGTCGCCTCGCGTGGCGGCGACACCTCGAGGAGGAGGAGATCGATGCGCTCGTCGCCGTCGCCGTCGATGGCGCCGAGGCTCAACAGTCGAGTGACCGCGGCGTCGCGGCGATGGTGTCGTTCCTGCTGCAGTCGCCGGATTTTCTCTACCAGGTCGAGATCGGAGATCCGTCCGAGGTGCCCGGCAGGCGCGTGCTGCGGCCCGGCGAGGTGGCCTCCCGGATGAGCTTCTTCCTCCTCGGTCACGGCCCGGACGAGGATCTGCTCGACCGAGCCGACGCCGGCGATCTCGACGACGAAGACGGGGTCCGCGCCGTCGCCACGGAGCTCATCGCTCGTCCGGAGGCGACGTACGCGCTGCGCGACTTCTACGAGCAGGTCTTCGAGCTGCGAACGCTCTCCGGGCTCGAGAAAGATCCGGAGACGTTCCCCGCGTTCGACGACGAGACCCGTGACGCGATCGCGATGGAGACCCTCATCTTCCTCGATGACATCGTGTGGACGCGCGACGCGGACGCGCGCGAGATGTTCGACGCCCCGTACACGTTCGTGAACGCGCACAACGCTTGGATCTACGGCGTCAGCGCGAGCTCGGACATGTTCGAGAAGCGCGAGCTCCCCGGGCGGGTCGGGATCCTCTCCCAGCCGAGCTTCCTCGCCCACGAGGCCCACGCGACCCTCACGTCGCCGACGCGGCGGGGCTTGTTCGTGCTCACCAAGCTTCTGTGCGACCCCGTGCCTCCCCCTCCTCCGGGCGTGCCGGCCTTCCCGGCCGAAGACGGCGAGCCCAAGACGATGCGCGCGCGCCTCGAAGCGCACGCCCACGGCACCTGCCTCGCCTGTCACGAGCAGACCGACTCGATCGGCCTCGCCCTCGAGCACTTCGACGCGGTCGGCGCCTATCGCGAGAAGGATCAGGGGCTCCCTATCGACGACGCCGACGAGCTGCCTGCCCTCGGATCCTTCGAGGGGCTCGCCGGCCTCGCCGCCCGGCTGCGCGAGAGCGAGGACACCCCCGTGTGCATGGCCCGACAGATCTTCCGCCAGTCGATGGGGCACATGGAGACGAAGGGTGAAGCCGCGGCGCTCGAGGCGATCGACGAGGCCTTCGCCCGCGGCGGCTTTCGCATTCGAGGCCTCCTCGTCGAGATCGCCGCGAGCCCCGCGTTCCGCCTCGTAGGAGAGCCGAAATGAGCCCGTCGCGATCTCGTCGCCCCCTCCCTCCGCGCGCGCTCGGCCGGCGGGCGCTGCTTCGCGGGGTCGCCGCGGGCGGCGTCGTCTCGGTGGCCCTTCCGCTGCTCGACATCATGCTCGACTCCCACGGCACCGCCCTCGCCGACGGGAGCCCGCTTCCGGTGCGCCTCGTGACGTGGTTCTTCGGCAACGGGGTGAACCGCGCGCGCTGGGTCCCGGGCGGGATGCTCTCGCCCGTCGTCGGTCCGGCGTACCCGCTCTCGTATCACCTGCAGCCGCTCGCCGAAGTCGCGGAGTACGTGAGCGTGCCGAGCGGCTACCGGAACATGTGCGCGAACAAGATCACCCACCACGAGGGGATGACCCTCTTCAACGCGTACACCTTCGACCAGAGCTGTCCGCCCGACACCGAGGATTGCGGGATGGGCTTCTATTCGAACGCCGCTGGTCCCACCATCGATCAGATCGCGGCCGACGCGCTCGCCGGCGCGACGCCGGTCTCGAGCGTTCAAATCGGCGTCAGCAAGCGCATCAGCGGGGCGGATTTCGGGACGACGATGCACGCCCTCTCCCACCGCGGGCCGAGCCAGCCCCTGCCCCCCGAGCGGGATCCGCGGAAGATCTTCTACAGCCTGTTCGGCAACCTCCCGCGCACGAACGATCCGGAGCGCCCCGTTCGCCTCGAGGTGCTCTCGGCCGTGCGCGAGCAGGCCAAGCGCCTCGACGCGCGGCTCGGCAAGAAGGACAAGGAGCGGCTCGAGGCTCACCTCGACGGGGTCCGCGAGCTCGAGACGAAGATCCAAGCCGTCGTTCCCCTCTGCGAGATGCCCGACGAGCCGATGGAGGGGAACGAGGACTCGAACGGCGTCGAGCCGCTCTCGCGGGTGAACCGCGTCATGAGCGACCTGCTCGCCTTTGCGTTCTCGTGCGACATCACGCGGGTCGCGAGCGTCATGTTCCACGAGGGGGCGAGCGACACGATGTTCCCGGGCGCGGAGGGCTTCGGGCACCATCAGAACTCCCACACGTTCGCGCTCGAGGCGGACGGGACGGAGGTCGACTACGGCGGGCTCGAGGGCTTCAACACCGGGCTCCTCTTCACGATGACGGAGCTCGGCTACTTCTTGAACAAGCTCAAGACGACCGAGGACACCCCCACGACGAACCTCCTCGACAACGCCGCCATCCTGATCGGCAGCGACTGCATGGACGGCTTCTCCCACGACTTCGACGACAAGCAGAACCTCGCGTGCCTCGTCGCCGGGCGCGGCGGCGGGAGGCTCGTGCACCCGGGCATTCACCTGATCGAGGAGCAGCGCAACGTGTGCGATGTCTCCCTCACCGTGCTCCGAGCGGCGGTGCCCGGCGTCGCGTCCATCGGCCGCGTCGGCCTCGACCCTCCCGCGACGAGCACGCCCGTCGAGGCCCTCACCGCCGCCGACGCGCTCTGATGGGGCGAAACGGGCGCATGCTCGGATGATGCCCGCCGGGTCGAGAAGCGATAGTCTCGTCGGCGATGCGTCGCAGTGCTCGTGTTCGTCGCTTCCTGGTTCCTTCTTTGGTCGGTCTCGCTGCTTCGTTCGTCGCGGTCCCCGCGTTTGCACGATCGTTCAGGGTCAGTGACGTTCCGAACGGAGACAAGTACGGCTGTCTGACTTGCCACGACGACAATCAGGGCGGCACGTTCAACAACTTCGGATCCGCCGTGCTGTCTCACCTCGAGCCGGGGGGCCTGGTCCAAGAGGCACACGCGGACTGGGCCGCCGTGTGCGGCTCCGATCCCGATCAGGACGGCGAGACGAGCGGTGAGGAGCTCGGGGATCCCGGCTGCACGTGGTCGCGCGGGAACGGCAGCCCGGGTGGCTCCATCTCGAATCCGGGGCACGGCGACGCGGACGCGGTGTGCGGGAACGGAACGCTCGACCTCGGCGAGGACTGCGAGGGCACCGAGCTCACCGAGACGAGCTGCCTCTCGCTGGGCGCGGGCGTCGGTGACCTCGCGTGCACCGACGTCTGCACCTACGACTACTCGGATTGTTCCCTCCCACCGGGAGGCGCGAAGCCCTCCGAGTACACCGGCGATGGCTGCGCGGTCGTGACGCCGGGCGCGCAGCGCGGGTCGGGCCTGGCTGGCTTCGCGGGCTTGGCTGGCCTCGCGCTCGCGCTCTTTTCGGCCGCGAAGCGCGCTCGCCGCTGAGGTCAGCCTCTGCGCTCGAGGCGACGAACGGTGTCCTCGAGGGCGGCTACCTGTCGCTTGAGATCGCGGACCTCGTCCGTCGTGGCGAGACCCATCTCGCGCGCGAAGCGCTCCTTCTGCTCCGCCGTGAAGGTCGCCACTCGCCCCGGCATGCTCATCGCCCCGACCATGAGCCGCATGAAGCGCTCGTCGGCGAGGAGCTTGGCGACCGCGGGGTTCTGCGAGAGCTTCATCGTCTCGGCGAGGACTTTGTCTTTGAGAGCCATATCGTCTTTCCAGAGCGTGCTGAAGGCGTCTCGCCCCGAGGCCAGCTAGAGCGCCGATCCTCGGGAGTCGGCGACGGCGACGGCGCGCCTTCGGACCCGTGTCGTCAGCCATGAGAGGAGGAGCGGCCAGATCGTCTGCGGTCCGTCGCGCCCGACGAGCAGATCGATGTGACCCCGCGGGAAGACCCGATACGTCTTGTCGGACGATCGGCTGCGCAGATAGGCCGGCTCGACGGAGGCGGGAGGCGCGAGGTCGTCCTTCGTCCCCGCGATCACGAGCAGGGGTAGATCGAGCGCTTCGAAGAGGTCCGCGTACTCGGCGAGGTCGCCCATCGGATGGCCGCCGCGGGCCGCCTCCACGCTCGACAGGAACATCGCTCGCAGCACGCTGACGCTGCCGGTGTCCATCGCGAGGGCCATGTGCTGCCCGAGGACCTTGGGCTCCAGCGATCGGGGCGCGAACCCCCGGATGGGGGAGGGGAACAGCGGGCTCTCGATGAAGGCGCGCAGGAGGCGCATGGCCTCCGAGAGTGGCTTCAGGGGGAGGGTGCCGTGCCCGAGGTGCACCTTCGAATCCACCATCGTCATCAGGTGCGCGACCGCCGACAGGGCCAAAGAGCCGCGCGTGAATTGGTAGGGGCTGCCCAGGGTGACGATCCCCGCCACCCGATCCGGCATCGCCGCCGCCGAAGCGTAGGCGACGAGCCCTCCCAGCGAGTGACCCATCAGGTACGCGGGGCGCCCGCCCGAGAGCCGCTGAACCTCGTCGAGCGCGGCGGGCACGTCCTCCTCGACGTACGAGGAGATGCGGCGCGGCGGATGAGCCCCGAGGTGTCGCGAACGACCATGGCCGCGAAGCTCCAGGTTGAACACGTCGAAGCCCGCACGCGCCAAGAAACAGAACAGGCTCCTCGAGGGGAGGTGCCACGCATACCGGTTCTGCCCGAAGCCGTGGATGAGGATGATCGGGGCGAGGGTCTCACGCAGCCCCGCGAGCCGCTTCCGGATCATCGCGAGCGGGACGCCATCTTCGTCTTCGGAGCCGCGGTCGCGCCCCTGGAACGGCGCGAGCTCGGGCGTCGAATCGATTGGCCTCGCCCGGACGACGACCAGATCCTTGTCGAACTTCGCCCGTTCGTCGCGATCGACCGTCTGCTCTATCGTGCGGCTGTTGATGATCATGCTTCGGCGAAAGACGCGGTCGACATCGTAGCACCCTCACCGGGCGACGAGAACGAGCAGCAGCGCGAGGGCGAGGACCGCGACGGCGGCGGCCGCGTACCACGGCCACGGCGTGGTCGGGCGTCGCCGTGCCGAGGGCGCGACCCCGGCGCGCGCGCCTGGATCGTCCAGCGTCCTCGCGTTCTCGTCGGCCGTCCGCTGAAGCGGATCGGCGGTGACGGCGGGAGCGGTCGCGATCGAGGTTCCCCGTTGCGGCAGCGGCGCGGGGGCGAAGTCGAGCCGCGAAAGGGGAGGGTCGTTCGTCGCGAGGGGCTCGGGCTCGGTGCGCTCGCGGCTCGCAGGCGGAGGGACGGTGGCGGGCGCGAAGGGGCGACTGTCGCTGCGCGCGGCCGGCTTCGCGTATCCGAGCAGCACCTCGTAGACGACGCGCAGATCGCGCGGACGCGCGGCCGGGTCCCCCGCGAGCATCTCCGCGAGCAAGGTGGAGATGCCCTCCGGCACCCTGGGCTCGAGCGTCGAAGCTCGCGGGAATCGGGCCGCGATCAGGCGCTCGAGCACCTCACGGAGCGAGTCGGCGCGCGTCGGCAGCACGCCCGTCAAGCATTCGAACATCATGAGGGCGAGGGAGAACATGTCCGCGCGGTGGTCGACGTTCTCCTCTCCAAAGGCCTGCTCCGGCGCCATGTAGAAGGGCGTGCCGATGAGCTGACCCACGTGCGTGAGCGGGCTCGTCGCGGGCACCGGGCCGTCTTTCGAGAGCTTCGCGACGCCGAAGTCGAGCACCTTGACGAACGGCGCGGCGTCGAGGACGAAGACGTTCTCCGGCTTGAGATCGCGGTGCACGAGCCCCGCCGCGTGGGCGGTGCCCACCGCCGAGACGACCCGGACGAAGAGGGTCGCCGTCTCCTCGACCCCGAGCTTCCCTGCCTCGGCGAGCACCGCGGAGAGCGGCCTCCCCGCGAGCCGCTCCATCGCGATGACGGGCCGACCCTCGTGCTCGAACGTGTCGATGACGCGCACGATGTTCGGGTGATCGAGGGCGGCGAGCGCCCGCGCCTCCCTCAAGAACCGACGAACGAGCTGCGGGCTCTCCGCTGCGCGCGGGTGCATCAGCTTGAGGGCGACGACCTCGAACGTCGGGGGCCCGCTCGAGGCCGCGTAGACGACGCCCATCGCGCCTCCCCCGAGCCGCTCTCCCACGAGGTATCGGCCGAGCCGCTCCCCCGCGCGCAGCTCGAAGACGGTGAGATCCGCGCCCATCGTCGACAAGGTGCCTGAAAACGAAACGCCGTCGTAGCCCTTCGTCGGGGCTCGACGGCGTTTCTATCCCCGCTCGGGCTGGATCAGCGGAGCGCCTCCACCGGCTCCACCGGAACGCACACGAGCAGATCCGGGTCGCACGTGATGTTGAACTCCGGGTTGATGACGACGCTGCCCGGCGGGGCGTTCGCCGGATCGAGGTGACACGCCTCTTCGTTCGGGGTGGCGGAGACGACGTTGCCGCAGTCGTCGAGCTCGTAGACGCCGCAGTCGACGACGGGCCAGATCCCGACCGCGCGGTACTTCGCGGTGCAGCTGACGCCGTCCACCGTCTCCGAGTACGTCATGTCCGCCGTGAACTGCGTGCCCGGCGCCTTCGCGGTCACGTAGACCTTCACGTTGCTCCACTCGACCTTGAGGTCCGTCGCGGGGAAGCCCTCGAACGGCCCCGGGTCCGGCGCAGCGCAGGGATCACCGCCGCCCGTCCCG
>JBGAID010000202.1:0-4203 GCA_044225865.1 Polyangiaceae bacterium | reverse complement strand
CCCGAGATCGGCCTGGTGACCGGCCTCTCCGTGACGAGCGTCGGCGGCGATTTGCTCCCTGCGGAGGCGAGCGTCTTCCCCGGCAAGGGCAAGGTGACGATCACCGGCCTCGTCGAGAAGGGCATGGAAGAGAGCGGCATCGCCGCGATGAGCTACGTGCGCTCACGCCTCGAGCGGCTCGGCCTCCCCGAAGACATTCACCAGAAGGTGGACGTCCACGTGCACTTCCCCGACTTCGTGAAGAAGGACGGGCCCAGCGCGGGCGTGACGATCGTGACCGCGATCGTGAGCGCGCTGATGAAGGCGCCGGTGCGGCACGACGTGGCGATGACGGGCGAGGTCACCCTGCGCGGACGGGTGCTCCCCATCGGCGGCCTCAAGGAGAAGCTCCTCGCCGCCCACCGCGGCCGCATCCGCACCGTGGTGATCCCCAAAGAGAACCGCAAAGACCTGCGCGACATCCCGCGCCGCGTCCTCAGCGCCCTCCGCGTCGTCCTCGTCGAGCACGTCGACGACGTCCTGCGCGAAGCCCTCGTCGTGGACGACCCCCTCAAGTGCTTCGGCCCCAGCCACGGCATCATCGAGTACCGCTTCGGCGAGCTCATCCAAGAGGGCCACGCCCCCCGAACCGACCGCTCCGCGACGATCCCGGACTCAGAGTCGATCGACGAAGACCTGCCGATCGAAGGTCCCGGCGGCCGCCCCCCCGCCGCCGAGTAGGGATCTGAGAAGGAGAGCGCGCGTCGCGGTGCGCGCTCGCCGGAGAGGTCCAGGCGAGGAGCCGCGTTGTGTGGCGTGCGCGAGGCCCCGCAGCTCGGCTCGCTCGTCGGAGGTCGGGCGACGAAGCTTCCGCCGTCGTTGCTTCAACGTCGGCGAGAGGTGTCGCCCGGTGCGCGGCTCATCCGCGCACGCGAACAGAGCAGAGCGAAGACCCCCCGCGGTGCCTGGGGATTGGTCTCATCTGTCCCGATCTCTTTTGATTCGCTTCGAAAACAGTAGCGTCACCGTCCCCCCGCATCCAAGCAGCGAAACCCCGGCCGTAGGCGAGACGGGACTCTCGGGGCCGAGCGCCGAGCGGAAAACAGAGCGCATCGGCAACCCCCTCGACCCACGATCGAGATTAGCGAAAAACACGCTGATTTTCAACCCGTTGCATCTCGGCGTTCCGGGCTCATCTTGCGGTCCTCGGGGCGCGCGACGCGCGTCGGAAAGGAAGGCGGCGATGGAGCAGCTGACCGGCGGGGGGACGACGAGTCGAACGCTCGGGGAGCGCGCGGCGCGCGTGCTCGAAGAGGAGGAGCGGTGGCTCGCGCTCGCCAGGGCGGCGGCGACGCGGGAGCTCGAGCGCCGCACGCAGGCGGCTCGGCGGGGCGCCCGCGATGCGGAGTCGCTGCGCGAGCTGCGGGACGAGGCGGCGCGCGCGCGCGACGACGACCTGCCTCAGGTCTTGCACGAGCTCGCGGTGCGCCACCGGCTCGCCGAGCGGGAAGCGGCGCCCGTGCCCGATCCGCTCGCGCCCTACTTCGCTCACCTGAAGGTCCGCGAGAACGGCGCCATCAAGGACTACTTCCTCGGGGGGGCGACGCTCCTCGAGCCGCGCGACGGGCTCCGCGTCGTCGACTGGCGGAGGGCCCCCGTGGCCGAGCTCTTCTACACCCACCGGGTCGGCGATCTCTACGAGAAGGAGGTGCCGGGACGGACGCTCGAAGGCGAGATCCTCGCGCGCCGGATCGTGGTCGTCGCGGGCGGAAAGCTCGAGCGCGTCGAGTGCGACGACGTGTCGATCCAGCGCACCGCCGAAGGATTCTGCGAGGCCCCGCGCGCGGCCCTCGTCGCGGGAGGCGCCGGCACCGCGTCGCGCGCGGCGGGAGCGGAGGTGACGGCCCTCCTCGATCCCGAGCAGTACGCGGCCGTGACCGCCCCCGCGGATGAAGCGCTCCTCGTCCTCGGCAGCGCCGGCAGCGGCAAGACGACGGTCGCCCTCCATCGACTCTCGCGCGTGTGCGCCAACGCGGCCGAGCTCGACTCGACGCGGGTCGTCGTCCCCGAAGAAGGGCTCGCGCGGCTCTCGCGGCGCCTCCTCACGAGCCTCGATGGCGCGGTCCACGCGGAGCGCGTCGTCACCCTCGACGGCTTCGCGATCGAGCTCGCGAAGGCGGAGCTCGGAGGGCTTCCCGCGCTCTGCCACGACGCTCCCGGCGACGTCGTCGCGCTCAAGCGACACCCCGCGCTGTTCGACGCCCTCACCGAGGATCTCGCGCGCCACGCCGGGCTGCGCTCCTACAAGAAGGTCCTCGCGAGGCTGCGCGTGCTCTTCTCGGATCGTGCGTTCCTCGCGAAGGTCGTCGCGCGTGCGCGCGGCTCCCTCTCGAGCGCGTCGATCGAAGCGACGGTGCGCCACACGATGCTTCAGCTCGCAGAGCCCGTCTCGCGAGCGCTCGCGAGCATCACCGTCTCCGAGATGAAGCGCGCCATCGACGGCCGCGACATCGCGGAGGGGACCCCCGACGAGCTCGCGGGCACGATCGACGTCGAGGACCTGCCCATCCTCCTCTACGCGAAGGGCCTCTCCGGGGAGCTCTCCGGCGCCGGGTACGGCCACCTCGTCATCGACGAGGCGGAGGACTTCTCCCTGTTCGAGGTCGATGTCCTCGGCCGCTGCCTCGCGTCGCCGAAGAGCGTCACGGTGGCCGGCGACGACGCCCAACAGACCACGAGCTCCTTTCCGGGGTGGCAGCGCATCCTCGACACCCTCGGGGTGCCGAGCGCCCGCCGCTGCAAGCTCGCCACGTCCTATCGATGCCCGCGCCCCATCGCGGAGGCGGCCCGACGGATCCTCGGCCCCCTCGCGCCCGCGGAGCCGATCGTCACCGCGCGCGACGGAGCGCCGGTCAGCGTGCACCGCTTCGCGCGGGCCGAGCAGGCGGAGCTCTTCGTCTCGGACGCGGTGCGCGACCTCGTCACGCGCGAGCCTCACGCGAGCATCGCCGTGCTCGCGCGCGACGACGACGCGGCCCGCGCCTTCCACGCTACCTTCGCGGATCTCCCCGAGGCCCGCTTCGTCCCCGACGGCGAGTTCACCTTCGAGCCGGGCGTCGATTTCGCGTGCGTGGACAGCGCGAAGGGTCTCGAGTTCGACTACGTCATCGTCCCCGACGCCACCTTCGCGAGCTACCCCGCCACCGACGAGGCGCGCCGCCGGCTCCACGTCGCCGCGACGCGCGCCGCCCACCAGCTCTGGCTCGTCGCGGGGGGGGCCCCGTCGCCGCTCATCACTGACGTCGGTGCGCGGAACGCGCCGTGACGATGGCGGCGCGCGAGGCTACGATCTCCTCCGTCGATGCTGCGCCGAAGAGATCTCCTCGCCGCCCTGCCGAGCGGTGCCCTCGCGATGCTCGGGTGCCGCTCGGAGACTCCTCCCCGCGGCGAGCCGGCCTCGAGCGCGCCCGCGCCCGAGGCGCGCGACGTCCTCTCCGTCGTCGCCGCCTCGACCACCAAAGACGGCGCGGGGGTGAAGCTCTCCCGCACCCTCGGTGGCAAAGGCTTGCCGCTCTTGGATCCGTTCCTCCTCCTCGACGAGATCCACAGCGACGACCCGCGCGACTTCCAAGCCGGGTTTCCGCGCCATCCCCACCGCGGCTTCGAGACGGTCACGTACATGATCGACGGCGCCATCGAGCACCGCGACTCCGTCGGCAACCACGGCCGCCTCGAGGGTGGCGCGATCCAATGGATGACCGCTGGTCGAGGCATCCTCCACTCCGAGATGCCGGACGCGTCCGTCGGCCGCATCTTCGGCCTCCAGCTCTGGGTGAACCTCCCCAAGCGCCTCAAGTGGACGGAGCCCCGCTACCAAGACATCGGCCCTGCCAACGTGCCCGAGCTCTCCGCGGAGGGGGGCGTCGTCCGCGTCGCCGCCGGCAGTGCGTTCGGCTCGCGCGGTCCCGTCGAAGGGATCGCGGTCGCGCCCACCATGCTCGACGTCACCGTCCCGCCCGGCGCGACCTTCACCCTCGAGCTCCCCGCGACCCAGGCCGCGTTCGCCTATCTCCTCGAGGGCGCGCTCGAGCTCGGCGCCTCCCGCCGCCGCGTCGCCCGCCGCGAGCTCGCCGTCCTCGGCGGAGGTGCAACCATCGTCGCCCGCGCCGCCTCCGAGCAAGGCCGCATGCTCATCCTCGCCGCCGATCCCATCGGCGAGCCCGT
>JBGAID010000201.1:0-4227 GCA_044225865.1 Polyangiaceae bacterium | reverse complement strand
CACGCGTGATCCACGCGGCCTCGTCGCTCCGCTCCTCGCATGACTGCGAGTCGTGCTGTGGTGCTCACTCCTCGGGCGCGCGCCTCCCACGCAAACTCGCGCGACATCACTCGGCCTTCAAATGAATCGGTGCTCTAGGGCTTCGGGTCGCCACGTACCAGAGCGATCGCGGCGGCACGGGACGGGCACGGTGCCGGGCACACGGGCGGGCGACCCTCCAAATGCCCGCGCCAGGGGCGCGCCGAGCCCGGTACGGCCTTTGCCAAGCCACCGTCGGCGCTGGCGGCGCCCGCTCTCGCTCGCTTCGACACGAGGGTGACTACTTCAAGGAAGGCAATGGCAATGTTCTTCGAGATCTTTCGGCGCGTCGCCTGCGGCGGCGCCGTGTGCGCGCTTGTCTCCGCGGCGGGCTGCTCTCCTCTGTCGGAATCAACGGACGAGACAGACCCCGAGGAGGTCGAGTCCGAGTCCGACGCCCTCGTCCTGGCTCCGACGGTTGCGCCCGACCTCGCCATTCAGATTCGCGTCTTGACGCCGGAACTCACGTTCGGATGCCTCGACGCCGCGTCCGCAAGCGACGCCGCCGCCGAGATCGAGAGGAAGTTCCGGGACGAGATCTCCGCCTCCGCATTCGCGGAGGCGAGGTGCGTCACTCCGACGGGGACGAACCTCCCCGCCACCACCATCGGCGTCTGGTCGGGGGGCTCGACGAACATCAACTACAGCGCGTCTCTCGCCCAATTGAACATCCTGGAGAACCACGCGGTCTTCCCCGCCGTCGTAGGCACCTGGGTGAGCCGCCGCTTCATGAAGGCCCGCGTCGCCGCTCAGTCTCAGGACACTTCGAAGTTCGACGTCCAGTCGACGGACGTCTTGAACCTGCTCGACAACTACACGGGGACGGAGTGGACGCGGACCGAGGTCAGGGGCGAGACGCTGGGGACCACGATTGCATGGAACGTGAAGGTGCAATGGAACGAGGCGCTCGTGGCGCGTTCGAAGTCGGCCACCCATCCCGGCTATCCGACGGCGACGAGGTGCCAAGCCGTGCCCCCCGCCTTCACGACGAGCACCAATCGCGTCATCACATCCCTCGCGCCGAATGGCCAGCTCGAGGAAGGATTCCCTGCCACCGGCGTCATCGCCGGGTTGGTGGACGGCGGGCTCTTCCCGAGCCGCCTCGCGGTGAAGCCTCAGAACCCGAGCCAGCCCCTCGTCGGCTCCGTGCTTCACCTCGACTACGCGCCGAGCGGCGTCGACCTCGTGTACTCGGGGATCCTGGACGGGCTCGTCACCGTCTCGAGCAGCAGCTCCGTGCTCGAGGATCGGCTGCCGTGCGCGAAGATCCACCCCGTCGACGTGACAGTGCCGGCGTTCACTTACTACGAGGCGAGCACCTTCGATCTGCGCCCGCCGCTCGACTACGCGTGGACGGCGTCGCCGAACATCACGGTGTTCAATCCCACGGAGGACACCGCTCTGCTCGTGTTCGCCGATGGCGCTCCCGGAACGCTCGATCTCACCGTCACCGACGCCGACGGCGTCTCTCGGACCCACCGCCGGATCCTCTCCCGCTCGAGCCCGTGACGTGGTGGGCGCCTCGGCCTCAGGCCTTCACCGCGACGGCGAGACGCTCGTTGCCGAAGAGGGTCGCGAGGGCGGCGGACGCCCCGAACCGCCGCGCCCAGTCGTAGGGCCCGGTGTCGGACCGGATTGTCATGTTCACGCCTGCGAGCGCCTCTGCGATCTCGTCACTTCGGAACGAGTTGCCGAGAGGCTCTCCGAGCAGGGTGAACATGCCATTCGCGGCTTTGTGCAGCATCGGGTGGGGGAGGGGCTCCAGATAGGTCAAAGCGAAGACGCTGCCGGAGGCGGAGGCGGTCGCGACCTTGGCGAACAGGAGGCGCGTGATCGGCCCGGGCAGATACATCGTGACCCCTTCGAGGATCCACGCGGTGGGGAGGGCCGCGTCGTGCCCGTGCGCGGCGAGCGCGACAGAGAGATCGTCGGCTCCGAAGTCGACGGCCACGTGCGCGATCGATTTGCTGTGGGCGCTCAACGATCGGGCGCGGGCCGTCTTCGCGGCGTGGGTCGCGGGATGATCGACCTCGAACACGCGCGCCCCGGCGAGAGACTCCATTCGATAGGCCCGGCCGTCGAGCCCCGCGCCGAGGATGACGAGCTGCCGAGGCCCAGACGCCGTCGCCCCCCCTCCGATCGCGTCGTCGATCGCGCAGGTGCGGAGCGCGATATGGTCCACGAGCCCGAGAGAGGCCATCCGCGCCGCCCGCTGGCCGATCGGGCCACGCGGAACGAAGAGGGAGAACGGGAAAGGGACCAGCGCGCCCGCGAGGGGATCGCGAAGGGGGGGCGTGGTCATCGGGCTCACCGCCGCCGTCGCGCGCGCGTAGGCGACGAAGCTGGCGGTGATGCTCGGTCTTCCCGGCTTCATCGCGCCATTGGTAGCACGGATCCCGCGCGGGACTTGATCGGACAATCAATGTCCGATGTGGTGCCGAAAAATGGAGCAAACGGGCGAGGCGCGCACCATGCTCCCCCCAATGAAGCCCATCGCCGCGACGCTCGCATCGTATCTGCACCGCCGGATGATCGATCTCTACCTCGACGACGTCCTTCGGGCGGCGGCGAGGGTCGAGCTCCGTCGCCTCGCCCGCGAGCGGGGGGTCGACGCCGCCGACGTCGAGCGCCTCATCGATGACGCCCTGGATCGCTGGCCCGCGCAGGCGGCCTGACGCCGCGCCGCTACCGAGAGGTCCCGGCGATGGTCAGGCCCTCTTCCCCTGCCCGAAATAGAAGGGCCCCGACGTTTGGGTGACCCGCATGTCCCAACCCAGCGCGGCGAGTCGGCGCTCGAGGTCCTCGGGCCGGTGGGCCACCTTCACGATGTGATAGGCGCTCCCGTCATTGAGCCTTCGCCGGATCTTCGACGACGCCTCTCCGTCGACGAGCTCCTCGTTGGTGCGATAGGCATCGTCGACGAAGAGCACGCGGCCCCCCGGCTGGAGGGCGCCGGCGACGAGCTCCCAAAACGCCTCGAACCGTTCAATCGGGACATGAGACAAAAAGAAGCCGAAGAATACCGCGTCATATTGGCGGTCGGGCAACCAAGTGAACAGATCCGCGAGGAGGAACCGCGCGCGGTCGCCGACCCTCGCCCTCGCCCGCGCGAGCATCTCGGGCGCCGCGTCGACGGCGGTGAGGCTCGTCGCTCGTCGCGCCAGTCGGTCCGTCCAATGCCCCGGCCCGCACGCGAGCTCGAGCACGTCGCCTTCGACGCCGAACGCATCGACCGCCGCCTCGAGCTCGTCGACGCCGGGCTCGTCGATGGCGTGATCTTCATACTCGGGGGCGATCGCCCGGTAGTAGGCGATCTGCTCGATGAGGAGCGGATCCGGCGGCGACGACGCATCGGTCATTCACGGACCCTACGCTCCAACGAATCGGCAGCCAACCTCCCGCGCCCATTCCGCCGTCGCCGACCGCCGCAACGAGCCTCATAGGCGAGCGCTGCCCCCACGCCTCGGCGCTTCGCGCCGCCACAGCCCTGCGAGTTGCTACGGTTTCAGTAGCGCCCTCCACGACCTCTCAGCTCGGCCGCGCCCAACCTCGCCACGACCGCTCAGCTCGTCCCCGCCCAACCCGGAACGACCTCGGTCGGCGCATGTTCCCCATGCGACGACCGGCGCAGCGAGCCTTATGGGCGAGCGAGCATCTTCCTCTCGGGCCGAGCGCCGAGCGGACAAACAGGGTCGGCGCATGTTCCTCATGCGACGACCGGCGCAGCGAGCCTTATAGACGAGTGCTGCCCCCCCTCGTCGGCGCTAACGCGCCGCCGGTCTCCCCCAGTTCCCCTCGCGTTCGCGGATAACCGCGAACCCAGCGACACTTCTCGCTGACTTGCTTCGCAAGACGGCGGAAGCTTCGTCGCTGCGCATGCTCGGGCTGCCAAAGCGCAGCCCTGCGCGTGCGTGGGGGAGACACGGGAGACCGCGCTACGGATTCAGTAGCGCATGCTGCGAAGGCCTCCGGGTCGAGCCCATTCCAAGCTCGCAACCACCTCTCAGCCTGATGGTTCCAGAAACTCTGCCGTGATTCGTTCCGGAAATTCTGCGGCGCCGAAGTAACTGGAGGCAGCGGATGTTCTGGATTCTGATCATGGTGGTCATGGCCGCGGTACCGGGAAAAGTGCGCGCAGAGTGCGAGGAC
>JBGAID010000106.1:0-36573 GCA_044225865.1 Polyangiaceae bacterium | reverse complement strand
CGGGGCGGGGCCAGATTGGGGTCATGGAAAGGACGCCGGTACAACTTGCGCTGCTCGAGACGCCGCCCGCGGTCGACCCTGCTCGGGAGGTAGAGCGGAAGCGGCGCGCGGCCTCGATGACGGCGCGCGCGTGCAACGCCCTCCTGGCTGAGCTCGATCGGGTGGCGCAGCTCGATCGGGCCCAGCACCTGGCCAATCTGTTCGAGGCGGCGGAGCGGGCGCACGCGGCGCGGGAGGCGGAGCTCGCCAATCAAGCGAGGCGGCGCCGGGCGAAGGCGGCCGCGCGCTGAAGAGCTCGGATTCCGTAGCGCCTGCTGCCACGGCCTCCCGAGTCGAGCCCATTCCAAGCTCGCAGCAACCTCTCAGCGCGCCCCCGCCCACCCTCGCAGCAACCTCTCAGCGCGCCCCCGCCCAACCTCGCAGCAACCGTGGGGGAGACAATGGAACGCGCTACGGATTCCGTAGCGCCTGCTGCCACGGCCTCCCAGGTCGAGCCCATTCCAAGCTCGCAGCCACCTCTCAGCGCGCCCCCGACCACCCTCGCAGCAACCTCTCAGCGCGCCCCCGCCCACCCTCGCCACGACCTCCAAGCTCGCCCCTGCCCAACCTCGCAATAAGCTCTCAACTCGCCCCTGGCCAACCTCGCCACGACCTCCAAGCTCGCCCCTGCCCAACCTCGCAATAAGCTCTCAACTCGCCCCTGGCCAACCTCGCCACGACCTCCAAGCCTCGCCCCTGCCCAACCTCGCACAGCTCTCAACTCGCCCCCGTTCAACTCAACGCCTTCGGTCGGCGCATGTTCCTTGGGCGCGCCGACCGGCGCAGCGAGCCTCATAGGCGAGCGGAAAGACCCGGAACCTCGGCCGAGCGCCGAGCGGATCATGTAGGAGCGAGCGAGCATCTGGACTCGGGCCGAGCGCCGAGGCGGGGGCTGCCCCCACGCGTCGGGTGCTCGGCGCCTCGCGCCCGAAAGGCCGGTCTCCCCAACGCATGCTCGGGCTGCCAAAGCGCAGCCCTGCGCGTGCGTGGGGGACACCGAACGCGCTACGGATCTCCGTAGCACCTGGGCTGCCACGACCTGCCAGGCGCCCATTCCGGGGCCGAGGAACGACCTCCAACTCGCCCCCGCCCAGCCTCGCCACCACCTCTCAGCTCGTCCCCGCCCAGCCTCGCGACGACCTGCAAGCTCGCCCCCGCCCAACCCGGAACGACCTCGGTCGGCGCATGTTCCTCATGCGCCGACCGGCGCAGCGAGCCTTATAGGCGAGCGAGCATCTGACTCTCGGGCCGAGCGCCGAGCGGATCATAGAGCGGGGGGCCGGGGGGGTGAATTGGCAGCCACTCCGGTGCCGAGAGGCATGCTGCTGAAAAAGTCGGCGTCCTGTTAGGGCCCGCTGCTCGCGGCTGGGGGGGCGGGCTTGTCCGGGGCTGGAGGCAGCGCCCCGCACTGCACGACCTTGAAGCGCATCGCCGCGCCCTCCGGCTCGGTGACGAGGAGGCTCTCGCCGTTGGCGGCGATGGGCTCGCCGCGGCCGAGGGAGGGCTCCTTCGTGAGCGCTTCGGAGGGGAGGCCGTCGGCCCCCAGGCGCGCGATGAAGTCAGGGCCGTAGAGGGTGGGGACGGCGAGCCAACCCGAGAGCAGGCTGGGGATGCCGTCGCTCGGGACTGGGTCTTCTGACTCGTAGGTCGCGCCGACGCCGCCAGAGCGCACGGTAGCGATGTGCACGATGCCGCCCCCGCCGCCGGTGGGGGCGTCGTCGTCTCGATAGGCGACGAGGAGCGTGTCGCCAGGGCCAGTCGCGATGTCGAAGCCGATCACGGTCGCGCCCTTCGGGGTGACGCGGATCGGATCGTTCGCTTGGGCGCCGGTCTCGTCGAGGGGGATGACCTCGATCCACGCCTGCGAGACGGACTCTCCCCCCTTCGTCTCGTCGACGTCGCCCTCGTCGCGCGTGTCGTCTCGAGGCGGCTTCGCGGCTGTCTTCGGCTCGTCCGTCTTCTTCTTCTTCTTCTTGGGAGGCTTGTCGCTCGAGGCCTTGGCGGTCGCGCTCGGGGCGGGCCGGGGCGAGCGATCGCCGCGATCGACGAGGGCGTCGCGTGCGGTCTCGCCTTCGTGCACGAGATAAGCGAGGTAGAAGCCCTGATTCGTGGCCACGATCCGCGGGGAGTCGGCGTTCTTCTCGGGGCCGGTGGCGCGGCGCTGGGACACGATGGTGCCGGGCGCGTCGACGGAGAACCCCGCGACGTGGACGTAGCTCGCCGACTCGTCGTCGGTGTCCCAGACGACGACGCCCTTGCGAGCGGTGACGGCGAGGTCGATCGCGATGGAAGGATCGGTGTCCTCGGGGATCTCGGGGCCCCAGGTGAGCTCGGTCCCGCGGATCGAGGCGAGGCGGATCGCGCGAGAAGAGGCGTTCGGCTCGAGGGTGGCGGCGAAGAGGAGCTCGCTGCCGGGGGCGGCCGCGACGACGGGGGGATCGAGATCGCCGCGCGCGCGGATGAGCTTCACCGTCTTTCCGGTGGACCCGTCGGGGCCGACCATGGCCACGAACGCGGCGCTGCCTTGGCCCGTCTCGCCCGCCTGGGTGACGTCGCCCATGACCCCCATCGCGAAGCCGCCCTGATAAGAGACGGCGCGCCCGAGGACGACCGCGAAGGGCTGGAGCAGATCGTCGCGCTCCGGCTCGACCTCGCTGGGGGCCTCGTCGCCCTCGGCCTTGCGCGCGGCGGCGCGGCGCGTGTCGCCGATGACGAAGCCGTCTTCGGTCGTGACCGGCTTGCAGCGCGCGTAGGCGGTGGCCGCGGCGCTGCCCGATGAGGCAGGGGCGGGCGGGGCGTCCGGCTTCACCGCGAAGCGATAGAGCAGCGCGCCGCCGAGGACGACGGCGAGGACGCCCGCGGCGGGGAGAAGCCCGCTGCCGCGAGGAGGCTCGACCTCTTTCACGGAGCGGGCATACGACCGCCTCAGCCCTGGATCCAGTCGTAGTATCGATACCCGACGTCGGTCCGGCTCGGCCCGTTCTCGGTTCCGACCCGCAGCAGCGCGAACTCGCCTCGCGGCTCGACGACGCTCGCCGCCGGTTGGATGAGCGAGGCGGGGAGGTCGCGCTCACCCCGCGGGCCGACGTGCAGGCGCTCGTATTGATCGAGGGCGAGGGGCACGCGCACGCCGCCGCGCTCGCGGGGGGAGAGCAGATCGAGGACGTGCGGCTTGTAGGTGGCGGGGTCGACGAAGAACCCGCTGAAGACCCGAGCGCTCGCGCCGCTGCCGTAAGAGAAGAAGCCGACCCTGCGGCCCTCGAGGGCCTCGCGATCGGGGGCGTTCTCGAGGAGGCTCGCGAGGCCGAGGTACATCGAGCCGGAGTAGATGTTCCCGATGCGGCGCGAAAGATCGAGGCTCGGGGCGATCCGCTCCGCGAAGAAGCGGGTGAAGAAGGGATCGGCGGCGAGCTGCTTCTCGAACGCGCGGCGGTTCTCGGCGCCCTCGATGAGGGGAGTCGACTCGCGCAGGCGAGATCGCGTCGCCGGGTCTTCTCGCCACGCCTCCCCGAGCACGCGCAGGGCCGCGTACTCGGCCATCCGCGGGAACGGGATGTGGAAGAGGAAATCCTGGACGATCTCGTCGATGCGCGCCTCCGTCTGGCCGAAGGCCTCGCGCGCTCGCTTCGTGTACGCGCGCGCCGCCTCCGCGATGCAGTCGAGGTAGACGTCGATCGAGTACTTGCCGTCGACGACGGCCGTCTGCATCCCGTTCGGTCGGAAGAAGTCGCGCTCGTCGCGGGTCACCGTCGACGTGATGCGCGGGTCGAGCACCATCAGGCGCGGGTTCTTGCTGACGATCATCGCGACCGCGCCCGCGCCCTGGGTGTACTCGCCGCTCGTGCGGAGCGGGTACTTCGAGATGTCGGTGGCGATCACGAGGGCGTAAGGCTTCTGCGCTTCGCCGGCGCGGAAGGAGTTCACCGCCGCTTCGAGGGCGTACGTGGCGCCGATGCACGCGAACTGAAACTGAGGCGCCCCTGCGTCGCGGAGCTCGATGCCGTAGCGCCGCTCGATCATGCCGAGCACGTAGGCCGCGATCGACTTCGACTGGTCGACCGTCGTCTCCGTGCCGACCGCGATCGATCCGATGTCGCGCGGGTCGATGCCGCCGTGATCGATCGCCCGCACCGCCGCCATCGCGGCGAGGGTCGCGCTGTCCTCGTGGGCATCGGGGATGGCCATCTGCTCCACGCCGACGCCCTTCTTCACCTTGCCGACGAGCTGCTCGACGCTCGCCTCCCCGAGCTCGCGGGCGCGGACCTCGGCCCACTGGCCGCAGAGGTCCATGAAGAGGCGCGGCACGTGGACCGCGATCGTGTCGATTCCCACCGCGTCGACCAAGCTGCCACGACCGAGAAGAACGCCACCCATGCGAAGACTCCCTTTTCTCTGTTCTGCGAAGCGCGAGAGCGCGACGTGCGCCGTCCTGCCTTCGAACGATGGCCAGTGGCGGCCCTGCTCGCAATGGCAATAGCGCGCTTAGATCATTGTTTTCATTGTTGATTTCTTAATAAACCAACGGCGCGTCTGTGGCGCGACGCGCCGATCCCGGCTGGAGTTTCGGGTGCTTGGAGGGCTCCGAGGGGCGTCTTCGGGGGCCGGCACATGAGGTGCATCGAGGAGCTGTCGACATGACTTCGTTCACGACCCTGCCTTCCGAAGGTGTCCCCCGCGTGGACCGATCCAGCGATCGGTATCGGAGGGGAGACGTCGTCGCGGATCGGTACGAGCTCCTCGAGCCGATCGGGGCGGGAGGGTCCGGGGAGGTCTGGCTCGCCGAGCACACGATCCTCCACACGAAGGTGGCGCTGAAGCTCTGCATCGAGCCGCAGCGGATCGAGAACGAGCGCACGCGAGCCCAGCTCGCGAAGTTCCGCTTCGAGGCTCAGGTCTCGGCCCAGCTCGGATGCAAGACGCGGCACATCGTCCTCGTCCACGACGCCGGCATCGACGCGCGGGGCCCGTTCGTGGCGATGGAGCACGTGGAGGGTAGAGCCCTCGACGAGATCCTCCGGCGCGAAGGGCCGCTGTCTCTGGAGCGCACCGCGACGATGATCGCCCACGTCGCGGACGCGCTGCGCGTCGCCCACGCGGCCGGGATCATCCATCGCGACATCAAGCCCGCGAACATCCTCGTCGCGATGGACAGCGAGGGCGAGTCGTTCAAGCTGACGGACTTCGGGATCGCCAAGGCGGCGCCGCGCCACTCGATCCACAAGCTCGATCCGCAGACGCGCACCGAGCACGGCCTCGTCGTCGGCACCCCCGACTATCTCAGCCCAGAGCGCGTGCGGGGCGAGCGCGCGGACGCGGGCGCGGACGTGTGGGCCCTCGCCGTCGTGGCCTACGAGGCGATCACGGGAGAGGTCCCGTTTCAGGGCAAGCACTGCCAGGCGACGATGCTCGCGATCCTGCAGGGCGTCTTCGAGCCGCCCTCGAAGCTCGTGCCGGGGGCCCCGCGCGAGCTCGAGGCGTTCTTCAAGCGGGCGTTCCACGAAGAGCGCGCCGAGCGCTTCGCGTCCGGGACGGAGATGAGCGAGGCGCTCGGCGCGATCGCGAAGCGATCGAAGCGGAGCCCGCGACGACGTCCCCGCGCGATCGCGGTCGCGGTGGTGGCAGCGGTGATCGCGGCAGCTGCCCTCCTCGTGCCGTCGCGCTTGCCCGCCACAGCCGCGACGCCGTCACCGTCGGCCTCGTGCGCGGGCTCCGTCAGCGCCGAGCCAGTACCGTCGGCGATGCCCATCGGGGTCGAAGCGACCCACCTGCTCGTGAGGCCGGGCGCGAAGGGGCGGTGACGACCGGCCCGCCCTTCATACCGCGGGCGGGCGCCGCTGAGCTCCTTCGTCAGAACGCATGCACGGTCTCGATTCCATCGAGCCCCACGCGCGCGAGGCGGCGCGACTACGACCGTCAGCTCTATCGCGAGCTGTCTGGTCGAGCACTTCTTTCAGCGCCTCGAGCGCTTCCGGAGGATCGCGATGCGTTTCGAGAGGCATGCTGGCAACGCGCGAGCCCGTTGCGAGCGAGAGTCGCCCGCAGTACTCCAGGTGCGGTGATCGCTCGTTGTGAGGGTTGCGGGGCACCGGTCGAGCTGGCGCCGGGGAGGACTAGCTATCGCTGTCTCGGCTGCGGAGCGGCGGGGCTCGTTCGGGGGCCGACGGCGAGGCGCGCCGTCGACGCCTACGTCGCATCGCGAGTCGTGGCCGCGAAGAAGAGGAGCCTCGCCGACTCGTTCACGCTGCGCGGGGCGGGCGCGGCGCCGCGGGCCGCCTTGTACTGCGCGTTGGTCTCGATGCTCTTCATCTTGGTGCCCGGCGCGATCGGCTCGTTGAAGGACGGTCGAGGTCATCGCCTGAAGGCGGTCCCCAACCTCGTAGGGATCGGCTTCGCGTTCCTCTCGACCTTCGGGACCGCCCTCGCCGTGGACCGGATGGCCGCTCGCGCGAAGGCCAGCTTCGCGCTCGTCGCCGTTCGCAGCGACGAAGGGGGCGCGTCGTGTCATGAGTGCGGAGCCCCCCTGCCCGCCGCGAACGACGCAGCGACGACGGCGCGCTGTCGCCACTGCCGAGCCGCGAACCTCCTGTCGGAGGAGGCCATGCGGCAGCTCGCGGCGCGCGCCGACGTGGCGGCGGCACAGGCGAAGCGAAAGAAGGAGCTGACGGAGCAGACCTGGAGGCAGCTGCGTGTGCCCCTCTTCGTGGGCGGCCTCGTGATCGTGCCAGCGGCGAGCCTGGGCTCTGCCGCCCTGTGCGCGCTGCTGATTTGAGCCCGACGCGCGACTCAGCCCTTGGTGCTCACCGCGGCCGCGAACTCCCAGATGAGCCACGGCGGGGGCGGGGGGTCCTTGTCCATCGCGAGCTTCGTGTCATCGATCCCCGCGCCCGCCATCGCGGGCTGCTGGGCCGCCTTGAAGTCGGGGCTGTGGGGGTCGACCCCGGACATGCCGAAGATCACCTCGTAGGTGCTGCCGCCGAGCGGATCCGTCTCGCTCGAGACCTTCAGCTTCAGCGTCGCCCGATGAGGCTCACCCTTGAAGTGGATCGCGGTCAGCTTGTTCTTGTCTCGGTCGCCCCCGCGGATCATCGCCCACGTCCAGTCGGGTGACAGGTCGAACACCGCGGAGTGCTCCCCCACGTTCATCGGGGCCTTCAGGTAATAGCGCGCATACGGATCGGCCATCGGGGGCTCCTTCGTCGAATGTCTACGTGATGCTCACGACCTTGAACTGTCCCTTGAGGCCGGGGGGCGGAGGCGGATCTTCATCCATGCAGGCCTTGCTGAGGCTGACGGCTTGGTCCCAGAGATGAGCCTGCTGCGCCTTGATGAACTTCGGGTCCGTGGGGGACTCGTCGTGCATGCCCAACACCACCTCGTAGATGGCGCGCGTGGGCGACGGCTGGCCGGTGAGAGGAATGGTGAGCGTGGCCAGCCCGGGGGCACCGACGAAGTCGATGTTCTTGATGATCGTGCGCCCGTCGCTGTACACGCCCCGAACCATCGCCCAGGCCCAGCCGGTCGGGGTCTTCAGCGTCGCGGCATCGGGCTGGGCGGTCGTGTTTCTTCGAAAATAGAAGCGCGCGTAGGTCATGGCTCGACGTTGCTCGCGGCCGACATGCTGCCGAGCTTCGAGGAGGAATGCCAGCCTCATGGAGCTTCGTGCGAGAACGCTTCAACTCCCGCGCCAGTGTTGATACGAGCAACGGGTGTCCTTCCTCGCGCGTGCGCTCGACGTCTTCGGTCGGCCCAAAGCGCTGGTCGGCAAGCTGTTCTCCCATCTGAGGGTCGACGACGCGGAGCGGGCGGCGGTGGTGGAGGCGGCCTCGCGGGGGCCGGTCGTGTTCGTGCTGCGGTCGGTGTCCGGCATCGACGCCCTCGCCCTGTACTGGCTCGCCGACGCGTGGAAGCTGCCCCCGATCGGGTTCTCCCACGATCTGCCGTCGCTGCCGGAGGCGATCCTCGCCGTGCCCGGCAGCCGAGGAAGCGGCGCCGGCCGCACCGAGCTCGAGCACGCGCTCGCGCGCGGGGCGACCTCGGTCGTCTTCTTGCGGCGAGCCCCCACCGTGTTCTCGGCGACGGGGCGCCCGCGCGCGGAGGGCGAGGACCTCATGCGCACCGTGCTCGATCACGCGGCCAAGCCCGGGCGCGACGTGATGCTCGTGCCGACGACGTTCTTCTGGAGCCACCGCCGCGAGACGCTCGGGCTCTCCCCCTTCGACGCCGTCTTCGGCCCCACCGACATGCCCGGGGATCTGCGCGCGGTCGCCCAGTTCCTCGTCAACTATCAGAACGGCGCGGTGCGCTTCGGCGAGCCGGTGAGCGCGCGCGCGTTCCTCCACGACGAGGCCCTCGGGGTCGGCGACGCGGGGTCGCTCGCGACGGTGCGCCGGCTGACGTTCGCGCTGCTACGAAAAGTGGAGCGCGAGCGGAGAGCCGCCCTCGGCCCCGTGCGCAAGGCGCCCGATCGGGTGCGGGCGGAGGTCCTGCGCTCCGCCCGCCTCTCCGCGATGATGGATGATCTCGCCCAGAGCGATCCGGAGCGCCGCGCCGCGATCGAGAACAAGGCGCGCCGCATGCTCGACGGCCTCGCCGCGGAGCCCAACCCGGACATGCTGCGCGCCCTCGAGCCCGTCGCGGATCGCCTCGTGCAGCGGGTGTTCGCCGCCGTCGACGTGGAGCCGGAGGGCGTGGAGCGCGTCCGCGAGGCGGCCCGCAAGGGGACGGTCGTGCTCCTCCCCTGCCACAAGAGCCACGTCGACTACCTCGTCCTCTCGTACGTGCTGCGGAAGAACCTCCTCGAGCTGCCGATGGTGGCGGCGGGGGACAACCTCTCCTTCTTCCCGGTGGGCGAGCTGCTCCGCCGCGGCGGAGCGTTCTTCATCCGGCGCGACTTCCGCGGAGACCGCCTCTACGCCGCCGTCGTCGACGCCTACGTGCGGCGGCTCATGCGCGACGGCTGGGCGATCGAGTTCTACCTCGAGGGCGGCCGCTCGCGCACGGGGAGGCTCCTCGAGCCGAAGCTTGGCCTCTTGAACCTCGTCGTCGACGCGGCCATCGGGCTCGAGGGCCGCCCGGTGAGCTTCGTCCCGGTGCACATCGGCTACGAGCGCACGATGGAAGACTTCGAGCTCGCGCAGGAGAAGGCGGGCGGGAAGAAGGAGCGCGAGAGCATCCGCTCCCTCTTCGCCGTCGTCGACGCCCTCCGCTATGACTACGGCCGCGTCGCCGTCACCTTCGGCGTCCCGATCGACCTCGAGGCGCTGCGCGGCCAGCTCGGCCTCGAGGGCGCCCTCTCCCCCGCGAAGCGCCGATCCCTCACCACCAAGATCGCCGGCTACGTCGCCCACGGCATCCACAAGAGCGCGCGCCTCTCCGCGGGCTGCCTCGTCGCGATGGCCCTCCTCGACATGCCCGGCCGCGGCCTCACCCACCCCGAGCTCGTCGCGCGCGTCGGCCGGCTCCTCACGATCGGTCGCCGCTCCGGGGCCGAGCCGGTGCGAGGCCTCGTCCACGGAGACGGGCGCGTGCGCGAAGCGGCGGTCCGCGACGCGGCCGTCATGTTCGTGCGCGGCGGCCTCGTGAAGGAGCACACCCCGGACGCGACCCTCGCCCGCGACGGCCGCGTCGAGGTCGCGCGCTCGAGCGACGAGATCGTCTACACCGTCCCCGAGGACAGCCGCCACCGCCTCGACTTCTCCAAGAACGGCATCCTCCATTTCTACTTGGAGCGCGGCCTCGTCAGCCTCGCCTACCGCGCCGCCAAGGCCCGCCTCGTCCCGCGGGCGCGGGTCGTCGAAGGCGCCCTCGAGCTCGCGCGCCTCCTCGCCCACGACTTGATCGAGCTCGGCGACGCGGTGGAGCCGCTCGCGTCGCGCCTCGAGCGGACCATCGACGACATGATCGGCTTTGGCGAGCTCGCTCCCCACGCCGACGCCCTCGGGGTCGGCCCCGGCAACGACGAGGACGACGCGATGGCGTGGCTCGCCTCCCACGGCGCTCACCTCACCTCCGTCCTCGAGTCGTATCGCGTCGCCACCCGCACCCTTCAGCTCATCCTCGAAGCGTCCCTCCCCGATCGCGATCTCATGAAGCAGGCCCTCGCCGTCGGGCACCAGATGTTCCTCGGAGGCGAGATCGATCGGCGCGAGGCGGTGAGCGCGCCCACGTTCGCCTCCGCGTTCGAAGCCTTCGTCGGCCTCGGCCTCCTCAAGCGCGCCAAGGATCGCTACGAGGTCACGGAGAAGGCCACCCTCGCGGAGGTGCGCGCTCTGGAGGGCTTCATCGTGCGCCACGTCGTCTCGCCCCTCGCCGGCCGCGGCTCGACGTGAGCGCCGCGCTCGGGCCGAGCTACCTGGTCCACGCCGAGGCCGCGCGCGCCTGCGCCCTCTTGCCCGAGGACGTCGGCTTCGATCTCGTCTACCTCGATCCGCCCTACGGCGTCGGCGTCGAGATGGCCGCCCGCACCAAGAAGGGCGAGGCCCGCGGCCGCCGCGGCAAAGCGAGCGGCCCCGTCGCCTACGACGACGGCGCCTCCGCCGACCGCCTCGTCGCGATGATCGCCCAGAGCGCCGCCGCGATCCGCGAGCGCATGCGCCCGCGCGCGCTCTTCTGTCTCCACATGGATCATCGCGCCGTCCACGAAGCGAAGGTCGCGATGGACCGCGTCTTCGGCCGCGGCGCCTTCGCGGGCGAGGTGATCTGGGCCCCCGGCAACGGCGCCCGCGGCGGCGGCATCTCCATGACCCACCAGACCCTCCTTTTCTACGCGCGCCGCCCCGCCGAGAAGAAGGCGATTCGTTGGTCCTCAAACCATCCCGAGCTCCGCGAGCCCTACGCCGCGACGAGCCTCGCCATGCACTTCCGGAACGTCGACGCCCACGGCCGCGCCTACCGCGAGCGCACCATCGCCGGCCGCACCTATCGCTACTACGCCGATGAAGGCCGCCGCCTCGGCAGCGTCTGGTCCGACATCTCGGCGATGGTCGCCAACACCCCCCTCCGCGCCGAGGGCACCGGCTACCCCACCCAAAAGCCGGAGCGCCTCCTCGAGCGCATCATCCTCGCCGCCACCGAAGCGGGCGACACCGTCGCCGACCTCATGTGCGGCAGCGGCACCACCCTCGTCGCCGCGCACAAGCTCGCCCGCCGCTTCGTCGGCGGCGACAGGAGCCCCGTCGCCCTCGAGACGACCGAGCGCCGCCTCCGCGAGCGCGCCATCCCCTTCGAGATCTTGAGCCGTACCGAATAGCGAGGATGCCCACCCCCCTCGTCGCTTCGCTCCTCGGCCCCTCCCAAGCTCGGCGCTCCGCGCCTCGCGGGAGGGGACCCGTGTCGGCCCGACCGTCCAATCCCGCCTCGAGCGCACCCCTCCCGCGGGTCGCGGAGCGACACGCCGGGGAGGGGTCGGCGAGCGAAGCGAGCCGCGGGTGGGCACCCGCGAAGTCCCATCCCCCCCCGGCGCTATGAAATCGGTAGCACCGCCGCGACCCCGCCGCCGCGGAGGTAAACTTGGCCATCCGCGGGCCCTGCGACGAAGGTGCCGCTCGATGGGAAAGGGACTCTTCGTTTCGAGCACGCTCGCCGTCATCGTCGCTGCCTCGGGCCTCGCCGGGTGCGACGCCGATCGGGCCGAGGCCGCCCCCAAGCCGAGCGGATCCGTCACCCTCGACGACCTGGTCGCGAGCGCGCAGCCGCAGGTCACCTCGACGCCCGCGAGCGCGGAGACGATGCCCGCCGCGGTCGTGAAGGAGAAGCCGCCTGCGAGCGACGCGGACGTGCTGACGCTGAGCGCGGTCGGCGACTGCACCCTCGGGGATCCCGCCGAGTCCCCCACCGCCAAGGGGAGCTTCCATCGCGCCCACGACGACAGCGGCGGCGACATGGCCCGCCCCTTCTCGGGCGTCATCTCCGTGCTCGGAAGCGACGACCTCACCTTCGCGAACCTCGAGGGCACCCTCACCACCGCCAAGTGCCGGACCGACGTCGCGTTCGCGTTCCGCGGCCGGCCCGCGTTCGCCCAGATGCTCGCCAAAGGCAGCGTCGACGCGGTGAACCTCTCCAACAACCACTCCTTCGACTGCGAGAACGCCGGCCTCGTCGAGACCCGGAAGAGCCTCAGCGACGCCGGCGTCGGCTACTTCGGCATGGGCTCCGTCGACGTGCGCACCGTCAAAGGCATCGAGGTCCACAGCCTCGGCTACCTCGGCGGTCGCATGGAAGTGAAAGCCGAGATGATGAAGGCGGTCGCCAAAGAGAAGCGCCCCGACAACCTCGTCATTGTCCAGTTCCACTGGGGCATCGAAGGCTCCCACGTCGCCACCAATGTCCAGCAGAAGCTCGCCCACGCCGCCATCGACGCGGGCGCCGACCTCGTCATTGGCCACCACCCCCACGTCCTTCAAGGCATCGAAGCGTATCAAGGCAAGACCATCGTCTACAGCCTCGGCAACTTCGTCTTCGGAGGCAACGCCCACCCCGCGAACCTCGACTCGATGATCTTCCAAGCCCAATTCCAAAAGAAGGACGGCAAGGTCGTCCCGATTGGGACGCGCATCATTCCCGTACAGTTCTCCGGCGATCCCAAGCAGAACGACTTCAGGCCGGTATTGGTCTCGGAGTCGGAGGCGGCGCGGATCGAGAAGCTGGTGAAGGAGACGTACTCGAAGGGGATCGGCGGGAGCTGAGGAGCCCGATCAGCGTCGGCGCGAGCGCCGACAGCACCCTCACACAAACGCTGCGCGGACCCAGAGAGAGTCTGGAGCTCAGCCGCTTTGCCACCCGTACTCGGCGCGCAAAGCGTCGACCTCCGCATCGTCGAGCTCGATGGCCTCTTCCGAACCCGCCGGGTACCTCTCGCCCGTCCCGTCCTCGATGTTGATCGCGAAGAGCTCACCGGTCTTCGCGTGCCGGGCATAGATCGCAAGCACGCAACTGGAGTTGTCGAAATCGCTATAAGAGCTGGACCCGCGCTCATCGACCGTCAGCTCATCGCCACTCCAGACGAAGCCTTCCTCGCTGAGCACCGCATCATCGAACCCCTCCTCATCGAGCTCCGCCTCCGCCGCCTTACGACCCGCCGCGTCCAAGGTCACGCGTCCCTTCAGCCAGTATTCCACGCTCATGGTGGATGATTGCCCCACAAAGAGCGCGCGCGCAATTCTCGACCAGAGGTCCTCGCGCGGTTCGGTCATTGGATCTCGGCCTGGAACTGGATTGCGGGTCAGCTCGCTGTCTGCCAATCGATTGGGCATCTCGTCGAAGCCGTCGCCGACTCGATGCGGGCCGACAGGAGGGCGCGGCGCGGCGCGCAGACGCGGGGGCTCCCTCTCCTCAGAGCGCGTTCACCAAAGCAGACTTCCCCAGCGTCCGCGCGAGGACGCTCCTGAACGCCATGTTCCTCGAGGCCTCCTGGGCGATCTCTCCCACGAAGGCGCGCGCACCGTCCGGGTCGCCGGAGCGAAAGGTGGCTTCCGCCGCGGCGACGACGAGGAGGGCGGCGCGCTCGTGGGAGGCGCGCTCGCTGGTGGGCATGACGAAGGACGCGCGGCGCGCGGCGGAGGCGCGGAGGACGATGGGGATCGCGTCGAGGACGGCGACGTGCTCCGGGGTCCCCTCGACCTCGGTGAGGGCGGCGAGGATGGGGGGCCCTACGGGCGGGATGGAGAGCGTCGACCCGTCTTCGAGGAGGCGGCCGACGAGGTCGGTCACGGTGGCGTCGGGGGCGCGCGGCGTGAACAACGAGGAGCAGAGCTTGGATGACGTGGGGGTGCCTTTCTTCCCGCCGTAGAAGGCGAGGAGCAGCGCCGGGAAGGCGATCTCGGCGGCGTGCTCGGCGTCCTCCCACGCCGCGGAGCTCTCCTCGAGGAGCATCGCGACGTTGACGAAGCGCCCGAGGAGGGCGTGGAGGAGGCAGCGCATCCGCGCGCTCACGTCGAGGGCTCCGTCGTCGAGGCGGAGGGCCCGCGCGCGGAGGACGTCGCGATCGGGCTCGTCGAGGAGGAGGAAGCGGATGAGGCGGTCGTGGGTCGGGTGGGCGGCGAGGGCGCGCTCGGCGAGCTCGGCGGCGCGGGTTCGATCGGAGGCGCGCGCCGCGAGGACGACGCCGGCGTCGAGGATGAGGGCACGCCCGAGCGGATCGTCGAGGGCGCCGTCCGCCTCTTCGACGACGTCGAGGGCCATGTCCCACGCGTGGGTATCGGCGAGGCGGAGCATCCACGTACGGAAGTGAGCGAGGTCGCGCGAGCGGCGGGCGATCTTGGCGATGCCGTCGATCCCTTCGAGGCGTTCGAGGGCCTCCGCGAGGAGCGCTTGCGAGGGGGTCCACACGTCGACGACGACGCGATCGGTCGCCTCGGAGTGGGTCTCGAGGAGGTTCGCCCAGTCGATGGTGAAGGCGGCGAGATCTTCGAGAGCGCGCGGGGAGGCAGACTCCATGAGGGCGAGCGGCGACGAGATCGGACCGACCATGGAGAGGCGCACGACCGCCTCGAGCACTTCGCTCGCGCGGCTCTCCGGCTCGGAAGCCTCGTAGACGGCGGTGAGGTAGCTTCCGAACACGACGGGGCGGACGAGGGCGGGGGCGAGGATGTGGACGTCGCCGCGGGCGACTTGGATCTCGGCGAGGGCGGTGAGGACGATCTCGTAGCAGCGCTTCGCGACCTCGTGCCGGCCCGAGAGGAGCTGGCGGCGCGCACGCGAGAGGAGGCGAGCGCACTCGGCGAGATCGGGCTTGGGACGCGCCGACGCGATCCGCGCCCAGCGATCCGTGTCGGGCTCGAGCTCCGGATCTTCGGCGGAGAGGAGGGCGCCGGGGAGCTCGCGCGCGGCAAACTCGAGGAGCGCGAACGCGAGCGAGCTCTCCGCGTCGCCGCTCGCGGCTTCGTCGATCGAGCGCAGGAACGTGCGCAGGCGCTCGGCGTCGAGCTGCGCCAGCGCCAACTCGAAGTCGGTCCTCAGCGCGGCGCCGAGATCGAAGGACGCGGGCTTCCCGGGGGGCGCGCCGCGTCCCCCTGTACTGTCGGCCTTCTGCCTCACACCGTCGACGCGGCCTTCGCGCCCTGGCGATCCATGATGGGTCCCCCTTCGGGTCGCAGCGAGCGCCGCGACGTCAAGGAGTCGATGATAGAGGATCGTCGATGGACGTACACCCCGCGGCGCGGGCGCCTCGGTCACGAGGCGCGGCCGATCGCGACCGCCCACCGTTCGATTCGATCTGCGAGCGACGCGATGTGGTCCGCGCGCACGGCGAGGCGCTTCGGCACGGCGAGGGAGTGGTCGCCCTCCTTCACGATCTCGAGCGTGGCGCGCTCCCCCATGGGGCGAATCGCGCGCCGGAGGAGCTTGAGATCACACAAAGGATCGCGCGTGCCCTGGAGGAAGAGGGTCGGCACGCGGAGGGCGGGCAGGTGCTCGGAGCGGAGGGCGGTCGTCTTCTTCGGCGGGTGGAGCGGGTAGCCGAGGAGGAGGAGACCGCGCGCGGGGGGCGGAGTTGGTCGCGCCATCAAGTGGCTCGCCATGCGCCCGCCCATCGACTTGCCGCCGATGATCCAGCGAAGGGACTTGCGGGGCGCGCGGGCGCGGAGGCTCTCCAGCTCTTCCATGAAGGTCGCCTCGAGAACGGGGGCGCGGTCAGGGATTTTTCTCCCCTCGTCGCGGTAGCGGAAGTTGAAGCGCGCGACGCCGAAGCCGCGCGCGACGAGGGCGGCGGAGAGATCGACGAGGAGCGGGTCATCCATCGAGCCGCCCGCGCCGTGGGCGAGGACGATCATGGGGCGGCCGCGGCGGGGCCATTCGACGGACTCGGTCGGAGCGCTCAACGTGACCCCTTGGATGGTCGTGCATCGCGGGGGCGGCGGCGAGGGGGGGCCAGATATTTCGTGACGAGGTGGACGATCTCGTCGACGAAGACAGGCGACTGGGCGACGGCGGGGCGCTCGATGAGCGCGGCGTGGATGACGGCGTGCACCGCGGTGGAGGCGATCCACATCGCGAGATCCGGATCGGGGCGCCCGGCGCGGAGGCGCGAGGAGAAGGCGCGGGCCTCCCTCGCGAGGTCGGCGTCCATCTCCGTTTCGAAGCGGGGGAGGCGGAGGCGCATCGACTCCGTCGTGAGCACGCGGTGGAGGGCGGGGTCGACGGCGTGAGCCGCGACCATGGCGGTGACGATGCGGCGCGCCACCTTCGGGAGGGTCTGGCCGCGGGTGTCGTCGAGGATGTCGAGGGTGCGGCGACGCTGCTCGGCGGCGTGGCGACGCGCGAGCTCGACGAGCACCGCCTCCTTGCTCGGGAAATATTGGTAGAGCGAAGCGATGTTGACCCCGGCCCGCTCCGCGATCTTGTTGGTGGTGAAGCCAGGCGTGCCGTGGCGGGTCAGAATGTAAGCAGCGGCTTGGAGGATGGCGTCGACGGTCTCGCGGGCCCGCGCTTGGGTGGGGGCTTTTCGCTTCTCGAGGGCGGTGCGGCTGCGCTTCGGACGCATGTGAGTAGCGCCATTGTAAGCCTTTGCTTATTTTCATGGGCGATGAGAGCCGCCGTCCTTCACGCCTTTGGTCAGGTCCCTGTCTATGAAGCGTTTCGCGAGCCGGAGCTGGCCGCGGGGGAGGAGCTCGCGAGCGTCACCGCCGCGGGGCTCCACCCCCTCGTGCGCGCGATCGCCTCCGGCTCGCATTACCTGTCGAAGAGCCCCATGCCGTGCGTCGTGGGGGTGGACGGGGTGGTGCGGACGGAGAGCGGGGCGCGCTTCTACACGGGGCGCCTCCGCGCTCCGTTCGGGACGATGGCGGAGCGGGCGGCGTTGGGAGCGTTCCGAGTCCCCGTGCCGGCGTCGCTGAGCGACGCGCGCTGCGCCGCGATCATGAACCCGGGCCTCTCGTCGTGGCTCGCGCTGCAGAGTCGCGCGGGGCTCGCGGCGGGGGAGCGCGTGCTCGTGCTGGGGGCGACGGGCGCGGCGGGATCGCTCGGGGTGCAGATCGCGAAGCGGCTCGGCGCGGGTCGGGTCGTCGCGGTGGGACGAGACGAAGGCGCGCTCAAGAGGCTCGAGGCGCTGGGGGCAGACGAGACGGTGCGGCTCGGCGACGATGGGGCGTCGATCCGGCGGGCGGTCGCGGGCTGTGGGTTCGACGTGGTCCTCGACTATCTGTGGGGCGCGCCGGCGGAGGTGGCGCTCGGCGCGCTCGCCGCGAACGATCACAGCCGTGAGGCGCGGGTGCGGTTCGTTCAGATCGGAGCGAGCGCGGGCGATCCCATCGCGCTTCAATCGCAGTGGCTCCGGAGCGCGCAGATCGAGATCCTCGGGAGCGGGATCGGATCGGTGTCTCAGGATGCGATCGCGGCCGCGGTTCCGCGCTTCCTCGCCGCCGCGCCGGAGCTCGAGCTGGAGGTAGAGGAGCTGCCGCTGGGCGAGGTGTCGCGGGTGTGGGGTGAGGCGCGGCGAGCGCGGATCGTGTTCGTGCCGTGACCGAGAGGGCGCCTCACGACGAGGTGACGTGACCGCTTCCGTCGAGCCACAAGTCATTGCCCCAGTAGAGGACGAGAGAGCCCTCCTCCAGCCACGTTCGGATCGACTCCTGGAGTAGCTCACGCCGCGAGGACAACGGAGCCTGCTACGTTGCACCCACGCTCCGATGAGACCTGTCCACCTCGCGCCGATCGTCGCCGTCGGCTTCGCCGGCCTCGTGGGTTGCAGTGATCCACCATCGACGAGCTCGAGCGGGACCACGACCGCGACGACGAGCGCTCCCAAGCCGCCCCCGACCAGCTCGACGAGCGCGCTGGCTCCGACGTCGTCCGCCCCGCGCGAACCGGGGAGCGAGCGGTGGTCCTTCGACGCCGACGAGACGGGCAAGCCGCCCGCAGGGTTCGAAGTCTTCGTCGGCCCCGGGAGCCCCAAGACCTGGACGGTCGAGAACATCCAGTTCTCACCGTCGATGCCTCGTATCGTCGGCATCTCCCAAGCGGATGACCGAGACGCTCGGCCCGCCGCGCTCGTCCTCACCGCGCCGCGCGCGGACGTCCGCGTCTCCGTGCGATGCTTGATCGAAGCGCGGCGGAGCAACAAGGTGGAATCGCTGCCGAACCCCTTCGGAGCGTGCGGCGTCATCGCCCGCTGGAAGGACGCGGAGAACTACTACCTGGCAGCCGCCCACGCCAATGCCCACGAAGGCGAGGTCGTCCTCTACGCCGTGAAGAATGGGCAGCGCGCCAAGATTGGCGGCGTGAAGGTCGGCGAGATCCCGTGGGAGTGGGTCGAGCTCGTGCTCACGGTGAAAGGCGACGCCCTCGGCGTCTCCTTTGCCCGCCCCGAGAAGGGGAAAGTCGACCCGAAGCCCGTCTACGAGACCCACGACAAGACGTTCCCCGAGGCGGGCGGCGTGGGCCTGTGGACGTTCGTCAACTCGCTCACGAGCTTCGACGACTTCGCGGTGACGAACCTGTGAGCGCCGCGCTCAGCGGAAGCTCTCGTGATAGCCGGCGTCTTCGATCGCGAGGGCCTCGGGCGTGGGATGGAGCGGGAGGTAGCAGTCGAGCATGACCGCGAGCTCCGTCGTCGCCTTCGCGCCGATGCTGTTCTCGTAGGCGCCCGGGTGAGGGCCGTGCGGGATGCCGGCAGGGTGATGGGAGATGCTCCCGGGGCCGACCCCGCGGCGCGAGGTGAAGTTGCCGTCGCAGTAGAAGATGAGCTCGTCCACGTCGACGCTCGAGTGCGGATACGGGCAGGGGATGGCCTCGGGGTGGAAGTCGACGGGCCGCGGCACGAAGCTGCAGATGAGGGCGCCCCCAGCGGCAAACGTGCCGTGCCACGTCGGGGGCAAGTGCACGCTCGAGACGCGCGGCTGGAAGGCGAGGATGGGGAACGCCCACGGGTAGACGGTGCCGTCCCAGCCCACGAGATCGAGGGGGCTCTCGTCGTAGTCGAAGCCGTCGAAGCGGCCCTGTCGCTTCACCACGACGTGACGGAGCCCTTCATCGACGGGGCCGCCGAACGAAGGCCGAACGAAGTCGCGGTGGCAATAGGGCGCGTCCATGCGGAGCTGACCGATCGGGTTGCGCCACTGCTTCGGGATGGAGACCCCGCCCGTGCACTCGAGGGTCAGCATCCAGTGCGGCTCACCCTCGTCGGGGACGAAGCGATGGATGATGCCGCGCGGGACGAAGACGTAGTCGTTCGCGCGGTAGCGGATGTCACCGAGCATGGTGCGCAGCACGCCGGAGCCGCGGAAGACGAAGTGCAGATCGTCGCCGTCACCGTTCGCGAAATAGACGCGGTCGGCGACGGTCGGCTTGCTCGTGGAGACGACGACGTCGCGGTTGTGGAGGATGGGGGTGCGGCTCGCGAGCGGGGTCGTCCCCTGCTCGAGCTTCTTCGCCTCGTAGTGACGGCGCCGCAGCGCCCGCGCCGGCGAAGCCTCGGGGACGGCGAAGGACTCGAGCGCGTGCACCTGCTTGGCCGTGTGAGGGCGCCGCATGTGATACGCGATCGTGTACGGACCGTCGAAGCCGTCGCGGGTGATGCAGTGCTCGTAGCGGATCGCGCCGTCCGGCTCGCGCAGGATGGTGTGGTGCTTCTTCGGCAGCTCGCCGGCGGTGGCGCGATCCAACATCAGGCCTTCCCCTCGGTGCGCTGTTGCCGCTCGATGCTCTCGAAGAGGGCGCGGAAGTTCCCCGCCCCGAAGCCGCGGTCGCCCTTGCGCTGAATGAGCTCATAGAAGAAGGGGCCCGCCTGCGGCTCACCGTAGAGGCCGGCCGCGTCCTTGAGGAAGATCTGGAGCAGGTATTGGTGCTCCTTCTCCCCGTCGACGAGGATCTCGAGGCCGCGGAGCAAGTCCACCGGCTCCTCGATCGAGCGAACCCCGATCTCCTCGAGGCGCGACGGAAGCATGTCGTAATAGGTGCCTGGCGTCGGCATGAACGAGACGCCGCGCTCTCGCAGCCCGCGCACCGCCGAGACGATGTCCTTCACGTTGAGGGCGACGTGCTGCACGCCGTCGCCGCGGTGCTCCTCGTTGAAGATGTTGATCTGCGAGGCCTTGAAGAACGGCCGCCACGGCTCATTGTTGGCGAACTTCACCCCCGACCGAGGCTCCCACATGACGGTGGAGCGGAGGCCGGAGCCGCGCTCGCGCTTCGACCCGTCCTTGTTCACGTCGTCGGTGTGGAAGCGGACGTTCCAGTACGTCTCGCACCCGAACACGTGCTCGAGCCAGAGCAGCGCCGGCTTCATCGTCTGGAAGTTCGAGGTGACGTGGTCGAACGACTCGATGCCGAACGCGTTCTTCCCCCCGCGCGGCTCGGCGTGCGGCACGAAGCCGGGGAACGCGGCGCGATAGCCCTTGCGCTCGTTGAAGCGGAAGGTCGTGTCGCCGAACGGGGTCGTGATGGAGAACGTGGCGAGGGAGCCGCCCTCGTCCTCGAAGCGATGGATGTCGTCGATGGGGGTGCCGCCGCGCTCGTCGAGCATCGCGAAGGTCCGGTCGATATCGTCGACCTCGTAGACGATGGTGCCGATGCCGTCCGGGTGCTTCTGCAGGTAGCGGTGGGCGCGCCCGCCCTCACCGGTGGGCTGGGAGCAGACGACGTCGCACGCGCCCGCGCGGAACAGCACGCTCTTCTGCTTGCCTTGGCTCGTGAGCCCCGGACCCGACTCCCCGATCTCGGCGAAGTCCATCATGCCGCAGTAGAACTTGCGGCTGCGCTCGAGGTCGCGGACGTAATAGTGGATCGACTCGATCTTGCGGATGCCCAGCGATTCGCGTGTTTGCATGGGAGGATTCGGAAGTGACGGTTGGAATCAACAGGTGTGAGCTCGACGGATTGGAGCTTGTAGCCTCGGCGCCCCGCTGAAGACCTCGTGACCGCCGACGCCTGCCCCGCAGAGCGCCCCTAGCCCGGAGGGCTGATGGCCCACGCAAGGCGTGGGCCCCCCTCCGCCTCCGCATCTCAGCAGCGCTCGCCGCGCGGGTCGAGAAGTCGGTTTCGCGTTCCTCGAAACCCCCCCGCCAACGGGCGCGCCCCCATCGCTCTCGGCGACGGGGCCCCATCCATCCTTGTTGAAGACGCTCGGGTTAGGATCATGTTTCGCTATCAGAGGGCGGCGTCGACCTGCCGTGACGGGTGAGCCGCCACGAACGCAGGGTGCTCGGCGAGCTTCGCGTCGATCTCAGAGAGCCGCGGGAAGCGCGACATGTCGACGTCGAAGCGCCGTGCCGCGAAGATCTGAGGTACGAGGAAGACATCGGCAAGCGTGATCGACGCGCCGGCGAGGTAAGGCCCGAGGGACGCCTCCGCTTCGACCTCGAGGGCGGCGAGGCCGCGCTCGTTGGCGGCCCGCGAGAAGGCGGCCGCGTCGCCGCCGAGGCGCTTCACCTCCGCCATCGTGGCGAGGTTCTGCAGCGGCTGAATCCCGCTGTTGATGATCTCGACGCACTTCCGAACGCTCGCTCGGGCGAGCGAGTCTGCCGGCAAGAGGGCCGGCTCCGGGAAGCGCTCCTCGAGGTACTCGCAGATCGCCACCGACTGGGTCAGACGGACGACCGCCCCCGGCCGGTGCTCGATCTCCAGGGTGGGGACCTGCGCCATCGCGTTGAGGGCGCGGTACGAGTCTCCGTGCTGCTCGCCGCCGTCCTTCAAGAGGTGGACGGGCACGTACGCGTAGGCGAGGCCCTTCAGGGCGAGGGCGATGCGCACGCGATAGGAGCAGCTCGAACGGAAGTAGCTGTAGAGCTTCATCGCTTCCCTCCTTTGGGCTCGACCACCGCTTGTTGGATGCAGCCGAAGATGCTGCGACCGGTGGCGTCCTTCATCTCGATCTCGACCTTGTCGCCGACCTTCAAGAACGGGGTGACCGGCTTGCCGCCCTCGATGATCTCGATCATGCGCTGCTCGGCGAGGCACGAGATCCCGCGGGCGCGGTCCTGGTTCGAGACGGTGCCGGAGCCGAGGATCGTCCCGGCGGTGTAGCGCCGCGTCTTGGTGATGTGGGCGATCAGGTCGTTGAAAGAGAAGTGCATCTCCGGACCCGCCTCCGGGTCGCCCACGCGCTCGCCGTTGAGGCGCGTCTCGAGCCGGAGGTGGACGCGGCCATCGCGGAACGTATCGCCGAGCTCATCGGGGGTGACGGCGAACGGGGCGAAGCCGGTCGCCGGCTTCGACGTGAAGAAGCCGAAGCCCTTCTCGAGCTCGGGGGGGATGAGGTTGCGATAGGTGAAGTCGTTCACGAGGGTGACGAGCCGCACGTATTTCTCGGCCTCGCTCGGCGAGACACCTCGCGGCGTGTCGGCGAGGATCACCGCGACCTCCGACTCGAAGTCGAGGCCCCAGGCCGGATCGACCAGCTCGAAGGCGTCGCGCGCGCCCAACATCTCGCTCGAGCCGCCCTGGTACACGAGCGGATCGGTGAGGAGCGTCTTGGGCGGCTCGGCCCCGCGCGCCTTCCGCACGAGCACGATGTGATTGATGTACGCGCTGCCGTCGACCCACTCGTACGCGCGCGGCAGCGGCGCCCTCACCCGATCCCAAGGGATCGGCCGCGCCTCGCGCCGACCGCCCGCGACGTCGTTCGCCATCGCGTAGAGCCCCGGCGCGACCTCGTCCCACGCGTCGAGCGCGGCCTGGAGCGTCGGCGCGATCTCGCGAGCGCTCACGCAGCGCTCGCCGTCGGGGTGCACGACCGCGAGCTCGCCGTCTCGCTGACCATTGCCCAAAGTGATGAAGCGCATTTCGGGCCGCACCTTAGCAGGTGGCGGCGCGGGGAGGTCGTTCGGAGCGTTGCCTCGTCGCGCCTCCTCTCGCTCGGAGGCTCTGCGCGCTCTCGATGCGACCGAGACGGCCAGGGTGATTTCACCCTCCCCCTCTCGGTCGCATCCCGCCCCCGCCCGCGGGCGCGCGCACGCGCCAAGTCGCTGAAGCGCCGCTACGAAACAGATAGCGCCGCAACGGCGACTGGACCCACCCCTCCCGCGGGGCGCGGAGCGCCACGCAAGGGAGGGGTCGGCGAGCGAAGCGAGACGGGGGTGGGCATCACTGGCTCGTCGTACCCCGGGCGTTCGCGATCGCGTCGCGCATCGCGGGGTGGTCCGCGAGCAGCCGGAGGGCCTTGCCGAGCAGCGTCTTTCCCGGCTCGACGCGGTGCCAGGTCGACGCGCCGCTGGGGTGGGGGAGGGCGATCACGTCGCACGCGCGGCCGTGGTAGGTCGCGCGCTGGACGGTGCCGATGATGTCGACGAGGGGGCCGGCGTGGCCGAGCACCTCTTCGATGGCGAGGGTGCCGACGGGCAGGACGAGCTCGGGGCGAAGGATGGCGACCTCGCGCTCGAGGAAGCCCCTGCAGCTCGCGATCTCGTCGCGGTTGGGGCGACGATCGCCACCGCCCTTTGCCTTGCCGGGGAAGCAGCGCGCGACGGCGGCGAAGTAGACGGCCTTGCGGATCGTGTCCTCGTCCGCGCCGGTGGTCTCTGCGAGCCAGCGGAACAGCGTCTTGCCCGCGGTCCACGCGAAGGGTCGACCGAGCTTGCCCTCGTGGGGACCGGGAGCCTGCCCGACCAGGAGCACGCGGCTCCTGACGGGCGGTCCGTGCACGACCGGCCCCACCATGTCGCTGCAGGCGCGGCACGCGTCGAGCTCCTCGTGGAGCATGCGGAGACGTTTGATAGTCATGGGGCTAGCGCGAGGCCGGGCGCGCGTCGCGCTTCGCGCTCGCCGGGCAGAGGGCGGGACTGAGACGTTGTCGTGCTGGTGAGCGTTGGGTGGCTGGCGCGAGGCCCCGCTGCTCGGCTCGCTCTTGAAGCGCCAACCTCCCCCCGCTGCGCCTGGGGATTGGTCTCATCTGTCCCAATCTCTTTTGATTGCCGTCTCTTCCGCGGTCGCTTCGCCCCGCGGAATCGGCTCGTTAGCTGGAGGTTGCCCGGCAACCTCCCCCCTCCGGCGTTTCGGATGGCTTCTGAAGCCGCTTCTTGGCGAACGACGTTAGCGACCTCCTTGGCTCGCACGCACTCGTCGTGTCACTGGGGATCCGCTCACAGTGAGCTCGTTCTCTGCTGGTTTGGAGAGATGAGACCAAGGCTGAGCCGCTGCGCGGGGCCCCCCTCGAACAGTGAGCTCCTTGGCCTGCATGGCGTCGTCTCGAGACTGGGGTGGCTACGTCTTGTGAGCGGGAGCGCACGGCTCCAAAACGCGAAGAGGCCGCTCTTTCGGGAGCGGCCTCTCGACGCGGGAGCAGGCCGGCAGCCTACTTCTTCTTCTTCTCTTCCTCGGCGCGGTACTTCTTGATGAGCTCTTCCGCGATCGAGTTCGGCACCTGAGAGTACTTGGCGAACTCCATGGTGAACTCGGCCTTGCCTTGGGTGGCGGAGCGGAGCGACGTGGAGAAGCCGAACATCTCGGCCAGGGGGACCTCGGCCTCGACCTTGGAGAAGCCGCTGTCGTCCTCGGCGGTGCCCATGATGATGCCGCGGCGCTGGAGCAAGAGGCCGGTCATCCCGCCCTGGAACTCCGCCGGGCCCTCGACCGCGACCTTCATGATCGGCTCGAGGATGACGGGGCCAGACTTCGGGAAGGCCTCGCGGAAGGCGCCGCGAGCGGCCTCTTGGAAGGCCGCGTCGCTGGAGTCGACCGCGTGGGCCGCGCCGTCGTTGATGGTGACGCGGATGTTGGTGACGGGCGCCGCGATGAGCTGACCCTTCGCGAGCATGGACTGGAAGCCCTTGTCGCAGCTCGGGATGTACTCGCGCGGGATGACGCCGCCGACGATGTCGTCGACGAACTCGTACGTGCCGTCCGCCCACGGCTCGATGTAGCCGGCGACTCGACCGTACTGACCGGAGCCACCCGTCTGCTTCTTGTGCAGGTAGTTGAACTCGGTGCGCTTGGTGATCGTCTCGCGGTACGCGACGCGGGGCGCGCCCGTGATGACCTCGGCGCCGTACTCGCGCCGCATGCGCTCGACGTACACCTCGAGGTGGAGCTCGCCCATGCCCTCGATGAGCGTCTCGTTCGTCTCCGGATCCGAGCTCACGCGGAAGGTCGGGTCTTCCTTCGTGAAGCGGCGGAGGGCCTTCGACATGTTCGTCTGGGCCTTGTTGTCCTTCGGCGTGACGCTGAGCTTGATGACGGCGTCGGGCACGTACATGCTCGACATCGCGTAGTTCAGCTTGCCGTCGGTGAAGGTGTCGCCCGAGTTGCAGTCGATGCCGAACATCGCGACGATGTCGCCCGGGTCGGAGACCTCGATGTCCTCCATGTCATCGGAGTGCATGCGGACGAGGCGGCCGACCTTGTGGCGCTTGCCGGTGCGGGTGTTCGTGATCTCCATGCCCTTCGACAGCTGGCCCTGGTAGACGCGCACGTAGCTGAGCTGACCGAAGCGGCCGTCTTCGAGCTTGAACGCGAGCGAGACGAGGGGCGCGTTCGCGTCCGACGAGAGGACGACCTTCTCCTCGTTCTTGTCGAGGTCGACGGCGGTGTTCTCCACCTCGTTCGGCGCGGGCAGGTACGAGTTCACACCGTCGAGCAAGAGCTGGACGCCCTTGTTCTTGTAGGCGGAGCCCATCATCACGGGGGCGATCTTGAGGGCGATCGTGCAGCGACGAACCGCGGCGCGGATGATGTCCGCCGTCACCTTCTCCTCGAGCATCGCCTCCGCGAGGGCGTCGTCGTGGAGGGAGAGCGCGTCGAGCATGTCGGCGTGCCACTTGTCCGCGTCCGCCTTCATGTCGGCGGGGATGTCCTTGATCGTGATGTCCTCGCCGTTGGGGCCGGCGAAGTAGTGCGCCTTCATCTCGATGAGATCGACGAGGCCCTCGAGCTTGTCCTCGAGGCCGATCGGGAGCTGCAGGAACACCGGGTTCAGGTGCAGCTTCTCCTTGAGCTGATCCTTCGCCTTGAACGGGTTCGCGCCCGAGCGATCGAGCTTGTTGATGAAGACGATGCGGGGGACGTTGTAGCGGCGCATCTGACGATCGACCGTCAGCGACTGCGACTGCACGCCGGCGACGCCGCACAGGACGAGGATCGCCCCGTCGAGCACGCGCAGGGCTCGTTCGACCTCGATCGTGAAGTCGACGTGTCCGGGCGTGTCGATGATGTTGATGTGGTTGCCCTTCCAGAAACAGTGCGTGGCCGCGGACTGGATGGTGATTCCGCGCTCGCGCTCGAGCTCCATCGAGTCCATCTTGGCGCCGACGCCGTCCTTGCCCTTCACTTCGTGAATGGCGTGGATGCGCTTGGTATAGAAGAGGATGCGCTCCGTCAGCGTCGTCTTGCCGGAGTCGATGTGAGCACTGATCCCGATGTTGCGGATCTTCGCGAGTTCCATGGCCGTAACAACCTTCTGGGTGAAGAGTCGCGCGGTACTTAGTGGCCCTTGCCCCGCCGCGCTAGCGAAAACGACGTCGGGGCCCTCCGTCCGGCTCCTGGAGGCCCCGTGAAGGGGACCGGCCTGGCGCTCGCCGGCGTCGGCCTCGCCGCCGCGCTGACGGCCGGGACCTACCTGGCGCGCCCCGCCATGTTCTCCCGCGGCCCCGCCCCCAACCTCTCGTCCCGCTGGCCGGAGCCGAGCCCCTTCGACGTCCCCACCGCGAGCGCGTCCGCCTCGTCCTCGGCGCTGCCCCCTGCCCCGACCCGGACCCCCGTCGACTTCAGCCTCGGGGTCGGGGCGACCGTTCGTATGGAAGGGCGCGTCGCCCACCCCGCCCTGCTCGCGGGCGCCCCGCAGGAGTCCTACCTGCTGCTCGAGCTCGACGCCGACCCTTCCAACGAGGGCCGCTCCCCCAGCATCGATCTCAGCATCGTGGTCGACTCCTCCCCCGAGCGCGGCGGCGCCGATCGCGACACCGCCATCCGCGCCGCCCTCGAGGCGGTCGCGGCCCTGCGCGACGGCGACTCCGTCTCGGTGGTGGCGTTCGGCGAGCACGCCGACGTCGCCCTGAAGCCGACGGTCTTGGACGGCGCGTCGCGCCCGCGCGTCGAAGAGGCGATCCGCAGCATCCGCAGCCGCGGCGGTGCGTGCCTCTCGTGCGGCGTCGACGAGGGCCTCCACCTGCTGCGCGACGCCATCGCCAGCCGCTCGTCGACCGACGTCCAGCGCATGATCGTCCTCTCGAGCCGCGCCCCCGCCCGCGGCGCCACCGAGATCGCCGACCTCCGCGCCCTCGCCGACAAGGCGCGCGGCGTCCGCGTCGCTGTCTCGACCTACGCGATCGGTACGGACGCCGACAGCGCCGGTCTCGAGGCCCTCGCCGTCGGGTCCAACGGCCGGCACGCCTTCGCGGACACCCCCGAGAAGCTCGCGGACTCGATCAAAGAAGAGGCGCGCTCCGTCGATCGCATCGTGGCCGCGCGCTCGGTCGTGTTCTTCGATTTCGCGCCGGGGGTAGAGCTCGTCTCCGTCGCCGACCGGCCCTTTCGCAAGACGGGATCTCGCGTCTCCATGGCCCTCGGCGACTTCACGCCCGGCGAGCGCAAGACCGTCCTCCTCAAAATCCAGGTCCCTTCCGCTCCCCGCGGGCCCTTCAACGTCGCGACCGTCCGGCTCCGCTACGGTGACGTCACCCGTCAGCTCGACATGGCCGACAACGCCATCCTCGGTGTCGACTTCGTCTCCGAGCAGGCCAAGGTCTCCCTCCTCGACGGCATCTTCCTCGAGCGCATCCAGCGCTCCGAGACGCGCACCGCCATCGACCAAGCCCTCGCGAGCGTCCTCGCCGCCGAGCCCGACCAAGCCAAGAAGCGCATCGAGGATGCCCTCCGCGATCTCGACGATCGCCGCGCAAAGGCCGCCATCGCCGCCACCCCGCCTCGCGCCCACCTCATCGACCGGAGCTTCGCCGAGCAAGCGCGCGCCCTCGATCGGGTCGCGAAGTCGCTCGCCGCCGCCGCCAAGAAGACGACGCCCGAAGCCGCCGACGCCGAGCGAAGGAAGGCCCTCCTCGAAGCCTCTGCGTACGCGACCCGCTGGGCGCTCTGATCTCCGCGCGTCGCAATCGATGCCCCCACCGGTCGCGCTACGCGCGCCCACCGCCCCCAAATCGCTCGCTGCGCTCGCTCAGGGGGCGGTCGCCCGATCAGAACGTGACCCGGACCGCGATGGTCCCCGGGCCCCCGCCGACCTCGACCTTCGTCGCGGGGGAGGCGCTCCCCGCGCCGCTGATCCAGAGAGGGATCCCGATCGCCGACTGCACGACCCCCATGCCGAGCAGCATGGGTCCGATGAACTCCGAGAACGGCGGGAAGCACTTGCGGCAGCCGCCATCGATGCTGTCGGGAGGGCCCGGGCGGGTCTCGTACGCGTAGACGCCTGTCACGATCGCGCCCGCGACGAGGTGGACGATGCCGAGCGTCGTCACCACCTGCCCGGCCGTTCGCCTCGGTACGCTCCGCGGCTTTTGGACAGGCTCGGCGTTGGGCGTCGAGCCCTCGTTCGCGCCCGCGTCGGCCCACGCCACCGAGGGAGCGGCGCAAGCAAGCATCGTCACGACAAAGAAGGGAAAGCGCATACGTGGATTCTTAGCCTCGATGGGACGGCCGGCAATGCTGCTCAATGGCAATCGCGTGCCCCTCACGAGGGGCGCCGAGGGGCGCCCCGAGTCGCGAACGAGCCTTCAGAACACGGAGAAATCCAGGGCGTAGCTGTACTCGTTGAGCACCTGAGGCCCGGACACCGACACGGGGACGCCGCTCGGGAGTACGGCTTCGTATCCCGTGGTCCCTGCCACATCCGCTTGCATCGCCCCGACCGTCACCGTCTGAGACGTGTCAATTGCATAGTCGGCGAGCTCGGTGGGCAGCTCCGGGAGCTTGGCCGTCCCTCCGGAGACAGCGGGCATCGCGATCGACCAGAAGACGTCTTGGGGCGCCGTCGAGCTCGCCGCCGAGGAAATGAACACCTCCGCCACGTCGCCCAGCGGTCCGGGCCCCAAGGTCCAATCGAAGGAGGGACGCTCCGGGTCCGTCGTGTCCAATGCGGTGATGTCATCGGGGCGCGCGAGCGAAGCGACGTCGAAATCGACAGTCGAAAAGTCCAAAGCGTCGAAGCGCCTCCGATACGCGGACCATTGACTCGTCGCTCCGTCGAACACGTTGAGCTCCACGCGGCCCGGAGCCAGATAGTCGTCAGGGGAGGGCATGACGACGCTGGTGCTGGTGCTCTGATCTCTGAATAGCTTGGTCTCCCCCCCCATGGCCGAGCTCGTGAACAGGTTGCGGGTCAAGAATGCGCCGGCTGGCGATCCGGAGATGCCCAACACCAAGCTCGTTTGATTGGCGACCACGTCCGTTTGGGGAAGAAAGTGGGTACCGGCGGTGAGCGGAATGTTCGCCTGATGGGAGGCCTGGATCACCGAGTCCGCGTCGCGCGCGATGGCATACCCGTCGAAGGTGTTCTTGCCGGGACAGCCCCGATAGCCCGCGAACGTCGCCGTCGTCTGTCCGACCGTGTCCGTGACGACCTTAGGCTCCGCACAAGAGACCGCGAAGACAACCTCCGTCGCGCCGGCGCACGCGGTGCAATAGACAGACATCGTGACGTCCCCGACGCTCGCGTTCTGGGTGGTAGCGGGGGTGTGAATGAGCTTGATGAACGTCGTGTCGGCGGTCACGACGGCGCCATAGACCCGGCGGGTCGGGTCCGTCCCGGTCGCGTCCTCGAAGACCGCCACTTGGTATCCCGGGAACACGCTGAGGTGGAGCGTCCCGTTGACGGTCAGCACCTCTTGGGAGACGACGCCTCCCGCCTCGTCGCTGACGAGCACGGGACGCCCGCCCAGGGCGGCGCCGGTGGCGTCGCGATATTCGATGTCGACGTCGACGGGGACGGGCGGCGAGCCACCCTGCCCGCCCTCACCGCCAGCGCCGCCGAGACCGCCAGCGCCGCCGAGACCGCCCACGCCTCCGCCGGAGCCGCCCTGATCGCTCTTGCCCCCTTCGGATGGGGTGCCGCCGCTGCCGGTCGCCCCCACGCCACCGCTGCCGCCCGTGGCGTTGCAGATTTGACTGTATTCGTCGCAAACGTTGGAGCTGCCGCACGCGACGAGGGAGACCAAGAGGGCTCCCCAAAGCGAGCAGACGTCATTCGAGAAGCGCATCGAGACCCCCACCAAAGGATGGGATGATCCTACTCGACGCGGGGCGCCTCGTCATGAGGGTCTCGCGAAGTCCCATTGCGGACGCGCGACCTCTGCAGGGGTGAGCACGTGACCGATGCCCTTCATCGAAATCGTTGAACGCGGTGAGAACTGCGCTCGCTCACTTAGCAGTGTGCTGAAAAGGGCGGTCGTCAGGCCACTGGGTGGGCAGTTGCTGCTCTTTCACCCCCCCAGCCCCCCTCGCGTAGCGAGGGGGAGTCAGCGCTCTGGGTTGTGCACAGCACCTTGACCCGGTCGCGCGCGGAGGAGAGAGGCCCAAGGCGAGCTCGCTGCGACCGCTCACGCGGCGACCAGCCGTGCCCTCCGACGGATCTCCCCCCTCGCACAGCGAGGGGGGCCGGGGGGGGTGATTTGGCAGCCACTCCGGTGCCGAGAGGCATGACGCCGACTTCTTCAGCAGCCTGCTAAAGGCGAAAACGGTATGCCCTACCTTCGGGCGAGCGCGCGCCGAAGCGCAAGCTCGTCGACCGCGATTGCGGCCGTGGATGTCCGCGTAGCCGAGCGGCTCACCGATGCACAGCCGATTTTGTGCAATGACTCGCGGCAGAGGAAATTCGGCGGGCTCACGTCACCGGGAGCCATCACGTAGAGCCGGTGAAGTCCTCCTCCGGGAGATGGAGTCCTGGACTCAGAAGACGGAGAAGTCGCTGGCGAAGCTGTACTCCGTCAGCAATTGCGGGCCCGTCGTCGCGACCGGAACGCCGCTCGGCAGGACCGTCTCGTAGCCGTTCGTTCCGTACACGTCCACCTGGGTGATCGCCACGGCGACCGTGCTCGAGGTGTCGACCGCGAAGTCCGTGAGCTCGGCGGGGAGCTCGGGGAGCTTCGCCGTCCCCGAGGCGGCGGCGGGGGACGCGACCGTCCAGATGACATCTTGGGTCGAGCCCAAGGACTCTCCGGACGACATGGTGATCTGCACGAGATCCCCGAGGGGCCCTGCCTCCAATGTCCAATCGAAGGAAGGCCTCGCGGGATCCGTCGTGTCGAGCGCGGTGACGTCCTCGGGTCGAGCGAGCGAAGCGACATCGAACGCGACAGTCGAGAAGTCGAAGACGTCGAAGCTCCGCCGGTATGCGGAGAATTGGCTGGTGGCGCTCTCGAAGATCGTCGTCTCGAGGCGGCCCGGGGACACGTAGTCGTCGGGGACCGGCATCGTGACTGCGGCGGCCGCGCTCGCGTCGCGGAAGAGCATGGTCCCTCCGCTCGTAGCCGAGGAAGCATAGAGGGCTCGAGTCGAGGAGGCGCCTCCGGGCGCGCTGTCGATCGTCCACTCGAGGCTCGACTGGGGGAGGGGCGCTTCCGTCGACGGGATGGCGTGCACGCCCGAGCTGATCGGAATATCGAGCTTTCGCGATATGGCGACGACCGCGTCTGGGTTTCGAGCCACCGCGTAGGCGTCGAACGTCGTCTTCCCGGGGCACCCTCGGTAGTCCGTGAACGTGCTCGTGACCTGCCCGGCGCCGAAATACGGAACGATCTGCGGGGAGGCGCAAGAGGCGCCGAAGACGACCTCGGTCGCGAGCGTGCATTCGACACAACCGACCGCCACGGTCATGGAGCCCACGCTGGGGTTCGGGGGGACGGCGGTGTGGAGGAGCCGGATGGTGGTCGTCCCGGGCGTCACGACTGCGCCGTGGGCGTACCGGGTCGGATCGGTGGCGCTCGGGGCCTCGAATACCGTCACCTGGTATCCAGCGAATACCGAGACGTGGAGCATCCCATTGATTGAGAGCGTCTCCTGGGAGACGACGCCACCCTCTTCGTCGCTGATGAGGACGGTGCGCCCACCGAGCGCGGCTCCCGCGTCGTCGCGATACTCGATGTCGACTTCGATCGCGGTGGGCGGGGCCCCACCCTGACCGCCTTCGCCGCCCGCCCCGGCTCCACCTCCTCCGTTCGGAGCGCTGCCGCCTTGGGCCGGGTCGCCTCCCAGCCCACCGGTCCCGTCGACCCCACCCTGCCCGCCCCCGCCGGCGGCGCTGCATTGAGCATCTTCACAGACCGACGAGTCTCCGCACGCCGCGATCGCTGCGGCGAGCATGACGAGGAGAAGCCCGCTGACACTCCGATTCGCTCGCATCGCGCCCTCCAAAAGGAATGGCTGTTTGTACGCCGATTCGCTCGTCTTGTGCCGAGCCGTTGTGAAGATCAGCGCACGATGGCGAGGCGGCCGGGGGCGCCTCTCACGCGTCGGCGGGGGTCGCGGGCTCGGGGCGGGCGGACTCCTTCGAGAGGGCGAGGGCCTCCATCGCGAGGCGCAGGGCGAGAGGGCCGAGGAGGACCCCCCACGCCCCGATGGCGGCGAGGCCCCCGAACATGCCGATCATGACGACGAAGGTCGGGAGGTGGGCGTCGGCGCGATTGGCGATGACGGGGCGGAGGAGGTTGTCGACGGTCCCGATCACGCCGGCTCCGACGGCGGCCATGATGAGGGCGGCGCCGGTGCGCCCGGTGATGGCGAGCCCGGCCGCGACAGGCACCCAGATGAGGGCGGTCCCGAACGAAGGCAGCACGGACGCGAAGAACGTGAGGAGCCCGAGGACGAGCGGGCGAGGCACGTCGAGGGCGTAGTACGCGATGGTGGCGACGATCGCCTGGACCCCGCCCGTCACCCCGACGCCGATGAAGAGCCCGCGTCCCGTCTCGTCGAAGGCGGCGCTCATCCGATCGATGACGCGAGAAGAGAACGGGAGCGTCCTCTTGAACCACGCGAACGCCTTCGGGCCGTCCACGAGCGAGGTGAAGGTCCCGTAGAGGAAGATGAGCATCCCGATCGCGGCGTTCGTGGCGGCCCCGAGCACGAGGGTGATGATCTTCATCGCGCGATCGCCGTGCTCTCGCACGAGCGCGAAGACCTGCTGAGACGTGAACGATCCTCCCGACTCGGAGTCAGGGCCGGAGACGAGGCTCGCGAGGGCGGCCCGGCCGGTCTGCGAGGCGGCGAGGCGATTCGCGAGATCGAAGGCGTCGTGGGCGAGGCTGACCCCGATGAGGACGACGGGTCCGATGGCGGCGAGCGCGAGCCCCAACACGAGCACCGCGGCCGCGCGACCCGAGCCTTTGAGGAGCCTCCGGATGCGCGCGTGCATGGGGCGCCCGATGTTGGCCACCCATATCGAGAGCATCAGCCAGGGGGCGAGCGGCGCCACGATGAAGCAGGCCGCGAGCACCAGCGCGAGGTACAGATAGGGCTCGGCTCGGCTGCGCGTGGGCTCGTCCATGAGCGCTCCACTACACCGGAGCGGGCCTGGCCGCCCCACCTTCCGATGGGGCGGCCGCGACCTTCCGTGCTCAGGACTTGCTGGGCTCGTAGCAGACGTGGGAGGGCGTGCTCGCGCTCACTCCGCTCGTGACGTCGGTCATCTTGATCGTCTCACCGCACGAGCCGCAGTTGTTGCCGGTGCACTGAATACCATCCTTGTAGCCCATTCCCAGGCTCTTCTGGACATTGCCCTTCGAGTCTGCTGTCTGGGTCACCGTGGACACGGTGCTCCCGTTGCTGCTCAAGACCTGGATCTTCACGCTCCCGACAGGGGTGAAGTTGTACCCGGACGCCGTCATCGGGCTCTGCCAGTCGACGGTGACGGACGGCGGAACGCAGGAATCGTCGCCGAGGTTGATGTAGCCCTTGAACGCCTCGCACCAGCTCAAGAACTCGCTGATCTGGTAGGGGCCAAAATCCGGACAATGGTAGCCGTCGGGGTTCACGCAGTTGGGGAAACGCTCTTGGAAGTGGCCCCACGAGGATCCCGCCCAATAGCTGTGGTGGGCCACTCCCTGGGCCCACGTCGGGCACGTCGCCGGGTCCTGGCCGGGGCTGCAATCCGGGTAGTCGGAGAGCTTGACCGCCCCGACGCCGGTGAAGCAGATCTTGTTGCCGGTTCGATTGTTCTGATCGTAGAGCCAGAAGCTCGCCCCGGCGCACCCAGCGTCTTTGGTCGCAATGGCGGAAGAGGCGTGTCCGACGCCGTCCGGGAGATCGGAGGTATCGATGGCAGAGGTCATGTCGCGGAGCGCGACCTGCCTGTCTTCCTCCGCCTGATCGATGACGCGGGTCGTGATGGTCTGGGTGCCGTCGTCGTTCAATTGCACGACGGTCTCGGTGAAAGTCTCTCCGGAGGTGGTCTCTTCCGGTTCGGAGCCCTCGCTCTCACTCTCGACTGGCGCGTTGCAGGCAAACAAAGAAACAGAGAGACCGAGCCCGCAGAGAACAGAAATGGTTTTCATGGATATGCTTTTCGTCCAACAGTCTCGTTGTCGTTTCGCTCGATCGACGCCGACTCGCTGGGCGCGTGGGGGCTGCCGCGCCTGCGGAGGCGGCGTCGTGGCGAGCGCGGGGACGAGGTGCAACCAAAGTGCCACGTCGCCTCCGAGGACGAAGGTCGACAATTGCGGAAAATTCCGCAGATAACGAAGGGTTACCCTTCGGTCTTTGTTACGTCACGCCTGCGATCGTGACGTGACAGGCGCCGCTTCCTTCTACTTCCGGGGCGCCCCGAGCGGCACGAAGGAGGGGCCGCGATCTTTGAAGCTCTGCAGGGGCTTTCCCTCCGCGATCTGCTGGTAGAGCTCCGGCCAGTCCGCGTACTCGGTGCCGAAGAGACGGTCCATCAGGGCCGCTTGGAACGAGTAGTGACCGACCCAGCGGGCGTGATGGAGGGCGTGATAGACGAACGGATTGGCGAACAGCGCCGCCCCCCGCGTCGCGGTCTGCTTCGCGGTGAGCTCGACATTGGCGTGCCCCACGACGTTGCCGAAGACGTTGAAGGTGATGTACGCGGCCCATCCCCAGAAGCCGATCGGGACCACGAGCGACACGAGGGCGGGCAGGCCGATGTAGCCGATCATCCAGCCGAGGGCCTCGGCGGGGTGGACCGACTGCGCCGAGAGCGCGGAGGTGACCTGCGATTGGTGATGCCAGCGGTGCATCCAGAGCAAGCGCTTGTCGTGCATCGCGCGGTGGAAGAAGTAATAGAAGGCCTGGAACGCGACGTTCATCGCGAAGAACGTCAGCACCGAGCGGAGCGCCCCCGCCTCGAAGCGGATGACGCCGAGGCGGAGCGCGAAGGTGAAGGTGATCCCGGAGACGAGGATGAAGATGACGTTCCCCAACATCTCGAGGGGGACCTGGCCGGGGGCAGGAGCCACCGCCATGACCTTCCGCTTCGGGAAGGCGCGCTCGCACGCGGCGCCGACGCTGACGCCGACGACGGTCATCGTCGCGAAGAACGCGAGGCAGACGGCGGCGAGATCGAAGTACCCGAGCGAAGCGAGCTCATTCGGCATGACCGCCGCATTGTGGGGCGGTCGGGCCCGGCCGGAAAGGGCTCGTCAGGTCGCGAGCGCCGCCGACCGCGCGAGGGCGAGGACGACCAGCGCGAGGTCGTCCTCGGCGCCCTCCTCCTGGCGGAGGTGAGGCTCGACCAGGAGGCGCACCGGGAAGCTCGCGAGCAGGGGCAGGCGGCTGCCCGCGTCCTCCGGCAGGTAGACGATGATCGACTCGCCGGAGGCGGACCGCAGCCGAGCGGAGAGATGCAAGCCGCCCACGATCGCGCGCCGGCACCACTTGCGCTCCTCGACGAGGACCCGGAGCACGTCCGCGGATCGCGCCGCGTCCCCGAGGGCCTCTCGCAGGCCGGCGAGCGCCGAGAGGATCATCTGGGTGGTCGCGGGACGGTCCTCGCGCAGCAGGTCCTCCGCCGCCCGCAGCTTCGCCTCCACGTCCTTCGAGGACGCGGGGCCGGCCGCGGTCGCGAAGCCCACCGTGGTCCGCAGCACCTCGAGCGGGTCGTGATCGAGCTGGAGCTCGCCTTCGACGACGACGAGCGGCCGAACGAGGAGCCCGTCGGGATCGACCGCCTCCAGCACCGCCTTCCGAACGCCTTTGCGATCGAGCGGCGCGACGCGGGCGAGCGCGCGTCCCACGATTCGGTCTGGATCGCCGCTCGCGGGGACGGACCCGGAGCGCGGGCTCGCGTCGTCCTCGACCGCCCTGAGGATCGAAGGGTTGCTTCGGATCTTCGCGAGCGCGCCGTGCGCATAGAACGACAGATCGAAGATCGCGCGCGCCTTCGGTTGGGTGGGCTCTTCGTAACGCGCGACGGCGGGCACGACCGCGGGCGCGGGCGGGGGCTGCTTCGGCGCGGGGGTGACGGCGGGGGGCGGCTCGGGCTTCGGTGGCGGCTCGAGCTTGGCCGACGGCTCCACCTTCGGCGGAGGCTCGACCTTCGAGGGCGGCTCGGGCTTGCGCGGGAGCTCCGGCTTCGGCGCGGGGTCGAGCTTCGGCGGCGGCTCGACCTTCGCGGGCACATCGACCTTGGGGGGCGGGGCGGCCGGGCTCGCCGGAGGCGCAGGCGCAGGCGGGGGCCCAACCGGAGCCGGCTTCGACGCGACGGCAGGGGGA
>JBGAID010000105.1:0-36087 GCA_044225865.1 Polyangiaceae bacterium | reverse complement strand
AAGAGCACGCGGTCGCTCGCGACGGCAAGCAGCACGAGCTCGTGGTCGACGCCGTCGGCTATCGCAAGAAGCGGCTGAAATTCACGGCTGACGCCGACACGCGCCTCGTCGTCGCGCTCGAGCTCATCCCGCGGTCGGCGTCGTCCGCGCCCGCCCCTTCGTCCTCCGCCCCCCTCTACGATCGCCCGTAGTCCTCACTTCGTCGATGCGGGCACCTTCCCGAGGCGCTCGAGCACGCCGCGGACGAGGAGAGGCCAGACGACCGTCGCGTCCGCGTACACCTCGGCGAAGCGACCGCCTTCGCTTTGGGGGACGAACTTCCCCCAGCTCACGCCCTCGGAGTAGGTGCACCCGGAGAGGCCACCCCAGTGGACGGGCTCCGGGCAGATGCGGACGCCGTACGAGAAGCGCACCTGAGGCAGCTCGACGTCGAGGCGGTGGGCCGCGATGTCGTAGAAGGGCCCCACCTGCTGGGCCCAGTTGCGGGGCACGCCGCCGCCGATCGTGAAGATGCCGAGCTTCTTCTTCTTCGAGATGAGGCGCGCGTAGGAGAGGAGATCGAGGAACGGGTTGTACGGAGGAGGCGTCCCGCCGAAGAGCGCGTCGATGGACGGGCTCTCGCCGAGCTCCTTCATCCGCTTGCGCATCATCCACGTCGCCACGTCCAGCCCGAGCTCGCTGTCGGTGAAGGCGGGCACGAACACGGGGACGCCCTTGAGGTACGCGCTGCGCAGGATGCCGGGGGAGTCCCCCGCGTCGGCGAGGGCCTTGCCGATGGCACGGCAGATCGACTCGCTCGACCACGGGTCGTTCGTCGGGAGCGAGTCGAGCACGCCTCGCACGAACTGCTCGATGCTGTTGAGGTTCGTCTCGAGCTCGAGGGTGTCGTAGACGCGGTTGTATCCCTTCTCGAAGAGGACCTCGTCGGGGACGCGCGGGTCGACCTTGAAGTGGGTCAGCCCCACCGCCTCGGAGAGGCCGTGGGCCATGAGGGCCCCCGTCGAGACGACGCAGTCGATCATGCCCGCCTCGATCATGCGGACGATGATGGTGCCCATCTTCGCGACCGTCATCGCGCCGGAGAAGGTCGCGACCACGAGGCAGTCCGGGTCGCGCGTCATCTCGGTGAGCACCTCGGCCGCCTCGCCGAGCTGACGGCCGCTGAAGGCGGTGCGACTCATCGCCTGCAGGAGGCCGTCGAACGAGTCGATCGCGAGCGGATCGAGCGAGCGGAGCGGGACGAGGTTGTCCTCCGCGCCGTCGTCGAGCTTGCGGGCTCCGGCGCGATGGGCGGAGTGGGCGCCTTCGGGGGCGGGGCCTTTCTTCGAGGGGGGCTCGTGGCTCATGCGCGAGACCCTACTCGATCCCCTCCCTCCCTTGGAGCTCCGCGATGGGGTTCAGCGCGCTCCGGCCGCGGGAGCCCCGGATCCGCGAGGGGGAGCGCTCCTCGTGGGACCTTCGCCGTCGGGCGTGCGCATGAGCCAGATCGACAGCAGCACGATGCACGCGAGCACGCTCACCACCGCGACGGCGACCACGATCCCCTTTCGGTCGCGTCGCCTCTCGCGCAGCGGCGCCGCGGGGATGCTCGCGGGCCGGCGCGGCTCGGGAGAAGCGGGGCCGGAGGGGGCGCGGTGGGCGTCCTTCGTCTTCAGCGTCGCGAGGTCGTCGAGGTCGACCGGCTCGGACGAGGCCTTCAGGGAGATCGTCCCCGACCTTCCTACCGCCACCATCTTCTCGGTCGGCGGGGGAGCCGGCCGCGGAGGCGGTCGGTCCGGTGGGGGCACCGCCATACGAACCGTGGCGAGCGGCGGCGCCGGCGGCGCGAGGGCGGCGTGGGCGAGCGCCGCCGAAGGCGGGCCGTCGACGCGGGTGATCTCGCCCGCGAGAGGCTCCGCGCCGGCGACCGCCCGCTCTTGCAGGAGACGACGGGCCTCCGTTGCGTGGACCTCCTGGGAGAGGGACGCGAGCTCGTCCTTCACGCCGGCGCGGGACGCGACCGCCTGCTCGATGCCGTCGACCACCGCCTTCTTCGCGGCGAGCCGATCGCGCGCCACCTCTTGAACCCACTCTCCGACCGCGCGCGGCGAAGCGAACGGCAGCACCGACTCGATCGCGATCTGCAGCGCGTCCGCGGTCGGAAAGCGATCGTCGGGATCGACGGCGAGCGCCCGCGCGACGACGTCGTCGATCGCGCTCGGCAGGTCCGGTCTCCGATCGCGCAGCGGCGGGGGCGGCTCGAGCATCGCGGCGAGGACCGCGTCGGCGGTGTCTCCGCGGGTGAGGCGCTCCCCCGCGAGCGTCTCCCAGAGCACGACCCCCGCCGCGTAGACGTCGGCGCGCCGATCGATCCGGGGCTGCCCGGAGAGCTGCTCGGGCGCCATGTAACGCAGCTTCCCTTTGAGCTGGCTCTCCAGCGTGACGGTGAGCCGGCTCGCCGCCTTCGCGATCCCGAAGTCGGTGATGCGGGCGAGGCCGTCCACGCCGACGAGGACGTTCTGGGGCGAGACGTCGCGGTGGATCATCCCGAGGGGGCGGCCGATCTCGTCGCGAGCCTCGTGGGCGGCGTGCAGCCCGCTCAGCGCTTGGCCCAGGATCGACGCGGCGATGTCGGCCGGGGGCGGTGCGCTCGCGGCGCGCATCAGACCCGAGAGCGACTCTCCCCGCACGTAGTCCATGACGAGGAAGAGCTCGCCGTCGGCGGCGACGACGTCGAGGACCGATACCACGTTGGGGTGCTGGACCCGCGCCGCGAGCCACGCCTCGTCGACGAACATCGTCACGAGCTTCGGGTCGCGCGCGAAGATCGCGTGCATCCGCTTGATCGCCACGACGCGGCTGAACCCGACCGGACCGATCAGCTGCCCGAAATAGACGGACGCCATCCCCCCCGCCGCGAACTCGTGGTGCAGCACGTAGCGTCCGAGCTTCTTCGGCGAAGCCCGGTGCTGGCCACGGTCGTGCATCGCGGTCGAGCCTATCATGGAGAGAGCTTCGCTCCGGGGGGGAGGGGCTTCAGCTCAGGGCGCGGAGCGCGCTCGCCAAGCCCTCTTCTTCGAGCAGTGAGCTGGCGCGGCCGTGACGGTCCATGAAGCGATAGTTGGGGTTCAAACGAAATGTCGCGCCGATGGGAGCGCCCTTCTCGTCCGTCTCGTAGGCGCCGACCACGTCGTGGGGAGCGACCTCGTCGCCCCCCGCGCGCGAGTCGACGACGAAGAACCGCTCCCCGGGCTCGACGTGCTCCCCCCGCAGCGCCTCCGGCAGGGAGCCCGCGTTCCCCATGAGGTAGGTGCGCAACCACTCCGAGAACGGGGGATTGTTCTCGAACGTCGACCAGTCCGGGCCCTGGGCGTCGGCGCTCACGGAGCCGATGATCGTCCTGGGATCGATGGGGGCGTCGGGCGGGCCGACCCGCGCCACGACGAGCATGGTCGAAGGTCCGGACCCGGTCACCACGAGCTCGATGTCGAGAGGCTTGTTCATGATGAGGTGGCTAGCGCGCCGAACATGTTGAGAGCCGAGTGAAGTCGGGGGAGTTTGCGGCTGAGGCGCGCGCCCGAGGAGTGAGCACCGCAAGACTACGCCTCGTAATCTGAGGAGCGGAGCGACGAGGCCGTGTGGATCGGGCGCGAGATCGCGCGAATGCGCCGGCTTTCAACATGATCGGTGCTCTAGTCGAGAGGAGGAGGAGGCACGTTCACGGGAGGCCCGTCGTAGCGCGGGTTGGGAGTCCAGACGACCTTCCCGGTTTCGAAGTCGCGCCGATATGCGCCCACGATCTCGTTCGGTTGAATGGGCCGCCGGAACGCGACCTCCTGCTCCCCGACGTTCTTCGAATAGGGGCCGAGGGCGCGGTTCACGTCGACCCCGCCTCGGGTACGAACGACGTAGGTCTGCCGTTCATAGCCCGCGAAGTAAGGGTTGGAGGCGATGCGCGGATCCTTCGACGTCGAGATCCATGGGGTGTTGCCGGGCTGGGCTTGCTGATGGGTGGCGAGATCGACGCGGCCTCTCGGATCGTGTTGGGTGAAGCCCTTCTCGAACACCTCGTCCATCGGCCGACGGTCGCCGCGATAGACGATCCGCTTCGGCCCCTGGAAGGGCCGCGGCGGCTCGGCGTAGACCCGCGGCGCGTTCGGGTGGGCCTTGCCGCTCGGGAACGAGACCTTTTCTTTGACGGTAGGGCCCGGGAGCATCCCGCGATTGCGCATGAACGAGCTGAAGGCGCGGCCCATCGCGGCGCCTCCCAGCATCCCGCCCGTCACCTGACCCACGCGCTTGCCCACCTCGCCGTCGAGCTTCTCGCCGATCGCGCCGAGCACCACCGAGCCCACCGTGCCGCCCACGAACGACACGGCCACGCCGGTGAGGGCGGCGCCGAAGCCGACGGCGACGACGGCCGCGCCGAAGCCGATCACCGCCCCCGCCGCGCCGATCGCGACGGTGATGTAGACCACCGAGTCGGGGATCTCGGGATCGATCACCACCGCCGTAATCGCGGGCCCCCCGAAGATCACGGTGGGCCAGCCTCTTCGGATCTTGGCGTCGCACTGGATCTTGTCGCTCTTTCGAGCGGCGGGGTGGCCGTTGATGATGACGGTGAGGCTGCCCTGGGCGATCGGCTTCCGCTGGTGCTTGTCGCACAGGACGAAGTCGAGCTCCGCCCGTGCCGCCGCCTTCTTGTCGCGACCGATGACCACGTTCGGCGAGCCGGTGACGATTCGCCCGGAGGGGTCGAGCTCCACCGCCTCGCCGATGTACTTGCCGGCGAGGCCGCCGGCCGCCGCTCCCGCCATCACGCCCGCGATGAGGACGAGGCCGGTGCCGCCCGTCGCGACGGCGATCGCGGCGCCCGCGAGCACCCCGAGCATGAACCCGATAGGCGCTCCGCTGTGGCCGATCTCGTCGGTGTCTCGCGCTGCTTCGAGGCCGGACATCGATACCTCGCTCAGCGGTCGCTCTCGGCGACGCGGATGCTCGAGAGGACGCGATCGAACGTGGATGAGAGCTCCGCCGCCCGCGCGAGGGGCGACGTCGTCGTGAACGAATAGATCCTCCGCTTGCCGCGCAGGAACGCGAGGCGCTGCTCGACCGCCCCGCCGCCGCCCTTCCACTGGAACTTCAGCTCGATGGAGGGCACGCCCCCGAGGTTGCCCTCCTTGCGCTCGAGGAGCTCGAACGCATCGAGCTTCTTCGCGAGCTCGCCGAGGTGACGATCCGCGTACTCGCCGATCTTCACGTGCGGCCCCGCCTCCTCGCGCGTCATCACGACGTTCGCGGCCGCCTTGTCGAGCGGGCCGGTGGGGGCGGCGAACGCGACGATGGTCTTGTCCTGCCATTCTCGGGGGACGTCGAAGGTCAGGTCACTCGAGTCGTAGCGAGCCATTTCACATCGTCCTTTCGTTCACGGGCCCGTCGACTCGCGGGCGAAATTGCCTCTGCCGTCCCCTTCGTAGAGGACGACGCCTTGATTCGCGAGGGCCTCGGCGAGGGCGCGGTCGTGGGTCATCCCGCCCGCCTCTGCCGCGGCCACGTCGGCCGCGAGCCTGTCGCTCGAGATCGGCGAGGTGGCGCCCTGCGATTTGATGGCCATGCGTTGGACGACGTCGCCGGAGCCGTCCGGCTCCTGCCAGAGGACGAACCGCTCCGCGAGATCCAGCGCCTTCGCGAGCTCCTCTGCCGTCGCGGGCCGGTCGAGGACGGAGGCGACGACGATCCCGGTCGAGGGCACGAGCTCGTCGAGCCTCTGGGCCCCCGAGAGCGAGAGATCCATCCCCGCCTCGGTCGCCACGCTCGTCGCGGTGTGGATCGCGGCGGAGGCGAGGTCCGGCGCCGCCCCCGCCTCGGCGACCATGGTCGCGATGTCGTCCGCGTCCGAAGCGGTGATGGTCACGAGCTCGGAGGCGTCGCTCGCCCCCGCCGGGGGCTTGCTCACGAAGGCGTTGGGGCTCGCCGGATCGAAGCCGCCGGGCTCCTCCGTCGTGCCCTTGCCCGAAGGCCGGAACATGGCCTTGAGGGTCTGTCCTCCCGTCCCGGGGGGCAGGGGCTCTCGGGGCGGGTCGATAGGCTGCGGATCGACCGGGAGCGGATCGTCCGTGTTGATGTACGTCTTCTTCTGCGCCTGAATGAAGATGTCCTCGAGCGACGTCACGAACATCGAAGCGCCGCACTTGATGATGATCTTGCCGCGCGCCTCGAGCACGATGTCCTTGCCGTCGATCGTGATCGAAGCCTCGCCGGTGGTGGAGCGAATGAGCTTCGACTTGATCTCGATGCCGGTCCCCTTGATCTCCATCGGCGGCATCTTGCCGGGCTTCTCCCACTCCTGAGGGAAGTGAGGCGTCTTGTCGAAGTCCCACCCCTTCGGGGCGGGGACCATCGGCAAGTGCTGCCAGCTCTGCTTGCCGACGGTGATGTAGTGCCGCTTCTCCAAGACCTCGTGGCCGAGCTCGTTGCGGACGAAGCGGTGCTCGTCACGGCCGACGTGGGCTTCCATGTCGCGCCCGATCTTGCGGGTGTCGTCGCGGACGACCTCCGCGAGCCGATCTCGCAAGACCATCGAGCGCTGATCGCGCTTGACGATCTCGGAGTAGTCGCGCTCCGCCTGGAGGTGGACCTCCTCCTCTCCCTTCTTGTCCTCGAAGTAGAGCTCGTTGAAGCCGTCGGATCCGGGGGAGCTGTTGCTCTTCCACCCGCTCTTCGTCTTCTCGTCGGGGAGGGGGTAGGGGACGCGCGACGTCGCGTTGTAGACGCGGCCCACGACCACCGGCTGGTCCGGATCGCCGTCGAAGAACTCGACGAGCACCTCGTTGCCGACGCGGGGGATGTGGATCGTGCCGTAGCCGATGCCGGCCCACCCCTGGCTCACGCGGATCCAACACGAGCTGTCATCGTCGTAGGTGTGCTCGCGGTCCCAATGGAACTGGACCCGGACGCGGCCGTACTCGTCGGTGTAGATCTCCTCGCTCGCCGGTCCGACGACGAGGGCGCTCTGCACTCCATAGATGCGGGGTCGAGGGGTGACGCGGGGAGGCCGGAGCGGCTCCCCCTCCGCGTAGAGGGCGCGGGCGGTGAAGCGATACTCGCCGGCGTGGGTGCCGTGGAGCGTCGTCCTGGCAACGACGAGCTTCTGGTCCGGGCCGAGCTCCTTCTTCGGGTGATCGAGGATCGAGAAGAGCTTCCCGGGGGCCATGTCGACGACGTTCGTCTCGAGGTCGACCACCTTCCGGCCATATCGCGCCGCCCCGAGCTGGATCTCCGCGCGCTTTCGCCCGTGAGGCTCCTCCGATCGATAGATGCCTTTGTTGTCGGCCATGGGGAGGGCGGGGCCTTGGCTCGACTCCACCCAGAACGAGCCGGGGAGGTATTCATATCGCTCGAGGCGCGTCTCTCGGCCGACGCCGCGCCGCTCCTCTTGATAGAGCGGATAGTCGGGCTTTCGGCGGAAGTCGAAGTCGCGAATGGTGAAGTGACCACTCCTGAGGTCTGTGGCCGAGTGCACTTTGGTCACGAACTCGCGCCGCCCCTCGTGGGTCATCCCCTCCACGAAGGGGATGGGATCCAGCGCGTCGCCCGCCTCCAGCTTGTCCGAGAGCACAAGCGTCGTCGCGGTCGCTTCGAGCTCGAAGTAGTAGTGGATACCCGCCTCTTCCAGGAGGCGCGAGACCAATTGGAGATCCGTCTCCATGTATTGAACGCGAAACTCGAAGCGATCGTATTTCTGGCTCAGCAGCTTCTTGGGCGTGATCTCCCACTCGCCGAGGACCTTCTCCACGATCTCGGGGATGGTCATGCGCTGGAAGATGCGACAGCCGGACCGGAGCCCCAGTCGATAGAGGGCAGGGGCGATGCGGATTGCATAGGTGGAGAGCCCGGTCTCCTCGGCCTGGATTTGCTCCATGTGAGCGCACACGCCGGCCCAGCCGCGCGCCTTGCCTTCCGTGAAGAACTTGGCGTCGCCCATCAGCTTGAACGCCGCCCCGTGGCCGACGAAAGCCTCCAGATCCAGATCCTCGACGGGTGACCGCGCGATGACGTCGATCGTGAACAATCCATTGAGGCTCTCCGTGATGGAGAACTGCCGAACGGAGAGCGAATCTTCATTCGAGGCGAAGCGAAGCTCTTGCAGACTCTCACTCATGTCCTTGGCTTTCGAGGGTGGGGGATCGTTCAGCGACGCAAAAGCTCGAGAGAGAAGATCCGCGCGATGGCGAGGACGCGGAGCGCGAAGGGGGCGGGCTCGAGGCGCTCTTGGCGCGGGTGCACCTCGGCGAGGATGCGCGCCTCGAAGGACTCGAAGAGCGGCACGTGGTCCTTCGCCCCGTGAGGCATGTAAACGGTCGCGGCTGCCTCGTCCTTCCCGAGGCGGGCCCGATAGAAGCTCTCGCCGAGCACGACGCGCTCCTCGAACGCGCGATCGTCGAGGAGCCGCCGCTCGACCTCTTTGGCGAGATCGAGGGCGTGGGGACCCTTACCGTACGTCGCGGCGTGGTGCTCCCGTATCGATTGAAACGATTGGCTCGCCCCTCGCTCGCTCGCGGGGCGGTCCGCGCACAGATCGGCGAGGCGCTTGTCGGCAGCGAAGAGGGGCTCGAGCAGCCTCTTCGCCATCTGGAGCTTCGCCACGTCGGAGAAGGACCACTGGAGCTCTCCCTCCAGCACGGCGAGGGGAGGGGTGTATCGACCGCTCTTGTGCAAGCCCGTCTCCGCCACCGCGCGGAGATCGCGGGCGCGGGAAGCAGGGACGTTGGAGAGCACGCCGAAGACGTGGCTCTGGGCTTTGTCCGCGTCCGGATCACCGCTCGCGAGGGCGTGCTCCGGCCCGAGGTCCTCGAAGTCGAGATCGTCGACGACCTCCTTGAAGCGCCGCCGAACGCGGGGGACGACGCGGGGGTCGAAGTAGAGAAGCTCGAGGGGGACCTTGGGCGGCTCTGGCTCGCGGCTCGCGTCCGAAGCGGTGGAAGGCTCTTCGTCGACGACCGGGCGGGCGGCCGCGGCGGCGTTGCTCGAGGCCTCCGCGCCGAACGCGACGGCGTGGCTCGGGCCGGGAATGGCGGGGGGCGGCTCCGATCGGAACGCGGGCACGTAGGGCGGCGGGATCGGTGCTCCGCCGAGGCTCGCGGGCCCGGTCGTGCGGACGTAGCTCGGCACTTGCGCGACGGGGCCCGGGGCCGGCTCCCGCGCTGGCGGCGTGAAGGCGGGCGGCGCGGGGGCGGGGACCATCGGGGGCGCGACGATCGGCGAAGGGAGGATCGGCGGGGCGAGGACGGGCCGGGGCGCTGGCGCGTCGCTCCCCCGCGCGCGCCCCTTCAACCAATCGGGCCCGACCTTCCCCGGTGCGAGCGCGAGAAGGATGTCGGTGCCCTCCTCCTTCGCGACCGCGAGCGGAGGCACCGACCGCCCCGCCGGCTCCGCGTCGTCGCGCGTGGGCTCCTGGGCGAACGCGGTGGCGAGGGGGGCGTCGTCGCGCTCCCCGACGATCCGAACCCGGCTCGGCGCCCCGAAGCTCGGCAGCTCCGTGATCCCGCGCCAGGTCACGGCGCACACCTGCCGATCGGTGTCGATGACGAGGGTGTCGGCGTGGAGCTCGATCTCCCTCTGCGAGCCCTCGAAGATCGCGCGCGGCCGGACGTTGGGCAGCGCCGTGACGAGGCGGGCGTGCTTCGGGCTGAGCCGCTCGAGGATAATCCGCTCGTAGGGGCGGAGGAACGCGGTGCGCTGGTCGGGGGGCGTGACGTTGAAGAACGTGCGGTCGAGGGCCTCCGCGATGGGCGCGGTCGCGTAGTCGGCCGGCAGCGGCTCGACGCCGTCCTTCAGGTGCTTGCTCCGCGAAGGCCAGCTCGCCGGGATCGCTCCGAACGAAATGGGAGGGATGATGGGGGTCTTCGGGTTGAGGAACATGCCCGGGGGCTGCAGCTGCGGCAGGCGGAGGCGCCCGAGGCCATCTGTCGCGTCGAGCCTCATCCCAATGGGATTTCCCGTGTCCGGTCCCCCCGCCGCGAGCTCCCACGTCAGCGGGATCTTGGCGAAGGCGGCTCCTTCGTGGGTCGTCCCGTCCGGGTGCACGACGCGGTCGGTGTGGACCTCGATGGCCTTGTCCACGTCTCCGACCACGACCCGCGCCACGAGGGTGCGCACCGGCTCTGGTCCCGCGTGGGCGCTCCCGACCAATACGACGTCGGCGGCCGGTTTGAATGGGACGAGGTCGGAGGGGAAGCGCAGCGCGCGCGTCCGGTCGTTGCCTTCGTAATGGTCCGCCGTGGCGATGGGCTCGGGCCGGCCGAGCAGCTCGCACTCGACGGGCTCCAGGCGAAAGCCAGCCTTGACGATGACCGTCGCGTGCATCCGGCCCGCGCGTGACATCCACAAGAGGGTCGCGGTCGTGAACGGGGAGGAGGCGACGACGTCCATCAACGCCCCTTCCTCACGTCACCCTCGTCGCCCATCTCGTGCATCTTCCCAAGCTTCCGCCGAAGACCGCAATGGTGGCCCCGAGGAACGCTCTTCAAGTCGTAATGCGCTTTCGGCGACGAGCTGCCGAACAGGCCTTACACGTGCTGATCCACCCCTGCCGCGACGTAGCTCGAAGAGCGCAGTCGCCTGGCAGGGGTCGGCGAGCGCGGAGCGCGCCGGGGGTCTGAAACCCTGCCGCGACGTAGCTCGAAGAGCGCAGTCGCCTGGCAGGGGTCGGCGAGCGCGGAGCGCGCCGGGGGTCCGAACCCCTGCCGCGACGTAGCTCGAACATCCAACCGCGCGCCGCGCTTTGGGCGGCGGCGTCTCAGCGCACGAACAGCAGCACCACCACCCCGAGGAGGATGCGATAGACGCCGAAGGGGGCGAGGCCGTACCGCTTCAGGTACCGGAGGAACACCGCGATTACGGCGAGCGCCACCAAGAAGGCGCTCACGAGGCCGATCCCCAGGGAGGCCGCCCCCCCGGGCGCGGCGATGATCGCCTTTCCGTGCTTCGCGAGATCGAACAACGTGGCCGATCCGAGGACGGGAATGGCGAGCAAGAAGGTGAACTCGGCGGCGGTGGCGGTCTTGAGCCCCGTCAGCTGTCCGCCGAGGATCGTCGTCATCGACCGCGACATCCCCGGCCACAGCGAGAGGCACTGGGCCGCACCGATCGCGAGGGCTCGCTTCGGCCCGACGTCGGAGAGGACGGTCTCCGCGGGGGGGCGCGCGCGCTTCGTGTAGAGCTCGAGCGCGATCATGGCGACCCCTCCCGCGATGAGCGCGGCCGCCACCGGGGCGGGAGCGAAGCCCCACGCCTTGATCTTCTTGTGGAAGAGCAGCCCGATCACCGCCACCGGCACGGTCGCGATCCCGAGCGCGAGCACGAGCCGCAGCACGTCGCGATCGCGCGCGATGAGACCGCGGACGATCTTGGCGAGGAGCGAGCGGTAGTAAACGACGGCGGCGAGGACCGCTCCGAGCTGAATCACCACCTCGAGCGCCTTGGTCGCCTCGTCGTCGTGACCGAACTGGGAGCCGAGCAAGACGAGGTGCCCGGTCGACGATACGGGGAGGAACTCCGTCAATCCCTCGACGACACCGAGGAGGAGCGCTTCGAGTGCGGTCATGCGCGGAGGAGTGTTCGGCGATCCGAGCCGGCGGCGCTACCAATTTCGCGCTCGCCGCGTCGACCTTCGCCGGTACTGTATTGCCTCACTCGCACGCGCCGTGGACGCACGCCTCGGGCGGTGGGCACGGCGGCGAGCACGCGGGGGCGGGCTCCCACGCGCCGGCGGTGGTGGCGGTCGCTCCCCCGCAACGATCGCTCGGGCCGCAGTCACCGTCGACGAGGCAGCCCGGCACGCACCGCGTCTCTTCGTCGGCGGCGGGCGCCTCCGAGCAATGGGCGTCGATTGGACACGATTGGTCCGCATCACAACGGGTGCACCGAAGGGTCGCCTCCGGACAGTATTGGGCCGGATCGAAGAGGCACTTGGTCGCGATCGACGCGCGCTCGCAGTCGTCGTCTCCTGGCGCGCAATGGTTCTGCGTGGCGAGCGCGCTGCCCGCCTCCGTGAGCACCACCCCCCGCGCCGTCCCCTCGACGAGGGGGACGCCGGCGCGCGCGACGAGCGCGTCCACCTTTCGCCGCACGGTGCTTCGCGGCATCCCGAGCGCGTCCGCGGCCGCGAGGAACCCGTCTCCGCGACTGCTACGAACGCGCGCAGCTCGTCGATATCCATGGCCCAGGTCAACTCGGCCTGGAGGGGAGCGCGGCCGCGCTGCTATGGTGCGACGCGCGTGAGCGACGAAGGCAGACGCTCTCAATCGAATGGCGGCCGCGGAGCTCCCCTCGGGCTCTCCGTCGGCGAAGTCGTCGCCGATCGATATCGTGTCGTGGCCCCCATCGGCCGCGGCGGGATGGGCTCCGTCTTTCGCGTGCACGACGCGGAGCTGGACGAGGAGATCGCCCTGAAGCTCCTCCACCTGGATCCGTCCGAGTCGGAGGCGCGCGTTCGGAGGTTCCGCCAAGAGGTGAAGCTCGCGCGGCGCGTGACCCACCCCAACGTCGCGCGGACCTTCGATATCGGGGAGCACCGCGGGTTTCGCTTCCTGACGATGGAGCTCGTCACGGGGCAAACGCTCGCCGATCTCCTCGAGGCACGGGGCGCGCTGCCCATCCGCCGCGCCCTCGAGATCGCTCGAATGATGTGCGCGGGGCTCGCGGCTGCGCACCGCGCCGGCGTCGTGCATCGCGATCTCAAGCCGGAGAACGTCTGCATCGACGAGAAGGGCCGCGTCGTGCTGATGGACTTCGGGATCGCGCGCGCGCCGACCCTCGACGACGGACACACCCCGACGGGGATGCTCGGGACGCCCGCCTATATGGCGCCCGAACAGGTCCAAGGCTCGCTCACGATCGACGCGCGCGCGGACATCTACTCGTTCGGGGCGGTGCTCTATGAGATGCTGACGGGGGCGGTCGCGTGGCAAGGGGGCTCCGCCTACCTCGTGGCGACGGCCCGGCTCACGTCGCCACCACCGGATCCTCGCGCGTCGCGGGCGGAGATCTCGCGGGAGGTGGCGGAGCTCGTGAAGCGCTGCATGGCCACCGAACCGCGCGATCGATTCCCCGACACGGCGGTGCTCCTGGCCGCGCTCGACGCCCTCCCTGCCGTGAACGACACGGGGCCGCCGCCCTCGGGACGCGCTCGCGAGCGGGCGCCCTCCGCCGACTCCGGCGACGTTCGGGGGCAAGCCACCCCCGCCCGGCCCGTCAGCACCGACAAGATCGTCCGCACCTCCGGCGTCGAGGGCTTCACCGACGACCTGGTCAATCACCGCGCCCTGATGGCGGATCGGGCCCCTGTCTACACCCGCGTCCTCGAGCTCTTGGAAGAGCTCTTGCGTAAGCCGGAGGGGGCGCGGGTTCGGGATGCGCTCGAGCGCGCGTGGCAGAAGCGCACCTTCGAGGGGCCCTTCGAGCGGCCGCTCCTGATCCTCGCCGCCCTTCGCTTCGACGCGCTGGTGGAGGGGGCCTCTCATCCGCTCCATCGGGTGCTCGCCCAGAGCGCGGCGAGCCCCGTCTCGGTCACGGGGGAGGCGCTGAAGGCGGCGCTGGCTCCCGAGCGTCTCGGCTTCTGGATCACGCTGCGATCGAGGCGCGTCCAGACGAACGAGGTGTCCCGCGCGATCGCCTGGCTCTGGCCGGCTACCCTCGCCGCGAGCGCCGATGTCAGGCGGCCGATCGCGCTCGTCGACGTCGGGACGAGCGCGGGCCTCAACCTGGTCGCGGATCGATTGGCGCTCTCGTGGCGGCGTCGTGATGGGGCGGAGGTCTTTTCACCGAAGAGCCTCGAGGTCCGGGCCCGCGTCGGATTCGATGCGCGGCCCCTCGACGTCCGCCGCAAAGAGGACTGCATGTGGCTCGAGGCGTGCGTCTGGCCCAACCAGACGAAGCGCCTCGAGCGCCTGAAGAGGGCGATGGCCACCTTCCAGACGACGAGCCCACCCCCCGAGGTCCAATTGATGCGGGCTTCGTCGGTCGTGGGCCAGCTGGACCGTATTGGCAAGCAGGCCGGGGAGCGGGGGCTCACCCTCGTGTTTCACACGCTGATCCGAAACTACGTCCCCTCCGACGAGTGGCGGGCGTTCGACGAGGGCATATCGAGCTGGCTCCAAGCGGGGGCGCGCGGATCGAGAGCGCTCGCGTCGCTGGAGTTCGAAGACGCCCAGGACGCGGACTTCGGCTGTGTGTTGGAGGTCCGCGCGTCGACGGGGGGAGGGGTCGCGCGACATCGATTGGGCAAGACGAGCTATCACCCGGACGTCGTCGAGGTCGACGCGGCGGCGGAGCGGGAGATCGTCAGTCTGCTCCGGTGACGCGCCGGCGGAGAGGTCGCCGACGCTATTGTTGTCGTAGTGTCGAGTCGAGGACCCTCACGGCAGACAGAAATCCTCGTTCGACCCGCTGAACGCGATTGGAATGCACTGCGGCAAGTCGGCCGGGCAGTCCGCCGGCGAGCTGCACGTGTCGGTGCAGATCCCCCCGCACTGTCCACCTTCGATGCACAGGCTCGATGCGCAGTCGTTCTCGGAGACGCAGGGGGCGCCGAGGGGGCCTGTGCCGCGCGGCCCCGTCTGGCAGCACGGCACCGGCTCATCGGCGGTGCTCGCGTTCTCGCAGCGCTGGTCCGCGGGACAGTCGTCGTTGATGAAGCACGCCGTCGCCCCGATGTCGTCGCAGGAGGCGATGGCTCCGCCTTGACCGGGCGCACCTCCGGAGGGGCAGCCGCCTTGGCCCGCGCCTCCCGTGCTGGGCACTCCGCCCGAGCCCGCCCCGCCGCCTCCCTCGACGGGAGAGCCGCCCTGGGTCGGGCTTCCACCGTTCGCGCCCGCCCCGCCCGTGCCGGTCGAGTCGCCGCACGCCGCCGCGACGAGGGCGATCACGACGGCGAGCGCTCGATCCATTTGGATTCGCATTCGCGCATCCTACGCGAGGGACAATGGCGGCGCCCGCTCCGATGAAGGCGCGCCGGCGGACGCGGCCTTCTTCCTGTTGGCGGCGCTCCCCGCGCGCAGGGCGGGGCGTCAGGGGGGCAGGAGCGTGAAGTCGATGGAATAGGCGCCGGACGAGCCGCTCTTTCCGTCCACGATGACGAAGTAGTTCGCCCCCGCCGTGACGTCGACCTGCAGGAGCTCGAGGCCTCCTGAGCCGGCCGACTCGGAGCAGCCAATCTGGCTCGACGTCGTCGTGCAGAGGGTCCGGATGTAGAGCGAGCCGTCGTAGGAAGGATCGAGCGCGGCCACGAGCTTGCCGCTCATGGGAGGGACCACTTTGTAGACGATGTCCTTGGTGCTCGGTGAATTGCACGCCCCGGTGCCGTTTCGATCGGCGTTGGCGAGCGAGGTGTCACCCGTCTTCGTCACCGTGTCGTTGAAGTCGGTGAGGGTCACGGGCGTGCCCGGACAATTGTCACCCGCTACGGTGGTGTCGACGGACGCCGCGAGGAGGTATTCGCCCGCGGAGCCCCCATATCCATCCGCGAAGACGTAGTAGGTCGTCCCGGCCGTGACTGGGAACGAGAGGGTCTCGTCGCCGCCCTCGAAGGTCGCGTCGGCGCATGCGATCGTCGCGTCACCCTCACAGTCCGCTTTCGCGTAGAGGACGGGATCGAGGGCGTTGTCGATGGCGAGCATCTCGACGTTCATGACGCCGCTCACGGTGGCGGTGAACGCGTGGACGATCTCGGGAGCGTCTCCGCCGCAGCTGCCGATGTACAGATCGGTCGCGTCGGCGGTGTTGCCACCGAGGGTGACGCCCGGGCTCGGTCCCACGTCCGAGGGGATGCCGGGGCAGCCGTACGACGTGGGCACGTTCACGAAGCACGCGTTGCTGCACGCGTCGTCGTCGACGGTGTTGCCGTCGTCGCACTCCTCCACCCCGAGCTGGGCGTGCCCGTCACCGCAGAAGGCGAGGACGCAGTCGACGCAGTCGTCGCTCGCGTTGGTGTTGCCGTCGTCGCACTCCTCCCCATCGTCGACGTTGCCGTTGCCGCACCCCGCCCCCGCCGTGCAGGTGCTGGAGCAAGCGTCGCCGTCCTCTTCGTTGCCGTCGTCGCAGTCCTCGACGCCGGTCTGGATGAAGCCGTCTCCGCACGAAGCGAAGACGCAGCCGCTGACGCACCCGTCCGTGTCGTCGGAGTTGCCGTCGTCGCACTCCTCGACGCCCTCTTGGACGACCCCGTCCCCGCATTTGGAGAGGGTGCAATCGCTGAGGCACCCGTCGAAGTCGTCGAAGTTGCCGTCGTCGCACTCTTCGCCGAGATCCGGATCGGGGAAGCCGTCGCCGCAGGTGAGCTCGACGCCGCCCCCGGCGCCTCCGCCCGCGCCCTGGCCGCCCGCGCCGGTGCTGTCCCCGCACGCGTACAGAGAGAACATGCCGACGCCGACCACGGCGACGAGGACGATGCGATGGGATCTCACGGTGCGTGCTCCTCGGCTCGGTGGCTCAGTTGCAATCGGGGTCGCTCGTGCAGCAGGGCAGGGTCGTCGAGCAGTCGAGGTTCGGGCAGTCCTCGTCGACGTCGCAGCCCTTGGCACACTCGCCGAAGAGGCAGACGTCCTGGGCGCCCTCGAGCCCGATGTCGCAATCCATGACGATCACGGTGTCGATGAACAGGAGCTCGCCGGTGGACGAGTCGCAAGAGGTGCCGTAGGGCATGCCGCCGAGCTCGGCGCCCCAATTGGCGCACGCCGCGAACGCGAGGGTCGCGTCGTCGAGCGCGATGGCGCCGCCGCAGGCGCTCTCGGCTCCGAAGCCGGCGCAGTCCGATTGAGCGGTGCAGTACGGCGCGCACTGCTGCTTCGTCCCCCCTTCGAGGACGATGCAGTCGCCGTACTTGCCATTCGCGTCGTCGACGCAGACCGTGTAGTCCTCGCACGCGCGCGTGCAGTAGCCGCCGTCGCAGACGCCGGTCTGGCATTCGCTCCCGCTCGCGCAAGCGACGTAGAGGAGCTTGTCGCCGGTCGTGGTCGTCCCGCACGGCCCGGTGTCGAGGGTGCAGTCGCCGAACCCCAGCCCGTCGCTCGTGCAGGTCGCGCTGCCCTCGTCGCCGTTGTCGCACTCGCACGGGATGACGTCCGTGCCGGGCACGCAAATCATCGGCGTCCCCGTCGAGGTCGTGGGATCCTCGATCTCGGGACACTCGCCTTCGGGCCGGGTGCACGGGCCGAACGAGTTGCCGTCGCCGAGGCAGGTCTTCGTGCCCTCCTCTTGGCCGCCTCGGCACTTGCAGAAGACCTCGTCTCCGGGGTTGCAGAGCGTCTCCTCTTCCTTGCAGCCGCCGAAGGCGCTCGCGAGGAGCGCGACGGACGAGAGACACGAACCGATAAGAAGCCAACGAAGCTTCACGACAGAGCTCCTCGTTTGTTGATCTTGGGGCGCCGCATCGCGAAGGCGGTTAGCACGGCGGCGAGAAAGAGTCCGAGCCGAGAAGAGGAGGGAGAGGGGGCGCGCGCCACCGCGCAACCTCCGGAGTCCGTCGCGCCCTCACCGAGGCATTCGATGGCGAGCCCTCCCCGCGGCTGCGGCGCGCATTGGGCGACGCGCGAGGGCGGATAGGCGGCGCAGACCGCCTCCATGTCATCGGGGGAGAGCGAGCGCTGGTCGACGGTGCCCGGCTCGTAAGACGCGTACATCGTCGCGTCCGAGTCGGGGGAGTGATCGAGGCCGATGAGGTGCCCGATCTCGTGGGTCAGGATCGACTGGAGGTCGTACTCGATGACCTCGTCCGAGACCGTGAAGTTGTTGTTGGCCTGGTTGATCTCGATGTCTGCGTCGAGGATCTCCCCCGTGTCGGCGTCGAACGTCACCGTCGTCTTCGCGACGTTGTTGTCCTCGGAGGTGTAGACCCACTTCGTGTTCTGGAACACGATGCCATTCGCGTTCTTGTCGCCGTCGTTGTACTCGGCGTCGTCGCACGTGATGTCGTCGAGCTGGGAGAACGCGATGCTCGCGACCTGATCGGCGCCCCCGCACGGGAGATCGCTCCACTCGAGGAGGGCCTTCTCGGCCGCCTGCTGGAAATATTTGTACGGGACGTAGGCGCCGCCGCTCGAGTTGAGGCTGATGCCGACGCAGCTCGAGCTCCAATACAGGGGCTGGCCGGTGGTCTTGCACTCGTTCTCGTCGCGAGGACAGTCGCCGGTGCACGTCGTGCTCCGGCAATAAGCTTCCGCCCGCCCCGCGGTCGCGAGCGAGCTGAGGAGCGCGGCCACGGCGCAGGTCAGCGCGCCCGCGCGTCGAAGCTCGAGATGGCCAAGCATGGGATGCGCTCAGGATACCACATCGCACCCGCGGGAAGCCTCCGGGCGGGGCCCGTGCTAGCGACAGAGCCGCGTGGGTCGCGAGGAAGACAATCAGGTGCAGGGTTCCGACGCAGCGGGCGCGGCCGCGGCCGTTCAGAGCGACGCGGAGCTGAACGGCCCCCAGGCGGACGCGGTCGTCCACGTCGACGGCCCGATGGTGGTGTTCGCGGGGGCGGGCAGCGGCAAGACCCGCGTCATCACCTATCGGATCGCGAACCTCGTCGCGACCGCCCGGGTCCCGCCTTACCGCATCCTCGCCGTCACGTTCACGAACAAGGCGGCGGGGGAGATGAAGCGCCGGCTCGAGCGCATCCTCGGTCCGGAGATCGTACGCGACCTGTGGGTGGGGACGTTCCACGCCACGTGCGCTCGGCTGCTGCGCCGCTATCACGAGGCGGCCGGGCTCGAGCGGTCGTTCACGATCTACGACGACGACGATCAGCGCGCGGTGATGAACCGCATCTACAAGGAGCTGCGCATCGACGACCGCAGGTATCCGCCGCGCGACGTGCTCGGCCGGATCCACCGTGAGAAGCAGGAGGGGGTGACGGCGGCGGAGTTCCACCCCGACCGCTTCGGTGACGAGGTCGTCGCCCGATGCTTCAGCGAGTACGACCGGCGGCTCGCCGACGCGAACGCGGTCGACTTCGACGATCTGCTCGTGAAGGTGCTCCGCATCGCGGAGGACATGGAGTCGAGCGCGGGCGACGAGCTGCGGCGGCGCTTCAGCCACGTCCTCGTCGACGAGTTCCAAGACGTGAACCGGGTCCAGTACCGCCTCGTGCGAGCGCTCACGAGGCGTACGAAGAACCTGTTCGTGGTCGGCGACGACGACCAGAGCATCTACCGATGGCGCGGCGCCGACGTGCGCATCGTCCGCAACTTCAAGAAGGACCACCCGGAGGCGAAGGTCGTCAAGCTCGAGGAGAACTACCGATCGAGCGGGAACGTCGTGGCGGCCGCGCTCGCCGTCATCCGCCCCGCCCAGGACCGCGAGCCCAAGGAGCTCTTCACCCAGAACCCGGACGGCGACAAAGTGGCGGTCGTCGCGTGCGCGACGGAGCGCGACGAGGCCGCCTACGTCGCGGAGCGCATACGGGAGCTCTTGGAGCGCGGGGTCTCCCCGGACGAGATCGCGATCTTCTACCGCGTCCACGCCCAGTCGCGCGTGCTCGAGGAGGTGCTCCGGGCCGAGCGGATCCCCTATCAGGTGGTGGGCGGGGTGCGGTTCTTCGAGCGGGCGGAGGTGAAGGACCTCGTCTCGTACCTGCGCGTGCTCGTGAACCCGAAGAGCGACGTCGATCTCGTGCGGATCATCAACGTCCCGTCGAGGAAGATCGGCGACACGACGGTGGAGCGGCTCGCCCAGATGGCGGGCGAGCTGAAGAAGCCGATGTTCGACGCGATCCTCCCCCTGTGCGGGTCGGATCGCATCGGGCCTCAGCCGAAGAAGGCCCTCGCCCGCTTCCACGCGATGATGACGGAGATCGCCGAGCACGCGAAGACGGGCTCCCCGCGCGAGATCGCCGAGCGCGTCCTCGTCGAGAGCGGCTACGAGCAGATGCTCAAGGACGAGAACACCGACGAGTCGGAGGGGAGGCTGATGAACCTCCAAGAGCTCGTGGGATCGATCGCCGAGCACGAGATCGAGGTGCTCGCGGCGGGGGAGGTGCCGAGCCTCGCGGGGTGGCTCGAGAAGGTCGCGCTCACCGCGACGATCGACGAGATGAAGGACGCGCCGCGGGTAGCGATGATGACGGTCCACGCCGCGAAGGGCCTGGAGTTCTCGGCCGTGTTCCTCACGGGCATGGAAGAGGACATGTTCCCCTTCCGCAGCCAGGATCCGAGCGGGCGGGCCGACATCGAGGAGGAGCGCCGGCTCGCTTACGTCGCGGTGACGAGGGCCCGCCACAAGCTCTTCGTCTTCCACGCCGAGCGGCGGATGGTGTTCGGGGGGACGAAGTACGGGCTGCCGAGCCGGTTCCTCGCGGACCTGCCGGCGCCGGTGGTCGACGCGAAGAAGACGGAGGTCCTGCGGGCGAGCTTCGGCCGCTTCATCGACCGGCCCGCCTGGAGCGCGGAGCCGCCTCGACCGGGGGCGGGAGCGACGGCACCGAAGCTCGCGTGGTCGCATCCGCAAGGCAAGCCGGCTCCGGCCGTCCCGGCCCCGATGCAGCAGCGCTCGTTGTTCGACGACGGCCTCCCGGTGCGACCCGCGTTCTCGGTCGACGAAGGGGCTCCTTCGCCGCGGGGACGAGCGGGCGGGCTCGCCACCCGGCGAGGCCCCGACCGGTCGGTCGAGGTCGAGCCCGGTGAGCGCTACGTCGAGCGCGACGACGACGCCCCCGCCGCCATCGGTTCTGGGCTCGGCCGCCGCGCCGCCGCCGCCGCCGCGACCGTGCGCGCGGGCGGGCTTCGCCGCGGATCGAAGGTGGTCCACAAGCAGTTCGGGGTCGGCGTCGTGGTCGACGTCGACGAGGCGCCCGATCCCACCGCGACGGTGAAGTTCTCGGGCTGGACGGACAAGCGCATCAAGGTGCGGTTCCTTCAGCTCCTCGACGACGCGAGCTGAGGGGGGCGCGCGCGAGCGCCTCCGTCACCCCCTTCGCGACCTCGCTCGTGCACCGCGCGAGGGCGACGCCCATCGCCCGCGCGACGTCCTGAGGGGCGGCCGTCTTCGCGCGCTCCTCGATGGTCACGGTGCGGGTCGCGAGGGCGTGGGCTTCGTCGTGGAGCTCCCACGAGACGGTGACGCGAGCCGCGCGCCGGGGGCCGTCCCGGACCTCCTCGAAGGCGAGCACCTCGAGATCGAGCACCGGCGTCTCGATCGTGAACGTCTCCGGCAGCCCCGCGTCTCCGAAGAGGGCGCGCTCGACTCCCCTCCGCACGTACGTCTCGGGCAGCTCCGCCCACCGCAGGTCGTCGTACTCGCCGACCTCCACCGAGGATGCGCGGTACACGATCTTCTTCCGGAGATGGGACGCGGCGCTGACCACCCCCACCTGCACCCCGGGGCGATCCGGAGCCCCGGGCGAAGACGCGGCGGCCGGGCGCGGCATCGACGCCGGCCGCGGCATCTCCGGTGAGAACGTACGCACCTCCATCGGGTCGGCCTTGGACGTGAGCGCGCAGCCCGAGAGCGCGAGCACCGCCAGCGTGACCTTCGCGAGACCGCTCATCGTCGCTCCTTCTTTGCTCGACCCTTCAGAAGCATGTCCGGATCGCGATCGAGCGACTCGGCGAGATCGCGGATCGCTTGAGCGGCCTCGTTGAGGGCCCGCAGCGTCCCTTCGAGATCGCGGGTGGCGCGGGTCGCGCTCTTGCCGAACGTCCCGAGGGAGTCGGTCGCCCGCTGGGTGCTCGCGACGAGCCCCCGCTCCCCGCCGACGTCGTCGAGGATGCGGGAGAGCTTGCCGACCGCGCGATCCAGATCGGCGATCGTGCTCGAGGCCTTCGCGGGGATGCCCGCGTCGTCGACCTTCCGAATGAAGGCGCGCGCGTCCTTGAGGAGGGCGACCGCGCTCTTCACCGTCTCCGAGACGTTGTCGGCGACGCCCTCCTGCTCGAGGACGCCCAGCATCGTGTCGATCTTCGAGAGCACGCCGCTCAGGCGCTCCGACATCTCGGGGAGCTTATCCATGGCGCTCATCACGCTGTCCTCGAGGCTCTTGAACAAGGAGAACGCGGCCGGGATGTAGTTTGGGTCGGGGTCGAATGGCAGCTCCGGGGCCGGGTTCTGGACCGGATCGAAATAGTCGATGAGGAGGAACTTCACCCCCGTGATCCCCTGCGAGCCGAGCTGGGCGCGGAGATCGGGAGGGACGATGAAGCGCACCGCTTCGTCCCGCCCCGGGCCTTGCTCGGTGAGGCCCATCTTGCGGATCGACTGCACGTCCAGATCCGCCACGACGTCGACGTGGCGATGGTCGCTCGCGATCTCGATCGCGCTCACCGCCCCGATCGTGACCCCGCGGAACTTCACGGGCGCGCCGACGTCGAGGCCCTGCACCGACTCGTTGAAGTAGGTGTGGTAGCGGACCGTCTTCTTGGTCACGCTCTTCGCGCCGAACCCGGCCGCGGTAGCGACGAAGGCGGCGAGCATGATGATCACGAACAGACCGATCTTGAAGTGACTGGCAGGCTTGATCACGCAGCGCTCCTCGCTTCGCGACGAAAGAACTCGGCTACGGCAGGGTCATCGGAGCGCTCGAGCTCGTCGGGCGGACCCTCCGCGACCACGCGGTGACGGCGCGCGTCGATCATCAGGCATCGGGTCGAGACCTTCCGGATGCTCTCGAGCTCGTGGGTCACGAGGACGACCGTCAGACCGAGGGCGTGGTTCAGGGTGAGGATCAGCTCGTCGATGTCGGCGCTCGTCACGGGGTCGAGCCCCGCCGTCGGCTCGTCGAGGAAGAGGAGGGCGGGCTCGAGGGCGAGGGCGCGCGCGATGGAGGCCCGCTTCTTCATGCCCCCGGAGAGCTCGGCGGGGAGCTTCTCCGCTGCCCCCTCCAAGCCGACGAGGCGGAGCTTCGCGAGGGCCATCGCGTCCGTCATCGTCTTCGGTAGTCGGGTCCACTCGCGCAGCGGCAGCGAGACGTTCTCGAGCACGGTGAGGGAGCCGAAGAGCGCGCCCGATTGGAACATCACCCCGAAGCGAGGCTTCGCCGGCTTGAGCAGGCCGAGGGGCTCGCCGAAGATCTCGATCGTCCCGGAGAGGGGCTCGTCGAGGCCCATCATCGCGCGCAGAAGGGTCGACTTCCCGGAGCCGCTCCCCCCCAGGATGGTGAAGATCTCCGAGCGCGCTATGGAAAACGTAGCGTGCTCCACGAGGGGCGACTCCCGGGTCCAGCCGATGGTGACGTCGCGGGCGACGATGACGGGGGCGTCGCTCATCGGGCCACGCTCCGGAAGAACGCGGTGAAGGCGACGTCGATCAAGACGAGGGCGAAGATGGTGGCGACGACGGTGGTGGTGGTGCGGCGCCCGACGCCGGTCGCCCCCCCGGAGGTCGCGAAGCCTTGCTGGCAGCCGATGAGGGCGATCGCGAGCGCGAACGCGAAGCTCTTGATGAGGCCGGAGATGACGTCCCAGGGGAACACGGCGTTCCGCAGCTCCGAGACGTACGCGCCCGGTCCGACCCCGAGGCTCGTCATCCCCACCACGAGCCCGCCCAGGACGCCGACGACGTCGCTCGCGAGGGTGAGGAGGGGGACGGTGACGAGGAGCGCGAGCACGCGCGGGACGACGAGGTAGCGCACCGGCCCGAGGCCCATCACCCGGAGGGCGTCGATCTCCTCGCTCACCTTCATGGTGCCGATCTCGGCGGCGAAGGCGGCGCCGGAGCGGCCGCACACGACGATGGCGGTGATGAGGGGGGCGAGCTCTCGCACCACCGCCAGCCCGACGATGTCGGCCACGAAGATGTTCGCGCCGTAGGTCTCGAGCTGCCTCGCCGACTGGAAGCCCATGACGAAGCCCACGAGCATGTTGATGACGAGGACGATGGGGACCGCGTCGAGCCCCGACTTCTCGATGAGGGGAAGGACGTCCTTCAGGTTGCCGCTCCGGGGACGCCGGACGACGCCGGCGAGGTCGATCGCGAGCTCTCCCACGAACGCGACCGCCGTCTTGAGCTCGCCGCCTCCGGCGATGGCGGCCCGACCGATTCGGGCGACGAGCCCTTCCTCCGCGGGTCGCCTCGGCGCCTTGGGAGCCACGTCGAGCTTCGCCCCGTAGAGCTCGAGGACGGCGCGGACGTCGTCGCTCGCGCCGGTGAGCTCGGTCGTGACCCGCCTCGCGGAGAGCTCGGCGCGCACCCGCTCGAGGATGGAGACGACCCCGCCGTCGATCCGACTCACCCCGGAGAGGTCGATCTCGAGCGCGCCCTTCGCACGACCGGCCTTCTTCCGGAGGTCGGCGTAGATCGCCTCGGCGTTCTCGGTCGAGAGGTCGCCGGCGAGGCTCAGCGCCTCGGCGGTGCGGGTGACGCGGTGGGGCTCCTTCTCACGAGCCCGCTCCGCGTCCCTCGCACGCACGGGGGGTGCGTGGAGCCTCGCGGGGTGAAGCGCCGAGCTGTGAGCCATGTCTCGCGTGCCGTGCACGAGCCGCGCCGAAGCCCGCGCGTGCCTCGACGCGCGCGGCGCCTCGCGGTCGCCGTGGCCGTCCGTCACACCGCTCGAAGACGCCTCGCGCAGAGGATCAGCGAGGGAGGCTCGGGCGCTTCCCGCCGCCCTTGCGGGTCACTCGCTCGAGGGCCGTCTTCGTGAACACGTCGAGATCGAGGCCGGCGATTTCGCCTCGCTCGAGCGAGAGCGCCCCTGCGTACGCGATCATCGCGGCGTTGTCGGTGCAGCTCGCGACCGGGGGCACGTGGACGCTGAGGCCGGCCGCGGTCGCCGCCGCCGTCATGCGCGCCCGGAGCCCCCGGTTCGCGGCGACGCCGCCGCCGAGGACGATCCGGCCGACGCCCTCCTCCCGCGCGGCGCGGACGGTCTTGTCGACGAGGGTGTCGACGACCGCGGCCTGGAATGCGGCGCAGAGATCCGCGAGCGCTTCCCCCTCCGGCACCCCCGTCTGCTCGACGTGGCGCGCGACCGCGCTCTTGATCCCGGAGAAGCTCATCTCGAAGCCGCCCGCTCGACCGCGCAACGGCTTGGGGAGCATCACCGGCGCGCGCGCGGCGACCCCGCGGGCGGCGAGCCGATCGACGACCGGACCTCCCGGGTACCCGAGCCCGAGGAGCTTCGCGACCTTGTCGAACGCCTCGCCGGCGGCGTCGTCTCTGGTCGCGCCGAGCTCTCTCATCCCGTCGATCCCAGGCCGGTCGACGCGGTAGATCGCGGTGTGCCCTCCCGAGACGAGGAGCGCGATGAAGGGGTGCGGAGGGGGCTCGGGGGCGCCCTCCCGCCGAAGGAACACCGCGAGCAGGTGCCCGACGAGGTGATCGACGGCGACGAGCGGCTTCCTCGCGCCCCACGCGAGGCCCTTGGCGGTGAGCACCCCCACGAGCAGGGCTCCCGAGAGCCCGGGCCGGTGGGTCACCGCGATGCCGTCGACGTCCGCGATGGAGGTGCCCGCGTCGGCGAGGGCGCGCTCGATGATCGGCGGCAACGCGACGGCGTGATCGCGGGCCGCCACCTCGGGGACGACGCCGCCGAACGGCGCGTGCAGCTCCGTCTGGCTGCGGACGACGTCCGACAGCACCTCGCCTTTTTCGGTGACGACGGCGGCGGCGGTCTCGTCGCACGACGTCTCGATACCGAGGACCTTCACGGGCTGCTCGTGGCCTCTGCCTTCGAAGACAGGAGGCGCGTCGCCGTCTCCCGCACGCGGAGCTCAGCGTCCGACTTGGCGATGTCGCGCAGGATCGGCTCGGCCGCCCTTCGGTCGAGCCCGAACAGCGCCACGAGGGCGGTCTCGCGCACGAGGGCGTAGCCGTCACCCTTCGCCACCGTGCCGAGCGCCTCGACCACGAAATCCTTCCGGGCGCCCCTGCCGACCTTGCCCAGCGTCTCGGCCGCCCGCACCCGCACCGCCCAGCTCGGGTCCGACTTGGCGAGCTTGGCGATCGCGTCCTCGAGCCCCTCTTGCCCGCGCTCGGCGACGGCCGCGAGCACCGCGCGACGCACCTCTTCGTCCCCGTCCGAGAGCGCCTTCGCGAGCGCGACGAGCGCGTCCTTCGATCCGTTGGCGGCGAGGACCTGCGCCGCCTTCGTGCGGGTCGTCGCGTCCGGGTGCTTCACGAGCTGGGCGAAGCCGCCCGTCGTGGCGAGGAGGATCGTCCTCGTCGCTGCCTCCGCCTTCTCTCGCTCCGGGGCGGAGACCGTCTTGGCCGCTGCCGCGAACGGCGCCAGCACGGGGCCGTCCACCAGCGCATCCGCGATCGCGGACGCGCGCTCGGGCGAGGTGGCGGCGGCGCGGGTCGCGGCCCGCGCGAGGTGAGGCTCGAACGTCACGAGCACGGCCACCCGCGCCGCGTCCTTGGGGCGGTCCGGCAGGAGGCCGGCGAGCACGTCGGAGACGAGCAGCTTGCCGTCCGGGACGGGGAGGGGGTCCGCCTTCTCTTGGAAGCTCTTCTGGTTGAGGGCGGACGCGGCGGCGATGGAGTCTTCGCGCAGCGCTGCGTCTCCGGAGAGGATCCCTTGCGCGAGGGCGTCGAGCGAAGAGGTCGCCTCCGCGCGCGTCGCGCCCTTGGCCGCCGGTTGGGCGGCGAGGCGCGCCGAGACGACGAGGGCGGCCCGACGCAGCATGAGATCGCTCGCGTCCATGTGGGAGGCGACGAGGTCGGAGAGCTCCTCGCTCGGCTCGAGCCCGCCGTTGGTGACGAGGCTCCCGAGGGCGAGGAGCGCCGCCGCGCGCGCGGTGGGGCCGCTCTCGACCGCGCGCGCGAGCTTCATCAAGAGGGGCGCGTGCTTCTTGTTCTTGGAGAGGCCGAGGCCCACCGCCGCGATCGCGCGGACGTCGGGTGACGACGCATCGACGAGCTTCACGAGCAGCGCCTCCGCCTTCGGCCCCTTCGTGCGCGCGGTGGACCACGCCGCCGCGACCGCGAGATCGTCCGACGGGAGCAGGGAGACGTCGCGCTCCTTCGGGGCGAGGAGCTGCTCGAGCCGCGGGAGCATGTCGGGATCTCGCAGCGCTCCGACCGCGATCATCGCGCGCACCCGCAGATCTTTGTCCGCCTGACCGGTCGCGAAGTTGAACAGGGTCGGTCCGGCGGCGGGGTTCTCCACGTACGCGAGCACCTCGATCGCGACGCGCTGCTGGGCGTCTCGATCGTCGGCGAGGGCGTCCAAGAGCGGCTTGAGCCCCCGCGATCCGATGGCGGCGAGCGCCTTGCGAGCGTCGGCGACCTCGGTGGCGGTGGCGGTGGCGGGGATGACGCCCTGAGCCGCGAGCAGCGCGTTCCTCACCTTCTGTACGAGGGGCAAGGTCATCGCTCCGTAGAGCTCGATCAAGAGGCGCCGGTAGATGGGCTTGCCCGGGTTGCCGACCGCGACCGGCAAGAGCTCGCGCTCGAGCGACTCGAGCTCGCCGCGGCCCAGGTTGATCTGCATGGACATGCGCGCCGCGCGCGCGACGAGCTCCTCGTCCAGGCTCGACCGGAGCACGCGCCGGAAGAGCTTGTCCGCCTCCGCCGTCTCCCCCGAGCTCATGAGCAGCTCCGCGAGGTCGAAGTAGACGGGGTACATCCGATCGTTCTTCGTGATCGCTTGGCGGTACTCCGCGATCGCCTTCTCGAAATCCTGGCGCTTGCGGTACATGTCGCCGAGCTTCTGGTGCCCGGCCGCGTCCTCCGGCGAGAGCTCGACCGCCTTCGCCGCGTACTTGATGGCGTCGTCGTCGTGGTAGAGCTCCGCCGCGTACTGGGCCATGCGCTGGTAGTACTGCCGCGCCGCCTTGTCGTTGCGGTCCGCGAGCTTCTGGAGGATCTCGATCGCGCCCGCGAGGTTCTGCTGTTGGACGAGGACGCGCTCGAGCGCGAGCATGGATGCCTCGTCCCCCGGGTCCTTGTCGATCACGGATCGAAGCGTCGCCTCCGCTTCGGGCAGCTTGCCGAGCTTGCGCTGCACCTCCGCGAGGAGCCGGCCCGCCTCCAGATCCGGCGGCGTCGTCTCGAAGCGCTGCTTGAGGGGCGAGAGCCGGTTCGGCAAATCCTTCTGCACCGACCAGACGTTGACGACGTGGGTCCGCGCCTCGCGCGCGAGGTTCACGTCCCCCTTCGCGTTGCGGAGCAGATCCTCCCAAATCCGCACCGCCTCGCTGAAGCGATCGGCGGCGAACGAAGTGCCGGGGGCCGTCCGCTCGAGCGCGATCGCGAGCGACTTCTTGTACAGCACGCTCGTCGGATCGAGCGTCGTCGCCTCGCGCAGGGCCGCGAGCGCCTCGTCCGTCATGTCGTGATCGAGGTAGACCTGACCGAGCTCGAACTCGGCGCGGGCCTTGTTGCCGATGAGGCCGCGGATCTTCGCCCACGTCTCGGTGGCCTTCTTCTTGTCGCCGGCTTGGTAGTAGCGGTCGCCGAGATCCTTCAAGAACGTCGGGTCGCCCCCGCTCGTGCCGGCGAGTCGCTGGAGCAGGGCCATCGCGCGGTCCTTCTCCTCCACGCGCTCGTAGAAGTCGGCGATGGCGGCGAGGACGTCCGGCTCCTGCACGCGACCTTCGAGCTCCTTCAAGAGCCTCAGCGCCTTGGGCCGGTCGCCGCGCTGGATGAGCGTCTCGCAGAGCTCGAAGACGTAGTCGGGGTTGTTCGGCGCCGCCTTCACGAGCGCCTCGTACTCCTTGATCGCCTCCTCGAGCTGCCCCGCCGTCTGGAGCAGGTGGACGATCTGCACGCGGGTGTCGACGCGGTTGCCGTCGATGGCGAGCGCCTTGCGATAGGCGGCGAGGGCCTTCTCCACGTTGCCCGTCTCTTCGTAGAGCTTGCCGAGCTGGAAGAGGCGGTGAAAGTCCTGGTTGTTCTCCTTCTCCAGGATCTCGACGAGCTCGGGGAGCTTTCCCTCGGCGCGGAACGCGTCGGTCATGATCGAGAGGATCTCGGCGCGGACGCCCGACTGCGTGCCGGCGGCTCCGAGGGCCTTCTTCAGGGTGTCGACCGCCTCCGTCATCTTCTTCTGCTTCGCGAGCGAAGCGCCGAGATCGCGGTACGCCGGGGCGAGGGCCCGGTTGTCCCCGGCGGCCGCCTTCACGAGCTCGCGGAACTCCTTCTCCGCTCCCTCGAACTGGCCCCGCGCCATCATCTCGCGCCCGAGCTCGGCCTTCACGAAGAGGGAGCCTTGCGCTCGCTTCACGAGGGCGGCGTGGTGGGTGCGCGCCGCCTCCGTGTCCTTCAGATCGAGGCACACCTGCATGAGCGTGCGCTCCACCGTCTCGATGTCGGCCGCCTCCTTCAGGAGCGGCAAGGCCTTCTCGTAGCTGTCGCGGGCCGCCTTCTTCTCGCCGCGGTCGAACTGGAGCTGGGCGAGCGCGAGCACGGGCGCGCTCTCCTTGGGCTTATCCGCGATCGCGCCCTCGAACGTCTTGATCGCGTCGTCGTAGCGCCCGTCCTGCTTGTAGATTCCCGCCAAGGCGACCTTCGCCGCCCACGCCTCGTCGCCCGTCCCGGCCGCCTTCTCTTCGAACTCTGCGACGAGCTTCTTCAGGTTTCCGTCGCGCTCGCGGTAGAGGCTGGCGAGCTTCTGGAGAGGGAAGGGCGCGCTCGGCTGGGCGAGGACGATAGCCTTGTAGCGCGCGATCTGAACCTCCGGCGTCTTGCCCGGCTTGTCTTGGTCCGGCTCCGGCGGGGGCTTGGGCGGCTTCGGCCCGACGGGACCCGTGACGGGGCCGGTGGTCGGCCCGCTCTGGGGCGGCTTCTTTGGCTTCTTCGGCTTCTTTCCGCGCCCCGATGGGTCGAAGTCACCGGGCGCGCCGCTCGCGGTCGGGATCGACGCGAGCGGCACCGCCAGCGCCGCGAGCCACGCCGAGAAAAAGAGCTTCCGCACGAGAGCCAGCGTAGCAGGTTGCTCGGGTCCCGGCCGGTCTCACCGCGCCACGCGATCGACCACCGCGTCGACGGCCGCTGCCATCGAGACCTTCTTGTCGAGGTAGGGCTGGAACCGATCTTGGAGCGCACCCGAGAACGCCGGCCACCGATTCCACAGTCCCTGCTTGGTCGCGTAGGGCACGTATCCGCCGGGCAGCACCCGCGAGACCACGACCCCCGTCGTGTAGAAGAGGATCGCGTGCCAGAGATCTTCGGGGGCCTTCACCCCGCGCTTCTTTGCCGCCGCGTCGATCTGCCGCTCGAGCGGGCCGCTCAGGAGGTGCGACGCTTCGTGGAAGATCATCTCGAGGGCGGCGTCGCCCCCATAGCCCGCGTCCACGGAGGAGATGATCGTGTGCGCGGGGTTGTCGACGGTGTACGCCCCGACCGGCCCTGCGAACGCCGAGACGTCGACGCGGATCGGCTCCTTCGTCCACGGCGCGCCGTAGACCGCCTCGAGCTCCCGAACGAGCGACTCTCCGTGCACGTCGACGAGAGCCGAGAGGGCGTGGGCCCACTTCATGTTCACGCGGTCCTGGGTGTCCCACTCCACCCGGACGATCTCGGCCACCGCCCGGAGCTTCCGCGTGAGCTCGACGTCGTCGTCCGCGAGCGTCGGCATCGAGCCCGCTTCCGAGAGTCGCCTCCCGATCGCGACGAGCTCCGGGTCGAAGAGGAGCCCGAAGCCGCCGCGCTCCCCGAAGCGCTGCTTGTAGTGGTGCACCGCCTCGTCCCACGCCGGCGCGAACGGCGGGAGGGGAGCGGCCAACGGCGGCGGGCGCGTCCCGGTGGCCGCGTAGTGCACGCGCAGATGGAGGTTCAGCCAGAAGCCGCTATGAAAATCGAAGATGGCGCGCGGCTGCCTCTTCTTCTCGGGAGCGGCGACGATGGGGGGCGCCGCCGGAGGGGGCGGCCCGCCGCACGCGCCCGCGCCGCACGCGAGCGCTCCCATCACGATCGACCGGCGGCGCAACCTCATCGCCACGCACGATAACCCTCGATCAGAACTGGAAGTACAAGAACGGTCGCACCTCGACCTGGGCCAGCTCCCCCACCGCGACCGCGACCGCCGCGAACGCCGCGCTCTTGGCGAGCAGCGGCGCGCGCGCGGTGACCGACTCGAGCCCATCGACGAGCCTCCCCGGCAGCGCGCACCCGAGCGCGCCCGCCGCGAGCGCGAGCACGACCCCCGCTCGCGCCGAGCAGAGCTGGGCGATCGGCGTCTCCGCCCAGCCGGTGCCGAGCTGCGCGAGCACCTCGAACGCGACCCCGAACGTCGGCGCTCGGAAGAAGACCCACGCGAAGGCCACGAAGTGGAAGGTGACGATCCAGCCGAGAGGGCGGATCCGCGAGGGGGAGAGGGAGCGCGGCACCAGCTTGTCGAGGACGAGCGCGACGCCGTGGAGGGCACCCCAGACCACGAATGTCCAGGAGGCGCCGTGCCACAACCCCCCGAGCAACATCGTCCCCATGAGCGCCGCCCCTTGGCGCACCCGTCCGTGTCGATTGCCTCCGAGCGAGATGTATAGATATTCGCGGAGCCAACTGGACAATGAGACGTGCCACCGCCGCCAGAAGTCGGTGATGCTCGTGGCGCGATAAGGGGCGTCGAAGTTCTCGGGGATGGTCACGCCGAGGATGCGCGCGAGCCCGAGCGCCATGTCCGAGTAGCCGGAGAAGTCGAAATAGATTTGGAGGGCATAGGCATAGACGCCGAGGAGCACCTCCGGCCCGCTGTAGGTCCCGGGGGCTCCGAAGACCAGGTCGCTGTAGAGCCCGAGATAGTCGGCGAAGAGAGCTTTCTTGATGACCCCGCGGAGGATGCGAAACAGGGCAGTCGCGACCTCGGATCGATCCGGATCGACGAGGGGGTGGATGCTCCCGAAGAAGTGAGGGGCGCGTACGATGGGGCCGGCCACGATTTGGGGGAAGAAGCAGAGGAACAGGACATATTCGAACAGGCTCTTCGCGGGCGGGTACTTCCCTCGATAGACGTCCACGAGGTAGCTGATCGATTGAAAGACGTGGAACGAGATCCCGAGCGGCAAGAAGATATCGAGCGGGTGGAACGAGGACCCGCGCAGGGCGGCGACCGTGGCCCCGAAGAAGTTCGTATATTTGAAGAAGCCGAGGGCGACGAGGTTGGAGGCCACCGAAGCGGCGAGGAGCAGCTTGCGCCGCCGCCTGCGCTCTTCGCGGTGGATCTGCTTCGAGAGCGTCCAATCGATCGTGGCGAGCCCGATCAGGCAGAGCGTGTAGAGACCGTTCGAACGCCAATAGTAATAGAGAGAGAAGGAGAGCAAGAGCACGAGACGGGCGCGGTTGTGGCCCGAGAGCACCCCGTGGACGACGATGAACAGGATGAACAGGACGACGAACGTGCTCGTATGAAAGAGCAGCGGGTGGGCGGGGTCGTGCTGGAGCTGGAACATCTCACATCCTCCCGACCACCCGAGCGGGGGGCGCCGCCGCGGGACGCGAGGGGAGGTGCATCCGCGTCTGGAACCGGCTCTCCGTCTCCAGCCACGCGGCGATGGCGTCCATCCAGACCTTCCCCCCCGCCGCGTCGGGGTGAATGCCGTCCTTCTTCCTCGTCAGGTCGAGGTGCTCGGAGCGAAAGAACCGGTCCTTGCCGAGCACGTCCTCGAGCAAATCGTTGATGCCGGTGTCCGCGCGCCAGTTGGGAGGGCCAATCCAGACGACCTTTCGTTTGCCCGCGCGTCGCACGAGCGCTTCGACGAAGGGTCGCCGCGACTCGATCTTGCGACGGGTGAGCTCCGACGAGCCGAGGACCACCACCACCATCGTCGGATCGATCTCGCGGACCAGCGCGCCGAGCTCAGCGCTGTTCGCCCAGGCCGAGGTCGTCGAGCCGTACCAAATGGCAGGGACGATCTCGTGCCCGTTCTCGAGCGCGTAGGCTTGGAGGTCGGCGGCAAGGACCTCCACCATCGAGTCGCCGAGCACCAGGATGCGCTCGTGCCCGGGGGCAGGCCGCGGGCCGGCGGCAGCGCTCGTCGCGGTGGTGCTCGCGGTCTTCGCCGACGCGTGCGGCTCGACGCTCGGGTCGGGGGAGGCGGTCTCGTAGGCGTCCTCGAGGGCGGCCGCGGAGAGCACATCGTCGTCGCCGTCGCGCTCGGCGGCGGCGGCGTGGAGCTCGGGGGCGAAGCGCTGCCAGCCGAAGAGGGCGACGAGGGTGCTCACGAGCACGGTCAGGAGCTCCCGGTAGACTCGAAGCTTGGAGAGGACGTTCATCGCGCCCCCTACGCGAATGCGTGACGTCGTGATTCCTCGTTCGCCGCCTTGTCACGGTTTGGCGTAAGAGGGTGATTGCCTGCCGATGCGCTCGCTCGAAGACGAAAGTGACGCTGCTCTTCTCCGCGTGGTCGCGGACGGCGGCGCGTCCGCGGACCAGGCGCGCGCGGCCAAGGCCACGTTCTACCGGAGGCACGTGAGGTACCTGTTCGCGGTCGTGAGCAAGAAGAAGGCGGCGCTGCTCGCGATGGGCGGGCTATCTCCGGAGGATCTCGTCCAGGAGACGTTCCTCCGCGCGTTCGATCGCGCCCACACGTTCCGCGAGCCCATCGAGACGGTGAGCCCCGAGGTGTCGACGGCGAGGACACGCGCGTGGCTCGGTCGCGTCGCCACCCACCTGCTCGCCGATCACATGAACCGGCTCCGTGAGGTCTCCGCCTCGCCTTACCTCGAGCGCGTCGTCGTGCCCGAGCCGGAGGACGAGCCGGCCGGTGACTCGGCCGAGCTGTCCCTCGTCAGCGAGGGCCTCGAGAGCCTCTCCGAGCGCGAGCGCGAGATCCTGCGCGTGACCGCCCTCTATCGTCAGGTCGGGGAGGAGCACGGGCGCCTCCCCAACGCCGTCTCCAAGGATCTCGCGAGCCGGTGGGGGACCACGAACGACAACGTCCGGGCCATTCGCGTGCGAGCCATGAAGAAGCTGAAGACCTTCCTGTCTGCTCGCGGGCTTCGAACGGGAGACGTCTCGTGATGGGCGATCAAGACGACGAGCGATTGGAGTCGATGATCTCGAGGTCCTTCGTCGAGCGCGGAGAGCTCCTCCCGACGAAGGTCGGCGAGGTGCTGGACACGCACGTCGAGGACGTCGACCTGCCCGCGTCGCTCCAGGCCTTCGACGAACGAAGGCGACCCGCCGCGGAGCCGGCCGCGACCCCGGCCGCCTCGAGAGGGCGGCCGCTCCGCACCGTGGCGCTCGTGGGCGCGGGCATCGCCGCGCTCGCCGCGGGGTACGCGCTCTATGTTCGGTCGGACAGGCCCGAAGCTCCCATCGTCGGCGACGCCGCGCGGAGCGCGAAGGAGCAGCCGGCGGGGTCGTCCAGCGCTGCGCCTCCCGCCTCCGTCCCTGTCCCGATCGAGCGCCCCGCATGCGACGCGTCCACGTGCTGCGCCGGCGCTTCGTGCGGCTCTGCGAAGGGCGAGCTCGCTTCGTGCCCCACCGAGCGCACGTGCATCCCGTGCTCCGGCCTCGACGAGCCCGAGGCCCGCTATCGGGTCCGCATCGGGGATCTCTCGGCCACCGATCCCAAGGCGCCCGAGCTCGCCCACCTCGATCTCTGCGTGAAGGTCGGCGATCCCAACGGCGCCTGGGCTTGCGCGCCCGCTCGGGAGCCGTCCTCGCTTCGGCCGCGTGGTCGCTTCCTTTCGAAGGCCTCCACCGCGACCGATCTCGGAGCCGGCATCGCGATGGAGCTCCGCGTGAACGGCAAGGAGGTCTTCGGGAAATGGTGGTCGATCGTCAAGGTCGCGCCCCGGTCGCTCTGTCGAGGACAGAAGGTCGTCTTCAAGAACGAGCGCGACGAGGAGGTCGGGACCCTCTCGATGTTCTTCTCGCCGACCTACTACGTCGAGCTCGCGCGGCGCGAGAGCCGCGCCGCCGTCGACGCGGTCGAGCAGGGCTTCGCGTTCGATGGGCTCGCGCCAACCATCGTGGAGGCGGGCCCTCGCCATGTCCTCACGATCGGGCCCTTCGACCGAGGCGAAGCCGAAGCGATCCTCCGGCGCGTGCAGCCCCTCGCTCCCGAGGCGCGCATCGGCACCGGCGACGACTACCGCGCCTGGTGACCGCACGGCCCGTCACCGCAGCACCAGCGCCGCCGTCATCGCGAACGCCAGGATCACGAGCGCGCACACGGTGACGAGGAGCAGGCGCTGGCTCACCGAAATTCCACCCCTCGCGCGGCGGAGCTCCTCCTGGAGCGGAGCCGCCTGCGAGGGGGCGGCGAGCGCGTCAGCGCGCCGGGGGTGAATCGACGCCGGCCGCGCGATCGCGACCGCGTCCTCGACCCGCGCGTCCGGGGCGGCCTCTTCCTCTTCGGGGAGGTCTCCTTCTGCGAGCGCCCGCGACAAGCTCGCGATGCGCCGTCGCTCCCGCCGCCCCGTCCACAGGAGCAGTGCGAGCTCGATCGCGGCCGCCGCGCAGAGCACCCCCACCGTCCCGATCCGCACGAACGAGACGCGCCGTCGCTCCCTCGCCACCGCCTCGCGCGTCCCGTCCACCGCGACCGCGAGGACGGGCGCCGACCTCGGGTCCGCGCTCGGGATCTCGAACGAGAGCATCACGGGCTGGGCGATGGCGGTGAGCTCCACGCTCCCGCCGCCGGTCGCGTCGATCGTCACCTCCGACTCTGCCGGCTCCGCCGAGAGCGCCGAGACCTTCGCCGTACCCGCCCAGGGCGCGCCGTCCTTCGTCACCTGCAGCGCTACGCGCTCCGCGAAGGGAGGCACCCACGCGCCTCGCTCCGGCATCGCCCGAACCGTGAAGCCGCCGCCCTCTGCCTGCGACGCGAAGGCGCGGTTGGAAACGGACGCGGCCGCCTCCGACCGCGGCAGCGCTCCTGCCGCGATGATCTCGCCGCGCCGCCGCACCTCCACGCGATCCGCGGGGTCGAGCGGCCGCTCGAGCTGGATCTCCGTGACGCCGTTCGCGCCCGTCGCCCCCGCCCAGCGCGGGCGTGCCTCGCCGTGCACCCACAGCTCGAGGCCGTCCATCCCCCGCCGCGCCTCGTGACCTCCGTAGCGCTCCACCGTGACGATCCGCAGCGCGGAAGGATCCCCGCCCGCCGAGAGGAGGCGCGCGACCTCGACGCTCCGCTCCTGCCCCGGCCCCAGGAGGATCCCCGCGACGAGCACCGCCGTCGCGGCCGGGATCACGTAGATGAGGCGTCGGCGCACCCCGGAAGCTTAGCGCCCCCGGTCGGGTCCGGCGGC
>JBGAID010000104.1:18845-37494 GCA_044225865.1 Polyangiaceae bacterium | reverse complement strand
CCGCCGCCCGACGTGCCGTTCGACGCCTTCCTCGCCGCCCCCGACGATCCGCGCATCCCCAATTTCCTGCGGGCGCTCCGCCTCGGCAAAGACTCGCTCCTCATCGGCGCGTACCTCCAGCCGGGGTTTCGGTACGTCGTCGACACGGACTTCAACCAGGACGACTCCGACGGCTTCCAGTTCCAGAACGCGCGCCTCATCGGGCGCGGAGACGTGACGATCTACAAGAAGCTGGGGGCCTCGGCGCGCTTCGACTTCGACGTCAACCTCGGCAACTTCTCGGTCAAAGACGTCTACGGGACGCTGTATTGGGACAAGGACGTCGCCGCCCTCGACGTCGGACAATTCAAGGTCCCCTTTGGGCTCGCGGAGCTGCAGCCGGAGTCCAAGCTCCAATTCGCGGTCCCCGCCGATACGACCCGCCTCATGTTCGGTCGCGACATCGGGGTGCAGCTCCGGAGCGACTTGCCGCTCGGCCCGACGAACCTCCACCTCGCCGCGATGATCGCCAATGGCGACGGAGGGTTCCGGCAGCGCACCAACCTGGACAATCAGTTCCTCTACGCGGGGCGGGTGGAGCTCTCGCCCCTCGGGCGAATGGACTGGTCGGAGGCGGATCTCGAGGAGCTGCGCATCCCGAAGCTCGCGGCCGGGTTCAGCGCTGCGTACAACTCCGGGCTCGGCAACGAGCTCGGCGTGTCCGACGCGGGGACGGGGGAGCTGCGGATCGAGGGAGATCTGCGGTTCGCGTGGCGGGGGCTCACCCTGCGCGGCGAGTACCTCCACGGCTTTCGCGCCGAGAACGACGCCTCGCCGAAGTTCGAGCGATACGCGGCGTCTGCGCAGATTGGCTATGTCCTGCCGATCCCGATCCCGTTCCCCAAATTCGAGCTCGTGACCCGGTTCGAGCAGCTGGACGTCAACACGAGCCTCGATGGGACGGAGGAGGCGGATTACGTGGTCGACAACACCGCGACCCGCGTCCTCCAGTTCGGCGCCAATGCCTACCTCGCGAAGCACGCGGTGAAGCTCCATTTCCTCTATCAGCTCACCGATCTCCTCGAGGGCCCCCAGACGGACAGCGACGGCAATGTCCTGTTGGGCGATACGGTCTACGTCGTGAGCCAATTCGGCTGGTTGTAGCTCCGGGAGAGAAGACGATGACGCTCGCTGAATGTGTGGTCTTGGTAGCGCTCGCCTCCGCTTGTCGCGGTGGGAGCGCAGATGGCGGGGGTGGGGCGGCCGGAGGGGGAGGCGCAGATGGCGGGGGTGGGGCGGCCGGAGGGGGAGGGGAGGGCGGCTTCCCCGTGTCCGACGCGACCGAGCTCTCCTGCCCGCAGCCGGGGACGCTCCCCTTCGTGACCGAGAGCCACGGCTTCGCCAACCCCGACGCGCAGACGACGGCCGAGAACAACCCGCGGAGCAAGGACGAGTCCTCCGACACGCTCGGCGTGCCGGGGGGGGCGCGGATCGACACCTACGCGGACGCTTCCCAAGAGGCGACGGCGGGGGATCCCGTCTTCCTGGGCCGCAAGGCGAGGACGGCGAACGCGAGCGGGCTCTCGTCCTATCCCCTCACCGGGGAGGCGACGAGCCTTTGGGCCTACGATCCGGACAAGAAGGCGTGGGCCACCCTCGGCCGGGCCACGACCGACGACGACGGCCACTATCAGATCGCTCCGGAGACGCCTCCCGCCTTCGAGCGCACGCGCCCGATCTACTCCGTGCTCGAAGCGGATGGGAGCTGCGCCGAGCACTACGACTACCTGATGCCCGAGGGGACGAAGGTCGTCGTGACGGACATCGACGGCACCCTCACGACCTCCGACGACGAGCTCATCACCCAGATCGGCGATGGGTCGTACGTGCCGGAGCAGAACGCGAGCGCCGACGTCCTGATGAACACTTGGGTCGACAAGGGCTATGTCGTCATCTACCTGAGCGCGCGCCCGCACATGTTCCGGTCCGAGACGCGCGCGTGGATGAAGCTGAAGGGCTTCCCCGTCGGGCCGGTCATCACCGCCAGCTCACTCGTGTTCGACGAGTCGGCGCGCGCCTACAAGGCGGGCTGGCTGAGCCGCGTCCTCGACACGTTCCATTGGGACGTCGTGGCCGTCTACGGCAACGCGGAGAGCGACATCCAGGCCTACGAAGACGTGGGGATCCCCAAGGACGTCACGTTCATCGTGGGTGAGTTCGCGGGCGCGAACGGGACCCAGGCGATCCAGAACAACGACTACACGGATCACATCGCGTCGTTCGTGGAGAGCCAGCCGGACGTCGACCAGAATCCCTGATAGGGTGCGGCCGAGATGGCCCCCCGGACGGAAGCCCCCGAAAGCGAATCGGCCTTCATCCCGAGCCTCGCGTGCCCGCGCTGCGAGGCCGGACTCTCCCCTTCGGACTTCACCGGCGGGGGCGCGGAGTGCCCTCAGTGCCACGCGCGCTATGGTCGGTCCGCGGGCATCCTCGACATGATCGCGGACCCTTCGACCCTCAACACGAGCGAGGTCGAGACGCAGGACCGCGTAAGCGCGAACTACGACGACGTGCGGTACGCGCTGCCGCACGCGCGGGCCTACCACGAGTCGACGATGCGCTCGCTCTCGCAGATGGTGCCGCCCCGAGGCGCGGTGCTCGACGACGGGTGCGGCACGGGGATGATGCTGGAGCACGTGCGCGCGCTCGGCGCCCCGATCGAGGATCTCGTCGGGATGGACGTGAGCGTCGAGATGCTGAAGCGGGCGCGCGCGCGGGCGGAGCGCAAGGCGCTCTCGTATCGGCTGGTGCGCGGCGACGCGTGCCGGCTGCCCTTCCGGGCCGAGTCCTTCGATGTCGTCTACGCTCGCAGCATCCTCCACCACTTGCCGAGCCCGGACGCGGGCGCGCGCGAGATCGGCCGAGTGCTCAAGCCGGGGGGAGAGGTCGTGTTCCTCGAGCCGAACGAGACGGCCCTCTCCCGGGTCGTACGGGGAATGGCGCGCAAGGGCGACAAGTTCGACGAGGACCACAAAGAGTTCCGCGCCGACGACTTGGTCGCCCTCGTTCGCCGTCACCTCGACGTGGTGGAGGTGAAGCACGCGGGCTACATCGCCTATCCCCTCCTCGGCTTCCCCGACGTCTTGGACTTCTCGCGGGTGCTACCGCTCGCCCGGATGGTGGGCGGGATCATGTGGGTCGACGATCGCATCGCGGACGTGCCCTTCCTCAAGCGCCTCTCGTGGGCGATCGTCGTCCGGGCGCGGAGGCGCTGAGGGCAAGGCCTTCGGCCGCTCCTCCTCGACCGCGTCCGCCCCCTCCGCGAGCTGACAGAGACGCATCTGGCTGATCTGGTCGGCGACGAGGCCGAGCACGGCGACGGAGAGCCCGGACGATGACGCGAGCACGGCCGCCACCGGGATGCCGCGCCCATCGAGGGCGGCCCGCACGATGCCGTACACGACGCCGGTCGCGAACAAGAGCACGCCCGGGACGAACAGCATCCGGATCGGCGCGAACAGCATCACGAAGCGCAGGACGAGGACCATCGTCGCGAAGCCATCCCGCATGCGCACCTTGCTGTGCCCGATGCGGCGCTTGACCTCGATCTCGTGGAACGCGATGCGCCGGCCCTGCTCGACGAGGACCATCGTGCTCGTCATGCTCGCGCTGAACTGATCGGGCAGGATGCCGAGATAGGGCGTGATGACGTCGCGTCGAAAGATGCGAAGCCCACAGTTGAGATCGTTCCCGAGGTTGACGCCCAGCGTCTTCGCCATCAGGCGAATGACCAGCTTGCCCGTCGCGCGCACGACGGAGACGGCGGGGGTGATGCGGCTCCCGATGACGGCGGAGAGCTCCTCCTTCTGAATGCGCTCGGCCATCGCCGCGAGATCGGAGACGCGGTGCTCGTTGTCGGCGTCGAACCACGCGACATAGGCTCGCCGGCTCGCCCGCATGCCCGTCTTGAGGGCGGCCCCGTAGCCGCGATTGAAGCGGTGAGACAGGACGCGCACCCCCGACACCTCCAAGGCGCGATCACGCGTGGCGTCGCGGCTGCCGTCGTTCACGACGATCACCTCGACGAACGGCAGCGCCGCCACGAGCTCGCGCAGCGTCGGCCCGATGCCGTTCTCCTCGTTGTAGGCGGGGATGACGACGGAGAGCTCGCGCTGGAGGTGCTCGTCGAGGAGCGCGCCGCTCACGGGCGAGCCTCTTCGTCGTTGCGGACGCGTCCAATCACCACGACGAGCACCGCGGTGCACACGGCGATGAGGGTCACCGCGATGGCGAGCTTGAGGTCGGGGTGGTGGACGCCGTGCGATTTCAGGGCGAAGACGATCGCGAAATCGTCGTTGGCGCGCTTTGCGAACCGGCGCGCGTAGAGCTCGTGCACGAGGACGGCGGTGAAGACGGAGAGGGTCGCCGTCACCTGAGGGACGATGCTCGTCTTGAACGCGTTCGCGCCGAGGGCCATCGCCAGCGCGGGCACCCAGAGCACCGAGTACGCGTAGCGAGCGTTCATCGCTCCACCCTTCGCGTAGTAGGCGAACATCGCGACCATCACGAGCAGGTAGACCCCCGCCGCCGCGACGCCGGCGTAGGTGCGCGGGCCACGCTCCGACCAGCGGAAGCGCTTGATCGCGCGCCACGCCACCAACGGAAGCCCGAGCAACGGCAGGAGCGCGCCGAACCAGGGCAGCTCGAGCATCGTCCCCTTCATGCGGACGCCCCCTGCGAGCCGCGTCCAGAGATCCACGAAGAACTGCCCCCACGGCGCGGGGCGCATCATCACCGAGAGCAAGCTGCCGTTGGGCTTTCGGTGGAACGACTCGAGGAAGGCGGACGACGCGGTCACGTCGCCATAGAGGCGATAGTTTCGAAGGTAGAACCACCCGTCGATGAGGGCGATGAGGGCCGCCCCCGCCGCCCCCACCGCCGCGCCCCACCCGAGCTTGCGGAGGAGCGTCCCTTGGGTGTGGAGCACCATGGCGAGCATCACGAGGAGGAGCGCCGGCCCCGCGACGACGAAGCCGAGAAAGCGCGAGAAGGGGGCGAACGCAATGGCGAGGAGGGCGAGCGCCACGCCGACGGGCTTGGGCCCCCGCACGAGCACGCGCACCGCGGCATAGAACGCGATGCACGAGGTGAGCGTGCCCAGCGAGTCGTTGCCGATGACGCACGAGCCGTTGATGAAGGCGGGCAGCGTCCCGAGGACGGCGGTCGTGGAGAGCGCGAGCACCGGCCGCTTCGGCGCGAGCAGCCTCACGATCCCAAAGACGAAGACCAGCGAGAGCGCACCGAAGCTCATCGTCACGAGGCGAGCCCGATAGAGGCGCGCGTGCATCGACTTCTCGTTCTTCGCCCCTTCGACGATGTTGCCGACGATGTAGTAATAGAGCGGGGGGTGGGCGGCCGCCGCCTGCGTCCCCGGGTTCGTCGCGAACACCGACTTCGGCTTGATCGTCTCGCGCACGTTCGGGATCTTCTTGTCGCGGGCGATCGCGACCGCGTACGCCGTGTGCCGCGGCTCGTCCCCGGACGCGTACGGCTTCATGATGTGGACGTTCAGCGCTCCCAGCGTCGCGAAGATCACGACGATGGCGAGGAGGCCCCAGCGCTCTGGCGTCACGAGCCGATCGACCACCGCCACGAACGCTCGGGCCACGGTGGCGGCGCGCGTCCAAGCGCTCTGCGGCTCGGCGACAGGCTCGACGGGTCGGGCGGGTTGCCCTTCCGCTCTGACCTCCTCGCGTGATTCGCGGGAGTCGTCCGGTGTGGCGTCAGTCACGAGGTCACCGTGCCTCGAAGGCCGAAAAGGAAGCGTCCGCCGCGTTGAGTGCCACCTGTCCGCCCGAAAGGCAAGACGGTAAGGTGCCGGCCTTGTCCAAGCGAAGGAGCGCGATCATCCGGTGGAGCTTGCGGCTGGTGGGGCCGCTCCTGATGATCCTGCTGATTTCGCGCCTCCCGAGCCCGGCGTCGCTCCTCCACGCGCTCACCGGCGGTCCGCTCTATTTGCTCGTCCTCTCGCTCGCCCTCAACGCCGTCGCCATTCACCTCAAGGTCATGCGCTGGCGGGTGCTCCTCGAGGCGCGAGGCATCTGCTATCCGATGCGGCAGGCGTGGGTCGCCTTCGCCGCGTCCGTCTACCTCGGGATGGTCACGCCGGGACGCGTAGGCGATTTGATACGCATCCGCTACCTCGAGCACGACGTTTCGGCACGTCGCGCGGACGGGATCGCCTCCGTCCTCGTCGATCGATTGCTCGACCTCGGCGCCCTCGCCCTGAGCTGCTTCGGCGCCCTCGTCTACCTCTGGCAGATCTGGCCCCCGACCGCGCGGTGGATCGTGCTCGGCCTCTCCATCGCTGGCCTCGCCGCCCCCGCCGTGCTCCTCGTCCCTCACGTGCCGGAGCGCGCCCTCGCCTACGTCCACCGGCGGTTCACCGGAAAGGAAGATGCCCCCGCCCTCCGGGAGTTCTCCGAGTCGGTGCGCGTTCAAGCGGGCGCCTTCGCGAAGACCGCCCCCCTCACCGCGCTGTCGTTCCTGCTCGCGTTCGGCCAAGGGTGGCTCGTCGCCCGCGCCACCGGCATCGACCTCTCGTATGCCACCGCCGGCTCCCTCAGCGCGATCGCGAGCCTCCTGTCGCTGTTGCCCATCTCGATCTCGGGCGTAGGGCTCCGCGAAGGTTTCTATGCCCAAGTGTTCCCGTCACTCGGCTTCGACGCCGAGCGCGGGATCGCCTACGGCCTCGCCTGCCTGGTGACGCTCTACCTGGGCGTGGCCGCCATTGGATTCGTCGCCTGGCAGATCCGCCCGCCCCCCGCGGGCTGAGCAGCACCCCTGGCGCGCTTCGCGCTCGCCGCCCCCTCCAGGCGACTGCGCCTTCGCGCTCTTCGCGGCGTGAGCAAGCGCTCTATTCGAATGTGCCGATGTCGATGGCATCCGTCGATTGGAGGCTGAAGTTGACCGCGCCCGCGACTGAATAGAAGTGGTTCTTGAAGACGGGTAGATTGTGCACGTGGCCGCGCGGGACGCTGAAGGTCACTGGCAGCTCTTCCCACGCCCCGAGGGTGCGATCGGCCTGAATGGCGGCGCGCCAGATGTGATCCTCTTGATGGGCCGGTTCACCGATCCCGCCGCCGACATAGAGATAGCCGCCATAGAAGAAGCTCGCGTGGGTGGCCAATCCGAGCGGCAGATCCGGGCCCTGCTCCCACGCTCCGATGGTTCCGTCGTCGAGGATTCGCCCGTGCCAGGTGTCCTTCAAGAATGGCGGGTTGTCGAGCGCGGAAGCCTCGAGGCCGCCCGTGAGGTAGACGTCGCTCCCGACGCGCGTCACCCCGAAGTGGGAGCGCTTGCCCGGCAACGTGCCAGCGGGCGCCCAACTGCCCAGCGTGCCGTCGGCCGCGACCTTCGCCGATACGATGTCGTCCCAGACGTCCGGGTCGTCGAAGCCGCCGAGCACCCAAATGGTCTCATCCATCGCCACCGCGCCCGGGTGCATTCGACGCGCGAGCACGTCGCCGCCGTCTTCCCATTTCGTGATGCCGCCGTCGTCACCGAGGATGGCATAGAAGGAGGCGTCGGTCGTTCCCGTGTCGGTCATGCCGCCCGCCACCACGATCGTCCGTCCGACGAGGGCGCCCGTGCCGCCGCCCTCTGCGACGGGGATGGGCGGGAGGGAGACGCTCGCTTCCAGTGAGCCATCGTCATGGATTGCGAAGCGGTCGACCTCGTCGAGCGTGGAGGCCACGTTGGCGCCCCCGATGGCATAGAGAAAGGTCCCCGAGGGGAGCTCCGCGAGGAGCGTCGTGTGGTGGTTTCGCCGGCGCGAGGTCACGTCGCTCGTCGCCATGCTCAACGATCCGCACGGGGCGTCCGTCGTCGTGTCGGGGTCCGTGCAGTCGAGCGGCCCGCCGCCCGCGCCGCCTCCGCCGAGCGCTCCGCCCTCGCCCCCGCCGCCGATGGCTCCTCCCCCCGTGTCGCCGCCGCCCGAAGGGCTCTCCGAGTCGTCACCGCATCCGAAAGCGCTCGAGACCGCGAGGGCCAAACCAAGGATCACCACAGATCGCATGGCGCGCGGCGTGGCAGCTTTCGTGCCGGAGCGTCATGTAGGCAGATTCTCGAAAGAACATCCTTCGGGTCTCGGCGGGGTGTCAGGCCGCTAACGCTCCCCGGCTTCGCGGGCTAGAGCACCGAACATGTTGAAAGCCGAGTGAAGTCGGGGGAGTTTGCGGCTGAGGCGCGCGCCCGAGGAGTGAGCACCGCAAGACTGCTCCTCGTAATCTGAGGAGCGGAGCGACTAGGCCGTGTGGATCGGGCGCGAAATCGCGCGAATGCGCCGGTTTTCAACATGATCGGTGCTCTACTGCCGGCCGGAAGTCCGCTTCCGGATCCGGCAGTACGAGTGCTCGCAGGCGTCGTGCGCGATGCCGCGATCGAGGGCGCGGCAACCCATGGGGCGTGGTCGAAGCACGTCTTCGACGCCGAGACCGCCCATTCGGTGGCGCAGGCGGGCCACGCTCGCGCGACGAGCAGGCCGCCTCGCCTCGGGCCTCGCGCCCCGTGCCATTGGCGCTGCATCGATCGACGACGAGGCGACGCGGGCGCGCGCGTTCCCCCATTCACTCCCTCGATGGATCACGCTAGGGACACGACATGGGCTCGTTCCCGCGCGCGTACGTGCTGGCGTTCATCACCTCGTTCTTGATGCCTGCGTGCGGCGACTCGAGCGCTCCCGGTGGAAACGGCGGAGGCGGTGAGGGTCCCGGGCCGGGTGGTGGCTCGGTGGGCGGAGCGGCCAACGGCGGCGGGGGTGCCGGGGGCGCCGGTCACGGCGGGGGTACCTCGACGGGCGGTGGCGGCTCGCAAGCAGGCGGCGGCGGAGCGGGCGGAGGAGGAGAGGGCGGCGCGCCCGCGACCGACGTCGTGTTGAACGAGATCACCTCCGACAGCGCGTCCGACGACAAGATCGAGCTGTTCAATCGCGGCGACGCGCCGCTCGATCTGAGCGGCTATTCGATCGTCGACGACGCCGCTCACGAATACGTCTTCCCCAACGGCACCACGATCGCGGCCGGCGAATACGTCGTGTTGGTCGGAGGGACCGACCACATGTTCGGGGTCGGGAACGACGACTCCATCGAGCTCATCGACGCGTCGGGCAACTCCGTGGATCTCGCGGATTGGGGGCCGGACGAAGCGGTGGTCTCGTACTGCCGCGTCCCGAACGGGACGGGAGCCTTCCAGACCTGCGCGGTCCAATCCTTCGGCGCCGCCAATCCCTGAGCCGTCGTCGAATCGTCGCGCGTCGTTCACACCGCGTCGACGGAACCGGCAACGTCGTTCGATACCGTCCCGCGCATGTCGGGGCGCTTGCTCGGAGTCGTGGCCATCGTATCGAGCGCCGCGTGCGGCGTGACCATCGAGACGGAAGAAGAGCGGCCTTCGATCGAAGAAGAGCTCGCCCTCGATAGCGCCGCCTGCCCGCCGAGGTCCCAGCTCGCGTTCGCCGAGCGTTTCTCGGACGAGACGGGCTCGTGGCCCGCCGCTTGGGTTCTCTCCGCGACGGGCCGCCCTCCGAGGACGCCGCGCGCCGGCGCCCTCGAGGCCGACCCCGGCGCGACCGCGCGCGCCACCATGGAAGCGCCGCTCGACGTCGCGAGCCTTCGACTCTCGTTCTCGTTCGAGCCGGGGGCGTCTCAGGAGCTGGTGGTCGGTCTGTTCGGCTCTCGAGGGCGCACCGCGCCTCCCTTCGACGGCGCTGGCCTCGACCTGATCGTCTCCCACGACACGGACGGCGAGGTCGCGTGGGCCCTCCACCGCGAGGACTTCCTCGCTGCCCTCCCCGATCCGGCGGCGATCGCCAGTCGCGCCGTGCTCGAGGCGCGGGTGACAAGGAACGCCCGACGAGCGCGCGTGGATCTCTCGCTGTCCGCGGAAGGGCACCCGCCAACGAGGCGGCGATTCGGCATCGACGTCGAGGATCTGGAGTCGCTCGGACCGCTCACCATCGCCGCCGTGAACCGAGGCGAGACGCACCGCCCGGCCGCCCTGCGCGTCCACGAGATCGTGGTCTGCACCGCGGTTCCCTGACCGGTCCAGGGTCGCGCGCCGCTCTCCCCCTCACGGCTCTCGAGGTCGGCCCGTGTTACGCCGTAACGCGCGAAGGGCCGGATACGCTTCGAGTCGGGCCCGACTCGAAGCGTGCGAACCAAGCCTCGGCGGGCCGCGTATCGACGCCGACGTGGCGAAAGCCCGGGAGCAGCACCTCGGAGATGGCCTCGCGCAGGGCGGCGCGCGTGGCGGCGGGGCCGAGGTGTCCGTGCGCGGGGATCCCACGCTCGGGGAGCCCCGGCTCGTACGGCTCCCATTGCGGCGCGTTCGCTTCGAGCATCGCGGGCAGGAGATCGGCGATGGCGGCGCGATGGGTCGCGCCCACCGCGTTCGAAGCGAGGTGGGCCCAACCGACGCGCGCGTGATCGATCTCGTCGCGTAGATGAGCGCGATTGGCTTCGATCGCGATGGGAGCGGTGGCGACCTCCAAGCACGCCGAGATCCAGGCCGTCGCCATGGTCTCGTTGATGGCGCACGTCCCGACGACGAGCAGGTGCGCCTCGAGCGCGTCGTCCCCGACGCCGAAACGGGGCAGGTCGCACGGGCCGAGCTCGACGGGATCGATCGGTGACGGGGGCGCACCGCCATAGGCCTCGGCGAGTCTCAGGCAGAGCTCGGCGTGTCGGGACTCCTCGGCCGCGCTCGCTTCGAGCATCGCGACGACGCGCGCCGTTCCCCCCGCGCGCGCGACGAGCGGCGCCAACTTGGAGAAGGTGAAGCCTACGCGCGCCTCCGCGAGCGCTCGTCTCCTCCAATGCCCGGCGATGAAGGAGCGCTCCGCGTCGGAGAGATCGCGCACGCTCGGGTCGTCGAAGGGAACCGACCGCACCGCGCCCTCAACGAATGTACGCGCACGGAGGAAAGGGCAGCTCGCTCCCCTCCGGGCATGGCTTGGCCGACGGCGCGACGGGGGCGCTCGCCGCGCTGTCGGAGACGGGCCCCGAGCCGGTCGGGGCGGGCGCCGGCTCCTCGGCCGACGCCGTCGAAGGAGCGGGAGCTCGCTCGGACGGTCCCTCGGCGGGCCGGTCGCAGCCCGCGCTCAGCGCCGCGCCGGAGACGACCACGGCGTGAAAGAGACGCTCCGAGCGCGAACGCATCGACGACACGCTCGAGAGCATCGACCCCGGCGAGCAGCGAGTCAATGCACGCGCGGGGGTCACTCTCGCAGCTCGATCTGATTGACCGCTTGCTGGCAGGTCTCGCGAACGGGGTGGGTCACGAATGCATAGGTCCAATAGCCCTGGCGCTCCTTTTCAATCGAGCGGGCCGGGTCCGTCTCGGCGAGGCGCCTCATCTTCGCGAGGTGGGTCTTGTCGCGCAGGTCGCGGAGGGCGAGGCACGCGTCCATTCGATACTCGGGCACCGAGCTCGCGAGCAGCTCGCCTGCGACCGTGCGGGTCTCGGTCGCGCACTTCTTGTTTGTGAAGAAGGGGAGCAGCGCTCCTCGCCAAGGGTGGAGGGGCTGGCCGCGGGTCACGCTCTCGAGCTCCGCGCAGCGCGACGCGGATTGCGTGCGGTAGAGCCAGCTCACGGAGGTGCGAACGTCTCCCCGAGACTTCACCACGCCGCTCTTGTCGCGGAGATCGTCCCGCAACATGCCATAGAGGGTGTCGCCGTCGAGGTCGTCGAGGGTGCGGGCCCACGCCGCGTCGGCGACGCCCACCATTCGTCGATCCGTCCCGAAGAGGATCCGCGACGCGCGGCACTCGACCGCTTTGTCGGCGATGGCGCGCGTGAGCTCTTGCCGCTCCTTCTCGGTCGGATAGCCCTCGACCTTGAAGTCGATCAGGGAGCTCCGGGTCGACTTCGTCACCGTCCCTTCTTGGGTCTCGACCCAGTCGAAGGCGCCCACGAAGTCCTCGCAGCGCGAGGTGAGCAGCGCGGTCGCCTTGATCTTCGTGTAGCAAGCGAGCGCGGCCTGGTGATTGTCGTGGTTCGACTCGAAGCCGAGGATCTTCTTCAAATCCTCGGTGTCGCGCCCCTTGCACGAAGCGTCGATGCGGTCCCGAACGCGGTTCGCTCGCGTCTCTTCGTTGTGCCTCTTCAGGGCGTCGATGGCGAGGTGGCATCCGCTCGTCGCGGAGGCGATCAGGGCGGCAGAGGTGATTTGCGCGAGACGTCGTGCGATTCGGGACATGGCGAGCTCTCCTGTCCCGTCTGTGGGGGGCAGGGTGGGCATGTCGCGCCGGCGGTGGCGTTTTTCTCGGGGCGCCCGGGTCGGCTTGTTACGCTCGGGCAGGTCGTGAACAGCGTCCTCGCCGCCGCTCTTGCCGCCCACCCCGAGCTCCCCCCGCCGGATGCCCAGTTCGAGGCGTTCGTGCGTGAGCGAGGTGAAGGTCCCGAGCCGGGCGGGGTCGAGGTCGGGGATCTGTTCGTCGCCTATCACGCGGCGCGGGGCGAGGCGGCGGCGGTCGCGGCCGTGCGCGTCCTCCTCTCGGGTCTGCGCGGGGCCCTCAAGAAGACGGGGGCGAGCGAGGCCCTCGTCGACGAGGTGCTGGCGGAGCTGCCCGCCGATCTCGTCGCGCCGCGCGCGGGGGCGGCGCCTCGCATCGCTGGGTACTCGGGGCGCGGCCCGCTCGGGGGTTGGCTGCGCGTGGTCGCGGTCCGCGCGATCGTCGAGCGCAGGAAGAGAGAGCCCCGCCCCGCCCGCGAGGTCGACACCTACGCGGAGGCAGCGGCGCTCCACGATCCCGAGCTCGAGCTCCTTCGGCGCACCTACGCCGAGAAGATCGAGAGCGCCCTCGCGCGCGCGTTCGGCTCGCTGCCGGAGGACCAGCAGCTCTTGCTGCGCCAGCACCACACGGACGGGTTGAGCATCGATCGGCTCGCGGTCATGCACGGGATCCACCGCGCGACGGCGGCAAGGCGGGTCGCGGCGGCGCGGGAGAGCCTGGCCCGAGAAGTCCGGGGCCTCCTGACGCGCGAGCTGCGGATCGGAGAGCAGACCTTCGACAGCATCTTTCGCCTCGTGAAGAGCGAGATCTCCGTCCACCTCTCTCGGTACGCTCGATGAAGAGGGTGGAGGAGTGTCCGGCGGAGGAGACGCTGCTCGCGTGGGCGCGCGGGGCGCTCGACGGCGGGGCGCTCGACGCCGTGCTCGCGCACGTCGCTCGCTGTGACGCGTGCCGCGAGGCGGGATCGATGCTCGCCGCCAGCGAGCCCACCGGCGCGCGCGCGGCGACGCCCGACGAGGCGCCTGCGCATCTTGGGGAGGTCGAGCACGCTCCGGCGAAGGGCCCGCTCCCCGGTGAGAGCTTCGGTCCGTTCCGAATCGAGCGCGTCCTCGGCCGAGGGGGGATGGGGGTCGTCCTCGGCGCGCGCGACACGAGGCTCGAGCGCGACGTGGCCCTGAAGCTCCCGGGTCCGAGCGACGCCGAGCTCGGGGCGAGGCTCGTCGCGGAGGCCCGCGCCCTCGCTTCGGTGTCACATCCGAACCTCGTCGCGGTGCACGAGGTCGGCGATATCGAGGGGAGACCCTACCTCGTGATGGACCTCGTCCGAGGGCGCGACCTGCGGGCTTGGGTCGCCCTCGAGCGCCCGACGTGGCGCGCCACGCTCGCCCTGTGCGCAGAGGCCGCGTCTGGCCTCGACGCGCTCCATCGCGCGGGCTTCGTCCACCGCGACATCAAGCCCGACAACCTGATGGTGCGGGACGACGGCCACGTCGTGGTCGTCGATCTCGGTCTCGCGAAGCGCACCCCCGGCCTCGACACAGAGCCGCGGAGCTCGCGGACCAAGACCGGTGCCGTCGTGGGCACGCCGCGCTATCTCGCCCCGGAGCGCGTCGCGGGCGAGCCCGCCACCGTCCGCTCGGACGTGTACGCGTACGCGGCGACGACCCTCGAGCTCCTGCGCGCGTCGCGAGGGCGCGTGCCTCCCCGCGTCGTGCGCGCGCTCGGTGCAGGGCTCGACCCCGATCCCGACAAGCGTGAATCCAGCGTCGGGCAGCTCGCGAAGCGGACGGTCGCGGCCGCGCGCGCGCCGCTCCGCGCCCTCGCGGTCGCGGCGGCGGCGGTCGTGATCGGCGGGACCGCGCTCGCGCTCGCGTCCCCACCCTCGCATCGAGGAGGGGCCCTCGACGAGGCGCGCACCGAGCCCCCCGCTCCGCCGCCCGCAGTCTCCTCCTCGCCGCCCGCCACGACCGCCGCCGCGTCGGTGAGGGTCGCGTCGCCCGCCGCCTCGCCTCCCGCCGCCAACTCCGACGCGCCCCCTCCCGAGCGATCGAGCGTGGCGAGCGAGCGCCCCATCCCCCCTGCCGTCTCGTCCGCCGAGATGCCGCCTGCCGCGAGCGCCTCCGCTCGCTCCTGGGTCTCGGGGCCGGCCGCGTCCGCGCTGCTCGCCGCCTCGAGCTCGAGCTCGAGCTGGGTCTCCGTCGATCCGCGCCCGATGCCCGCGCCATTCTCGCCCGAGTTCATGGAGCGCCTCGGGCGCAAGCCGACGACCTACGCGGTGGGGGAGGCGAAGCTCTTGAAGAGCGTGCGATGCGACCCGAAGTCTCGCGCCCTCAACCTCAAGGCCAACCACAACAAATTCGAGGTGTCGCCGCGCGGGGTGGACTTCGGCCGGGTGGAGCGGCGCGCCGTAGTCACCTTGGTGAGCGAAGACGAGAGCCGCACCCTGGCACCGCTCTTCATCGTGAAGGGGCAGCGGGGTCGCTACGTCTTCGAAGGCGACGATCTGGAGAGCTACCTCGACGCCCCGGTGGGGGCCTGGGTCTTCGTGTGTCCGAGGGGAGAGGACCGCCGGCGCGCCCCCGACGGCTGGGATGGCGAGCGCGTCTTTGCGAGCGCGGCGCCGATCGCAAAGCCCCCCGCGTGGTGGACGCGCTCTCCTCGTCCGACGTTCCTCGAGGGGCGCCCCGCTCTCGTGCAGCGCGACATCCTCAAGTTCGACATCGAGCCCCCGGAGTGGGTCGACGGCGAAGGTGCCCTGATGTTCGCGGTCGACGTCCCCCCCGAGCACGCCCTCGCCGAAGGCCCCGCCCTCGTGGACGGCTACATGCTCCAGTCCGACGCGAGCTCGAAGGGCGCGGCGCTGCTCGCGTCGGCATCGAAGAAGAAGCCGATCTGGGTCATCGCCCATTTCCTCCGGATCGAAGTGCTCAAAGAGCGTCGCGTCCCCGTTCTGCTCGTGGAGGAGGCCCTGCCCAACCTCTTCGATCCTCCCCCGTGAGGCTCACGCGCTCGGCATCGGACCGAGGCACTGATACGCGAGCTCCATCGTCGTGCGGTTGACGGCCACGTTCGATAGGAAGCTCGCGCGCAGGTCCGCGCTCTCGATCCGGCGCGCGCGGGCGATGAGGCGCCGTCGCGCGTCGTCGAGCGCTCCGAGGAAGGCGCGTCGATCGCCGCTCGCGTTCTTCGCTTGGGCGACCACCAACGAGATGATCGCGGTCCCGTGGGGGACCTCTCCGAGCGCACGGCGCCCTTCGAACGCGCGCTCGGCCAAGGCGAGGCCCTCGGGGACGCGCCCCTGATCGAGGCGAATGCGAGCGAGCACGGCGAGGAAGTACGGCAACAGAGTCTTGCTGCCGCAGCGCTCGATAGCGCCCGCGAGCGCTCGATCCGCTTCGTCGACGCGCCCCATCGCGTGATCCAGGATCCCGCGGAACCCGCGCGCGGCGGTCCGCATGTGGAGGTCCTCCTGCACGTCGAGCATTCGCAACGCCTCGTCGGCCGGGCTCGTCGCGCGCGCCCCTTCTCCCCGGGCGACGAGGTTCGCGGCGAAGGCGAGGAGCGCGGTCGCGAGGGTCACCGGCAGGTCTCGCCGGCGCGCCTCCGCGATCAGGGTCAGCAGCATCCGCTCCGCGTCGTCGTGCTTGCCGAGATCCGGACCGAGCGCGTACGCGGCGTCGGCGCGCGCGCGCAACGCCGCGCGCACGTCGAACCCGCGCTCGAGGGTCTCGGCCGCGCGCGCGCACCCGACGAACATCGCCTCCGGATTCGCTTCGACGTGGAGCCCGCGCCACGCCCGCGCGACCTCGAGGTGCGCGCACGCGTGCCCCGCGTTCGGGTGGGGCGCGCCCCGCGCGATCCAGGCCAGCACCTCGTCGGCGCGCGCGTACGCCCCCGAGACGAGGAGCTGCCCCGCGCAGCGGGCGGCCGCGAAGATCTCGAGCGGCGATCCAGTGGGGGCTCGGACCAGCAGCGATCCCGAGAGGGTCAGCAGCCGCTCGAGGTCGCCGCTGCGCCCGGACGCCGCGCTCGCCTCCGCGTGCGCGGCGAGCCACGCTTCGCCGCCGGGATCGAGGCGATCCATTGCGTCGCACGCGGCCTCCTCGGCGCGGGCGTGCTCGCCGAGCCAGGCCCGCGCCCTCGCCTCGACGACGAGCGCGCGCCCTCGCACGCTCGCCGCCGTCACCGCGCTCGCCCACCGCGAAGCCCCGCGGAGGTCCCCCGCCGCGAAGGCGCGCTCGGCCGCCGTCAGGGCCGGCTCGCTCGCCCGCTCGCGATCCTCGGCGGCGATGAGGTGATGGGCGACGACGCCCGGATCGTAGGCGCGCACGCCCTTCTCTGCCTCACGAATGGCGTGCTCCGCGGCGTGGGCGTGGAGCACACGGAGCGCGTGGGCCGGCAGCGACTCGTAGGCGGCGTCGCGGAGGTCCGCGTCGACGATCTCGTAGATCACGCGCCGGCCGGAGTCCCACGCCGGGCTCGCCTCGTCAGAAGCGGGCGCGACGAGCCCCCGGCCGGCGAGCTCCCCGAGCGCCAACCTCACCGCGGCGGGGCGGTCCTGGGCGAGCGCGTGGAGCACCCCTTCGATCTCGAAGCTCGCGCCAAAGACGCTCGCGGCCGCGAGGAACCTCGCCTGCGCCGGCGAGCATCGCGCGAGGCGCGCCCGCGCTCGCTCCGCGCTCCCGGTCGGGCCCGTCGCTCCGTGCTCGATCATGAACCGCGCCGCGGCGGGGTTCCCGGCCGCCCTGCGCACCCAATCGTCGATCGCGGTGGGCGCCGCGGCCGGTGCCACCGCTGCGCGGACGAGCTCTGCCATCGCCTCGCTCGGCAGGGCGGAGAGCACGATCTCTCTCGCCGCCATCGCGCCCGGGAACGCGGCCGGCCCGTTCGCTTCGGCAGGCCGCAGCAGGCCCACGATCGCGACCCCGGCCGGGCTGGTCGCCTCGCCCGCGAGGTGTCGCAACGCCCTCGCGAGCAGCGCGATGCTCGCGTCGTCGGCGAGGTGCACGTCCTCGAGGACGCACACGAGCGGCCCCGCGCGACATCGCGCCGTCATCAGAGCGGCGACCTCGATCGCCATCGCGTCTCCCAACACCGCCGCGTCGCGGGACGCCGCTTCGTGGAGGATCGGTGAGATCGGGGAGAGCCCGAGGAGCTGACCGAGGACTCGGGGCCCGCTCTCCTTCGAATCCCTCCCCGAGAAGCCCAGCTCCGAGAGCGCGACGGTGAACCGCTCCTGCCGCTCCCGCCGCCCTTCGAGCCCGAGGAGACCGAGACCATGCTCGACGAGGCGGGCCGCGAGAGACCACGGCGCGTGTCGGCTCGGCGTGTCCGCCCGCGCTCTCCATGCGTGGCGGGGGCGAGGCGTCATGGTCGGATCCGCGAGGACGGCTCGGAGGAGCGTGGACTTTCCGATCCCTGCCTCTCCCACGACCGCGATCGCCGACGACGCCCCGCTCAGGCTCCGCGCGAGGGCGGCCCGGAGGGCTTCCATCTCGCGACGCCTTCCGACGAGGAGGGGCGGGGGTCGCGCTCCGGAGCCGGGGCTGCTCGGTCGGGGATCCTCGACGGCGGGCGAGATGACCGGCGCGCTCGCGCGATCGGCCGGTACGACCGAGGGCCGAACCCGATCGCCTCGGGCGCGAAGCAGCTCGAGGATGGGACCGAGCATGGCCGCGACGGCGCCCCCGTCCGCCGGTCGATCCGCGGGCGCGCTCGCGAGCATGCGCGCGACGGCCTCGTCCGTCTCGGGCAGCACGTCCGGCACCCTCGACGACAGACGGGGCGCGCTCTGGAAGAGCAGCCGCCCGATGGTCTGGATCGGATCGATGTCGCCGTGCGGAGGCGCCCCCGCGATGCAGTGGAACAGGATGCACCCGAGCGCGAAGACGTCGGCCCGCGCGTCGACCGAGCGCGCGTCCCGCGCCTGCTCGGGCGCGATATACCCGGCCGTCCCGAGCATCGAGCCCGTCTCCGTCCGTAAGGCGTGGTCCTCGAAGTGGGCGATCCCGAAATCGAGCAGCCGGATCGAGCGCGTGCTGCCCTGGAGCAGAAAGACGTTCGAGGGCTTCACGTCGCGGTGGACGATCCCCGCCGCGTGGGCCGCCCCGAGCCCCTCCGCCATCGCGATCGCGAGCTTCACCGCGTCGTATTCGGGCATCGGGCCGCGCGCGAGGCTATCCGCGAGGTTCATCCCGTCGAGCCACTCGATCGCCAGATAGGGCGAGCCTTGCTCGTCCACGCCGTGGGCCACGTACCGCACGATGGCGGGGTGCCGGAGGTCGGCGAGGAGCCGCGCCTCTCGGGCGAACCGGTCGACGTACTTCGAGGCGTGGGGGTGAAGGATCTTCAGCGCGACCGTCTGCCCCGTCGTGCGG
>JBGAID010000104.1:0-18780 GCA_044225865.1 Polyangiaceae bacterium | reverse complement strand
AACGACGCCCATCGCGCCTCGACCGGCGACTCTCTCGATCGCGAAGCGATCAGCGATGACGACGCCCGGACGCACGCGAGCTTCAGTATCGACCGAATGGGGAGCGCTGAGAAGCGACCCGATTCTCAGCGCGTCGATCCCCTCGGCGCTCGGCGGTCAGCTCGCGGAGGCCCGCGCCGGTCTCACGAGCCTCTCCTTCTGCTTTCGGTAGGCGGTCACGTCCACCTCCTTGCCGCGAGCCCACTTCTTCATCTCGAGGACGATGGACTTCTCCCAGGCGGCGTCGAGCCGCAGGATGATGAAGTCGCGATAGAGGCGCTCGAGGCGGGCCTCGAGCGTCTCGACGAGGCGCATTCGATCATAGAGGGCCTCGAATCGATCCTCCTTGGCGTCGAGCGTCCCCGGGACCTTCAGCCCCGCGATGGAGAGCTCGTCCGCCTTCATGGCCCATTCGAACTCCGCGCCCCCCAATACGGCGCGGAATCGGGTCGCGGTCGGGAGCTTGCCCTGTCGCAGCGCCTGCTTCGACTCGGGGGCCGTCCCCGGCGAGCCGGCCTTGATGCGCGCTTCCTCGCCCTCGTCGGCGAGCGTCAGCTGCTTCTCCATCCACAACGAGATCCCTTGTCCGTCGGAGGGCTCGAGGTTCGTCTCGAAGATCTCGCTCTCGAACCAGAGCCACAAAAGAAACTCACGCCCGACGAAGCGATTGGACTCCACCAGCTGGGCAAGGTCTTTCATGACGCGAGCTCCTCGCGGAGCGCGCGCTGAGCCGCTTCGCTCCCGAGCGACGTTGGCTCGAGCTCCGAGTAGGTGCGTTGTTGGTCCGGGGCGAGCCCGGTGCGGTCGGCGGCGGTGCCGGGGCTCTCCACCAGCAGCTGGAGCCTGAACGTCTTCTCGAAGAGCTCCTGGACGAGCTCGTGAAATTTCTTGGAGTGGCTGAAGAACAGGGCCACCCCCGTGTTGAGGTTCCACACGAGGTCGATGCTCTTCGTGGCGGGGACGAGCTGCCGGCGCAGCTTCTTCGTCACCATGTCCTTGAGGTCGAGCTTCGCCTTGCGCCCGAGCCGCTCGATGCCCTTCTTCTCGAGCACCTTCTGCTCCGCCTCGCGCAGGTGGGCCTTGAGGAGGGCCCCCGGGATCGCCCAGCGATCGACGCGCAGCGCGAGGACGACGTACTCGTTGAAGAAGATCTTCTCGTGGTCGAGATCGAGATCGAAGGGATCGTCCACGGACGCCCAGCCGTGGCGCTGGGCCAGATCTTCATCCGGATCGAGCGGTTGAAAAGATTGAGCGCGGATGCGCTTGAGCGAGGCGCCTGCGACGTCGTCGGGGACCGTCCCGACCACGAAGAAGCGCGAGAACGTGAGGCTGCCGCGGAGTGCTCCCAAAGTCCTGCCCTTCTCTCGATGCGGCCGCGCGCCGTCAAGCTTGGCCGCTTCCGCGTGGTCCCGCCGCTCGAGACGGCCCCGCTCCCGACGCGCGGACTATCGGGATTGCATTTTGGCCACACCAATGGGGCCCGGGCGCGACGGGATTGTCCTGTTGACGAACCGGTGAGTCATCGCGCCCCCAACGCTGCGCTCGCGACCGAATTCCCCAGTGCTTGTGGCAACTTGCCTCACTGCGATTGATTCGATCGAAGCTAAGCTCAAAGCGCATTGGAAGTGAGCGCCATGTCCATCGAGACGCCTTCGTCGTCGCCATTGTCTCGGCGCTACCTCGCCGCCCAGCTCGCAGGGGATCGCCGCGAGGCTCTCCGGTTGATCCTCGACGAGGGGATCTCGCGCGGTGTCGATGCGACCGTCCTCTACTTGGACGTCGTCCAGGAGGCGCAGCGAGAGATTGGCCGGCTCTGGCAGGCGGATCGGGTCACCGTCGCGCAGGAGCACCTCGCCACGTCCATCTCACAGCTGGTCATGGCGCACTTGTATCCCCACCTCCGCCGCAAGCCACGGAATGGCAAGCGCGCGCTCGTCGCGTGCGTGGAGGGGGAGCTGCACGACATGGGCGGCCGCATGGGAGCGGACTTCCTCGAGACGGCCGGGTTCGATGTCCTGTTCTTGGGCGCGAATTGTCCGACCGCCAGCCTCGTCTCCCTCGTCGCCGCGCAGAGGCCGGACCTCGTCGGGCTCTCGGCGACGATGAGCTTCCACCTGGAGGCGCTGGCGCGAGCGATCGAAGAGATTCGAGCCGTCACCGACCCGAGCTTCCCAATCGTGGTGGGCGGCCACGTCCTCGAGTGGTCCCCCGACTTGAAGGCGCGGCTCGGCGTCCACGCCGCGGGGACGAGTGCAGACGTGCTCGTGGCGGAGTGCGGAGGGCTCGGCGCGTGAGAGAGACCACCGAACGCGACCGGATCCTCGCCGAGCGCATCGCCGCCGCCGCCCCCGCCATCGCCCGCTCCACGACCGACGCGATGTATCGAGACCCGTTCTGGGATGCTCGATTCGGCTCACGCGGTCGGGCCCGGGCCGTGGAAGACGCCGCTTTTCACCTCCAATATCTCGTCACCTCGCTCCGCGCCGACGATCCGAACATCTTCGTCGAGTATGCGCATTGGCTCCGGGACTTGCTGGTTCCTCGCGGCATGTGCTCGCTCCACGTCGCTCGTCATTTCGAGGAGGTCGGTCACGCCCTCCAATCCGCCCTCGGCGAGGATGCCGGCCCCGCCCTCGCGATCCTCGACCGGGGAACGCGCGCGCTCCAATACCCATCCGGACCTGCCAATGCACTGGACGTCGCGCGGTCCGAGATCGCGCACGGGGCGGCCCGCCGATTGGAGTCGGCCTCCCTCCCTCCCCCTCCCGGCGCTGACATGTTGCAGCACCTCTCCTATCTGACGGACACTGTACATTCCCGGCTCGTCGGGAGCTTCGTCTCCTATCGCGGCTTCCTCGTCGATCACCCGGAGCTGCCGGCGGCGCGCTCCCTCACGCCCTGCCTCGCCGCCCTCGGCCTCGAGATTCGAGATCGACTCGGACCGGAGGTGGCGGATCGGGCCGACGACGTCCTTCGCATCGATCGCACCGAAGTGGGGAGGCACGCGACTTGAGCGAAGACGACATTCAGGCATTGAGTCGTGAGCTCTTCGTCGAGTGTGATTCGACGGGGCTCATCCTCTCTTGGGACCAGCGCGCTGCGACCGCCCTCGCGCTCGGCCCGGGCACGACCTTGCGCAAGCTCGCCGCCCTCGGGACGGAGGGAAAGGTCGAGCGCATGCTCGCGGAGGCGCGCGCGGGCGAGCGCGGCCCATGGGAGGTCGTGCTGTGCATCCACGACCGACCGAAGGCCTTCACCCTCCGCGCCGCGCGCCGCCCCGACGACCGCATCGCCATCGTGGGCAGCGCGATGCCGGACGACTATCACGAGGCCCTCGTCCAGGTGAGCGCGAGCCTCTCCGAAATGGCCGCCCTCCACCGGGAGAGCGATCGCCAGCAGCGAGAGCTGCTCCATCGTCACGAGCAGCTCGTGAGGATGCACCGCGAGCTGGAGGAGGCGTCGCGAGGGGTCGTCGCCCTCCACGCGGAGATTGGCGAGAAGGACGATTCGCTCCGCCGCGCCGCCGAGGTGAAGACGCGGCTCGTCGCCAATGTCAGCCACGAGTTTCGGACCCCGCTGAACTCCATCCTCGGTCTCACCAAGCTGCTCCTGTCGCGCTCCGACGGTGAGCTGAGCGAGGAGCAGGAGAAGCAGCTCCAATTCGTGAAGTCGTCCGCAGAGGCCCTCTCGGAGCTGGTCAATGACCTGCTCGATCTCTCGAAGATGGAGGCGGGCAAGGTCGCCCTCCGGACGAGCGAGTTCACCGTGCAGAGCCTCTTCTCCGCGATGCGCGGGATGTTGAAGCCGCTCGTGACGAGCCCGGACGTGAAGCTCGTTATCGTAGATCCGCCCGCATCCCTACCTCCCCTCGAGACCGACGAAGGGAAGATTGGACAGATCTTCCGTAACCTCGTCTCCAATGCGCTGAAGTTCACCCCCTCCGGAGAGGTGAGGATTTGGGCGGAGGAGGTCCGCCCCGGCGTCGTCGCGTTCCACGTGCGCGACACGGGGATAGGCATCGAGAAGGAGCACCGCGAGCTCATCTTCGACGAGTTCTTCCAGATCGATTCGCCCCTCCAGCGCAGCGTCAAGGGGACCGGGCTCGGGCTCCCGCTCGCGAGGCAGCTCGCGGAGCGCCTCGGCGGGACGCTCACCGTCGACAGTGAGGTCGGCGTCGGCTCCACCTTCTCGGTCGTCATCCCCGCCCGCCATCCGGAGGTCGACGAGCTCGCGGCCATGAAGGCCCGCGCCGCCGCCCCCGCTCCCGGTCAGCAGGCGGTGCTCGTGGTCGAAGACGACCGCCAGACCCTGTTCCTCTATGAGAAGTACCTGCGCGGCTCGGGGTTTCGCGTCATCCCCGCCCGCTCCATCGACGAGGCCCGCGCCGCCCTCCAGAAGGTCCAGCCCGCCGCGATCGTCCTCGACATCATGCTCGACGGCGAGGCGTCGTGGAGCTTCCTCCACGACTTGAAGAACAACGAGCGGACGAGAGACATCCCCGCCCTCGTCGTGACGGTCACCAACCGCGAGGACAAGGCGCGGGCCCTCGGCGCGGACGAGTTCTACATGAAGCCGCTCGACCGCGACTGGCTCATCAACAAGCTCCGCAACCTGCGGCGGGGGGTGCGGACGGTGCTCGTGATCGACGACGATCACGTCGCGCGCTACCTCGTCCGGAAGCACCTCGAAGGAGAGCCCTACACCGTGCTCGAGGCGGACGGCGGGGTCGAAGGCGTGCGCGTCGCCCGCGAGCGGCTGCCCGACGTCATCTTCTTGGATTTCGTGATGCCCGACATGGGCGCGTTCGACGTCATCGACGAGCTCAAGAAGGACCCGCTCACGCGCGGGATCCCGATCATCATCCACACCTCCAAGAACCTCGCCGAAGAAGAGCGCCGCCGGCTCGAGGCGGAGGCGAGCGCGATCCTCTCCAAGCAGAGCCTCTCGCGCGAGATCGCCATTGGAAGGATTCGTGAGGCGTTGAATCACGCAATCAAGACGCCGGAAACCGAGGTGAGACTCGATGGTCGATAGCACCGCCGACCGCGTTCTCAACGTCAACGACGACGACGCGACTCGCTACTTCACAACGAAGATCCTGAAGAAGGCCGGGTTCGAGGTCCTCGAAGCGGTCAATGGCCGGCAGGCCCTCGAGATCGTCGCGTCCGAGCGGCCCGCCCTCGTCCTCCTCGACGTCAAGCTCCCGGATTTGAGCGGCCTCGAGGTCTGCCGTCGCATCAAGGACAATCCCCTCACCCAGGCCGTCCTCGTCGTGCAGACGTCGGCCACGTTCCCTTCGAGCGAACGCCGCGTCGCCGGGCTCGACAGCGGGGCAGACGCGTACGTCCCCCAGCCTTTCGAGCCCGCGGAGCTGGTGGCCGTTCTGAGGGCCGCCCTCCGGACGCGCAAGGCAGAGATGAGCGAGCGTCGCACGACGCGCCGTCTCCAGAGGACGTTCTCCGCCATCGCCGAGCCCCTCTTGTTCGTGGACGCGAAGGGCAACGTCGAGCTCGCGAACGAGGCGGCGGCCCAGATTCAGCTGCACGGAGGCGGCAAGCGCGGGGGAGGGGAGGCGAGCCACCCCTCCGAACGGGACGTCGAGCCTCTCCTCGGCCGCTCCGCCGTCGACGTGCTCGCCCCCCTCGTCGGCCGCGAGGCGGTCGTCGATCTCCTTCGCGTCGGCTCGCCGCGCCGCCGGGAGCTGGAGACGACCATTCACGACCGGACGCTCCACGTCACCGCCGACCCGATCGTGGACGAGGCCGGCCACATCGAGGGGACGGTGTTGATCCTCCACGACATCTCGGATCGCCGGCGGCTCGAGCGGGAGCAGAAGGTGCGCGCCGAGGAGCTCGCCCTCTCCAATCGGAGGAAGGACGAGTTCCTCGCCATGCTCGCCCACGAGCTGCGCAATCCATTGAACGCGATCAGTGTCGCCAACACCCTCCTCGAGAGCCGACTCTCCGGCGACGGGGCAGGGGTCAAGCTCTGCTCTACCATCCACCGGCAGACGGCGAACCTCGCGAGGATGGTCGACGACCTCCTCGAGGTCTCGCGGATCACCCGCGGGCTCATCCAGCTCCGTCGCGAGCCGACGGACTTGCTGGACGCGGTGAAGCAGGCCATTCACTCGTGCACCCAGGCCATGGCCGCGCGCCACCAGACGCTCGAGCTGGATTTCCCCGAGGCGCCGGTGATCCTCGATGGCGACGCTCTGCGGCTCGAGCAGATCATCGCCAATCTCCTCGTCAACGCCTCCAAGTACTCCGAGCCGAAGACGACCATTTCGCTCGCGGTGCGCCTCTTGGAGGATCGCCACGTCGAGATCACGGTCAAAGACCACGGAGCCGGCATCTCCGCCGACATGCTCGCAGCCGTCTTCGAGCCCTTCGTGCAGGCCCAGCAGGCGCTGTCGCGATCCCTCGGCGGCCTCGGGATCGGCCTCACGATGGTGCAGAACCTCGTGCGACTGCACGGGGGATCGGTCGAAGCCTCGAGCGCGGGGGTGGGAATGGGGTCGACGTTCACCGTGCGCCTTCCGCTCTCGGTGGCGGCCGCGCCGGCGGGGCCGACGGCCCACGGGTCGCGCGAGCCCGAGGAGCCCGTTCCGCCCGCGGCGCTGGACATCCTTGTCGTCGAAGACAACGTGGACACGCGGGAGCTCGTCGAGCTCTGGCTCACGAACCAGGGTCATCGCGTCACGACGTCGGCGGATGGCAAGACGGGCCTCGCCATGGCGGAGGCGATCCGCCCCGACATCGCGCTCGTCGACATCGGGTTGCCGGGGATCGACGGCTATGAAGTGGCGAAGCGGCTGCGCTCGAGCGGTGTGGCCGAGACGTTCCTCGTCGCGGTGAGCGGATATGGTCGGGACGAAGATCGGCGGCGCGCCATCGAGTGCGGGTTCGACCTCTACATCGTCAAGCCCATCGACGACCGCGCCATTCGCGCCGTGCTCGCGCTGCACCATCGAAGGCGCAGCGTCTCGCAACCTTCGTCGTCACGGGGGGCCGAAGCCCCGAGCTGACCTTGGACGCGCCTCCTTACGGGCCCGCGGCCGCGCTCGACGCCGCGTTCTCTGCGCTTGCTCGAGCGACTCCGCTCCGGCCGTTCGACGTCGATGAGGCGCTGCTCGAGCGACGCGGCGCCTATGCCGGTCGCCCCGTCACGATCCGAACGCGGGCCTCTTCCAGCGACAAGCTGTGGCTCTCGCGCTTCACCCTCCTCGAGGGAGAGAGCCTCCGAGTCGCGAGCGTCGTCTGCTTCCCTCGCCCCGAGTGGCCCGCGCCCATCTTCGGGGCCGACTGGGTGAGCGCCAGGCCGGACCGGGTGATGCTCGCCCTCGACGCGTCACCCACCCTCCCGAACGGCGCCGGCCCTGCCCCGAATGTCGACTTCGCCGAGGCGCGCGCCCGCCACCGTCGATTGGAGAGCTCCGGGCCCCTGCCGCCGTTCTGTCGGGATCTATTCAGTCCCCATCACCTGTTCGCGCACGTGCCACCTTCGCGCTCCGGGGAGCTCTTCGCGGCGTTCATGGACTTCTTCTCGTGCTGGGTGGCGGCCCTTGCGTCCGCATCGCCCTCCGCCGCGACGGCCCCGCTGGTGGCCGCGCGCGTCGAGGCCTATTCCCGGGCTCACCGCGAAGACGATCGCTTCCTGGGGCTGCTCGGGCGCGCGTTCGGCGGCGCGCTCGCGCGGCGGCTCATCCACGAGCTGCTCTTTCCCTCCCCGAGCCTCAGAGAGGATGCCCCGCCTCCGACAGGCGCCGATCCAGATCGTACGCCGCGCTGATCAGGGCGAGGTGGGTGAACGCTTGAGGGAAGTTGCCGAGGTGGCTACCGCGCGGTCCCAGCTCCTCCCCGAAGAGCCCGAGGTGATTGGCGTACCCGAGCATCTTCTCGAAATAGAACCGTGCCTTCTCGAGATCTCCCATCCTCGATAGACACTCCACGTACCAGAACGAGCACATCGAGAACGTGCCTTCGCCCGGGGGGAGCCCGTCGGAGAAGTCCCGATCCAGGCGATAACGATAGACCAGTGAGTCGACGACGAGCCTGCTCTCGACGGCCCTCATCGTGCTTACCCAACGAGGGTCGGTCGGGGAGATGAACCGTACGAGCGGCATCAACAGGGCGGCGGCGTCGATGGTCTTCGTCCCCGGGGACTGGACGAAGGCCCCGATCTCCGGATCGAAGAAGCGGGAGTGGACGTCCATGAAGACGGCGTCCCGAGCGTCGTGCCACCGCATGACGGGGGCGGGGAGCGACCGGCGCCTCGCGATCCGCAGCGCTCGGTCGAGCGCGACCCAGCAGAGCACGCGCGAATAGAGGAACTCGCGCCGGCCCCCCCGCACCTCCCAGATGCTCTCGTCGGCGAGCTTCCAATTGTCGGCCACCCAATCCACGAGCCTCGTCACGTCGGACCAGAGCTGGAAGGAGATCGGCTCCGCGAATTTGTCGTGGAGGTAGATCGCGTCCAAGAGCTCGCCATAGATGTCGAGCTGGAGGTGGGAGGCGGCGGCGTTGCCGATCCTCACGGGCCGAGACCCGAGATAGCCATGGAGGTGGGGGAGCGCGACCTCCGAGACCTCACGCGTGCCGTCCAGTCGATAGAGGATGGCGAGGGGAGAGGTCTGCCCCTGGGTGGCACAGCGCGCCTCCACCCATCGTATGAACGCGGCCGCCTCCGATCGGTAGCCGAGCCGCATGAGGGCGTAGAGTGTGAAGGAGGCGTCCCGGATCCAGGTATATCGATAGTCCCAGTTCCGCGTCCCCCCGAGCTGCTCTGGAAGACCGAAGGTGGGAGCGGCCACGAGGGAGCCATGCTCTCGCGACGTCAAGAGCTTCAGCGTCAGCGCCGAGCGCATAACCATCTCGCGCCACCGGCCTCGATACGTCCCCTTGCCGACCCACGCTCGCCAGTAGTTCGCCGTCTCCTTGAACACCTCCGCGACGTAGCGGTCGCCTGGCAAGGGCAGGCGATCGGCAGGAGCGAGGTCCAGCACGAACGAGGCGACCTCTCCGGTCCGGAGGGTGAAGTAGGCGAGGGCGTCCCCCGAATCCAGCGTCATCGGGACGGAGGCCATCAGCTTCAGCGCCCCTCGGCCGGGAGCATTCTCGACGAACGTCACCCCCTCCGTGTCTTGCGTCGCGGTGTGGCCGGCGCGACCGTAGTCGAAGCGCGGGGCGCAACGCATCGAGAACCGCGCCGTCCCTCGGATCACCTTCGTTCGACGCACGATGCGCCGATCCCCTCGCTCCGTCACGGGCATGAAGTCGGAGATCTCCGCTACCGCCTCGTCGCCGAGGAAGCGCGTGAGGAGGACATTCGTCTCCGGGAGGTAGAGCTGCCGGTGGACCGCGTCGGGGAGCAGCGCTTCGAGCTGGAAGGCACCTCCGCTGCGCTCGTCGAGCAGGGCAGCGAAGACGGACGGGGAGTCGAACGAAGGGGCACAGAGGAAATCGATGGTCCCGTTCATCGCGACGAGCGCGACGGTGCCCATATCACCAATGATGCCGTGGTCCTCGATGCGCGGGTAGGCCATGATGATTGGTCGAGCACGAGGCGGCGGCTGCTCCTCGGCGGAGCTTCGCGAGCTCATCGCGCGCGCCGGCGCGCGGAGCCCCCGAGGACAATGGCGATGACCCGATCGAGCATAGCGGCGCGCGGAGGCGACGCGATGGGGTGTGTTGCTACATCGGGTGCGCGTCCGCGCCTCGATAGGCCGCGATGACGAGGGAGGCGCGCGCGCCCGGCGCGTCGGGCTTGTTCGCGAGGGTCAGCGTTCCCCCATGCGCCTCCGCGATCTGTCGCGACAGGCAGAGCCCGATGCCCGACCCATCGGGCTTCGTCGTGAAGAATGGAACGAAGAGATTGTCCGGGTTTGCGATCCCGGGACCGTCGTCGTCGACGATGATCTCGATCCCGAGCGGCCCCGGCCGCCACGTCAGCGACACCCCGCCGCCCGCGGGCGAGGCCGCGTCGGCGCCGTTGCGGATCAGATTGATGAGCACCTGCTCGAGCTGATCGGCGTCGGCGACGACGGTCGCGGGAGGACCGGGCTCGACCCTCACCTTCACTCGTTGCTCGAGGGCCGCGACCCGATCGACCAGCTGCGCCACCTCGACGCGGGCGAGCTTCGGGGGAGGGAGCTTCGCGAGCTGCGCGTACGCGACCAAGAAGCGAGCGAGGGACGCGGACCTCCGGCCGACGACGGCGAGGCCGGACCTCAGATCGTCCTCCCAATCGGGGGGCCGAGGCCGCTTGTCGAGGAGCTCCGTCATCATGGCGGCGATGGATTGGATAGGGGCGAGGGAGCTGTTGATCTCATGGCCGAGGACGCGCACGAGCCGGCGCCACGCCTCCCGCTCCTGCTCGCGGAGCGCGCGCGCGACATCGGCGGCCACGAGGAGCGTGTGGGCCTTGCCGCCGCGCCGGAACTCCCGGCTCCGAATCTCCATCGGCCCGCGCGCTCCCGGCAGCGACGGCGTCTCGACATGTCCCTGCGGGGTCTCGAGCAATGGCCTCAGGCCAATCGCGATGGAATCCTCGCCGGTGCACGGTGCCCCGACCAGCGCGTCCGCGGCCCCGTTCGAGAGCTTCACCACGCCTCTGTCATCGATCACGAAGACGGCCACGTCGATGGCACGGACGACGTGCTCCACGAGGGCGGTCGCCTCCATCGCCCCCAATCGATGGTCGCGCAGCGCGTCGCCGAGCGCGTTGAGCTCTCGCGCCGCGTCGGCGAGCGGCCCGAGCCCGTGGTGATCCCGGCTCCTCACGGAGTAGTCACCTTGTCGGAAGGCCTCGAGGACGCTCGCGAGGGCCCGGAGGGGCTCGAGGGTGCGACGTCGCAGCGTCAGAGGAACGAGCGCGTAGGAGCCGATCACCGCGAGCGCCAACGTGAAGCGGACCTTGTCGGAGAGATCGCCGCTGAACAGGAGCGCGACCGAGACGACGACGGCGGGCGCGCCGCCGGCGTAGAGCAGCGCGAGAAGCCGACCCTCGTGCCCCCTCATCCAGAGGCCTTGATGCCGTATTGAAGGAGCCTTCGATACAGCGCGCTCCTCGACAGTCCCAACGATTGAGCGGCGGCCACGGCGTTCCCGCGGTGCCGCGCGAGGGCCCGCCTGATGAGGTGGGCCTCTGCCTGCTCCAGCGTCATCCCGTCGAGCCCTCCGTCCTCGGGTGGCGTCGCCCTCGCCTTCAGCCCGAGGTCCTCCGCCTCGATCGAGGGACCCCGCGCCAGCAGGCAGGCGCGCTCCATCGCGTGCTCGAGCTCGCGGACGTTCCCCGGGAATGGATGCTCGAGGAGGGCCCCCATCGCCCGCGACGAGAGCTCGGTCGGACAGCCGGGATACCGGCTCCGGAGACGCCTCAGGAACGTACCTGCCAATGCCGGGATGTCCTCGCGTCTGTCGCGGAGGGGCGGGAGGCGAATCTCGATCGTGTTCAATCGATAGAGCAGGTCTTCTCGAAAGGCCCCCTCCTTGGCGAGGGCCGACAGGTCCGCGTTCGTGGCGGCGACGACGCGCACGCTCGCCCGGCACACTCGGGCCGACCCGACGGGGGCGAACTCGCCAGTCTGGAGCACCCGAAGCAGCTTGGACTGCTGGCCGAGTGGCATCGTCCCGACCTCGTCCAAGAAGAGCGTCCCGCGGTCGGCGAGGGCGAAGCACCCCTGTTTGTCGGACTTCGCGTCGGTGAACGCGCCTCTGACGTGCCCGAACAGCTCGCTCTCGAAGACGCCGTCCGCGAGGGCGCCCGCGTGGACGACGATGAACGGCCCCGCGGCGCGCGAAGACGCGGCGTGGACGTAGCGCGCCGCCACCTCCTTCCCGGTGCCGTGCTCCCCGGTGAGGAGGACGTTCGCGTCCGAGGGCGCTACGCGCTCCACGATCTCCATGACGTCGCGCATCGCCCGCGACCGGGCCGAGATCTCGGGGCGGTCCCGCTCGTTCCTCCGCTCGCGCTCCGCGTCCGCGCGCCGCGTCTCACGGAGCGCGGCGGCGAGGGCGACCTGGGCGTTGAGCGTCGCGACGAGGCGCGCGTTGTCCCAGGGCTTCTGCACATAGTCGCGGGCCCCGCGGCGCAGCGCGGAGACGGCGCCGTCCACCGTGCCCCACGCCGTCATGACCACGACCGGCAACGTCGGGTCGAGCTCCAAGATCCGCCCGAGGAGGTCCATCCCCTCGGCCCCCGACGTCGTGTCCCGGGTGAAGTTCATGTCGATGAGGGCGGCGTCGAACGCGCTCTGTGCGAGCGCGGCGAGGGCGGCCGCCGGCGTCTTCGCCGTCGTCGCCGCCATGTCGGATGCCTTGAGCAGCAACCGAATCGCCTCCAAGACATCGGTGTGGTCGTCCACGACGAGGACGCGGGGGCTCGCTGCCATCATGAAGCCTCATTCATAGCGAAGAGACGTGGAGGGGGGTACGGCCGCGGCGCGCCTCGCTGGCAACAGCGACGCGAGCAGGCCCACCACCGCGACGAGCGCGGTGACCCCGGCGTACACCCGGAGGTCGAGCGCGCTCGTCTCGAACAGGAAGGAGTCGAGCATCCCGGAGCCGGCGAGGGCGAGCGCGAGGCCCGCCCCGAGGCCGATCGCCACGACCGTCATCGACTGACCGACGACCATCCCGACCACGTCCCGCGGGGTCGCGCCGAGGGCGAGTCGGATCCCGACCTCGCGCGTTCGCTCCGCGGTGCGGTGGGCGACGACCCCGTAGATCCCGAGGGCGGCGAGGAGCACCGCGATCGCCGCGAACGCGGCGAGGAGCGTCATCGTCGCGCGCCGGGCGGCGATCTGGCGCGCCGTGACGGCGGAGAGGGGCTGCACCCGAGATGGCGGTTGCTCCGGGTCCACCGCCGCGAGGGCGCTCCTCAAGATCGCGTTCCCGTCCGCGCCGGGGCTGGTGCGGATCACGAAGGCGAAGCTCGGGTCGGGGTGCTGCGCGAACGGGAGATATGACACGAGCGACGCGGGCGCATCCGGACTGCCGTCACGGATGTCCGCGACCACCCCGACGATCTCCGCGAATGGCAGGTTGTCGGTGTCCCAGCGCGCTCGCTTGCCGATCGGATCCTCCCCGGGAAAGAAGCGACGCGCGAAGGCCTCGTTCACGATCATGACCGGCGCCGACCCGGCGACGTCGCTCTCGGTGAAGTCCCGCCCCTTGACGATCCTGATGTCGAGCGTCGCGAAGTAGCTCGCCGACGCCCGTCGCCTCTCGACGTCGGGCGACTCTCCGGGGGCGAAGGGCGGCAGGCCGTCGATGACGATGTCGCCATTCGTGTTCCATCCGCCTTGGGGCAGCCGGTCGACCGTCGCCACCGCGGTGACCCCCGCCCTTCCCGCGAGCTCGCCCGCCACCGCTCGCTCGTAGGCGATGATTCTATCCTCGCCGTCGAAGCGCGCCGAGGGCAGGGTGACGTTGGCGGCGTACCGATTCTGAGTGGAGAAGCCGATGTCCACGTTGGTGACGGCGGCGAAGCTCTTCCCGAGCAAGCCCGCCCCCGCCAACAAGCACACGGCAATGGCGACCTGAGCGCCCACCAAGACGTTCCGGAGCAAGCGGCCGCTCGTCCCCGTCGTCGCGCGCGCCGCCCCCTCCTTGAGGGACTCGAAGGCCTCCGGCCGCGAGACCGCGAGGGCAGGGGCGATCCCGGCCGCGACGCCGCTCGCGACCGCGATCGCGATCGTCCCGCCCACGCTCGCCGCGTCGAGATGAACCCGCGCCAGTACGGCGGGGAGGACCGCGGAGGCAAAGAAGGATTTGAAGAGATCGACCGCCCACAGCGCGACAATCAAGCCGAGCCCTCCTCCCACGAGCGAGAGCGCGGTCGCCTCCGCGAGGAGCTGGCGCACGATGCGCCCGCGCGACGCTCCGAGGGCGGCCCGCATCGCGATCTCTCCGCGGCGCGACGCCCCGCGCGACAGCAGCAGATTGGCGACGTTCACGCACGCGAGGAGGAGCACGGCGAGGATGGCGCCGAACAGCAACGTGAGCGGCCGGCGCGACCGACCGACCATATGCTCCTTCAAGGAGACGACCCGCGCCCCGACGTGGGTGTTGGTCTGAGGATAGGCCTGCTCGAGGCGGGCCGCGATCGCGGACAGCTCCGACTGTGCGGTCGCCACGTCCACCCCGTCCGCGAGCCGGCCGATGCCCATGAAGTTGTGCGACCCGCGCTCCGTCAGGATCTCGGGGGCGCCTGGCGCCGAGAGCGGCAGCGGTATCCAGACATCGGTCGTCGCGTAGTACCCTCCGAACCGCTCCTCCGGGCCGAGGACCCCCACGACGACATAGGGCTCGCCTCCAAGCTTCACCGTCCGGCCGACGGTCGTCGGATCGCCTCCGAACCGCGTGCGATAGAGGTCATCGGATATGACCATGACCCGCTCCGCCTTCGCCTCGTCGTCGGAGTCGAGCAATCGGCCGTGCTCCGCCGAGTACCCCAGCACCTCGAAGAACCGCCCCGTCACCGCGCACGAGGCCACGCTCACCGCCTCGCCGCCGGAGGCGATGCTCGTGCTCTGGGAGGAGAACGCCGCCGCCGCGGCGAGGGATTTGGTCTGGGCGGCGATGTCGACGAAGTCAGGACCGGAATATGGAGCGTCGGGGACGCCCGGCTGGGGCGCGCTCAACACGACAATCCGATTCGAGTCGCGGAATGGCGGGTCGACGAGCAGCACTCCGCGAACGACGGCGAGCATCGCCCCCGTGACGCCGATCCCGAGGGCGAAGACGAAGATGACCACGGCGTGAAAGCCCGGGCGCCTGCCGATCTGGCGGAGCCCCAGCCAGGCGTCCTCGGCGAAGTCGAAGAGAGATCTCACGCCGCCCTCGCCAGATCATCGGTGATTCGCCCATCGAAGAGGTGCACCGCCCGCGACGCGAGGGCGGCGTAGGCCGGGTTGTGCGTCACCATGCACAGCGTCGTCCCCGCGCGGGAGAGCTCGCCGAGCAGCTCCATCACCGCGTCTCCATTCTTCGAGTCGAGGGCCCCGGTGGGCTCGTCCGCGAGCAGCAGCGAGGGCTCTGTCGCGATGGCCCGCGCCACCGCGACCCGCTGCTGCTGCCCCCCCGAGAGCTGACTGGGCAGGTGGCGGGCGCGGTGACTCATCTTCACCTGTGAAAGGGCGTGCTCCGCGCGAGCGCTCCGCTCTGCCCTGGACATCCCTCGATAGCGAAGGGGCAGCGCGACGTTCTCCAGGACGTCGAGGTCGCCAATCAAGTTGAAGGTCTGGAAGATGAACCCGATGCGTCGATTCCGGGCGAGCGCGCGCGCCTTCGCCCCCAAGCCCTCGACCGCCTCCCCCTCGAAGCGATAGGTCCCGCTCGTCGGGGTGTCCAGCATCCCGAGTATGGACAGGAGCGTCGTCTTGCCGGAGCCGGAGGGGCCCTCGATGCTCAGGAACTCCCCTCTTCGAATCTCGAGATCGACCCCGAGGAGGGCGTGCGTCTCGATGTCCGAGGCCTGGAACACTTTGCAGACTTGGGTGAGCTTCAAGAGCACACTCGATTCGTTCGTCATCGTCGTCACCTCAATCCGTCACGCGAATCGATTGAAAAGCCGCGAACCGCTCGAGGTCGCCAAAGAGCAGCCCCTCACCTTCTTCGGCGCCGTCCAACACCTCGAGCTGGTGGACGGATCCGCGCCCGAAGTGGACGACGCGCTTCTTCGCCGTCCCGTCGCGCTCCAGGATGAAGACCTCGGCCGCCCCCGCCGCCGCCCCGGGCGGGCGGGCGACCACGAGCGAGTCCTCGACCCGCTCGATCTCGATCGTGCCGGTGACGGCGAGGTCGAACCGCGCCCCGGGCGGCATGGGATCGGCGATGCCGACCTCGACCCGCACTGCTCCGCGCTCGACGTGCGGGTCGACCCTCGTCACCACGCCCTCGACCGCGCTCGAGGGGAGCGTCAAATGGACGACCTCTCCTTTGACCACCTCCGCGGCGAGGGCCTCCGGCACCTCGAGGATCGCCTTCAATCGCCCGGGCTTCGCGATCTTCGCCAATACCGTGCCCGCCGTGACCCATTGGCCGGGCTCGAGCGGCATCTCTTGGACGATGCCCTCGGTGGGGGCGCTGATCGCGAGCGCTCTGAGCTGATCGCGCCGGAACCGGGCCACGTCATCCATCTTCTTCACCGCTTCCGTCCGCGCCGCGAGCTCGTCGCGAGCGCCGCGATCGACCAGCGCACGTCGTGAACGCTCCATGTCGACGCGGGTCCGCGCCCCGCGCGTGCGCACGTCGAGCTCGCGCGCATCCGCGGCGGGAGCGAGCCCCTCCCGGGCGAGAGCTGCCGTCGTCTGGGCCCGGCTCTGAAGGGCGGAGAGCTCCGTCTCCATCGCGGCGCGCGTCGCGTCACTCTCGAGCAATTCGACCTGCGAGCGACCGAGCAGGGCCGCGACATCGGCGCGCGCAGAGCTCGCCGCGCGCTCGGCGTCGAGGGCGGCGAGCTCGAGCTCGGCGTTCTCCAAGACGACGAGCGAATGCCCCGCCGTGACGCTCGCTCCAGGGGCGACGTCGATCCGCGCGACGCGGGCGGGACCGGCCGCCGTCACCCATTGCACCTGATCGGGGACGAGCGTCCCCCGCGCCTGCACCTCGCGGACGAGCGGGCCCCGGCGCACCGTCTCCACGCGCACGTCGCGGCGAGACACGCTCGCGGTGGTGTTCGACGCGCGCACGAAGCCGAAGGCGGCGGTGGTGACGGCGCCGGCCGCGATCGCGACGAGGAGGCCCGCGCGTGCGAGCCTCCTCCTTCGCTGCGGTCTGGGGACGTCCATCGCCCCCGCCTGAGCGAGGTCCGTACCAGTCCGAAGCCGCAGGCTGAGGCGGATTTCGCGCCCGGAGCGGCGTTGGGCTGTCCGCCCATGGGACGCTCCGTCCCGATTCCGGGATCGATGGTCAGGAGTCGACCCTCGGCCCCGTCGCCTCCCCTGCCAATGCGGGGCTCCCCGCGGGAGGTGAGTCATGGAATCGGTGGTCCTCGAAATCCGCGCCGCCGAGGGCGGCGACGACGCCAAGCTCCTCGTCATGGAACAGCTCGCCGTGTATGTCCGGGCCGCGGCCCGGAGGGAGCTTTGACCACACGCTCGTCGATTGCCGCCCTGGCTTCGTCTCCGTGATGTTCGAGGGTCGAGGGGCTCGAGCGCTCTTCGCCGACGAGGGAGGGGGACACCGATGGCAGCGCGTGCCGCCGAACGAGCGCCGGGGTCGCGTTCACACGTCCACCATCACGGTGGCCGTGCTCTCGCCGCCTCGCGAGGACCGGGTCGAGATCGCGAGAGAGGATCTCGAGATCAAGAAGAGCCTCGGCACTGGGCCCGGTGGACAGCATCGCAACAAGACGGAGTCGTGTGTCACGCTCAAGCATCTGCCGACGGGCATCGTGGTGCGGGTCGACATGCGGTCGCAGCACCAGAGCCTCGCGATGGCGATGCGAATCCTCGCCGCGAAGCTGAAGGAGCAGAGCGAGGAGGGGGCGCGCCTCGATCGGGACCGCGACCGTCGCGCGCAGGTCGGCAGTGGAATGCGGGGCGACAAGATCCGCACCTATCGATCGCAAGACGATCGGGTCACCGATCACCGCACGGAGCGGGTCTCTTCTCTCTCCAGTTGGATGCGAGGCAATTGGTAATCCGGCCGTCGCGGTGCGAGGGGGCGGATCGAGCCGCGCCGCACGTGGAGACGAATGCCACGTGCGGCGCTTGCGCACCGCGCAGTGCGTGATAGACCGTAGCCGTTCGACATAGACGTGGCGCTCCCGGCCCATCCGCGAGCCGAGCTACTGCCGGCCGGAAGTCCGCTTCCGGATCCGGCCGTACCCAGAAGCAAAGAGGTCCACGGCCAGACTTCGAGCTTTCGCGCCTGGAGCTGCTCCGCCCTTCACTTGCCGCGCCGTGCGCGGAGGCGGAGCGGATCCAGGTACGAACCGGATTGGACGCAGTCCACGCAGTGGACGGAGTCCAAGGGGGTCTACGCAGTGAGCTTCAGGCCGGCAGTATCAGCGTCGTCGTGTGTCCGTCCGACGATGCTCCACGAACGGGCGTCGGATTGAAATGTCCGCGCCGACGCGAGCCTGCGCCCGACGCAGCCGCTTACTCGAAAGGCAACAGCGTGAACGATCGAGCACTTCGAGGCCCGCGGGCCTTCTCTGCCCTTCTGTTGACGGGTCTCTTCATGGCTTGCGCCGGAGGCGAGAGCACGGAGCCCGAGGACGAAGAAGAGGCCATCGACAGCGAAGCGGAGGCCCTCACCGTGACCAACGGCTTGAGCGGCCAGTACTTCGATGAGGCCGATTTCACGGTCCCCAAGGTCAATCGGATCGACCCCAAGGTCGACTTCTCGTGGACGGGCGTACCGGCCGACGGAATGGGCTCCAACTACTTCTCCGTGCGTTGGACTGGACAGGTGCTCGCGAAGTACTCGGAGACCTATCGCTTCTACACATTGTCGAACGACGGCGTGCGGCTGTGGGTCAACGGGAAGCTCCTCGTCGACCATTGGACGAGTCACTCCGCCGTGGAGGATAGCGGCACGGTCGCGCTCGTCGCGGGACAGAAATACGACATCAAGCTCGAGTATTGGGAGAAGGTGGATACCGCCACCATTCGGTTGAAATGGTCGAGCCCGAGCCAGGCGAAACAGGTCATTCCGACGGCGTCTCTCTTCCCCACCTCGGGGGGGGCGGGCGGCGGCGGTGGGTCTGGTGGCTCTGGCGGGTCGGGCGGGT
>JBGAID010000103.1:0-39151 GCA_044225865.1 Polyangiaceae bacterium | reverse complement strand
GAGCGCGGCGCGGACGTTCGGATCGGACGCTACCCGAGGATCCCAATACCCGCGCGCCAGAGCGCGCTCGTTGGCCGACATTTGGAGCCGGCTCGCCGCCTCTTCCTCCGAGCTCGCCCGCTCGCGCTCGATGCAGAGCTCGACGTAGCGCTTGAAGGGCAGCGCGGGCGCGGCCCCGCCCGGCGTCGCGACCTCCGATGTCCCGGTCGAGACGTGCGCGGCCGAAGCGGCCAGGGGCGGCGGCGACGAGGTCTGCTTCGGCTGAAAGGGGAGGGGTGGGGCTTGCACGGCGGGCGTCGGGATGTCCGCGGTCGCGCTCGCCCCCGCCCCCCGCGCCGCGGCGATGTGCGCCGGCAAGTCCGCGGGCGGGCGGTCGGTGGCGGCCCCCGCATCGCCGGTGGTCGAGGGCGTCGCGATCGGCGGCGGCGCGATCACGAAGGCTGCGGGCACGCCGAGCGCGGAGGGCCCGGTCGCGCTGACGGAAGGCATCGCCGGCGCGGGGGGCGCGGCGGCAGAGCGACCGGCGAGGCGCATGTAGCTCGGCATCTCGGGCGGGCTCGCCAAGCCGATCGCGGGGGAGGGGGCCGCCTCGACGACGGGGTCCGAGCGATCGTTCAGCGTGGTGGGCTCGTCCTCCATCGGGTCGAACGACGCCGAGCCGGGCTCGGCCGTCGCCGCCGGCGCTGCTGCTTCGGGCGCGGCGTAGCTCCCGCCGGCCGCTGCTTCCTTGGCTCGGCCCTCGCGGCTCGCCGCGTAGGCCTCCCGAAACTCGATGCTTGGCCCAGGGTCACCCGCTCGCGCCCGCTCGGCGATCTCCGCCATCACGCGCCTCTTCGTCTGCGCCCAATCGTCGGCGGAGAGGCGGGCCTCAGCGAGGATCTTCCCCGTGTCTGCGAACGGCGCGTCGAGGGCGGCGCACAGTCGAGCGAGCTCCGTCACCGTCATCACGACGGAGTCTACGCGTGGGCGACCGCCGGGTTCACCCGCATCGGCAACCGCCCGCCGGGCCCCGAGAGGGGGGAATCAACGCGGGCCGGAATCTTTGTAGGCGCGATTGGGTTCGAACCAACGACCCCTACCGTGTCAAGGTAGTGCTCTACCGCTGAGCTACGCGCCTGAGAGGGCGGCACAGATAGTCGGCTGGGGTCCGACTGTCAAGAGCGTGTTTGCATCCACCTCGTTTCGCTTGTCTTGGCGGGCGACCTCCGCTGCTCGAGTCGAAGCGTCGTGCTTGCCGACCTGGCCGAAACTGACTAAACGCACCCGACCTTGTCCACGCTCGCGTTCACGCTCCAGCCCAGCTCGCCCGGGGCTCCTCCCGACGCACCCTCTCCCGGCGGTTCCTCCGGCGGCGGTGGCGGCGGCTTCTTGGGAGGCCCCTTCGGCTTCCTGATCATGCTGCTCCCGGTGCTCCTCATCCTCTTCATGATGAGGAGCCAGAACAAGAAGCAGAAGGAAATCGAGGCGAACCTCAAGGTCGGCGATCGGGTCGGCACGCGCGGCGGCGCCATCGGGAAGATCGTCAAGGTGGGCGAACGCACCGTCGATCTCGAGCTCGCCCCCGGCGTGTTCGTGGCCTTCCGCAAAGAGGCGATCGAAGGCGGCGACATCGACCCGAAGAAGACCGACGACAAGTCCAAGGACGACAAGTCCAAGGACGACAAGTCCAAGGACGCGAAGGCCGACGACGCGAAGAAGGACGACGGGAAGGCCAAGGACAAGCCGAAGGTGTCGGACGACAAGGCCAAAGACACCAAGTCCACCGACAAAAGCGCGAAGGACAAGAGCTGAGTCGTGATCTACACGCAACTCCAGTACGGGCTCGCGGGGGCCGCCGCTCTCTTCGGCGGCGCTGCCTACCTCCTCAAGAGCAAACGCACCGTGATGATCTGGGGCGCGGGGATCGCCGCGTTCGCCGCGGTCGCCGCGCACTACCACGTGTTCTGGGTGACAGCGCTCTTCGTGCTGCTCGTCCCGTGGGTGCTCGTCGCGGCCGGGCCTTGGGTCGACAGCGCCTGGCGGGCGAAGGTCGGCTTCTGCGCCTCCCTCCTCCTCGCGTCGATCGTCTGTCTCTACCCGACGTACATCGACGAGCGGTTCGATCGCCCCGACGTCGACGCCTCGTACACCGAGGAGCAGCAGAAGGAGATCGACGACCGCTCTCGAGAGGGCGAGTTCGGCCTCGGCCGATGGCTCCGCAGCAACATCCCGTTCCGCCTCGTCCGCGGCCTCGATCTCAAGGGCGGCTTCCGCGTCGAGTACGTCGTCGACGTCCAGCAGGCGATCAAAGACAAGCGCGACCGCTACTACGACGACATCCGAACGAACCTCGCCCGCAAGTTCAAGATCACCGGTGAGGAGTCGCTCCCCACCGTCGCCGAGATCGAGAAGCTCCAGGAGCGGGTGAAGCTCGCGAAGCCCCGCGAGGACGTCGGCAAGATCGTCGTCACGTTCCAGAGCGAGGAGGACGCGAGCGTCATCAACGACGAGTTCCTCAAGCGCTTCGTGCAGGAGCTCACCGTCCTGCGCGGCTCCGATCGCAAGGTCGTCACCTTCCACATCAAGAAGGACACCGAGGAGCGGATCCGCACCGACGCGGTCGCCCAGGCGAAGGACACGATCCACCGCCGCGTCGACGCCCTCGGCCTGAAGGAAGCGAACGTCGCGCCGAGCGGCGACACCATCGTCGTCGAGGTCCCCGGCTCCGACGAGCGAGCCTTCGGCGAGATCAAGGATCTCATCAGCCAGACGGCGCGCCTCGACTTCAAGCTCCCCGACGACACGACGGATTTCTTCGGCGCCATCGCCCAGCAAGCCAAGGCCGGGCAGTGCCAGTCGTGCGTCGACGCCAACGTCGACTTCAGCTTCGAGAACGTCGCGGGGAGCAACGGCATCCTCTACTACGCGGTGATGCTGAAGCAGCCCGGCGAGTCGATGAAGCAGACTCGAGAGCGCTTCAAGGAGTGGGTGCAGAAGAACTTCGAGGTCCCCGACACCCACCAAGTCGTGTTCGGGCAGCTCCCCCAGAAGCACAACCGCGAGACCAACACCTACGAAGAGGTGGGCTGGCGGACCTACTACATCTACTCGCGCGCAGAGGTCACCGGCGACATGATCCGCGACGCTCACAAGAGCGCGTCGCAGTCGCCCCAAGAGATGGGTCGCTGGGAGGTCAACCTCGAGTTCACGCCTCAGGGCGCCGACAACTTCGAGCGCATCACGGGCGCCAACGTCGGCAAGCGCTTCCTCATCATCCTCGATGACGCGGTCGAGAGCGCCCCCGTCATCCAGGGAAAGATCTCCGGCGGCAGCGCCCGCATCACGATGGGACAGGGGTCTCCCCAAGACCAGCTCAACAACGCGACGAAGCTCGAGCTCGTGCTGAAGTCGGGCGCGCTGCCCGCCCCCATCGAGTTCAAGGGCGAGCAGCGGGTCGGCCCGTCGCTCGGGGCGGACGCGATCAACCAGGGCGCGAAGGGCTTCCTCTTCGGGTCGCTCCTCGTGTTCATCGTGATGGTGGTGATCTACGCCCGCGCCGGGTTCATCGCGAACCTCGCCGTGCTCTTCAACCTCCTCCTCCAGATCGCCACCCTCGCCATGTTCGGCGCGTCGATGACGCTCCCCGGGATGGCCGGCCTCGCCCTCACCATCGGCATCGCGGTCGACGCGAACGTCCTCATCAACGAGCGCATCCGCGACGAGCTGCGCGCCGGCAAGAGCCCGCGCCAGGCCGTCGACATCGGCTACGACCGCGCCTTCACCGCCATCGTCGACGGCCACGTCACGACGCTGATCTCCGGCCTCATCCTCTTCCAGTACGGGTCGGGGCCGATCAAGGGATTCGCGGTGACGCTCATGGTCGGCATGGTCGCCAGCCTCTTCACCGGCGTCGTGTGCACCCGCCTCATCTTCGATTGGGTGGTCCGCTGGCGTAAGGTCAAGCAGCTCAGCCTGGGCTGATCGAAAGAACGAGACGTCACCATGTACCTAGTCAAGCCGGGCAAGCTCTACGACTTCATGGGAATGAGGAAGTACTTCCTCATCCTGTCCGCCTTCCTCCTCACCGCGAGCGCGATCTCGTTCTTCAAGCCCGGGCCCAAGTGGGGCACGGACTTCCGCGGCGGCACCGAGATCGTCGTCCAGTTCAAGAAGCACGTCGACGCGGGCGAGCTGCGCTCCGCGGTCGAGGGGATCCGCGGCCCCGACGGCTCGCTGCAGTTCGGCGCGGCCGAGGTCGTGGCGGTGCCGGACAAGACGGACACCTACCTCATCCGGGTGCAGGAGGTCAGCGCCATCAGCGAGCAGGCCAAGCACGCCGTGAACGCCCGGATGTGCTTCGTCGATACCGAGCTCCCGGACGACTGCATGAAGGACGGCAAGCCGGACACCGAGATCGTCCCCACCGAGATCAAGTTCAGCCCCGGCGGCGAGAAGATCACGCTCCGCTACGACTGGCAGGTCCCGAAGACGGAGTCCAAAGAGAAGACCGCCGACGGCAAGCCGGCCCGGGACCCGAAGCTCGTCGCGCTCGAGGCGCGCGTCGCCGAGCGCATCAAAGAGGTGCAGGGGATCTCGCTCGAGGAGCACGACCCGGTCCAGCTCGTGAGCGCCCGCGAAGGCGACGCCCGCATCGACGTCCACCTCAAGGCGAAGGGCGCCCAGCTCATGGACGGCATCAAGGCCCACTTCGGCCCCGACACCGCGCCGGAGGCGCCCGTGTCCTCGGAGTGGATCGGCCCGAAGGCCGGCGCGGAGCTCCGCGACGCCGCGTTCAAGAGCATCGGCATCGCGATCTTCTTCATCATGGCCTACATCGCGATCCGGTTCGATCTCCGGTTCGCCCCCGGCGCGATCGTCGCCCTCATCCACGACGTCGGCATCTCGATCGGCGCGATGTGCCTCACCCAGAAGGAGATCTCGCTCTCCACGGTGGCCGCGATCCTCACCATCCTCGGCTACTCGCTGACCGACACCGTCGTCGTCTACGACCGCATCCGAGAGAACCTCGGCCGCCACCGCGGGATGACCTTCTCCCAGATCGTGAACCTCTCCGTGTCCGAGATGTTCGGTCGAACCATCATCACGAGCATGACGGCCGCCGTCTCGATGCTGATGTTCCTCTTCTTCGGCACCCAGGTCATCAAGGACTTCGCGTTCGTCATGCTCGTCGGCATCGCCGTCGGCACCTACTCGTCGATCTACGTGGCCGCCCCGACGACGGAGTGGGTCGATCGCGTCTTCTTCGCCAAGCGCGCGGTCAAGGCCGTCAAGCCTTCGCGGACCCGGCGCGGCAAGCGCGCAGACGCGGTCGTGTGACGGACGAAGCTCCCGGGGCCGCGGCGCAACCAGGACCGCCTTCGGACGACGAAGGCGGCACGATGCAACGAATCGATGCCCACCCCCCGCTCGCTCCGCTCGCGGACCCCTCCCAAGCTCGTCGCTCCAAGGAGTTCCTCGCGGGAGGGGTGAGCTCGGCCGAGGCGCTCCGCGCCCAGCACGCCCTCTCCTTCACCGGCGCCCACTTCATCTCGCGCCGGCGGATCCCCGGCGACCTCGCGAAGTGGCTCGATCCGAAGCTCTCCCACCTGACGCCGCCGGACGGGATGGCGGATCGCGAGGCGGCCGCCGATCGGATCGCCCGCGCCATCCGCGCCAAGGAGCGGGTCGCGATCTTCGGCGACTACGACTGCGACGGGATCACCTCCGCCGCCATCATGACCGGCCTCGTCCGCGCGCTCGGCGGAGAGGCGGTGCCGCTGCTCGCCACCCGCACGGAGGGGGCCTACGGCCTCAGCGACAAGGCCCTCGCGCGCATCCAGGCCTCGGGGGCGACCCTCCTCGTGACGTGCGACTGCGGCTCGAGCGATCACGAGCGGATCGCCGCCGCGAAGAGGGCCGGCATCGACGCGGTCGTCATCGACCACCACCTCGTCCCGAAGGATCCGCTGCCGGCCCTCGCGTTCTTGAACCCCCACCGCCCCGAGTGTCGATTCCCGTACAAGCACCTCGCCTCGTGCGGGCTCGCGCTGAGCATGGGGGCCGCCCTCCGGAAGACCCTCGGCCGTGAGCTCGATCTGCGGCCGTTCCTCGATCTTGTCGCGATCGGGACGGTCGCGGACGTGGCCCCCCTCGTCGGTGACAACCGCGCCCTCGTGGCGGCCGGCCTCCGGGTGCTCTCCGCGGGCGTCCGCCCGGGCCTGCGCGCGCTCGCCGACCTCGCGAAGATGGACCTCTCCGCCGGCATCACGAGCGAGGACATCGCGTATCGGATCGCCCCCCGCATCAACGCCCCCGGTCGCCTCGGCGACCCCGACGACGCCCTCGCCCTGCTCCTCACCCGCGATCCGACGACGGCGATGGGCCTCGCCGCCACCGTGGAGCACGTCCAGCAACAGCGGAGGCTCGTGCAGTCGCAGATGGTCGACGAGGCGATGGCCGACGTCGCGGAGATGGGCCTCGGCGCCCTCAGCGGGATCGTCGTGGCGAGGCAGGGCTGGCACCCGGGGGTCGTCGGGATCGTCGCCGGAAAGATCGCGGAGGCGGTGCAGAAGCCGGTCATCGTGATCGGCCTCGAGGGGGCGACGGGGCGCGGCTCCGTGCGAGGGCCTCAGGGCTTTCCGCTCTACGACGCGCTCGATCTCTGCCGCGCCGAGCTCGTCCAGTTCGGTGGCCACCAGGCCGCGGCGGGCGTGCACGTGCGCTCGGATCGGCTCGACGCGCTCCGCGCCGCCTGGCACGCCGCCTGTCAGCGGCTCGGCGAGGCGTTCGTTCCTTCCGCCGGCGCAGAGGTGCTCACCCTCGATCCGCGCGACGACGTCGGGCACGTGCTGAGAGACCTCGCCCGCTTCGAGCCCTTCGGCGAGGGCAACCCGATGCCGCTCGTCCGCCTCGAGAGCACGCTCGTGAAGGCGTCTCGCAACCTGAAGGGCCACCTCAAGCTCGAGCTCGAGCACGCGAGCGGGCCCCTCTCGGGGATCGCCTTCTCGATGGGGGAGGCGGCGGGCGCGTGCGAGGGGAAGGTCCTCTCCATCACCGGCGCGCTGCGGAGGAACACGTTCCAGGGCGGGGTCGAGATCCAAGTCCGAAGCACGGAGCCCGCGCTCGTGCCGGCCGTCGCCGGTCCGGATGCGGTCCCGTCCTCTTCGTCGTAAGCTCCAGGGCGTCGATGCCGATCGGGGCTCCCCTCATTCGATTCAGCGGCGTCCGCAAGGCCTTCGGGCCGAAGACGATCTATCGCCACCTCGACCTCTCCGTGTTCTCGGGGGAGACGCTGACGATCCTCGGCGGGTCGGGCGTGGGCAAGAGCGTGATGCTCAAGCTCCTCATCCGATTGCTCGAGACGGATCGCGGCTCGATCACCTTCCACGGCAAGGAGGTGACGACGATGAACGACACGGACACGGCGAAGGTCCGCCGCAGCATCGCGATGCTCTTCCAGGGGGCCGCCCTCTTCGACAGCATCACCGTCGGGGAGAACGTCTGCTACGGCCTCAAGGAGCATTTCCGGCACGAGATGACCCCCGCCCAGATGCGCGAGCGGGTCGACTGGGCCCTCTCGCTCGTCGGGCTCCCCGGCATCGAGCACATGCGCCCGGCGGACCTCTCGGGAGGCATGAAGAAGCGCGTCGGGCTCGCGCGGGCGATCGCGATCCAGCCCGAGGTGCTCCTCTACGACGAGCCGACGACGGGCCTCGATCCGATCAACACGGAGCGGATCAATCATTTGATCATGGGCCTGAAGGCGGCCCTCAACGTGACGAGCATCGTCGTCACCCACGACATGAAGAGCGCCTTCACGATCTCGGATCGGATGGCGATGGTCCACTCCGGGCACATCATTCTGTGCGGCACGCCCGAAGAATTCCGCTTCTCGACCGATCCTCGGGTGCACGACTTCATCAACGGGATCGCACCCGTGAACGAGGATGTCGAAACCCTGCTGAAGACGTGAGCCGCGTCGCATGTGGGCGCGGCGATCGCGCCGCGGACACGTAGCCGAACCACCGGCGCTGATTTACACTCGAGACCGATGGCCCGATCCCGCGACCTGAAGGTTGGACTGTTCGTCCTCGTCGGGCTCTTCCTGATGGGCCTCGTGATCTTTCTCGTCGGGGAAGAGCGAAACCTCTTCGACCCCTCCGTCGAGTTCAAGACGAGCTTCCAGGACGTGCAAGGCCTCAAGCCCGGCGCCCCCGTGCGCATGGGCGGCATCGACGTCGGACAGGTGAGCCGCGTCGGCTACGATCCGAAGAACTCCGCCGACTCCACCGTCTACGTGAGCTTCTGGATCAAGAAGGGCGAGGCCGAGCGCATCAAGGTCGACACGAAGGCGAAGATCGCGAACAAGGGTCTGCTCGGCGACAAGATGGTCGAGCTCGTCCCCGGAGAGAGCCAGGAGGCGGCCAAGCCCGGCACGCGCCTCGAGGGCGAGCTGCCCTCCGACATGTTCGGGAAGATCGAGGGCCTCGCCGTGAAGGCGGAGGCGGTCATGGACAACGTCGAGCGCGCGACCCGCCCGCTCTCCGACGAGCAGCTCCACAAGGACATCCGAGGCTCCGTCGCCGGCCTCAACTCGATCCTGGATCAGGTCGCGCACGGCAAGGGCTACGCGACCCGCCTCATCTCCGACGAGCGAGAGGCGGATCGGATCAGCGCCGCCGTCGACACGCTCGACAAGACGGCCAAGGAAGCGCAAGGCCTGTTGCAAGACACCCGCGGCGTGGTCGCGCGCGTGCGCACCGGCCCCGGCTTCGCGCACGACGTCCTGTACGGCAGCGGCCCCAAGGGCTTGAACGAGTTCGCGGACGCCGCCAACGAGGTCGCCCTCACCCTGCGCGGCGTACGCGAGGGCGAGAGCCTGCTGCACGACCTGCTCTACGGCGGGAAAGGGGACACCGCCAAGGTGATCGCCAACCTCGCGGATCTCACCGGCGACCTCAAGGCCATCGTGGCCGACGTGCGCGCGGGGAAGGGGACGATCGGCGGGCTGCTCGTCGACCCGTCGATCTACGAGGACGTGAAGGTCGTCCTCGGCAACGTGCAGCGCAACGACGTCCTTCGGGCCCTCGTCCGATACTCGATCAACAAGGACGAGACGAAGCCCGAGGTTCAGGTCGCCGGGCCGAAGTGAGAGCCCCCCCAGGGGATCAGAGCACCTCGATCACGATGAGGGCGTCGACCTGGATCCCGTCGGCCGGGAACGGATAGGTGACGTCGATCGTCCCGCTCCATTCGATCCGGATCGTTTGACCATCCGGGAAGAGAGGCCGCAGGTTGTCCTCGTAGAGGACGTCCAGGGCCGCCATCGTGTCGTTCGCCGGGAAGTTGCTCCCCTCTGCGACCGGGGTGCGCGCCTCCGGCGTGACCGCCTCCGCGAGCAGGCTCTGGATGAAGCGGAGGTCGCCCACCCCCTCGGGCGCGCGCAGCAGCACGCGCTTGAGCTGCGCGCCCTGCTCGGGTGAGGCGGGCTCGTCGAGGTGGTACTCGGTCCAACCCCAGAAGTACCCCGTCCCCGACCCGTCGTTGTACACGATCACGAACGCTTCGATGGTCTCTTCACCCAGCAGCGACGCACAGCCGGCCGTGCCCACGGCGGCGCCCCCCGCCGCGGCGGGTACGAAGCGGATGATGTCACGACGGAGAAGCTTTCGGTCGTCAGGCATTCAGGGTCCCTCGGCAGGCGCGCCGGGGGCCCCCGGCGCGCTGTGATGACAAGCAATGGCGTGCGCGGCGCCGCACGGTCCAAACAAACTCACGTACGAGGATCTAGGAGCGCGCGGATGGCCCCCATTCAACCGATACGCCGGGCTATCCCCCGTTTTGCTGGTTGATCGCTCCGCGCCCCTCAAAGCTCTTCAGGCCGCCGTTCGGCCACAATGTGCCGCCCCGCGCCCCCGCCCCGCTGGCCTCCACCCTCGCCCCCGACACTACGAAAACGTAGCGCCGCGCGTCCCCACCCTCCCGCGACGCGCGCAAGCGCGGAGCTAGAGGGTCGCGTCGCGAAGCGACGCGCGGGTGGGCACTTCCTCGCCTCCAGCCGCCCCCCGCCGTCCAGCGCCCGCCCCGCTCGCAAAGAGCCCCCGCGAGCCCGAGCGCCGACCGAGCGCCGGGAGAAAGCGCAGCCCTGGCATGCGTGGGCAAGACAGCCCCACCACCATTCGCTACGGATTCAGTAGCAACGACCCCCCCAACGCTCCCATCTCGAGCTGGCCCAACGCCCGACGACCCCCTCAGCCCGCCCGCGCTACATCTTCGTCGCTGCGCATGCTCGGGCGGCCTCCGCGCTACGGATTCAGTAGCAACGACCGCCCAACGCTCCCATCTCGAGCCGGCACCAACGCCCGACGACCTTCATTCTCGGCCCGGCACCAACGCCCGACGACCTTCATCTCGAGCCTGGCACCAACGCCTGGACGACTTCATCTCGGCCCGGCACCAGCTCCCGATGACCTCTTCAGCCTGCCCGCGCCCAACCTGAATGACCACGGTCGGCGCATGTTCCTCGCGCCCCGGCGCAGCGAGCCTCGTAGGCGAGCGTGAGCATCTGGTTCTGGGCCGAGCGCCGAGCGGAAAAAAGAGACCGGCGCAGCGAGCCTTACAGGCGAGCGAGCATCTGGAACCCCTGGGCCGAGCGCCGAGCGAGGATGCCCACTCGTCGGCGCTAACGCGCCGCCGGTCTCCCCCCGTTCCCCCGCGCTGCGGACGGCCGCGAACCCAGCGACACTTCGCCGACTTGCTTCGCAAGACGGCGGAAGCTTCGTCGCTGCGCATGCTCGCTGCCAAAGCGCAGCCCCTGCGCGTGCGTGGGGAGACAAGGGAACGCGCTACGATCTCCGTAGCGCCTGCTGCCACGACCTGCCCGGGGTCCGACCGCGCCCAGCCTCGCAACAACCCCACAGCCCGACCCCGCCCAGCCTCGCCACCACCTCTCAGCTCGTCCACGCCCAGCCTCGCGACGTCCTGCAAGCTCGCCCCCGCCCAACCCGGAACGACCACGGTCGGCGCATGTTCCTCATGCGACGACCGGCGCAGCGAGCCTTATAGGCGAGCGAGCATCTGGAACTCTTGGGCCGAGCGCCGAGCGGAAAAAAGAGACCGGCGCAGCGAGCCTCGTAGGCGAGCGAGCATCTGGTTCTTGGGCCGAGCGCCGAGCGAGTGCTGCCCCCACGCGTCGGCGCTGCGCGCCGCCGGTCTCCCCCAAACGCATGCTCGGGCTGCCAAAGCGCAGCCCTGCGCGTGCGTGGGGGAGACAAGGGAACGCGCTACGGATTCCGTAGCGCCTGCTGCCACGACCTGCCAAGTCGAGCCCATGCCAAGCTCGCAACCACCTCTCAGCGCGCCCCCGCCCAACCTCGCCACCACCTCTTAGCTCGTCCACGCCCAGCCTCGCGACGTCCTGCAAGCTCGCCCCCGCCCAGCCTCGCCACCACCTCTCAGCTCGTCCACGCCCAGCCTCGCAACAACCTCACAGCCCGACCGCGCCCAGCCTCGCAACAACCCCACAGCCCGACCCCGCCCAGCCTCGCCACCACCTCTCAGCTCGTCCACGCCCAGCCTCGCGACGTCCTGCAAGCTCGCCCCCGCCCAACCCGGAACGACCACGGTCGGCGCATTNGTGAGTTTCCGCGGCGGCGCGATCACCGGCATGCTCGTGGTCGGCCTCGGCCTGCTCGGCGTGGCCGGCTACTACTGGTTCGTCGGCAAGGGCGCGACGGACGAGGCCGGCATCAAGGCCGCGCTGCAGCCGATGATCGGCCTGGCGTTCGGCTCGTCGCTGATCTCGATCTTCGCCCGCCTCGGCGGCGGCATCTTCACCAAGGGTGCGGACGTCGGCGCCGACCTCGTGGGCAAGGTCGAGGCCGGCATCCCCGAGGACGACCCGCGCAACCCGGCCGTCATCGCCGACAACGTGGGCGACAACGTCGGCGACTGCGCCGGCATGGCCGCCGACCTGTTCGAAACCTACACGCGTCCCTACCCCTCCCGCGACGCGCGCAAGCGCGGAGCTTGGGAGGGGTCGCGTCGCGAAGCGACGCGCGGGTGGGCACCTCCTCGCTCCCAGCCGCCCCCCGCCGTCCAGCGCCCGCCCCGCTCGCAAAGAGCCCCCGCGAGCCCGAGCGCCGACCGAGCGCCGAGAAAGCGCAGCCCTGCGCATGCGTGGGCAAGACAGCCCCACCACCATTCGCTACGGATTCAGTAGCAACGACCCCCCAACGCTCCCATCTCGAGCTGGCCCCAACGCCCGACGACCCCTCAGCCCGCCCGCGCCAATCTTCGTCGCTGCGCATGCTCGGGCGGCCCTCCGCGCTACGGATTCAGTAGCAACGACCGCCCAACGCTCCCATCTCGAGCCGGCACCAACGCCCGACGACCTCTCATTCTCGGCCCGGCACCAACGCCCGACGACCTCTCATCTCGAGCCTGGCACCAACGCCCGACGACCTCTCATCTCGGCCCGGCACCAGCTCCCGATGACCTCTCAGCCCGCCCGCGCCCAACCCGGAACGACCACGGTCGGCGCATGTTCCTCATGCGACGACCGGCGCAGCGAGCCTCGTAGGCGAGCGAGCATCTGGTTCTTGGGCCGAGCGCCGAGCGGACAAACAGAGCCCAACAACTTGCTTGCTGCCGCTTGGCCACCCGAATAGCGGCATGCCATGTCTCTCGAACTAGCGCACCGGCTCTCCTCGGTGGCTCCGAGCGCCACGCTCGCGATGGCGGCGGAGGCGGCGAAGCTGTCGGCCCGGGGGGTCAAGGTGTTCCCGTTCAGCGTTGGTGAGCCTGACTTCCCGACGCCGGGGCACGTGATCGAGGCGGCGAACCGGGCGCTCGCGGCGGGGGCGACCCGCTACACCGCGGTCGGCGGAACGCCAGAGCTCAAGGCCGCGATCGTGGCCGCGACGCGCGATCACCGGGGCTACGAGACGACCGCGGATCGCATCACTGTCTCGTGCGGAGCGAAGCACGTGCTCTTCAACCTCGCGTCCGTCCTGTACGAGCCGGGGGACGAGGTGATCATCCCCGCGCCTTACTGGGTGAGCTACCCGGAGCAGGTGCGGCTGATGGGGGCGACGCCGGTGATCGTGGAGACGTCGGAGGCGGACGGGTTTCTCCTCCACCCCGCGGATCTCGAGCGCGCGATCACGCCGAAAACCAAGGCCCTCATCTTGTGCACTCCTTCCAATCCGACCGGGGCGGCCTACCCGAAGGAGGCCCTCCTCGCGCTCCTCGAGGTGGCGGCGAAGGGCAGCTTCTACGTGATCGTGGACGAGATTTACGGAGACCTCGTCTACGACGGCTTCGAGTTCGTCTCGCTCGGTCGCGTCGGCGGCGCGCTCGGGGAGCGGCTCATCGTGGTCGACGGCGTCAGCAAGACGTACGCGATGACGGGCTGGCGGATCGGGTGGAGCATCGCGTCGCCCGCCATCACGAAGGCCCTCGGGGTGGTCCAGGGCCAGAGCACGACGAACCCAGCCGCGGTTTCGCAAGCCGCCGCCGTCGCCGCTCTCACCGGGGCGCGCGACTCGGTGGACGCGATGCGGACCGCGTTCGAGCGGCGCCGAAACCTGATGGTGGGCGGGCTGAACGCCATCCCGGGGGTGCGGTGCCGCATGCCGGAGGGCGCGTTCTACGCCTTCGCGGACGTGCGCGGCCTGATCGGGAAGCGGGCGGGGCAGGGCAGCACGGAGAAGGTCCTCGCGACCGACGACGACATCGCGATGTGGCTCCTCTCGGAGGCTCACGCCGCGACGGTGGCGGGCGGGCCCTTCGGCGCGCCGGGATACCTGCGGCTCTCGTACGCCTGCGCCGACGCGGACATCACGGCCGGGCTGGAGGCGATCCGCACCGCCGTCGCCGGGCTGCGGTGAGTGGGAGGGCCCCGCGCAGTCCGGTGTTGCGAAAGCCGGGGCGCTGGGCTAAAAACCCGCTCGTCGTCACGGGCGCATAACTCAGCGGTAGAGTGCGACCTTCACACGGTCGAAGTCGCAGGTTCGAACCCTGCTGCGCCCACGAAAGCTGCCCCGCTCACCGAGCGTTGATCGCGTTGATCGCGCGCGTCAGGTCCGCTCGGTTGCCGAAGCACTCGAAGCAGTCACCGAGCCCGAAGAGCTTGCAGCCCTTCGTCTTCAGCATCGGGGTCAAGTAGGGGAGCGCGCGCTTGTCGGCCGTCTTCTCGGCCTCTGCGAGCAGCGGCTTGCGCTCGCATGGGGCGCGATCACGGAGCTCGATCGCGACCTTGAGGGCGGGGGAGGCCGTCTTCTTGAAGTCTTCCTTCTTCGTGAGATCGAGGGCGCGCTGCTTCCCGCTCGCTTGGCCGGTGGCGACCTCGAAGATCAGGTCGGCCCCGATCGTCTTCATCATCGTCGTCATGATCTCGAACGCGAGCTCTTGCGCAGGCGCGGGACCCGAGGCGCCGCGCTGAACGAGCTGTCCGAGCTCTTTGTCGGCGACGAGCTTCTCGTCGAGACGGAAGAGCGACTTCAGCGTGATCATCGCGTCCCGGAGGCTCTCTGGCTCGGACGCGACGGCCTGGAGCTTGGCGAGCTTGCGGAGCACGCGCGCATCATTCGGCGCGCGCTCTGCGAGGGCCTTGGCCTCCGGCACGGTAGAGAGCCGATCGAGCTGCGCTTCTGTGATCGGCTCTTGGGTCGGCGCGCTCGTCTCCCGATCGGCGGCACCGGCGGGCGGGTCGAACGGAGTCCTCGCCGGCTCCTCTCCGCGCAGCGCTGCGGACGTCGCCGCGCTGGTGGATGAGGAGACGGCCGCTCGCTCGTCTCCGGCGGCGACCTCTTCGAGGGTCGCGATCGATGCAGGATCCCGTGACGTCGCGAGGGCGACCACGAGCATGACGCTCGCGCCGAGCCCCCCGGCCGCGAGCCACGGGAAATGCTCGGTCGCGATCGCCGTCATCGTTCGCTCAATCGTAGATCCCGGGAGGCGGGGGCGGGGGCGGGGGCTTCGGCGTCCCGGCCGGAGGCGGCGGGGGCGGCGGGGGCTTCGGCGTCCCGGCCGGAGGCGGGGGCGGAGGGGGCGGCGGCGGAGGAGGCGGAGGAGGCGGCTTCGCCGATGAAGCGGCCGGCTTCGCCGACTCCGAGGCCGAAGCCTTCGCGGACGCGCTCGCGCTCGCGCTGGCGCTGGCGCTCGCGGTCGTGGAGGTAACCGCCGTCTCCGAGGGTTGCGGGGACGCGGCGCTGACGGACGCGGTCGCCGAGGCCGTCGTCGCGGTGGTGGCGCTCGCGGTGGCGGATGTCTTCGCGCTCGTCGTGGGCTTGTTCGTCGCGGCCGTGTTCGTGGCCGCGGTGTCGTCGCCACCGCTCTTCATCAAGAAGATGACGACGCCGATCACGGCCGCCGCGGCGACGCCCAGGACGACGAGCTTGCCCATCCCGCCGCCCTTTTCCTCGGCCTCGATGCGGGAGCTGACGGGCGCGCTGATCGCGGGACGCGCGGCCGGCTTGGGCTCGGGCTTCTTCTCGGGGGCGGGCTCCGCCTTCTTCGGCTCCGGCTTCTGGAGCGGGCGCTCGGAGACGGGAGGCTTGGCGGGCGCCTCGTCTTCGTCCTCGCGCGGGATCGGCTTCGGCAGAGAGGCCGGCTCCTTCGCTTCGCGAGCAGGCTCGCGATCGGAGGCGGGGGCGGGCTCGTCCTTGACCGCGGGCAGAGCGGGCGGCGTCACCTTGCGCGCCGGCTCCGCCTTCTTCGCGGCGAGCTCCGACGTGCCGATGTCCTCGAGCGAGCCTCCTGCCTCCGACAGCGCTTGCTGCAGGAGCTCGGCGGCTTGCTTCATCACCGTGCGCTCCTCGGGCGGGCGCATCTCCGGCTCGTTCTCGCTCTTCGGGAAGAAGGACCCTTCGTCTTTGGCTGCCTCCTTCGCCGGCTCGGCGGGCTCGTCCTTGCTCGGGGCCCCGATGGCGCCGAGGCCGAGCATCGTCGAGGCGCGCTTCTCCTGCTTCACGGCCGCGGCCGCTGCCGGCGCCGGCGTGGGAGCTGCGATGGCCGGCTTCGGCTCGACCGTCGCTCCGCTCCCTTCGCCGCCGCGCTCGAACGTGGATGGCTTGCCGCCCGACTTCTCGACGAGCTTGGCGATGACCGACTTCGACTTGTCGTCGATCTTGATGAACTTCACGCCCATGCCGGCGGGCGACTCGCTGTTGGCCTGCTCGGGCTCGCGCTTCCAAACGACGCGCCCGACGCCGGAGAGCACCGACTGCTCGTCGGCGATCCGGATCTCGAACTTGAGCAACGTGCCCGGCGGAAACGGGGATGGAGTCTTGATGTAGATGCCGCCTCTGCTGACATCCGAGGCGTGATGCTCGATGAACTCATCGACGGTCGCGCTCTTGTAGCGAACCGTCATGCTGAGCACCTTCGCTCGCGGGTCCTTCCGAGTGTCCTGAGCCACGATAGGGTCTCCGTGGAGGAGCGCGCTCGACGTGCGGCTCCATCTCCAAATTGTTCTCGCTCGGGAAGCCCGGCGAGAGAACGACGAGGCATCGTACTGCTCGTCAAAGCCAGCCGACAAGTTCTGCCTTCGACCGGAGGGCCGCGCTCGCCTCGACCGTCCTGCGCGCGAGGGGCACCTCGTCGTGATGGCGGTCGTTGTGACGGGCGGCGATGTGATAGGAAGGGGTTCGGATGCGGGTCCGCGATCACTTTCGAGCGCACGGTCGCAAGAACGTGAACCTCCCCGCCGCCGTCCGTGACGAGCAGCGGACCGTCGAAGAAGAGGCCCGGATCAGGAATTTGGGGCTCGGCGGGGCCTGCGTGGAGCTCGCGCCGCGCTCCCCGCTCGAGGCGCAGCTGCTCCGGCTCGACGCGACCATCCTCCTCGAGGTCGTCGCGCCGAGCCTCTGGGATCCGCTCGTGCTTCGCGGCCGCATCGCGTGGCTGAGGAGATCCTCGGCCGATCGCCCGGCGCGGATCGGCCTGAGGTTCGAGCATCAGGAAGAGGGCAGCTTGTTCGCCCTCTTCCAATTGCTCGGCGCCCAGGCCTACGACGCCTAGCTCGCCTCGCTCAGAACGCCACGACGGGGGCGATGACGGGCGAGATCGTGAAGCCGACCGTCGGCACCATGACCATGAACTTCAGCTCACCGCTGATGCCGAAGTTGCGGACGATCATGTACGAGACGCCGCCGCCGAAGGTGATGAACCCGAGCCCCGCGAGCTGATAGGCGTCGACCTTCGTCTGGCCCGGGCAATCCGGGTTGTCACCCGCCACGGCGAGGGTGTCGCAGACGGTGACGGGGATCTTCGCGTTCACCTGGCCGTAGCCGCCGCCGATGAAGACGTACGGCGCGAAGTCGCCCTTCTCCGGGTTCGGATGGAGGAACTTCCAGCTCGCGCGACCCTCGGCGTGCACGGGCAGGAAGGAGTTGCCCGCCGGTGTCTGGGTGAGGCTGTTCCCGTCGGGATCGCGCGGGACGTCGTCGCAACCTTCTTCGCCCGGGGTGCAGGGGTAGGGGCCGCCGATCGCGTAACCGACGCGAACCCCGAGACCGAGGCCGAATTTGAAGAAGTAGTCGTAGCCGGCGAAGATGCGCGCGCCGCCGAAGGCGAGGCCGCCGCTGATGCCGTTCGTGCCGTTGACCTCGGACGGGATGCCGTAGAACTGGTTGTCCGAGTCCTGGTGCATGCAGACGTAGCTCGCGCTGCTGGAGCCGCTGCAGACGTTCTGTCCGTCGGCCACATAGGCGATGTCGATCTGGGCGCCGACGGAGATCACATGGTGGGTCCCGCCGGTCGGAGGGGGCGTCTCGCCGCTCGGGGCGCAGACGCCGTTGAGGCACGCGAGGCCCTTGGCGCACTCGGCGGTCGCGTCGCAGATCGCGTCGATCGGTTTGCCGCCGCCTTCGCCCTTGCATCCAGGGAGGCCGGGCGGGCAATCCTCGACCGCGGCGCAGCGCTTCGGCGGATCCTTGCCCGGCAGGCTCGGCTTGTCGCCCTTGATCTTGTTCTTGATGGCGACCTTGAAGGGGGCCTTCATCGAGCCCGCGGTCGCGATGGGCGTTCCGCTCTCGTCGCTCGCGATGATGAAGTACTTGAGGTCACCGGCCGTCGTGACGGCGTCACAGGGGACCTGGCCGCCGAAGCCGCCCTCCATCTTCTCGAGCTGGAGCGTCTCCCACTTCGTCCCGCCGTACGGCTTGTAGCGAATGACGACCTTCGTCGCGCCCAGGTCGGACGGGATCTCCGCGAACACCGGCACCGGGGTGTTGATCGCTTGCTCGGCGACGGGCGTGTGAGCGAAGTCGCTCGCGACGGGCGCGGCGCCGCCTTCCCCCTTGCCACCCTCCGAGGGCTCGCCGCCTTCACCCTTGCCGCCGTCGCCCTTGCCGCCCGCTTCGGCCTTCGCCTCTTTGAACTTCGCCTCGAGCTCGGGCGTAGACAGGCCGCTGATGAGCGCGGCGTTCGGATCGGCCTTGAGGGCTGCGACGAGATCCGCCTTGGCGACGTCGAGCTTCTGCTGGCCGACGCCGTGGACAGTCGCGAGGGCGACGTGCACGCGGCCCTGCAGCTCCGCCGAGCAGTTGTCGGCGGCCTTCCCGCAGGTGTCGGAGGCCTTCTTCAGCTTGCTCTCGGCCTTGTCGAACTCGACGTTGAGGTAGTCCTCATCCATCGCCTGCTTGAGGAGCTTCTCGACCTCTTTGTCTTTCTTCCCCGCGGCGTCCGCCGCGACGACAAGGGTGGCGACGCCAGTGACGACCGTGAGGGCAAGCAGGAACTTGGACGAGCGCACGAAATCCTCCGAGTACGGCGGCGCCGCGGAAGGGCATCCCCCGCCGACGGGAAAGACGACCCGCGAGCATTAGAAAATTTTTGGTCCAGCCGCAACCTTTACGCCGCGTTCTAACGCGGTCTCGTCGCGGCGGGGATCGGTCGGGCGCGTCCCCCTCCGACGCGCCAGGCGCGGAACGAGCACCGGCGGCCCCCCTCTTGGCTCACGCCGGCGCCGCGGATCAGAGCTTTCGGAACACACCCACGACGATCCCGAGCAGCATCGTCGGCTTGAAGTCCGACGCGCGCACGAGGATCGGTGCCATCGCGGCGTTGGCGGGCTGGAAGCGAATGTAGTCGCGCTCCGGGAAGTAGTACTTCACCGTCGCCTCGTCGCCGATCAGGGCGCAGACGATCTCGCCGCGGTTCGCCGTGCTCTGCTTGCGGACGAAGATCGTGTCGCCGGACAGGATGCCGGCCTCGATCATCGAGTCGCCTTGGACGCGCAGCGCGAAGACGTCCCGGCCGCCGTTCTTCACCATGTCGCGATCGATGCGGACCGTCGACTCGACGTTCTCTTGCGCCAGGATCGGCATGCCGGCGGCGATGCGCCCGAGCACGGGGATCTCGATCATCGCGTCGTCGTTCGCCGCGGATCCTCCGTCGTTCGTCGCCTCGACGTTCGAGCCCGTCCACGTCGCGCCGGCGGCTCCGTTCTGCGGCACGTTGATGGGGCGGAGCGCTCGGCTCTTCATGTCCTCGCGCGTGAGGTACCCCTTGCGCTCGAGGGCGCGGAGGTGATCGTTCACGCCGTTCGTCGAGCGGATGCCCATGTGCGCACCGATCTCGCGCAGGGTCGGCGGGTACCCTCGCTCGGTGATCGAGTCTTGGATGTACTTGAGGACCTGCTGCTGCCGATCGGTAAGCCCCTGCATGGTCCAGCTAGGCTACTGAACGCGTGAGAGCCAGTCAAATTCGGTGCAGCCGTGCGCGCGCAGCACGCGCCACGGTCGGGATCTTTTGGCTGTTATTTCAGCCGTTTGTGCCCGGAAGAAAAATCGAGCGGGAGGGGCGCGATGCCTCGCGCTGAAAGCCTCCGCAGAGGCACGCATGAAGGGAGCCGAACGCGCTCTCAGCCATCGGCGGCGGGGGCGATCACCTTCTCGCGCCGGAGAGGATCTGGCGCAGCTCGTCGGCGTCGCCGGTTGCCATGAACGCCTCCTCGATCGTGATCGCCTGGCGCATCACGAGGGAAGCCAAGGACTGGTTCATCGTCTGCATCCCGCTCCCCGCCTGGCCGACCTGCATCTGCGAATAGACCTGATGCAGCTTGTCTTCGCGGATGAGGTTCCGAATGGCGGAGTTGGGCACCATGATCTCCATCGCGAGGATGCGTCCGGCGCCCGTCGCCCGCGGCAAGAGCTGCTGCGACATGACGCAGATCAGGCCCATCGAGATCTGGACGCGGATCTGCTGCTGCTGATGGGGCGGGAAGACGTCGATGATGCGCGTGATGGAGCTCACCGCCGAGTTGGTGTGGAGCGTCCCGAAGACGAGGTGACCCGTCTCGGCGATCGTGAGCGCGGCCGACACCGTCTCTTGATCGCGCATCTCGCCGATGAGCACGACGTCCGGGTCTTGGCGGAGGGCGTGCTTGAGCGCGTCCTTGAAGCCGAACGTGTCGGCGCCGACCTCGCGCTGATTGACGATCGCGAGCTTGTGGTCGTGCACGAACTCGATCGGATCCTCGATGGTGAGGATGTGGACGCGCTGCTCGGTGTTGATCTTGTCGATGATGGACGCGAGCGAGGTCGACTTGCCGGAGCCGGTCGCGCCCGTCACGAGCACGAGCCCGCGCGGCTTCTTGGCGATCTCCTGCACCACCGGCGGCAGGCCGAGCTCCTCGAACGACAGCACCTTGTGAGGGATGCGCCGGAAGACGCCGGCGATGCTCCCGCGCTGGACGAAGCAGTTGCCTCGGAACCGGGAGAGGCCGGGGACGCCGAACGAGAAGTCGAGCTCGTTCGTCTTCTCGAAGCGGATCTTCTGGTCCTCGCTGAGGCTCCAGTAGATGAGCTCCTTGACGTCGTCCGCCTTGAGGGGCGGCAACTTGAGGGGGAAGACGCTCCCGTCGATGCGCAGAAGGGGGGCTTGCCCCGCCGTGAGGTGCAGGTCGCTCGCGCCCTTCTCCACGACCGCCTGGAGCAGCTGCATCATCGTGAAGCGAAGGCCCGGTTGCGAAGCCGCCATGCTGTCTTCGTCACTCCTTCGGTACGCAAGAGTCGAGCGAGGTCCGACCGGCCGAGGCCGATCAGTCGCCCATCGTGACGCGGCCGACCTCTTCCATCGTGGTCACGCCGTTGATGATCTTCTCGATGCCGGCCTGCCGCAGGGTCTTCATCCCTGCCTTGATGGCGGCCGTCTTCAGCTCCGCGGTGGAGGCGCCCTGGAGCACCATCTCCTTGAGGCTCTCGCTGAAGCGCATGACCTCGTAGAGCGCGACGCGGCCGCGGTATCCCGAGCCGTTGCAGTTCTTGCAACCCGTCCCGCGGAGGAGCTGCTGCACCTGGATCTGCTGCTCGTTGAAGCCGAAGTCCCGGAGCTGCTCGTTGTCGGGGCGGTACGGCGATCGGCAGTCGAGGCAGATCTTCCGACCGAGGCGCTGGGCGAGGACGAGGTTGACGCTCGCGGTGATGAGGAACGGCTCGACGCCCATGTTGAGGAGGCGCGAGATCGTGCTCGGCGCGTCGTTGGTGTGGAGCGTCGAGAGCACGAGGTGGCCGGTGAGGGCCGCCTTCACCGCGATCTCTGCGGTTTCGAAGTCGCGGATCTCGCCGACCATGATGATGTCGGGATCCTGGCGGAGGAACGAGCGGAGCGCGGCCGCGAAGTTCAGCCCGATCTCGTCGTGCATCTGCACCTGGTTGATGCCGGGGAGGTTGTACTCGACCGGGTCCTCGGCGGTGGAGATGTTCACGTCCGTCTTGTTGAGATCCGACAGGCCGGAGTAGAGCGTCGTCGTCTTGCCGGAGCCGGTGGGGCCGGTCACGAGGACCATCCCCCACGGCTGGCCGATCGCCCACTTGAAGTCGTTGAGGGGCTGGACGTCGAAGCCGAGCTTCGTCATGTCGAGCTGGAGGTTCGACTTGTCGAGGAGGCGGAGGACGATCTTCTCGCCCCAGATCGTCGGCAGGACGCTGACGCGGAAATCCATCTCCTTGCCGCCGCCCATCTTGAGCTTGATGCGGCCGTCTTGCGGGAGGCGGCGCTCGGCGATGTCGAGCGAGGCCATGATCTTGAGGCGGCTGGCGATGGCGGCCTTCCACTTGATGGGAGGCTCCATCTCGTCGAGGAGCACGCCGTCGATGCGGTAGCGCACCCTCAGCTTTCGCTCGTATGGCTCGACGTGGATGTCGCTCGCTCCCTTCTTGATCGCGTTGAGGAGGAGCGCGTTGACGAGCCGGACGACGGGCGCGTCCTCCGCCGCCTTCTCGAGCTCGTTGATGTTGATGTCGATGTCCTCGACACCGAAATCGATCTCCTCGTCGCCGAACTCCTTGATGATCTCGTCGTACTGAGCGGTGCCGCCGGCGGCGTACCCGCGCTCGATCGCGCTCGTGATGGCGCCCTCGGACGCGACGACCGGCTCGACGTTGAAGCCGGTGAGGAACTTGATGTCGTCGATGGCGTGGAGGTTCGTCGGGTCCGCCATCGCGACGATGAGGGCGTTGCCCGAGCGCGACAGGGGCACGCACTTGTGCTTGTCGCAGACCTCCTTCGACACGAGCTTGAGGACGTTCGGGTCGAGCTCGTAGTCCTCGAGGTTGACCGCGGGCACGCGGTACTGAGCGCTGAGGAAGTTCGTGATCTCGCCGTCGGAGATGTACCCGAGCTTCGCCAGCGTGTAGCCGAGGTTGTTGCCCGACTTGCGCTGCTCTTCCTGCGCTTGCCGCAGTTGCTGGAGGCTGATGAGCTTCTCGCGAACGAGGAGCTCGCCGAGTCGATTGCCGCTCGCCATGTCGATGCATCGTCGAAGATCGCATGGGCAACCGTCAACGACTTGCGCGTGGACATCGTCGTCGATGGCGCTCGACGGTGGCGTGGAGCGGCGTCATTGTCTTACCCGCGCGCGTCGCTCGGGACAGCGGATGACCGGCGGCTGTCCTAGAGCACCGATCCGTTTGAAAGCCGGCGCTTTCCCGCCATTTCACGCGTGATCCACGCGGCCTCGTCGCTCCGCTCCTCGCATGACTGCGAGTCGTGCTGTGGTGCTCACTCCTCGGGCGCGCGCCTCCCACGCAAACTCGCGCGACATCCCTCGGCCTTCAAATGAATCGGTGCTCTAGAATGGGCGACGAGGATGGGACTTTGGGATCGAATGCGCGGCCTCGGGCCGGGCGGCTTCCACGAGCGAGCGGCGAGGCGGCTGGAGCGCGAGGGCGACCTGTCGGGCGCGGTCGAGTCCTACCTCGAGGCCGGGCTCCGTAACGAGGCGGCGCGGGTGCTCATGCTCCGGGCCGACGCGGAGGCCTCGCTCGAGCGTCGGATGGCCTTCTTCGAACAGGCGGCGGCCGCGGCCGAGGACGAGGCGGTCGCGCGGTCGGCCAAGGCGCGGAGGGCGAAGCTCTTCTACGATCTCGTGAGGCAGAAAGGGACCACGATCCGGAGCGAGATCCTCGTCGCGGCCAAGCAGCTCGAGGAGGCCTCCGAGCTCATCGTCGCCGCGGAGGCGTTCGCGCTCGCGGGCGACGCGGAGGGAGAGATCCGCTGCCTCACCGGCGCGGGCGCGATCGATCGGCTCGAGGAGCGCCTCGCGCGCGACGCCGCCGCTTCCAAGGCGGAGAGCGAGCAGGTCCTCGCCTTGAAGCGGGTCCAGGATCTCGATCGAGGGGCGGAGAGAAGGCGCGCCCTCGAGACGGCGAGGGCCGCGCCCGCCGACGAGCGGGTCGCGGATCTGGTCCGGGAGATCCGGCAACGCATCGTTCGCGGCCCGACCGCTCGGCTCACCGTCTCCGGCAAGCGGCTCGACGTCGCCCTCGGCGACTCGGTCACGGTGGGCCGCGGCGACGCCACGATCCTCGTCGCCTCCCCGGCGCTGAGCCGCATTCACCTGAGGCTCTTTCGAGGGCCGAGCGGCGAGCCGCTCGTGTCCGACGAGAAGACCCGAAACGGCACGTTCCTGAAGGGCGCCCGCCTCGCGGGGCCGATCCCGATCGGGGCGGGCCTGGAGCTGCGCCTCGGCACCGACGTGCCGTGCTCGCTCGAGCCGGTCGGGGAGGGGATCGCGGTGAAGCTCTTCGACGTCGCGTTCGTCGCGCCGCTTGGGCCGCTGCGGATCGGAGCGTTCACGGTGGTCATGGAGGGAGAGGGAGAGGCGGCGTACGTGGTGCTGGAGAGCACCGCGGAGCATCCCGCTTTCCGCGGCTCCCTCGAGCTCGCCCGGAAGGTCGAGCTCTGCCTCGGGGACGAGATCGCCGCTTCGCGCGGCGGCGCGCCGCTCCTCGTCGTGGGCGGGGGGGCGGAGGGCCGATGAGCATCTGGGACAAGCTCCGGGCGAAGATCCTCGACATCGGGGTGGAGCCCCGCGATCGCGAAGAGGCGGCGTCGCCGCCCGCTCCTCCCGCGTCGGAGCGAGGGGCGACCCCGTCCCCCGCGACCATCTCCGGGCGACCGGCGGCGAGTCCCTTCATCCGGCTCGAGCGCTTCGGTGCGCCGGGGGGGGCGCGCGAGGACGAGGTGCTCGAGGCGCTCGCGAAGGCGCGCCAGACCCAGGACGAGACCCCGGTGCTGCAGGCCGTCCTCGTGGCGCGCGATCGCCTCACCGAGCCGCTCCGCGCCGCGTGCGCGGATCTGCTGGTGGCGCGCGGAGAAGAAGAGAGGGCGGTCGAGCTCCTCGCGCCGTGCCGGTCCCCCGGCCCCCTCATGATGGCGGCGGATCTGTACGCGGCGCGGGGAGAGATCGCGCGCGCGCTCGGGACCATCGAGCGGGTCCTCGCGCGCGATCTCGGTTCGCCGGGAGCGCTCGAGCGTCACCGCCGCTGGTCGGAGGCGCTCGGCGCGACCCAGCGCCCGGCGCGTCGCCTCGACGAGCCGACGATGATCGCATCCGCTACCGTCGACGCACCCTTTCGGATCGATCGCGAGGTCGCGCGCGGCGGGGCGGGCGCCGTCTACGAGGCCTACGACGAGGTGCTCCAGCGCAAAGTCGCTTTCAAGGCGTACCACGGGGGCGAGGGCGATCGCGCGGCCGCCCTCAACGAGGTGCGCCTCGCCGCGAAGCTCGCGGGCCCGTTCGTGATCCGCGTGCTCGATGCTTCCCCGGAGGGAGGCTGGGTCGCGCTCGAGTGGGTCGCGGGCGGCAGCCTCCGCGACCACCTCCGGAGCGGGCGCGTCGACCCCCTCTGGCCGCTCGCGCGCTGGACGATCCCGCTCGCGCGCGCCCTCGCCCGGGTCCACTCGGCTGGGTACGTCCACGCCGACGTGAAGCCGACGAACGTCCTCTTTCGCGCTGCCAACGAGCCGTTGCTGACCGATTTCGGGATCGCGCGAGCGGTGGGCGCGAAGGCGGCAGGCGGCAGCGCCGGGTACGTCTCGCCCGAGCGGATGGCGGGTGCCCCCGCCGCGTTCGCCGACGACGTGTACGGCTTCGGACGCACCGTCGAAGACGTGCTCGCGGCGGGGGGTGACCGGCCGGCGGGGGGCTTCGGTGACGTGGTCGCGGCGTGCCTGGATCGCGCCGACCGGCGACCTCCCGACGGGGCGGCGCTCGTCTCGCTGCTCGCAGCGGTCGGTCAGTCGTAGTAGGCACCGTCGTGATGCCCACCCCCGGCAACCTTCTCTCCCAAGGACGCTCGGTCTTGCTCTTCGTTGGAGCGGCCTTGCTCGCCGGATGCGAGAACAAATGCGACGAGCTCGTCAAGGTGCTCGCGGACTGCGAGGGGTCCGACGTCGGCGCGACGAGCGAGACGACCGATACGACCGCCGACCCGCAAGGCGACGCGGAGTGCTCCGGAACCGACGCCGCGTGCGCGGCCTGCGTCCTCGAGTCGAAGCACGACCTCTGCCTCGATTACGGCACGGCGCTCGCGGAGTGCCGCACCTCGGGCGAGTGCGAGTAGCCCGCTCGCCCTACGAGACACACCCCCGGCATTCGTGATACGAAGCGCTCACGATATGGGCGCAAGATGGCTGATCCTCGCGGTGGTCCTCGTGGGCTCCGGCTGCGCCACCGTCTGCGACGAGGTCGCGGACGAAGCCGAGGCGAGCGGGTGCGCGCAAGGGGTGTTGCCCGAGACGGGCGGCGGCACCTCCACGGAGACGCTCACCGAGTGCAGCGGCGTCCGTGAAGCGCGCGCGCAGTGCCTGCTCGACCTCACCCAGAACGTGTGCTCCCAGACGGAGGAGGAGGCCGCGGCCTTGAAAGCTTGTTACGCCGCGGCGGAGTCCTCCCAGGGCGAATGAAGCCGTCGCGACGCGATCGGGGCGATGGCAGCGGCCATGTCCGAAGAAAGAACCCCTGCTGACGTGCAGCCTGAGCGAGTCGCGTTCGTCACGGTCCTGCGCGACGGGGCAGGACCGAGCGGTGGGCAGAGCGCCCTCGACGCGGACGCGCTGGAGGAGCGGCTCCGCCAGCCGGACGCTGCGTTCCGCGTCGTCGCCATCGACGCGCGCCGCGACGTCGCGGAGCAGATCGACGAATACCTCTCGAGCCGGGCCGACGACCCGCCTCCTCACGTCGCGTTCTACGCCTCCGCGGAGGTGACGGAGAGCGAGGGGGAGCTCCTCCTCCAGCTCGACCCGGAGCACCTCGAGACGGGCGACGCGCTCGTCGACATCATCGGCGAGCTCACGGATCCGGAGCTGAGGCCGCAAGGCGCGATGACGCTCGTCCTCCTCGAGCTGCGCACGAGGACGGTCTCCGATCCGGTGAGCCTCGCCGAGCTCGCCGCGCTCGCGAAGGAGGCGGCCCGCAACGCTCCGCTCTCGGTCGAGCTTATCGTGGCCGTGCGCAGCTTCGATCCCCTCGTCGGCGCCGCGACCTCGTGCTCTCCGCTCTCTCGCGCGATCCTGAACGAGCTCGACGATATCGATCCGACCCTCGGGCTGTATGCGAGCGAGATGGTCGAGAAGGCGTTCGAGCGGGCGCGGGCGGTGGGGCAGCCGGGCGCGCTCGCCTACTCCAGCCTGGAGGACTCGTTTCCTTTCCTCATCGCCGAGGAGGCGACGGCGCAGGCACCGTCGACGACGGAGGAAGATGGCGGAGGCGAGCCGGAGGAGGGCGAGCCTTCCCTCGAGCCGCGCACCATGCCCTCCGCGCAGCCGCCGAGCGGTCCTGTCTCGCCGGGCGACGACGAGGCGGAGCCGCCCCCTTCGCGCGAGGACACGCTCGTGGAGCGGCGATCGGAGCTCGCGCTGCGCGCGTCGGGCGCGCCCGAGGCGGCGGATCTCCCGCGCACGCCGGACGAGATGGGTCCGGACTCACTGCGGGCCGGCCACGCCGACCTCGGGGGGAGGGTGTCCGCGAACCCGAGCACCCGTCCCTCGGGGCCTTCGGAGCAGGCGCCGCCTTCGATCCCTCCCGCGCGACCTTCGACGCCCCCGATCGCCGGCGACGTCTTGAAGGAAGCGGACCGCCTCGCCTCGGACGGAGAAGACGAAGAGGCGATCGCCCGCTACCGGCGCGCGCTCGGCCTCGTCGGCACGAGCTTGCCGGCCTCGGAGGCGGACGCGGAGCGCGCTCGCATCCACCTCCGCATCGCCGAGGTGCTGCTGCGGATGGGCAAGGGTCGCGAGGCGGTCGCGAGCTTCGAGAAGGCCCTCTCGCTCGGGCCCCAGGTGGCGGGCGCGGAGCGCGCGCTCCGCATGCTCCTCAACCTCTATCTCGGCGAGGGCGATCGGCGCGGGGTGAGCTCCGTCGAGGAGCGGCTCGTGGCCCGGCTGGATCCGCACGGGCCGGAGATCGTCCAGATCCTGATCGCCTTCGGGCGGGCGTGGATGATGGACCTCGGCGATCCGCTGCGCGCTCGAGAGCGCCTCGAGCACGCGCGCGCCCTCGCCCCCAACAACCGGGAGGCGATCCGCCTGCTGCGAGAGCTCGCGGAGAAAGACGGCCGCGTCGAGGACGCGCTCGCCCTTCGCCGCGCGTACACGGAGCTCGACCCGGACGCGGCGAGCCGAGCCGCCGCCGTCTTCGAGCTCGGGCGCGAGCTGCTTTCGAAGGGGCGGGAGGACGAGGCGCTCGATCTCTTCGACGCCGCGCTGGAGTCGGACCCGTCCGCGCTCGAGCCCCTCAAGGTGCTGAGCGAGTTCTTGGGCGAGCGCCAAGAGTGGAGCGAGCTCGAGGCGGCCTACCGGCGCATGCTCGAGCGCGCGGAGCGGCTCGAGCCGAAGGAGCTCTCCGCGAGCCTCGCCCACGAGCTCCACAAGCGGCTCGGCATCCTGCTCATGGAGCACCTCGAGGATCCGGAGCAAGCGCTCGCGGAGCTCGAGCGCGCCTCGGAGCTGCGCCCGACCGATCCGGGGAGCCACCGCGCCGCCGCCGTCCTGTCCCATCAGCTCGGTCGGGCGGAGGACGCGACGCGCCACCTCGACGCCCTCGTCGCCTCCGATCCCCGCGACGTCGACGCGCTCCGGCTGCTCTTCGACGTGTTCGTCCGATCCGAGCAGATCGAGCGGGCGGTCGACGTGGCCCGCGTCCTCGTGCTGCTGGGGGCGGACCGCGATCGCGAGCGGGTCATGGTCAGCGCTCACGAGTCCGACGATCGGAGCCCCCCCACCGGGACGTTCTCGGACGAGGACTGGGTGGCCCTCCGCGCCCCCCTCGACGCGAGCGCCGAGTCGGAGGGGATCGAGCTCGTCGCGGGGGTGTTCCGCGCCGCCGGCAACGCCATCGTGAAGGCGTTCGCTCACCTCGCCGCCCGCGCCGACAAGCTCCCGCCCCTCGACGAGAAGTTTCGGGTCGACCCGGAGAAGAGCACGGTCAGCGCGGCCCGCAGCCTCTTCTGGGCGAGCCGCGTCGTCGGGATCACGCCGCCCGCGATCTACCTCGAGGACTCGAGCGTCGAGGGGATGACGGCGGTGCTGCGGGAGTCGCCGGTCACGGTGGTGGGAGCGGCCGCGCTCCGCGGCCGCAGCCTCGACGAGCTGCGCTTCCTCTCCGGGCATCACCTCGCCGCCCACCTCACCGAGCACCGCATCGTTCGGCTCGCCCCCGCCATCGACGACCTGGCCGCGTGCTTCCTCGCCGCCGTCGTCGTCGCGGTGCCGGACACCCCCGTGCCGGAGCGGATCCGCTCGCTGGTGGAGCTCATCGTGCCGGCGTTCGCCGCCTTCCTGGAGCCGGAGAACGAAGCCGCCCTCGAGGAGGCGGTCATGGCGTTCGACGCGGCGGGGGCGAGAGCGGATCTCGTCGCGTACCAGCGCGCGGTGGAGCGAGCGAGCGTGCGGGCGGGCCTCGTCCTGTGCAACTCGGTCGAGGTCGCGTTCAAGAGCGTGGCCCTCCTCACGCAGATCCCCACCGGCGGCGCCGATCGCGAGGCGGAGCTCCTCGGCTACTCCGTGAGCCGAGGCGCCCTCGAGCTGCGGGCTCGGCTCCACGGCTGAGCGAAGCGCGGCTCGGAGACGGCGAACCCCTCCCGCGGCGCGCGGAGCGCGACGCTTGGGAGGGGTCGGCGAGTGAAACGAGCCGGGGGTGGGCACCCCCGGTCTCGCGTCTGTCACGGCTACATGGCGGCGGTGAAGCCGATGCTGCAGCGGTAGTAGTTGGTCGGGATCGTCGCGCTCTGGCCGGTCTTCTCCACCTTGATGACGACGTCCGTCTGGCCGGCCGGATCGAAGCCGGTGATGTTGGCGTTGTCGCCCTGGTTCGGCCCTTCGGTGATGGTCGAGTTGGCGCCGAGGGGGGTGATGCCGTCCGCCTGGAAGAGGCTGACCTTGAACCCGGTCGCGCCCGAGCCCTGCCGCGCCGAGTCGCAGAAGACGCTCATCACGTCGTCGAGGACGGCGACCTTGAAGTAGTCGACGTCGCCGGCGCCGAGATCGCCTTGGATGAAGTAGGCCTGCGTCCCCGCGGCCTGGGTGAGGTCCTCCGGCGTGGCGGGCAGATCGTTCGTGAGCTCCTCCGCCTCGACCGGGTCACCGCCGTAGGCAGCGTGGGTGATGAAGTAGAACGGCGCCCCGCCGTCGATGGCGCTGCCTTCGTCGACGGTGAAGAGGTACGTGTTGCCCGGGGTCACCGGGAACTGGAGGTAGTCGCGCGTCGTGACGTCGTTCGTCTCGGTCGACATGTCGAGCTGCGCGACGATGGTGTCGGTCGTGAGATCGGTGACGGTGGCGACGCCCGGGTTGACGGACGATCCGTTGCCGGCCGTCCCCGGCGGCATGAGGACGAACCGCGCGTTGGCGCGAGCGCCCGGATCGATCGCGAGGTCGGCGGGGACGGTGAACTTGATGCCGTCCGTGTCGCCGCTCGAGAGGTTGCCCCAGTCGATCGAGAGGTAGTACTCGCCGGAGGTGGCGGTGGCCTCGTACTCCATGGGGGTGGCGTTCGTCTCGGAGTCGTTCGGCTCTGCCGTCTCCTCGACGTAGCTGTTCTGGGTCGCGTCGAGCTCGATGATGTTCAGCGCGTAGCCGGTCTCGGTGATGTTGGCGAAGTAGTCGGCCGCGCCCGCGCAGTTGCCGTCGAACTCGCAGAACTCTTCGACCTTCAGGTAGTACGTCCCGTCGGCGGGGAGGATCGTGTAGAAGAGCGAGTCTTGGGTGTACTGGGGGAACGGATCGTCGTTCTGGGCGATCTGGTTTCCGTCGGCGTCGTAGAGGGTGACGACGAGATCGAGGTATCCCTCCGCGAAGGGATCTCCGTCCGGCTTCGCGTCGGCGAGCATCTCGATCGGTCCGGCGTGGCCGGTGAACGACCAGTAGTCGACGTCCACGTCGGGCGTGTCGAGATCGCTGACGATCGACTGCAGGCCCGTGTCCGCGTCCACGTCGAGCGGGTCGGCGTCGGCGATGGAGTCGTTGCCGTCGCCGGTGGCGCCGCCGCCGCCCGCGTTGTTGCCGCCGATGACGGGGATGCCGCCGGTGCCTTCACCGCCGTTGCCACCGCCGCCGGTGGGAGCGCTGCCGCCGCCGCCGGAGCCACCCTCGTTGGTGCTGTCCCCACAACCGACGCCCACGACGAGCGCACCCAGCGCGACCAAGCCAGCAAGAACCTTGAACTTCACGGCGCCTCCAAGAATGAGAAAGGGTCGCATCGTGCGCCCGTTCGAGAAGCACCGCTTACAACGCCGCGCTCCTCGTCTCAAGCCGCAGCGGCCGTGGCAAAAGGTGACGTGAGGTCGCGCCTATTCCGCTGTCATCGAGGGGTAAGGCACGGCGATCGGCGGCGCGAAGGTCTCTTTGATGGCGCGGGGGCTCGTCCAGCGCTGCAGATTGAGGGCGCTGCCGGCCTTGTCGTTCGTCCCCGAGGCGCGCGCGCCTCCGAAGGGCTGCTGGCCGACGACGGCGCCCGTCGGCTTGTCGTTCACGTAGAAGTTGCCGGCCGCGTCGCGGAGCACGGCCGACGCCTTGGCGAGGAACGCGCGGTCTCGGGCGAAGACGGCCCCGGTGAGGGCGTAGTCGGACCCGCGCTCGCACAGCTCGAGGGCCTCGTCGACGCGCGCGTCTTCGTAGACGAACACGGTGAGGAGCGGGCCGAACAGCTCCTCGCGCATCAGGCGGGTGTCGGGGGCCTTGGACTCGACGACGGTCGGGTGGATGAAGAAGCCGCGCTCGTCGTCGGTGCGCCCGCCCGCGACGACGCGGTAGCGCGCGCCGTCGGAGCGGGCCTCGTCGATGGCCGACGCGAGGCGGTCGAAGGCGCGCCGATCGATCACCGCGCCCATGAACGTGCGGAAGTCGCGGACGTCCCCCACGCGAAGGGTGGGGATGAGATCGGCGAGGCGCTGCTCGAGGCCGCCGAAGAGGGAGCGGGGGACGTAGGCCCGGGACGCGGCCGAGCACTTCTGGCCCTGGAACTCGAACGCGCCGCGGACGAGGGCCACGCTCAGCGCGTCGAGGTCGGCGCTCGCGTGGGCGAAGACGAAATCCTTCCCGCCCGTCTCGCCCACGAGCCGCGGGTACGTCTTGTAGCGGTCGATGTTCGCCCCCACGCGCTTCCAGATCGAACGGAACACCGAGGTCGATCCGGTGAAGTGGACGCCGGCGAGGTGCTCGTCGTCGAGGCACGCGCCGACGATCTCCTCCGCGGGGCCGGTGACGAGGTTGATCACGCCCTCGGGCAGGCCGGCCGCCTGGAAGAGCTGCATGACCTCGTGCGCGCTGCGCATCGCGTTCGGCGAGGGCTTCCACACCACGACGTTGCCGAGGATCGCGGGGGCGGAGGGGAGGTTCGCGGCGATGGCGGTGAAGTTGAACGGGGTGATGGCGCACACGAAGCCTTCGAGCGGTCGCGCCTCGAGGGTGTTCCAGATCCCCGCCGGCGAGATGGGGTTCTCGACGAGGGCGGTCGCCCAGTGGGCGTTGAACCGGAGGAAGTCGATGAGCTCGCAGGCGGAGTCGATCTCGGCCTGGTAGGCCGTCTTCGATTGCCCGAGCATCGTCGCGGCGTTGAGGCGGGCGCGCCACGTGGTCGCCGCGAGATCGGCCGCCTTGAGGAAGACGGCGCTCCGCTCGGGTTGGGAGAGAGACGCCCACGAGCGGCGGGCCGCGCGCGCCGCGTCCACCGCTCGGGCGACGTGCTCCCGCGAGCCCTCGTGGACGTGCCCGAGGACGAGGGCGCGATCGTGAGGCGAGCGGATCTCGGTGCGCGTCTTCGTCTCGATCGACTTTCCCCCGATGACCATCGGGATGTCTACGGGCTGCGCGGCCATCCGCGCGAGCTCGGCCTTCAGCGTCTCCCTCTCCGCGCTCCCCGGCGCATAGCTCGAGACAGGCTCGTTCGTCGGTCGCGGAACGATGGAGGTGGAAACCGTCATGCCCCGGACTATAGCGAATCCAGTCGCGGGCGAGCCCCCTTTGGCCCGGTCGTGGGCCGGCGCGCGGCCCGTCCCTCCCCACGCGAGATACACCATGCCCAAGCTCTCGCTTCACCCCCTCGCCATCCTCCCCAAGAGCGCGCTCGGCATCTTGAAGGAGATCGCGCGGCACCTCCTGAAGCGCCCGGTGGTCGGGCTCGCCGTCGTCGCGGAGCAGCGTGCCGACGGCCGTCTCGTCCTCATCCGCCGCGCCGACACCGGTACGTGGGCCCTGCCTGGGGGCACGGTGGAGTGGGGTGAGACGCTGCGCCAGACGCTCGCGCGCGAGATGCAGGAGGAGGCAGGCATCGACGACGTCGAGCTCGCCGAGGTCATCGGCGTCTACAGCCGGCCCGATCGCGACCCTCGCTTCCACGCCGTCACCGTCGTCGTGCGCGCCAAGGTGGGACCGATCGTGCGACCGCCTCACAACAGGCTCGAGATCCGGGAGTGTCGCGCCTTCGCGACCGATGAGATCCCGAGCGAGCTCGCGATGTCGATGCGTGACTTTTTGGAGCAGGCGAGGGCAGGGGGCGCGACGGTCCTCGAGTAGGCTCCTTCGACGAGCAGGAGGAAGTGGGCCAGCCCGTGGGCCCTGCGCTACGGTTCGAAGATGCGCCGCGCGCTCCGTTCCTCGCCTCGTCTCGTCGCTCCAGGCTGGCCGGGGCATCGCTCGCTGAAGAGCGCGGCCTTGCTCGCGCTTTCAGCGATCTCGTGCAGCGGGGAGCGATCGGCTCCCGACCCGGTGAGCGGCAACATCATCACCCACGGCAACGGTGAGGGGAACCAGAGCCAGGGCGCTTCCAGCCAAGGCGGAGGAGCCGGCGTCGGGGGGGCCGGCGTCGGAGGGGCTGGCGTTGGAGGGGCCGGCGGGCAGGTGAGCGCGGGCGGCAACAGCCCCGTGGACTTCGCCAACTGCGGCTGCGCGGTCGAGAGCGTCAGCGACACGAACGGGATCTGCGCCGACTGCGTCGACACCAACGACTCGTGCTTCTTGAAGCTCGACGACTGCCTGGAGAACGACGCTTGCCTCCAAGCGTACGGGAAGCTCTCGGCATGCGGGCCGACGCCCACGCTGGCTTGCGCCGAGAGCAAGCTGTCCGGCATGGGCAACGTCGCCGCCGAGCTCTTCATCCTCTACTACGACTGCGTGTGCTCCGCGTGCACGACGGAGTGCGCCTTCCCATCGGGGCAGGGCGGGAGCGGCGGGAGCGGCGGCAACGGAAGCGGCGGAGGGAACGGTGGCGGCGGGGGCGGCGGCCTCGGCGACGGGACCTGCACGATCGCGCCACCGTGAGACTCGCGCGGTCGCTCCTCGCGGCGGTCGCGCTCGGCGGCTGCGCGAGCCCCGCTCCTATCCCTTCGGATCGCGGCGAGGATCTCGCCCGCGGGGACCCCGCCATCGTCGTCGAGGCCGGCTCCGCGCCCGCGCCGGCCGCCTCCGCCGCCGCCCCGATCGAGCGGGTGAGCGAAAGCGCGAGCGCCCCCCCGGGCGAGGCCTCGAGCGCGCTCCCCGCTTCGACGGCGTGCCCTCGCGACATGGTCGACGTCGGGGTCGCGTGCATCGATCGGTTCGAGGCGCCGAACGTCCGGGGAGAGAAGCCGCTCCTCATGCAGACGGCGGAGGACGGCGCGCGCTGGTGCAAGGAGCGAGACAAGCGGCTCTGCACCGAGGACGAGTGGGTGCGGGCGTGTGAAGGTCCCCATCACCGCGCCTTCCCCTACGGGACGCGCTACGTGGAGGGCACATGCAACGACGACGGGGTCTTCCGCGACGCGAAGTGGAAGGTCCTCGGGCGGTGGCCGAGCGACGACGCGAAAGAAGAGGCGCGCCGGCTCGATCAATCGGAGGCGAGCGGGGCGCGGGCCGCCTGTGTCTCGGAGGAGGGCGTGTTCGACCTCACCGGCAACGCCGCGGAGTGGGTCGTGCGGACGCGGAAGTCCGAGACCAACTTCGATCACGTCCTCAAGGGGTGCTTCTGGGGCAAGTGCTTCCGCAAGCCGCACACGCCTTCGTGCGACTACGTGAACTTCGCCCACCCCGGGACGTTCCGCAGCTACGAGACGACGTTCCGGTGCTGCGCCGATCGACGGCGATCCTAGCGGTACTGCTCGACGTCGATGCCGTAGCGCTTGAGCCAGCGGTGGACCTGCATGCGCTCCTTCCCGAACTCTCGCCCCACCGCCGCGACGTTGCCCTTGTGATGGGTGAGCAGGGCTCGGAGCTCCTCCTCGGTCGGGGTCCCGGTACGCTTGGGCGCGGCCCCGTCGACGGCGCCGACCTTCGCGTCCGCCAAGCCGACCGGCTGGGGGATGGTCGCGGACAGGACGCCCGGGAGTCCTCCGCTCGACATCGTCGCGGGCATGGTCGCGCGGACGTCGAACACCGAGCCCTCCGTCGTGCGGACGGCGTACTCCGTCATCGCGAGCTTGATCGTGTCGGGGAGGTGGGGCGCGTCGAGGATGTTGCCCTCCGCGATCGCGACCGCGCGCTTGATGCTCGCCTCCAGCTCCCGCACGTTGAAGGGCCAGTCGTAGTGCAAGAGGCCCGTCATGAACGAGAAGGTCGGGGACACGTCCGGCCGGCCCTGGCGGACGAGGAGGTTCTTCACGAGGGCGAAGATGTCCTCTTTGCGCTCGCGAAGCGGGGGAAGGACGAGGCTGTACTCGTTGAGGCGCGCGAAGAGATCCCCCCGGAAGCGATCTTCGCGCTGGAGCGCGGAGAGGTTCCGATGGGTCGCGCACACGACCCGCACGTCCACCCGCTCGGGCACCGTCGCCCCCACCGGGATGATCTCCTTCGACTGGAGGACGCGGAGCAGCTTGGCTTGGGCGTCGAGGGGCATGTCCCCGATCTCGTCGAGGAACAGGGTGCCCCCGTCGGCCGCCTTGACGATGCCGGTGCGATCGCGATCGGCGCCGCTGAACGCGCCGCGCTTGTACCCGAAGAGCTCGCTCTCGAGGAGGGTGGCGGGGATGGCGGCGCAGTTCACCGCTTGGAACGCGCCCTTGCGTCCGCTCGCGGCGTGGAGCTCGCGGGCGAAGAGCTCTTTCCCCGTTCCGCTCTCGCCGAGGACCACGACGGAGATCTCGCTCCGCGCCACGCGGTGGATCGCGCGGAGGAGCATCCGAATCTGGTAGCCGCCGGCGATGCCCGACTCGCTCGAAGCGTCGAGGCCGCCCTCGGTGACGCCGTCGATCCGATAGCGCGCGTAGCTCTCCGCCCCCGCCGCTACGAACTTGAAGATGGCGTCACCGACGCGGATCTCGTGGAGGTCCTCCAAGGGGAGCTCGGTCACGAAGCGGCCGTCGACGAGGGTGCCGTTGCGGCTGCCCAGGTCGCCGATGATCCAATGGCCGTCCCGGAATCGAATGCGGGCGTGCTGGCGTGACACGGCGCCTTCGGGGACGCAGATGCCGCAGCTCGGATCTCGACCGATGATGAGGTCGCGCTCCGAGAGGAGATACGCCGGCGCGAACTGCTCGTACGACGGGGCGTAGAGGAGCACGAGCCCGGCCCGAGTGCCGCGCGCGAGGTCGGGAGACGCTTGCGCGCCGTATCGATTCATCGACGCCGTCGTGCGCGGCGGACGCTCAGCCATTTCGCCCCGCAGTCTAGCAGGCCGGCGTGACGGGCGGGGAGCGCACGTGGACGGGGCGCGGTATAAGCTCGGCCGCATGTCCGACGAGATCGCGGTCGCGGCCGTCCAGCTCGAGAGTCAGAACGATGTCGGGGCGAACCTCGAGCGCGCGGCCGAGCTCGTCCGGCGCGCGGGAGCGCGCGGGGCCAGCCTCGTCGTCCTACCGGAGAACTTCGCCTTCATGGGAGGGGCCGAGGAAGAGCGACGCGCGATCGCGGAGCGCGTGGTCGTGGGGGAGGCGGCGCCGGCGGCGAGCGGGTCGCCCATCCTCGCTGCCCTGGCCGAGATGGCCCAAGGCTCGAAGGCTTGGATCATCGGCGGGGGAATGCCGGAGAAGAGCTCGGACCCCGAGCGGCCGTTCAACACGAGCGTCCTCGTCGACCCCTCGGGGAGGATCGCGGCCGCGTACCGCAAGATCCACCTCTTCGATGTAAGCGTGGGGGACGGGCAGACCTATCGCGAATCGGCCTCCACGACGGCCGGGGATCGAGCGATCGTCGCCGACGTGGACGGGCTCCAGGTGGGGCTCGCCGTCTGCTACGATCTCCGCTTCCCGGAGCTCTTCCGCGCGATGGTAGACAAGGGCGCGGTCGTCGCCACCGTGCCCGCCGCCTTCACCCTGATGACGGGGAAGGACCATTGGACGGTGCTCCTTCGCGCGAGGGCGATCGAGTCCCAGCTCTACGTGGTCGCGGCCGCGCAAGGAGGGAAGCATCCGCGAGGCCGCATGACCTACGGCAAGTCGTGCATCATCGACCCGTGGGGGGACGTCGTCGCCCAGGCTTCCGATGGTCCGGGCTTCGCGATCGCGACCGTCGAGCTTTCGCGCGTGCGCGCCGTGCGTCAAAACCTCCCGTGCCTGACGCACCGGCGCGTCATCGAGTGATCAGAACCCCTACCGCGACGGAGCGCGAAGAGCGCAGTCGCCTGGGAGGGGTCGGCGAGCGCGAAGCGCGCCGGGGGTGCCGATCCAACCCCTACCGCGACGGAGCGCGAAGAGCGCAGTCGCCTGGGAGGGGTCGGCGAGCGCGAAGCGCGCCGGGGGTGCCGATCCACAGTCTCGCCTTGCCATCGGGCCCGAGGCGATGTTCCCTCCTCGGTCTATGCCGAGGCCGGACCGCAAAGCGATCGTCAACGCCGCGAAGAACTATTTGAGGGAGCACCCCGAGGAGATCCTGCGGGCTCTCAAGGGCGCTCTGGGCCTGCGCCTGGGGCTGCCGCTCGACGCGCTCCGGTACCTCGCGCGCGAGCTGACGGGCGGGAAGAAGGCCCCCAAGGACATCGAGATCGACAGCGCCCCGCCGGGGGTGCGCGTGTCGATGACGGTGGAGGCGGTCGGCTCCGTGCTGCGCGTCTCGCTCGTCCTCTACGTCGAGGAGGTCCACATCACGCCCGACGAGATCCGCTTCGCGACGCGCGTCGCAGATCTTGCCCTGAAGGTCCTCGACGGCTTCCAGACCCCGGTCGCCGCCCTCGTCCAGTCGGGCGCGCTCGATCTCAGCAAGCCCGGCAACCTCGTCGCCTTCATCCCGAAGCGACCCCCCATGATCGTCGACGCCAAAGACGACCGCATCGTCCTCGACGTGCTCAAGCTCCCCAAGCTCGCCGAGAACAACAAGGTGAAGCGCATGCTCGCGATCGCGACCCCCGTGATCAACGTGCGCGCGATCCGCTCCAAGGACGACCACCTCGACGTCCACCTCAAGGCCAGCCTCGCCGGCATCCCGGACGCCGTCGCTGCCGCGCGAACCTGACGATCGCCGTCGTCCGCGATCGTGCTCCCGTCGCGCGTGGCGGGGGCATGGCCCTCGGCTCGCGCGTACCCGTGCTCGATGGGACGCCGAGCTTCTGCCGAGCGCACGGACGCGGGGCGCGATGAAGGACGAGGCCCTTCCGTTCGAGCCAAGCTCGTCGCCGCCGTCAGCCTCGCCGCCTTCGTGGCCGCCCTCGCCCCCACCCCGCGCGCCGAGGCCGCCCCGCCCGCGCCCGCTCCGGCGGTCGTCGCCACGGCCGCGCCGTCCGCTCCGGGCGCGCTGCCCCCGCCGCCCCCTCGCCCGGCGCCGCACCCCTGCGACACCATGGCGATCGATCACGCGGTGAACTTCGGGTGGTTCGTGCCCGACGCGGACTGCCCGATCTCCCTCTACGGCGAGGTCGGCTTCGCCGCTGGCGGCTTCTCCGACGCCAAGCGCTCGGGGGAGGCGAGCCTGCGGTTCATGGTCGAGAACGGCGTCCTGTTCCAGGTCCCCGGCGCCCCCAACGTGGACCTCGGGCCGGTGGTGGAGCTGGGGGTTCGAGGAGACACGGACGGGCCGGGGGTTCGCTACGATATCGGGGCGCTCTTGCACGGTCGGGTGTGGTTCGCGTCGGACCTCTTCACCTTCGACTTCACCGCCGGCCCGACCCTCGCGCAGGCCGACGACGCGCACTTCCACCCGGGGCTCTATGCGCGCCTCGGGCCCTCGGTGCTCGGCTCGTTCGGGATCTACGTGTCCTACGACTACGTCTTCGGCACCCGCGACCACCGCGTCCTCGCTGGCGTCGACATGACCTACGCGGTGGCGGCGATCGCGGCGTGCGTCGTGGGCGCCGGCCTCGCGAAGGCGAGCAACGCGCGCTGCTTCTGAGATCACCAGCGCCGAAACGGCTCGCCCTTGACGGTCGCAGAGGGCGGAGCCGCTGTCAGCGTGGCGGCCGCGGCCGGGCTCGAGGGCTCGGGCGGGCCGCCCTCCGCGGCCGGGCGCGCGGGGCGCGCCCCGCGCGTCCTCGGGAGGGGCATCGACG
>JBGAID010000102.1:26508-38742 GCA_044225865.1 Polyangiaceae bacterium | reverse complement strand
TTGGGCGGGGGCGAGCTTGGAGGTCGTGGCGAGACTGGGCGGGGGCGAGCTTGGAGGTCGTTGCGGGGTTGGGCGGGGGCGGGCTTGGAGGTCGTGGCGAGGCTGGGCGGGTCGGGCTGTGAGGTCGTGGCGGGGCTGGCGGGGGCGGGCTGTCGGTCGTGACGCTGCGGAGGCCGCCGACGAATGGGGGAGACCGGCGGTCGCTGGCGGTTTTCTTCCTTGACCTCCCCGCGCGCTTTCAGCTTCTTCACGTCCGGCAGTGGGCCGCGACCAACGCGGTTGACGAATCGAGAACCGGACGATTACCCTCCGCGCCGTTCGTGAGCGCGTCCTTACATGGCGGGAAAACGCACGTTGAAAGCCAAAAGCAGCGCTGGTCGGCGCAGCGGTTCGTCGCCGAAACGAGGGTCGGCCAAGCCGGCTCGTGCGAAGGCACCGGCGAAGAAGCCTGCCGCGGCCAAGAAGGCGAAGCCCGCCGCGAAGCCCAAGCCGAAGCCGGCCAAGGCCAAGAAGGCGGCGAAGCCCCAAAAGCCGGCCAAAGCTCACAAGGCCGCGAAGGCGGCGGCCCCGAAGGCCAAAGCGCAGCCGGCCAAGGTCCAGAAGGCGCCGCCCAAGGCTGCGCCGCCGAAGTCGCCGCCCCCCAAGCCCGAGGCTCCCAAGGCGAAGGTGGCGATCCCGGCCGCGAAGCCTTCCAAGGACAAGCTCGTCCTCAAGCCTGCCGCTCCCCCGGCGGCGCCCTCGAGCGCCGGTAAGATCCTCCCCCCGCCGAGGCAGAGCAAGCGCGGCGGCGAGACGCTCACCCTCGTGCCCGCTCGTTCGAGCCAGCCGGGCGACAAGGCGGTCGCGCCGCGCGGGGCACCGCCGCGCGGCTCGGTGCCGAAGGGCGGGGCGCCGTCGGGTCGGGCGCAGGCAGCGCGTAGCCCTTCCGGCGCGCCGCTGTCGAGCCGGGGGGTGACGCTCGTGCGCCGTCCGAGCGACCGGCCGATGCCGGGCCTGCAGGCGGCGGCGCTTCCCATCCCGGTGAGGAAGGTCGAGGCCGCCCCCAGCCTCGAGGATCGCTTCAGCAAGATCTCGAAGCGTCTGGAGGCCCTCGACGAGGCCACCCGGTCCGAGTTCTACCGGATGTTCGATCAGGCTTGGGTGAGCCACGACAGCGCGCTCGAGGGCGTCGTCTACACGCGGGAGGAGATCCTCGCCGGCTTCAGCGCGGATCCGATCCTCACCGACTCGAGCCTCCAGCCAGCCGCCGACGAGATCAGGCGGCACCGCGAGGCCATCGAGTATGTCCGGGACTTCGGCCTCCACAAACGGCTGCCGATCACGGTGGACGTCATCAAGAAGATCTACCTGATCCTCCACCCCAGCGAAGGCGACCTCAAGACGGTGAAGTACCGGCGCGACGTCCCCCAGCACCGGCTCTACTTCCACGAGTACGCGCCGCCCGACAAGATCGCGTACAAGGTCCGCAACGTGGTCGACTGGCTCAACGAGCCGGAGACGCGAAAGACCCGCAACGCCCTGCGGATCGCGGCGAGCGCCCATTACAACTTGGTCCGCATCTTCCCGTTCCAATCGGACAGCGGCAAGGTCGCGCGGCTCTTCATGAACATGCTCCTGTTCCGCTCGGGGTTCCCGCCCGCGATCGTCCACGCCAAAGAGCGGCAGAACTACTACGACGCGTTGAAGGGCGAGCCGAACAAGATCCTCCGCATCGTGCAGGACTCGGTGGAAGATGGCCTCACGAGCATCGAAAAGCTCCTCGACGAGCAAGAGACCAAGAAGCGCCCCTTCGTCAGCTGAGCCTCCGGCGTCGGCCGCGAAGAAGCTCGTCGCGAAGAAGCCGGCCCCGCAGAAGCCCACCCCGAAGAAGCCCGCCCCGAAGGACGCGCTGCCCAAGTCACCGGCAGCGCGTCTCGAGGCGAAGCGCGCGCGCGCCGAGGCGATCAGGCTCCGGCTCGTGGAGATGCATCCGGACGCGCACTGCGAGCTCGATCACAAGAACGCCTTCGAGCTCCTGGTGGCGACGGTGCTCTCCGCGCAGACGACCGACAAGGCCGTCAACAAGGTGACCCCGGGCCTTTTCGAGCGGTGGCCCTCCGCGGACGCGCTCGCCAGCGCCGACCCCGCTGACGTGGGCGAGCACCTGCGCGCGGGCGGGCTCGGGATGTACAACCAGAAGGGGAAGAACATCGTCGGGCTCGCGAAGGGCCTCGTCGAGCGCCACCGCGGCGAGGTCCCCGACAAGCTCGACGACCTGGTGAAGCTCCCTGGGGTGGGTCGCAAGACGGCGAACGTGGTGCTCGGGGTGATCTGGAACAAGCCCGAGGGCGTCGTCGTCGACACCCACGTGCAGCGGCTATCGCAGCGGCTCGGCTTCACGAAGGAGAAGACGCCGGAGACGATCGAGATCGCGCTGACGAAGCTCTTCCCGCGCGAGGTCTGGGATCCCCTCTCCCACACGCTGATCTTCCACGGCCGTCGGATCTGCTTCGCGATCAAGCCCGCGTGCAGCGGCTGCAAGGTGAACGATCTGTGTCCGTCCGCGTTCGCGGCCGAGCACGTCGGACGCAAGAACCGCTGAGCCCTCAGCAGCTGCAGAGCGGATCGGTCGGCAGGCAGGTGCACCGCCCTCTGCTCGGCGAGGTCTTCGCGGGGGCAGGCGCGGGGGGCGCCGGCGTCGACCCGGGCTCGGGGATCTGAATCTCGCCCGGCCCTCCACCGGAGGGCGGCGACGGGGCGCCGGGGCGCTTCATGGAATATCGGATCGCTCCATCGATGTCCCCCGGAGCGGGCGGCTTGTCCGCGCCCTCGTCGGGCGGGGGCGCAGACGCGATCGGCGGCGGCGCGGGAGGAGTCGGCGCCTTCACCGCCTCCGAGGGCGCGGTCGTTGGCGGCGAGGTCACCGGCCGGAGCACCTTCTCTTTCGGCTCCTCGACGGACGCCTCCTCGCGAACATGCTCCCGGCGTTGCTTGGTGCTGCAACCGATCGCGAGCGCGGCCGTCGCGAGCACGACACAAACCAGCGTAGCTCGACCCTTCATCATGGCTCCCATCCGGTGACACGCGCGGGAGGGCGGATGGTTCCCGCAGCGCGAGGAGGATCGATCACCGGGGGGACGAGCCCGACGTCGCAGGCCCATCGTCGTGGAAGCCCGCTGCCCGCTTCGCGTCCGCGATCTCTTTGGCGAGGCGCTCGCGCTTCGTCTCGTCGTGCTCGAGGGCGAGCTCGAGCTCGAGCTCGGTGATGTGGGCGCGCTCGGCCTCCGCCTGGCTCTTCAGCGCCTCGATCTCCTCGAGCTTCTTCTTCACGCGAGCCGCTTCCGCGAGCGCGCTCGCCGAGGCTGAGGCCGGGGTCGCGGAGGCGGCGCCGTTCGTCGAGGTGCCCCTGCCCTCCCCACCGCACGCGGCGACGGGGCCCGTCAGCGCCATCGCCGCCGCGAGCAGCGCCCCCCGCCTCGATCGCGCCGCCTGCCTCGATCGCACCGCCTTGCCTCAGACCTTTCGGAGCGCGGGCTCCTTCGCGAAGACGTGGTCGAGGTACCCGTTCGAGACCTTCTCTTGCACGCTCGACTGCTTGAGCCGAGCGTGGAGGTTGTCGAAGTCGACCCGATCGAGATCCTGGTCCTGGTTGTAGCAGGTGAAGACGAACGTCTCCTTGCCCGTCACCGGATCGACGTGGCGCTGGAGGCACTGGGCGCACACCTCCTTCATCATGCACTGCATCGGTGAGTTGATGCTCGCGATGGCGAGGTGCTTCGGGTCGAGGTACGGCGCGAGGACGCCGTGGCGGGCCTCGCGGACCGCGTGGCGCGAGGACGCCGTGGCGGGCCTCGCGGACCGCGTTCATCATCCGGTCCGAGCCGATGGCGATGATGCGTGAGACCTCGGAGAGCTTGGCGACGGGCCCCGGGATCTCCCCCTTCGCGTACGCCGTCATGGCGAGGACGATGTTGCCGCGGAAGTGGTGATCGGTCGGGCGGCGCGGGGTGATCTCGACGCCCTGATCGGTGCACCAGATCACCTGGTCGGTGGCGACCTCGATGTCGTCCTGCTTGAAGAGGTCTTCCCCCTTCTTGTAGCCGGCGAAGTAGATCACGCGGGCGCCGCGGCTCTTGAGGGCCTTGGCGATCGAGAAGAGGACGGCGTTGCCGAGGCCGCCGCCGGCGAGGAGGACCGTCTCGCGCTCGGGGATCTCGGTGGGGGCCCCGGTGGGGCCCATCACCACGACCTTCTCACCGATCTCGAGGCTCGCGAGGAGGCGCGTGCTCGTCCCCATCTCGAGGGCGATGAGAGAGAGCAGCCCGCGCTCCTTGTCGACCCACGCGCCGGTGAGGGCGATCCCTTCCATCGCGAGGCGCGTGGATCGGGGAGGCTCGCCGGCGTAAGCGGTCGGCACCGGGTCGTCGATGACGCGCGCAGAGGCCTCGAAGTTCTGGAGTCGATAGAACTGGCCGGGGTGGAACTTCCGGGCCGCGAGGGGGGCGCGGACGATGACCTCGATGATGGTCGGGGTCAGGCGGTTCACCGCGTGCACCGTCGCGAGCAGCTCGTCGTCGAGGCGCGCGAACAGATCCCTCCGCGCCCGGTCGCGCTCGGGCTGACCATTCGCGTCGAGGGCGGCGATGTGGAGACGGAAGAGATCTCGCACGGAGGGGTACGCGTCCTTCGCGCTCGCCATCGCCTTGACGACGCTGCCCGCGTAGTGCGGGTGGTTGTCACCGTAGAAGCTCACCGTGTGCTTGCCGTCGTCGTAGCTCGTGAAGAAGCCCTCGCGCGGATCGACGACGGGCTCGACGTGGAGCGCCCCGTCGTCGGAGACGGTCGCGCGGTGGGGCTGGAAGTACTGCCCGTGGCGATCGAACTTGAACGTGTCCGGGTACTCGCGCTCGTAGGTGACGTTGGGCTGGGTGCCCGCGGCCACGCACACCGTCCGCGCCGGCAGCTCGACGATCTGATCGGAGTCGACCCACTTGCCGTCGGTGCCGAGCACTTGCCGGGTGAAGCGCATCGACTTCACCGTCTGGTTCGCGTCGAGCACGGCCTCGATCGGGGAGAGGTTCTCGAGGTAGCGCACGCCCTCTTCGAGGCTCTTCGCGACCTCCTCGTGGTTCAGCCGGTACGCGGGCGAGTCCACCAGGCGCTTGCGATAGGCGATGCTCACCCCGCCCCACGCGTCGATGAGGGGCTGGAAGTTGGGGGTGCGGCCCTCCGCCTTCGCCTTGGCGCGCTCCTCGCGGATCTGCGCGGCGTGCCCGAGCTGCTCCGCGATGGATGCCCGCTCCTCGTCGTCGAACATGGCAAGGACGGCCTTCTCGCCGCGGTCGCGGATGAGGGTCTCGATCCGCTCCGCCGTCTTCTCCGCCTGGATCGGGTAATAGGCGATGAGCTCGGTCGCGGTGTCGATGGCGGTGAGGCCGCCGCCGATCACGACCGCGGGGAGACGCACCTGCAGGTTCGCGAGGGCGGATCGCTTGTAGGCCCCCGTCAGCTGCAGGGCCATGAGGAAGTCCGACGCCTTGCGGATCCCGCGGGCGAGGTTGTTCTTCATCTTGATGAGCGTCGGCCGACCGGCCCCCGCCGCGATCGCGACGTGGTCGAAGCCCATCTTCCACGCGTCGTCCAAGGTGATGGCGCCGCCGAAGCGCACGCCGCCGTAGACCTTCAGCAGGCGCTGCCGCGCGAGGGTGACGTAGAGGACGGTGAGGAAGTTCTTGTCCCAGCGAACGGTGATCCCGTACTCGGACACGCCCCCGAACCCGAGGAGGATCCGCTCTCCGAGCTCCTGGTACATCTTCGAGAAGTCGCGGATGGGCCGGGGCGAGCGCGTCTCGTCCCCCGTGAGCTCGACCGGGAGCGGCTCGATCTTGAGGCCGTCGATGGCGGCGACGGCGAAGCCCTCCTGGGTCAGGTGGTGGCAGAGGGTGTAGCCGGCGGGCCCGAGCCCGACGACGAGGACATTCTTGCCGTTGTAGGGCCGCGCGTGGGGGCGCGCCGCGGAGAGCGGGTTCCACCGCGTGAGGAAGCCGTAGATCTCGAAGCCCCACGGGAGCGAGAGCACGTCGGAGAGGACGCTCGTCTCGATCTCGGGGATGTTCACCGGCTCCTGCTTCTGGAAGACGCACGCCTTCATGCAGTCGTTGCAGATGCGGTGACCGGTGCCGGGCAGCATCGGGTTGTCGACGCACACGAGGGCGAGGGCGCCGAGCACGTCGCCTTGCTGCCGCATCGTGTGCATCTCGGAGATCTTCTCCTCGAGCGGGCAGCCCTCGAGGGAGACCCCGAGCGCATTCTTTTTCGTAGCGTGGGTCTTCGGATCGCGCAGGCCCTTGGAGCACGAGTCCTTGTCGCGGTCGTGGCAGAGGAGGCAGTAGTCGACCTCCTGCTCGATCTGACGCGGGCCCATGCGTCGATCGGTGAGGGCGAAGCCGTCGCGCGCGCGCTCGCCGCCGACCGGCCCCACGAAGAGCTCGGGGAGGGCCTCGTCGGGCCGGCGCAGCTTCACGAGCTGCATGGCGTCGATGGTGTGAGGCGCCTTCAGCGTCGGCCACGTGTGAGCGGGATCGCTCGGCTCCTTCGCGCGGTGGGCGATCCACGCCTCGATCGCGTCGAGGGCGAAGCTCGCCACCGCGAGATCCTCCGCGTCGCTCGGCGCGGCGACCGCGATCGCGCAGACCGCGTCCACGGCGGGGCCGAGGCTCGCGCCCACGAGCGCGCCGCGGATCGATCGGGCGCGGGCGTGCAGCTCGTCGGTCCAGCTCGCGCCGCCCGCCTTCGCCGCCTTGCGACCCGTCTCGTCGACGATGACGATCTTGAGCACCGCCTCGGAGACCGCCGACTCCTCCTCGTACGATCCAGAGCCGAGCAGCGTCTCGGGGGCGCCCATCGCCACGAGGGCCTTCTTCGCCACGCCCTCCGCGAGCCCGGCCACGTCCTTGGGCGCCGATGCGCCGAGGCGATCGACGAAGGCGCGGGAGGCGCTCGGCTTGAGGACGCGCTTCTTCACGAAGTCGCGCTTGAAGTCCCAGAGCGGACGGCGGCTCGCGACCTGCTCGCGGATCGAGCCCGCCTCCGCCTCCACACGGAAGAGCTTGGCCACGAACGCGGACACGGAAGGCGCGGCGGCGAGGAGCGCGTCGGAGAGGGCCTCCGGGCCCTTCGCCTTCGCAGATCCGTCGCGGAGCGAGGCGAGAGCAGCCCGCGCACCTTCCTCGAGGCCGGCCTCGAAGACCGCGGTCAGCGCGGCGAGCTTCGCCGGATCGAACAAGTCCGGATAGGTGAAGCCCGGCACACCCAGCACGAGCTCTTCGGGGGCGCGCGTCGCCGCGATCCAAGCGCTGAAGTCACGCTGGAGATTCGGGTCGACGGCGACGGTGGAATCCTGGCCTCCGGGGGCCTCGGGCACCAAGGACGAGACGCTCATGGGCAGCGCTCTACCACACGAAAAGCCCGATGTAGAGCGCAGCAGTGGGGCGATTACGCTGCGTCAGAATCCGCGCGCGACGACCCGCTCGATCGTCTTGGTGCTCATGCGCCCCTCGAGGACCTCGGGCTCGCGGAGCAGCGCCTGATGGAGCGGAATGTTCGTCCGAATCCCCTCGATGATGAACTCGTCGAGGGCGACCTGCATCTTCGCGATCGCCTCCGCGCGCGTGGGGGCGTGGGTGACGACCTTGGCGAGCATCGCGTCGTAGTTCGGGGGGACGCGGAAGCCGCCGTATACGCCGGAGTCGACGCGCACGCCTCCCCCGCCCGGCGGGTGGTAGCTGGTGATGAGGCCCGGCCAGGGCGCGAAGCTCCGCGGGTCTTCGGCGTTGATGCGGCACTCGAGGGCGTGGCCGCGGAAGCTCCACGGACGCGTGTCCGGCAGCGAGAGCTTCTCGCCGGCGGCGGCGCGGATCTGGAGCTCGACGAGATCCACCCCCGTCGTCATCTCCGTCACCGGGTGCTCGACTTGGACGCGCGTGTTCATCTCCATGAAGTAGAGGTTCTGCTGCTCGTCCATGAGGAACTCGAGGGTGCCGAGGGACGTGTACCCGGTCGAGCCGATGGCCTCGCGGATCTTGATCCCGATCGTGCTCCGGAGCTCGTTCGTCATGGCCGGGCTCGGGGCCTCCTCGATCACCTTCTGGTGACGGCGCTGGAGCGAGCACTCGCGCTCGCCCAAGGTCCAGATGCCGCCGTGTTGATCGGCGAGGACCTGGAACTCGATGTGGCGCGGCTCTTCGACGTAGCGCTCGAGGTAGACGTCCGGGTTCTTGAAGCCGACCTGGGCCTCGTGGCGCGCCGTCTCGAACTGCCTCCGGACCTCGTCCGCGGATCGGACGATGCGCATGCCGCGACCGCCGCCGCCGCCGGAGGCCTTGAGGATGACGGGGAAGCCGATCTCGGCCGCCTGGCGAGCGGCGTCTTCCGCGTCCTTGAGCACGCCCGTCCCGGGGAGCAGCGGCAGGCCGAAGCGCTTCGCGTTCTCGCGCGAGCTGACCTTGTCGCCCCAGCGGGTCATCGCGTCCGGCGTCGGACCGATCCAGGTCAGCCGACACTTCTTGCAGAGCTCGGCGAACTTCGCGTTCTCGGAGAGGAAGCCGTAGCCGGGGTGGATCGCGTCGGCGTTGGTGATCTCGGCGACGGCGATGATGGCGGGGATGTTGAGGTAGCTCTTCGACGCGTCGGGCGGACCGACGCACACCGCCTCGTCGGCGAAGCGGACGTGGAGGGCGTGCTCGTCCGCGGTCGAGTGGATGGCGACGGTGCGGATGCCGAGCATCCTGCACGCTCGCAGGATGCGCATCGCGATCTCGCCGCGGTTCGCGATGAGGACCTTCTTGAACATGGCCGTGGATGCGCCTTCAACCTGCCTTCAGCTTGAAGAGCTTCTGCCCGAACTCGACGGGCTTCCCGTTCTCGACGAGGATGTCGACGATCGTCCCGGAGACGTCGGCTTCGAGCTCGTTCATCAGCTTCATCGCCTCGACGATGCAGAGCGTCTGCCCTTCGCGGACCTTGCTCCCCACCTCGACGAAGGGCGGCGCGTCGGGCGAAGGCTGGCGATAGAACGTGCCGACGAACGGCGACGTGACGTAGATCGCCTTGTCGTCCTCGGCGGGGGCGGCGCTCGGGGCGGGGCCAGCGGCGTAGCCGCCCGCGACGCTCAACGGCGGGACGCTCGTGGGGCCCGCCCCCTCGGGCGAGGCGGCGTACTGGGGAGGCATCGAGCCCATGTACGGCGCTGGCCCGGGATGGAACGGAGGCTGGGTCGTGACGACGACCTCGCGCGGAGCACCGCGCTGGATCCGGAGCCGGATGGTCTCGTCCTCGAACTCGAACTCGTTGACGCCGCCTTCGACCAACGCGCCGAGCAGCGCCTTCAGCTGCGAGATGTCGATGTCCACCACGATCTCCTGGCGCTCCACGAGACTTCGAGCGCTTCCGCTTGGTGCTGCGCCTGCCCGAACGGGCAGGGCCGGGACTTAGCAAAACGCTCGGGCTATCTCAATCGCCGCGTGCGAGGCGCGTTGCTTGATGCGGCGCGTGATCGAAGAACGCCGAGCAGTCCGAGCAATCCGAGCTCGTACGATCGCGCTCCGAACCCGGCGACCCGACCCACGCACGCGCGCGCGACGATGGAGACGTGTCGGAACTCCTCGCGCGCCTCGGGGTTCGAGAGATGGACCTCGACCGTCGGCAGCTCCGCGCTCTTGATCGCGTCGTAGATGGCGATCGACGTGTGCGTGTACGCGCCCGGGTTCACGAGGATTCCGTCGAAGCCCTCGTCGCCGGCGCTGCCGATCCAAGCGACCAGCTCCCCTTCGTGCGGGGTCTGGCGAGCCAGGATCGACGCGCCCTCGGCGGCGGCGAGGGCGCGGAGCTCGGCGTGGATCGCGTCGAGGGTCTCGGTGCCGTAGATCTCGGGCTCGCGCCGGCCGAGCCGATCGAGGTTGGGCCCCGAGAGCACCAGCACGCGCGCTCCTCTCGGCGCTTTCACGATCCCCGCCTGCGGCCGAGGCCGCTGGGGCGGGGTCACGCGCTTCGATGCGGAGGTGGGCTTCGCCGCCTTCGCAGGCCGCGCCGCCAAGCTACGACAGCTCTTTGAGGAGCGTCGGGATCCGCGTCCTGAGCATGAAGCGCCCCTTGCCGAGGTTGCCGTCGGGGGTCATCGTCAGCGCGACGAAGTACGTGTCGCTGATCATGCGGATGACGGTCGTGACCTTCTCGGCGTGGATCGTGACCTCCGCGGGCGCGCCCGCCTCGAGCATCTCCGAGGCGCGCTGGATCGACTTGAGCACGACGCTGAACTCCGCACCGATCGTGGAGATGTCGAACTCCACGGGAGGGTTGGGCCGAGCGTAGCTGTCGACGGCGATCCCTTCGAAGTCCATCACCAGGGTCGCGAGGCCTCCCTCGACGCCTTCGACGACCTCTTTGAGCACGGTCTGGAACATGGCCCTCCGGATGCGCGGCGCCGATCGGTTCCTCCCGATGAGCGCGCGCGTTCGATGAAAGAACGATACCCAGGCGAAAGGCTCCACGTAAAGTTCGTCACGGGGTCGGGAGCGGAAAGGGGCTTCGGGGAGGCCCCGAGGCCGGCCAATGTCCCCCCTTGCTTCCTGACAGAAATCGAAGGATGGCCCTCTAAGGCGCCCCTTGTGCTCCCATGCACTTTGTCGCCTTGACCCTCCCTGTTTCGAGCGGCTAAGTTGCGTAGCCGCTCGGTCGTTGTTCGCCTGCGCGTTCGGACTCCCCGGCGCGCCCACACATCCGCCTTGGCCCGCTTGCTCGGGTCATCTCTTCCGCCGGTGCGGGTCCGGGCCGCCCCGGTGAGCGCCGACGCGGTTCTCGAAGAAGGAAACGACGGTACATGCGCGCACGAGCTGGGGACCCTCCCCGCACGATGCCTCAAAAAATCCTGGCTGGCCGGGCGCCTGACCCGCAGCTCCGAGGCGACGTGGTTCAGGTCAAGGTGGACCAGGTGATCCTCTCGCGCGCCCCTGCGCGCGCCCTCGGCGAGGCGCTCGCGCTGGGGATGAAGAAGACACCGGTCGAGGTCGCGGTCGCCTACGACGGCACGTGCGTCACCGACGCAGCGTCGCTCCGCGCGACGGACGACCGCGCGGCGGCGAGCACGCCTCCGGAGCTGCCCGCGTTCAACATCCAGATCGCGCGGCCCGGCATCGGCTTCCCCGGGCCGGTGCACCTCGAGCGGTTCGCGGCCCCCGCGCGCCTCGCCCTCACCGACGATCCACGCCTCGCCACCGTGGGCGGGGTGGGCATGCTCGCGCTCGTCGTCTCTCCGACCATGCTCGGGCAGGCCCTCGCCACCGGCAGCGTCTGGCTTCGTCCCCCTCGGAGCGTGCAGGTCCACCTCGCCGGTCGGCAGCGGCCATTCGTGTGCGCGCGCGACGTCGCCCTCGAGCTCTTGCGCCGCGGCCTCGACGAGGTCGTCCGGCGCATCGAGGCGGAGCACCACGCCCCCGTCGTCCTCGAGTTCGCAGGGCCGTCCGCGCGGCTGCTCTCCGTCCCGGAGCGAAGCGTGCTCGCGGGCATCGCGCCCCAAGTCGGCGCCGCGGCCGCCATCTTCGTCTCCGACGAGAAGACGGAAGTGTTCCTGCGCGACCAACGCCGCAGCAAGGCCCACCGCGCCATCGTCCCCGACCCGGGCGCGCCGTGCGAAGAGGTGGTGTCGATCGACCTCGGCACCGTCGACCCGCTCCTCATGGATGAAGACGGCACCGTGAGGCCGGTCCGCGATCTCGCGGGCAAGCCCGTGTCCCAGGTCGTCCTCGGCGGCGACAGCGGCACCACCCTCCGGGACATGCTCGCGGCGGCGATGCTGCTGAAGAGCAAGCGCGTGCCCTCCCGGCTCGATCTCCTCGTGTCTCCGCCGTCGCGGCAGGTGCTCGAGGTGCTCGCGCAATCGGGCGCCCTCGTCGATCTGGTCGCGACCGGCGCCCGCGTGATCGAGCCGGACGCCCGGGTGATCTCCTCCGAGGTCTATCCCCCGCCGAAGGGCTCGCTCTCCGTCCGCACCGCCGATCCGGAGCCTCGCACCGAGGGCTCGCCGCGCTTCGTGGTGGCCTCCGCGGAGACGCTCGCGTACGCCGTCGCCACCGGCGCGGTCGGGGATCCGCGCAGCTTCAAGCGGCCGGTCCGCGTGACGGTCCCGCGCGCCCTCCCCACCGACGACGTCCTCGTCCTGCGCGACAAGAAGGGCAGCGAGCCGCAAGCGGGCAAGAAGAG
>JBGAID010000102.1:0-26495 GCA_044225865.1 Polyangiaceae bacterium | reverse complement strand
CCGGCACCCGTGAGCCTTTCAAGGACGCGGTGAGCCTCGAGGTGGTCGAGAGCTCGACCTTGCCCTCGGATCGCAAGCCCGCCGGCGACGGATGGGCGGTGCTGCTCTCCACCCTCGACGAGGTGCGCCGCTTCGGCGACGCCCCCCTCGGTCACGACGGCGTGCGCGCCGTCATCGCCGAGCTCATCCCGAGCCAGATCGTGACCACGCTCTCCTCCGAGGGGATCGCGTGCTTCTCGACGGACGCGGCGGCGATCGCGGGGGCGAAGGGCAACAAGACGGTCGCGCTTCCCGGCCCCGCGCGATGGGCAGAAGGCGTCGCCGCATCGTTCAGCGGCAACCCGAAGGCACCGGCAGGGGCGAGGGCCCAGCTCGCGTTCCTCGCGCGCGGCGCGGAGGTCGCGTGGGCCACCGCGGGCGGCCTCAAGCCGCCGCCCTCAGCTCGGAAGTAGTCGGAGCTCTCGCCAGCGGACGATCTTGCGAGGGATGGGCTGGCCGGCGGCCAGCTCCGCCTTCGTCGCGGCGCGGACGAGCGCCGCCGCGGCTTTGAGCCACGCCGCCGTGTCGGCGTCGGGCTCGCCGCTCTCGAGGCGCGCGTCCGCGCGAGCGGCGGTGGCCTCGACCGCGATCGAGACGGTGCGCCCGCTCGATCGGGCGAGGCCGCGATACGTCGCGCCGTCACCCGCTTGGCTGGCGAGGGTCAGCTCGAACCGGACCCCGTGCTCGGGCGTGCTCGTGTCCTTGCTCACGTCCTGCACCAAGTCGCTCAGGGGACGGTCGGGCTCGGCGCGGCCGGGTTGGGAGGCGTCGCCGGCGAGGTGGGGTTCGTCGGGTTCGGCCCCGTCGGGTTCGGTCCGCCGGGGTTCGGGCTCACCGGCGCGGGAGGCACGAGCTTCTTCGGATCCTTCTTCTTGTCCTTGTCGGCCCCCTCGGGAGCGCTCGGCCCCGTGTCGGCGGGGCGCTGGATGCGAGCCGGCGACTGCGAAGGCTTCTCGATCTCCTTGAGGAACTTCTTGGCGTCGTTCGCGAACGGGCCGCCCCAGTCCTTGATGACGACGTCGAAGACCTGCTTCGCCTCCTTGCGACGGTTCATCATCATCAGCGTCTCGCCCTTGAGGACGAGGGCCTCCGGATCGAGCCCCGAGTTCGGGTACGTCTTGAGGGCGTACTCGATGCGCGCGAGGGCGGCGTCGAAGTTCTCCTTCTTGCGGTAGTAGCGGGCGACGTAGAGCTCGTGGCGGGCGAGCCGGCTGAGCACGACCTCCAGCATGTAGTCCACGTCCTTGCGGTATCGGCTCCGCGGGAAGGCCTTCGCGAAAGCGCGGAGCTCGCGGCCGGCATCCTGCGTCGTCGCTTGATCGCGCTCCTCGGCGGGGGGCTGGAGGAACGTGTCGCTGATGTCGAAATAGAGGGCCTTCGCCAGCTTGTAGCGGGCGTACTCGACCTCGCGATCGGTGCGGTAGGTCGTGACGAAGCTGCGGTAGCTCGAGATCGCGTCGGTGTACTTCTCCTGCGCGAAGTCGATGTCGGCGAGGCGCAGATCCGAGAGGCGCGCGTAGCGACTCTGGGGGAACTTCTTCTTCACCTCTTGGAAGAGCGGCCGGGCGCTCTCCCAGTCCTTCGCCTTGAAGGACTTCATCGCCTCGTCGTAGGCCTTCTTCGCGTCCTCGGTGTACGTGAGCGTCTTCGGCCCCGTCGAGACGGACGCGGTGCACCCGACGCCGAAGGCGAGCCCGCTCGTGGCGACGACGAGGGCGAGGACGAGGCCGGACAAGCCGCGCTTTCGCATCGGCCCGTCCTACGCCAACGTCACTTGGGCGCCAAGGGCGCGATGAGCTCGCCGACCTTTCGGGCCGTCGTCTGCTGCTTGTCGTTGGAGCGGAGAATCGGCTCCGAGACGAAGAGCCCGAACGAGGCGTACTCGTAGAGCCACTGGGAGAGCATCATCTCGCCGGCCTCGCCCGGCCCCGCGAGCATCTGGATGTTCTCCAGGATGCGCTCGGGGCTGAGGGTGCCGTCGCCGGCCGGCCCCGCCCCCATGAAGAGCGCGTCGTAGACGCCAGCTCCGGTCGCGAAGCTCGAGAGCTGATCGCGGACCTCCTGCCCCCGCCCGAACTGATCGACGGTGGACAGCAGGAGCGAGAGCGCCTCGTTGAACCGCGCGATGATGGCGGCCGGCCCCGTGATCTTCGGCGGCTGGACGACGACCGCGCCCGACTGCAGGAGCTGGAAGATGGCGTGGGTCACCTCGAACTCGCCCTGCCCCACCACGCGGCAGATCTCCGCGACCGAGCGCTGGCCGTCGATGGCGTTGTAGATCGGGGCGAGCAGCTCCGCCCCTTCCTCCGTGGGCTGTCCGCGGCCGGCCACCCGCGCGGGGACGTGGAGATCGCTCGGGATGCGATCGCGGAAGTATCGCGTCTCGTCCATCCGCCGCACCCCCTCCATCAGGAGCGACTGCACGCTCAGGTTGAGGTGCGCCATCAAGCGCGACTCGTCGAACGTGTCGAGGAAGTAGAACATCCCGTCCGAGACGAGGAGCACCGCGTAGACCACCTCCTCCGTCTGCTTGAGCATGATCTGGAAGAGCTTCTCGCGGCTGAGGAAGCCGAGCTTCACCGCCGCCTCCCCGAAGCGCTGCTCGGAGGTCACCGCTTGGGCGGCGAGGTCGACCTGCTCGCGCGTGAGCGCCCCATAGCGATAGAGCACCTCGCCGAGGCGCTCGCCGTCGGCGGTGGAGTTCGCGCTGATGACGTGCCCCCCGTCGAAGAACACGGAGCGCGTCGCCGTCGGCGTCACGACGATCAGCTCGCCCTTCCACGCCACCTGCCCGATGAGCGAAACGATGTCGCAAATCGCGCCCGGCAGCGTGATTTCTCCCGCCAGGCGGCAGATGGCTCCATCGTGCTCGTCGCGCTTGCCGTCCTCACCGACGTGGCGCATGAACACGAGGTGGCGCGGGCCCGGCATCACTCGGAAGATGCCCTGCCGGCCACGCATGATCTGGCTCGCGACCCTCCCCACGGGATGTGCTGTTCCCGTGTTGTCCACGCGGACGAGGTCGGCACGATCTTCAGACATCTGTGCAATACTTTTACTCCGTAAAGCGCGAAGCGTAGAAGTCTCTCGTGGCGTCCTCTCGAACTCTGGAGCGCTCCCCCGAGGAGGAGGTCACGGCGGAGGGCCTGTGTGCCCGGCTTTCGGGGGTGGGGTACCTTGCGGACGAACGAACGGCGCTGATGCTCTGGCTCGCGCTGCGTCTCGGTCGTCCCCTCCTCGTCGAGGGCCCCGCGGGGGTGGGAAAGACGGAGCTCGCGCGGGCTTCCGCCCTCGCCCTCGGGCGGGCCGTCATTCGACTGTCTTGTTACGAAGGCCTCGACGAGGGCAAGGCCCTCTACGAGTGGGACTACGCGAAGCAGATGCTCGTCGCGACCCTCGTTCGCGACGCCCTCAAGAAGGAAGCCGTGGCCGCGTCCAGCGTCGCGGACGCCGTCCGCGCCGTCGCCTCGTCCGAGGCGAGCTTCTTCGACCGGCGCTTCCTCGTCGCGAGGCCCCTCCTGGCCGCGCTCGAGAGCGACGTGCCGGTGGTGCTCCTCATCGACGAGGTGGACCGAGCGGACCCGGAGTTCGAAGCGTTCTTGCTCGAGCTGCTCGCCGACATGCGCGTGACCATCCCCGAGATCGGCACCGTGTCCGCGAAGCACCCTCCCCTCGTGGTGCTCACCACCAACGGCACCCGCGAGATGACAGACGCCCTCCGGCGCCGCTGCCTCCACGCCTTCGTCGACTACCCGTCGCCGGAGCGCGAGATCGCCATCGTGCGCGCGCGCGTCCCCGAGATCGACGAGGCCCTCGCCAAGGCCATGGTCGATCTCGTCGCCCGCCTCCGCACCCTCGAGCTCCGCAAGCCCCCGAGCGTCGGAGAGACGCTCGACTGGGCCCGCACGATGCTGCTCCTCGGTCGGCGCGAGCTCGACCCGGAGACCGTGCAGGAGACGCTCGGCGTCCTCCTCAAGCACGAAGAAGACCGAGGCCGAGCCGAGGAAGCGCTCGCCGCGCGCTGAGCCCAGCTCGGCCTCTTCGTTGCGCTTCCACTCTCGCCGAGAGCGCTTTGACCCCGCAGAGCGTCGTCTCGAGACAGGGATTCGCGCACGGCGTCGTCTCGAGACTGAAGCGGCGCTCGCACCGCGTGGTCTCGAGACCGTTCACCTCCGCCCTCTCCCCGCGAGCGCGAAGCGCGACGCGCGACCTCTCCGATCCGATCAGAGCACCGCGTAGGAGACGTACGAGTCGAACGGGAAGCGGCGGATCTCGAGGTTCCGAAGGCCGATCACCTCGTCGACGGCGAGGGTCTCGCCGGGAAAGATCTTCGCGTTGAGCTCGTCGAAGACGAGGACGGCGCCCTTGGGCATGCGCGGCAAGAAGATCTCCAGGGCCTTCTTCGTCGGCTCGTAGAGATCGAAGTCGAGGTAGAGCATCGACACGACGAGGTGGGGATTGTCGGCGAGGTACTTCTCGGCGGTGACCATGAAGTCGCCCTTCACGAGCTCGACCTTGGGGATGTGGGCGATGGGCCGGTTGAGATCGTAGATGCGGACCGCCTCCTCCACCGAGGCGAGCGTCGAGCCAGAGAGACCGCCCTCCTTCAACCCGCCGAAGGTGCCGGTGGCGGTGTCCTTTTCATGCACCGAGGGGAAGCCCTCGAACGTGTCGAAGCCGATGATCCTTCGGAGGTGGTTCGCGGGCTCGAAGATGCTGGAGAGCTTCGCCCACGTGAGGGTGCCGGCGCCGTGGAGGACGCCGCACTCGACGATGGATCCGTTCACGTGGAGGACGAGCTTGAAGAGCTCGACCTTGGTGAGGAACTTCGCGAGGCAGGGCCGGCTCACGTACTTCGGGAACGCCTCGATCTTCTCGAGCGTGTCGGTGGGGTCGTCTTCGAAGAGGCGCCGGGCCGCTTCGAACTGATCGAGATCCTTGCCGCTCTGGCTCTTCGCGTCTCGGCTCTTCATGAGCTCCTCCCTCGCAGCTCCTCGAGGTTCACGATGTACTCGGGGTGCTTGTCGTCGAACCAGGAGCCGTCGCGGAGGGAGCCCGGCCAGTCGCGCGCGATCGCCTTGTCGTGGGCGAAGTTGCCGAAGCGGATCTGGGCGGTCCAGCGGGCGCGCGTGCTCTGGTTGGCCTGGCTCGCGTGGAGGGTCAGGGTGTTGAACACGAGGGCGTCGCCGGCGCGCACCGGCACCTGGATTTGGGGAAAGCGGTCGACGACGGAGCGGTCGGCGATGCGCATGAACGCCTGCTTGTTGTTGGCGCGGTTGCGAAGGTCGGAGGCGTGGAGCGGCAAGAGCCCGACGGACCGCGATCCCGGCGCGACCTTGAGGCACCCGTTCGTCTGGTCGACGTCGTGGAGCGGAAGCCAGACCACGATCGCGTCTTCGGAGTCCATCACGTATGGGTAGTCCTGGTGCCAATCGAACAGGTACTTGTCCTCGCGCGGGTGGTCGACGCGGATCGCCTTCACGTCGGAGGCGATCACCACGTCCGTCTTCATGAGCGCCTTGGCGAGCGCGACGAGCCGCGGGTGGACGCTCAGCTGGTGGAGGGGCAGGAGCCGGCGACACGCGTCGAAGATCACCGCGCCGTGCTTGCGATCGACCTTGCTCATCGCCACGAAGCCGTCGTCGAACCTCCGGAGCCCGTCCGTCTCTTCGGGCAGGTCGAGCTTCGCGAAGCGCGCGCGCAGCTCGATGAGGCGCTGGATGTCGCGGCGGATGGGCTCGAGGTCCGCGTCGTCGAAGAGACCGCGCGCGAGGAGGCAACCGTTGACCGCGTAGACCTCGAGCGCATCCCGCACCGCCCGGCCTTCCCCTGCCGGGTCGCGCGCTCGCATGTCGACGCCGAGAGAATCCACCGTCACCTCGTTGGAGACCTTCATGAGCACCGCCTTCGTCCGCACCGCGGGCGCTTCCGCCACTCTATCAGGATGAAGTAGGCTGACCGCGCATGACGAAACGTTCGAAGCCGCACGGTCGCCGCACCCTCGCCGCTCCCTTCGTCCTCACCCTCGTCTCATGCGGCGGCTCCGAAGGCGGCCCCACCGAGCCGACGTCGACGCCGACCGACATCGTGAACCCGCCGCCGGTGCTCACGGCGCCCACCGCGGCCCCGACACAGACTCCGACCGCGGCCCCCACCACGACCGCCGCGCGCCCGGAGGCGGTGACCCCGACGTCGTGGACGATCACGAACGAGAACGGCAAGTGTCGCGCGATGGAGGCGTCGCAGTGCCCGCCCGGGGATCGATGCAACCCTCCACCTCCCCAGAGCTACCCGTGCATCGACGCCCAGAAGATCTACCCGGCCGTCGTCACGCGCGACGCCGACGGCCGGTGCACCACACGGGTGAGGAGCGAGACGGGCCACTGCCCGCCGCGGGCGCTCTGCAATCCACCTCCGCCGCGCGAGGTCGAGGTCCCCTGCCCCAAGTGACGCGGGGGACGCGCGGGGCTCACTCCTTCACGAAGTAGCCGCCCGGGAGCGAGGCGAACTCGAACTTCCTGATCCGAGGCATCGCCGCCCCGAAGTACTCCTCCGCCGCCCGGCTCTCCCCGCCCCACTCGGTCAGGCCGTACTCGTCGAACACGACGACGCCGCCCTTCACCACGAGAGGATAGAAGGCCTCGAGGGCGGCCTTGGTGGGCTCGTAGAGATCGACGTCCAGGTGGAGGAGCGAGATCCGGAAGCCCGGGTTCTTCTCCACGAACTCCTTGGCCGACACCTTGAGGTCGCCTTCGACGAGGACGATGCGGCGGGCGCGGGGCAGGAAGCTGTCGGCGTGGAACAGATCGATGTGCTCCTTCAGCTCGTCGTAGAAGGGGGCCGCGTTCCACCCGCCCTCGACCTTGTTGCAGTGGGCGTAGGTCGGGCCGTCTTTTTCGTCGATGCGGGTGAAGCCGGCGAAGTTGTCGAAGCCGAAGACGCGACGGGTGCGATCCCCGGCGTGGAAGATCTCGAGGAGCTTGGCCCACGTGAAGAGCCCCGCCCCCCGATAGACGCCGCACTCGACGATGTTGCCGGGGAGGCTCTTCACCTTCCGGTAGAGCTCGTAGTGGGCGAGGAAGCGCGTGAGGTTCACCCTCCGCACGTAGACGGGGAACGACTCGAGGACGTCGGCGAGCCCGTGGCCGGCCTTGTCGACGGCGGTCTCGAGCCGGTCCCACATCTCCTGGTCGTGGGGCGTCGAGCTGCCGTACCGCTGCCCTGTCGCCTTGCCCTTCTTGTCTTCGCTCACGTTTCCTCCGCGTCCTCGGGGTGGATCTCCGGCTGGATGAAGAAGTCCTTGCGGGTGACGGATCGCCAACCCCTCGCGACCATGGCCCCGTCGAGCATGTCGCCGTAGCGGGGGTTCGCCGTCCAGCGGGCGCGCGGCGACTCGTTCTTGCCGCTGCGATGGAGCAAGTACGTGTGGAACAGGAGCACGTCGCCCGCGCGAGCGTCGACGTCTCGAGCTTTGGCGTCGAGGGCCTCTCGATCGATCCCGGCGAGCTCGATGGCGCGGCCGCCGCCGCCCATGCCGGGGACGAAGTCTGGCTCGCGCACGGTGATGCGCAGGCGCTCGCGATGACTGCCGAGGACGACCTTCAAGCGCCCCATCTCGGGCTGCACGTCGGTGAGCGGGATCCAAGCCGTTACCGCGTTCTGCGAGATGAGGTTGTACGGGTAGTCTTGGTGCCAGTCGAACGCGAAGCGATCCTCCCCGCGCCGGTCGATCCGAAACAGGCACAGGTCGAGCGGCATCTGGAACGTGGACGACCCGAGCAAACCGGCGACGACCTCGCAGATCGCGGGGGCGGAGATCAGGCGGTAGTACTCGGCGAGATCCTTCACGTGATCGTAGACGCTGCCCGCCGCCTTCCGATCGACTGCGCAGAGGCGCTCGTAGACGGTGTCGAGATCGCCCACCGGCACGGGCTCCTCGAGGCTCGTGAGGCGAGCCTTCGCCATCCGGGTGATGGCCTCGCGCAGCTCCGCGACGAGGCGCGCCGGCGCGAGCCCGCGCATCATCACCGCGCCGTGGGTCTCATAGGCGGCGCGCACCCGATCGGCAGGGGCGTCCGCGTCGAAGGTGAGCCGCTCCATCGGCCTACTTGATGAAATAGCCGTGGGGCTGAGTGCTGAACGGGAACTTCTTCAGCACGGGGGCGATCCCGATGCGCTGGAAGTACTCCTCGGCCGCGATCGACTCTCCCTGCCACGGGATGAAGCCGTACTCGTCGAACACGACGACGCCGCCCTTCACGACGAGCGGATACAGCAGCTCGAGGGCGCGCATCGTCGGCTGGTACAGATCCACGTCGAGGTGGAGGAGGGAGATGCGGAGGCCGGGGTTGTCGTGGAGGAACTTCGGGATCGTCTCCTCGAGCTGACCGACCACAATCTTGGCGCGCTCGTTGCCAACGATGAAGTTGTCGTTGTTGCAGATGCGCACGAGCTCCTCGACCTCGGCGCGGACCGCCTTCGCGGACCACGCCCCCTCGCTCTTGCCCAGCTCCGGGCGCGCGATGCCGTCCTTTTCGTCGAACTTACCCAGGCCCTCGAAGCTGTCGAAGCCGATGACCTGACGCTTACGATCCCCAGGAACGAAGATCTCCATGAGCTTCGCCCAGGTGAAGAAGCTCGGCCCGCGGTAGACGCCGAGCTCGACCACGCACCCGGGCAGATCGACGATGTGCTTGAAGAGCTCGTAGTGGGCCAGGAAGCGCCCGAGGTGGATCCGCCGCACGTAGGCGGGCCACAGCTCCAGGACGTGCTTGAAGGTGTGGTCGTGCTCCTCGATGACCTTGGTGAGCGCGTCCCAGACGTTCACGTCGCGGGTCAGCGTCGCGCCCTGGCTCTCGGTGGAGCTGACGTTCAACGTGGGCGCTGTCTTCGTCGGTTGATCGGACATCGGATGGGCCTCGCTGAGCAAGACCTCTAACACCAACGCCCGATCCCTGCGGACGCAAAGTGCGCGGCGGGATCAGCGCGCGCGCTTGGCGAGGCGGGCCCGCGTCTCGAGCACGCGCGCGAGGGCTCGGTCTTCCTCGGGGGAGGCGGCCCGAGAGAGGACCCGTTCGAGCCGCGCGGGATCCAGCGAGGTCGGGTGCTGGCTCGGGGCCGCCGTCGCCGCGCTTCGCGTGACCACGAAGGAGCGGTTGCGGATGTACTGAGAGGGTCCGCCGGGAGTCTCGGGAATGAAGGTGAGGTCGAACGCTTGGCCCGCGACGGTCGCGACGAAGATATCGCTCGAAATGGCGACGAGCTCGGGGGCCACGTCGTAGCCGGCCGCCTCGACGTCGGGCATCGAGACGAGCAGGCTGTCTCCGTCCCGCGTGACGATCACCTGACCGAGGTTGAATGGGTCGTAGTAGTCGCCGACGTGGGCGTCGAAGGCGTCCGGATCGATCGTGTACGCGGGAGCGTCGCCGCTCGGCGCGGGCAGGTCGGCGAGGGTGGTGAGGGCGACGTCCACGCTGTGATTGAAGTCCGCGATGAACGCGCTCGACGTGATGACGATGGCGAAGTCCGTCTCCGGGATCATCCAGAGCTCGTTCGAGAACGAGAGGGTGTTGCCGCCGTGCTGCCAGATCGGGGTCTCGTAGAAGGCACCGTCTTCGGCCACATAGCCTTGCTGAAGGAACATGCCGAAGCCGTATTTCAGGTTCCCCGCCTCGAAGAGGGTGTCCATGTGCTCGGTCGTGATCTCGGCGCGCATCGCGTCGGAGAGCACGGTCGGATCGCCGTGCATGACGAACTTCGCCCAGCTCATCATCTGCTCCGGCGTCGTCCACGCGAGCCCAGCCGGTCGCACCCACGCCGAGTCGTCCTGCTCCTCCATCGTGACCTCCCCTGGGGTCTCCGGGCTCGAAGGAGTGACGCCGAAGCTCTCCGCGTAGTCGCCGTCCGCCTCGACGTCCGCCTTGCGGAGGAAGGTGCGGCTCATCCCGAGCGGCGCGAAGAGATCCTCCTTCATGAGATCGGGGTAGCTCCGCGTATCCAGGGTCTCGGCGATGAGGCCGGCGAGGATGAAGTTCGGGTTCGAGTAGTTCCAGAAGACCCCCGGCGGGTTCATGACGTACCCGGTGTTCGCGAACGCGCCGTAGGACCGCGACGCGAGGAAGCCGTCGTTCGAGCTGCCGACCCACTCCGTGAGATCGGCCAGACCGGCCGAGTGATCGAGGAGATCTCGGAGGTGGATCGCGTCGTCCCAGGCCGGATCGGCGGCGAAGTCCATCTCGGGGAGGGCCTCCTCCAGCGTGTCGTCGAGGGAGACGTCGCCCGCCTCGACCTTGCGAAGGAGGGCGGTCGCCGTCATCTGCTTCGTCGTCGAGCCGATCTGCATGAGGGTCGTCGTCTCGAGGGCCTTCGTCCCGGCGGCGTCTTTGCTGCCGAAGGCGTGCACGAACGTGACCTCGCCGTGCTCCATGACCGCCACCGACACGCCGTAAGCGCCGCTCGCTTCCATGTCGGCGAGCAGCGCGGCCACGAGCGGGTCGTACTTCGCGTCCCAGGTCTCGCCCCCTGCCCCGCCCGCGCCTCCCTCCGCGGAGCCGCCTTGCCCCGCGCCGCCAGCGGGCGCGCCCGCCTCCCCCGCACCGCCGCCACCGCTCTCGGCGTCGTCGCCGCAGCCGAACAAACAGAGCGCGCCCGTCAGCGCGAGCGCAGAGCCCAGGGTTCGTCGCATCAGGGCATCCTAGGAAACAAGCGGCGCGGTTTGGGCTCAAAGCTTCTTCGCGTCGCGGCCGCGGCGGACCTCCGTTGCGGCGGGTGATGGGCTCCGCCATACGGCGGCCATGACGTCGGGCACGCGCCTCCACCGGATCGGTTGCGTCTTCCTCCTCGCGTTCAGCCCTTCGAAGCCGTGACCGCTCCCGAGACGAGCCGCTCCACGAGCGCGTCGGGCAGGGCCTCCGGCTCCGTCTCCGTGCGGAGCATCTCCACCGCCCGCGCGAACCGGCCCCCGAAGCGGGCGCACGTCGAGCAAGCCTGCGTGTGCGCGCGAATCTGCGAGACCCGATCGGCCTCGAGCTCTCCGTCGAGATAGACCGAGAGAAGCTCGAGCACCTCGGCGCATCGCAGGCCCGCGACCACCCTATCCATCGCGCTCACGGCTTCACCTCCGATTGCTTCATCGCCGACAGCAGGCGCAGGCGCGCCCGATGGAGCCGGCTCTTCATCGCGACGAGCCCGATGCCGAGCACCTCCGCGGCCGCCTCGCCCGAGAGCCCTTCGACGTCGCGCAGGAGGAGGACCTCCCGCTCCGCCGGCTCGAGGAGGTCGAGCGCGCGCCGGAGGGCTACCCTCGCCTCCTTCTCTTCCGCGAGGGACTCCGGCGTATCGTCTTCGCCCCAACCGGCAGCGCACCCGAGCGCGTCGATCGTCTCTTCGGGGGCGGGCTCGGGCAGCGGGCGGCGCTTCAGCTTGAAGCACGCCCGCCTCACGATGGTGAAGAGCCATCCCTTCACCGGGCCTTCGCGCCGGTACGACTTCGCGCCCGCGAACACGGAGGCGAAGCTCTCCTGCAGGGCGTCCGCCGCCGCCGCTTCCCCGACGATCGATCGCGCGAAGCGGGCGAGCACGGGGCCGTGACGAATGATCAAGGCCTGCAGCGCTTCGCTGTCACCAGCGGCGATCGCCTCGATCAGCGCTTCGTCCGAGGCGGACGCGAGGGTGGAATCGGGTCGCGGAGACACCTCACCTCACGTCGCGAGCCGCTTGTCGGCGGGGCAGGTGCGGATCCCGAAGAGCGTGTACAGCGGGCAGCTGCCGATCAGCCCCGTCGCGAGCGGGACGAGCCCGAAGAGCGCCCACGGCGTCTTCGGCCCGACGAAGAGCAGCGACAGCACGATGATTCCGAGGGTGACGCGAACGGCGCGATCGAGGACGTGCTCATTGTGGGGCAAGAGCTTCTGCAACATGGCGGGACCAACCTTTCCAACCACGTAGAGGCAGCCAGCTCCGAAAAGGATTCTCGGATTCTTCTCCGGGGGGCTCGGCCCCCCGAGAGCCTCTCCCGAGACTACTTCTTGAAGATGACGACCTTCGCGTCCTTGAAGGTCCCCGCCGCCCACATCTTTCGCTTCTCGCCGAAGCCCTCTTCCCACGTCGTCACGAAGGAGCCGTCGGCCGTCTTGCCGTCGTACTTCGTGAGCTTGACCGCGCGGGCGTTGTCGCCGTTGTAGCTCGTCGTCTGCTTGAAGCACTCCGCGGTCGTGCCCTTCTTCGGCATCTGGAAGTAGCCGCTGTTCTGGCCCCACTTGTCCTCGAGCTGCAGGCCTGCCTTCGGCTCGCCCTTGAAGGTCAGCGAAGGCCCGAGGAGCACGCCGTCGTTCGTGCGGACGTTGACCGTCCCTTCCTTCTCGGAGACCCAGATCTCCACCTTGGGGAGGACGAATGTCTTCCCGCCCACGTTCGCGTAGGCCTTGTCCTTCGGCGCGTCGGCGAGCTTGGGCTCCTTCGACCAGGTGAACTTCACCTCCGCGTACTCGAAGGCGGGCGGCTTGTTGTCGGCCGGGCAAGCGTCGGGATCGGCGGACGCGGCGGCGGAGCCGGAGGCGGCGGCGGAGGCGGACGTCGCCGCGGAGGCGGACGTCGCCGCGGAGGCCGTCGGCTTCGGCGGGGCGGACGCGGTCGCGGACGCGGTGCCGCCGGCGGTGGTGCTGGTCTTCGCCTTCGCCGACGCGCTCGTCTTCGACTCGGCGCTGGCCGATGCGGAAGAGGGCTGCTCCGAGCCGCAGGCAACGAGGACACAACCGGTGAAGAGGAAACCAAGGACCGTTCGTTTCATGGGCGCGCAACCTACAATAAAACGCCGGGGTTTGGACGGGTTTTGTGGAGGGGCCCCGCCGCCTCAGAGGACACCGCCTCCGACCAGATAGAGGCCGAGCGCGCACGCGACGCCGATCGCGAAGAGGAACGTCCGGAGCGGGGGCACGTCCGCGATGTACGCGACGCCGTGGGCGAGCCGAACCGGGATCCACGCGAGCGCGAAGATCGTCGCGAGCCCCGAGCTCGGCGAGGTCGAAGCGGCGAGCACGACGGCGGGCGCGAACGTGGCGAGCGCCTCCCAACCGTTCGCGGCGGCGCCGCCGGCGCGCGCGGCCGGGCCCGTCGCTTGCGCCTGTTGGATGCGCGGATGATGCGCGTCCACGTGACCGAACTGCCGCTTGCGCCGCCGGGCCGCTACGCCGGTGAACACGAGGGGGATGAAAACGGCCGCGATCAGGGACGTCATGGCGATCGTGTTGCTCATGCACGGACGTCGAACGACGCCCGACGGGATCGACAGCGCTGCGATCGAAATCTCAGCGGCTCACGGGCGGACGTTCCCGACCGAGGTCGGGCTCGGCTCGACGGCGGCCCGCTTGACCACGTCGGCGGCGTGGTCGTGCCACCACTCCGAGCCACCTCGACCCTCCCCACGGCGGTAGGGAGAGGCGGGACAAGGCTCGCGAGAGCTGCCGCATCGAGGCGAAGCGCTCCTCGGGGGCCTTCGCGAGACAGCGCATGACGATCGCCTCGAGCTCCGCCGGCGCTCGGCCCTCCATCGGGGGAGCCTGCTTCACGAGGTGCGCCGCCACCGTCGCCGCCTCTCCACCGCCCGCGAAGGGCTCGCGGCCCATGATCAGATAGTAGGCCACGCACCCGACCGCGTACTGATCCGACGCGGGCCCGGCGCGGTCGGGATCGAGCAGGCACTCGGGCGCGATGTAGTCCATCGTCCCGACGATGAGCCCCACGCCGGACAGCGTCTTCTCGGCGCGGTCGAGGTTCTTCGCGAGGCCGAAGTCGAGCACCTTCACGAAATCGTGCATGCCTGCGTGCACGCAGACCATGAGGTTCGCAGGCTTGATGTCGCGGTGGACGAAGCCGCGCTCGTGGGCCTCGACGAGGGAGCTGCAGATCTGGACGAGGATGTGGCGGACGCGCGCCGGCGACTGGCGTCCGTGCTTCTCGACGAGCGTCTCCAGCGTCATGCCGATGAGAAACTCCATCGCGAAGTAGAAGCGGCCGTCGTCGGTCCTCCCGTAGTCGAACAGGGTCACCGTGTTCGGGTGCTGCAGCTCGCTCGTGGTCTGGGCCTCCCGCGCGAACCGCTGGAGCGTCTCCTCGGAGGTCTTGTCGAGGCGCACGAGCTTGATGGCGGCTCGCCGGCGCAGGGTCTTGTGCTTCGCCTCGAAGACCGTCCCCATGCCGCCCGACCCGAGCTCTCGCAAGAGCACGTACTCGCCGGTCCGCGCGAGCGCGTCGACCCTTCGCCGCAGCGCCTTGGCGGAGGCGCGCGCGTGAGCGAACAGCGCCGCCACCGCCGAGAAGAAGAGGCCGACGCCGGCGGTGATGAAGACGAGGATCCCTACCGGCGCGGGGGCCTGGGTGACGACGGCGCGCCAGCTCCGGCCCGCGAAGTCCATCCGGCGCGAGAACGTGAAGGCCCCCGCTCGCGGGACGTCCGCGCCGGCGCGGCTCGCGAACAGGAGCTTGTCCTCACCCGATGCGTCCTCGTCGACGAGCCCGAGGTCGAACTCCCGCAGATCGTCGTCGCCGAGCGCTCCTCGTACGAGCGCGTCGATGCGGTAGAGCGCGATCGCGAGCCCCGCGACCCCCGGCGTGGAGGGGGCGGTGGGCTGCCCCTCCCGCGCGAGCACGGGCTCGTAGACGGCGACGGAGTACACCCCCTCCGGATCTTCGACGAGGCGGAACCGCCCCGTCGCCATCGGCTCTCTTCGATCGATCACGGCGTCGAGGGCGGTCCGACGAACCGGCTCGAAGCGGGCATCGAACCCGTCGAGGGCGGCGACGTGAGGCTCGAGGAGGACGAGCACGACGTGTCGATCGTGGGCGGGGGAGCGCACCATCGTCCCGTCCGCGCCGGGCTCGTGGATCTCGAACGGGTGCCCGCGGCGCTCGCTCATTCGGCGCTCGAAATCGGCGCGTTGGGACTCGTCGACGATCACCGCCCACTCCAGCGCGGCGAGGCTTGGGTATCGATCCAAGAGCGGCCGCGCGAAGCGCTGGAAGGTACCTCGCTCGAGCTCGGGCTCCGCCGCCAAGAGGGCGGCCGTCGCGTGGAGGGAGCCGAGCGGGATGCGGAACGAGCGGTCTACGCGCGCGATCGCGCCCGCGGCGCGGCTCTCGAACGACGCGCGCGCGAGGCTGCGATCCCGCGCGTAGACACCCCAGGTCGCGAACACGGTGGCCACGACCCCGAGCGCCAACACGAGGTAGGCCGGCCTCCGCTCCTGAGCGTGTGTCGCGAAGCTCGACACGAGGAGGGCATCCTATCGCGAGTTTCGATCGAGGCGCGCCGACCTCAAACGCGGAGGCCTGCGGCGCCCGACGCTACGGAAGGGATACGACCCCTCGGGCTTGTGTTACCGTCGTCGGCGGTGGGTGTTTCTACGTTCGAGGCGACGCGGCTCGAGCTCGCGCGCTTGATGGTCCACGGGCCGTCGGAGCTCGGGCGTGGCTTGTCGAGCGTCGCCGAGACGACGGCGCACGCCGCCGCCGTCGCGCGGGTCGGGATCTGGTTTCTCTCCGCCCGCGGCGAGGAGCTGACGTGCGCCTATCTCCACCAGCGCGACAAGGCCCCCGAGCAGCAGGGCAGCACCCTGAAGCTCGCCGACTATCCCGCCTACGCGGCGGCGCTGACGTCCCGGCGGGTCATCTCCGCGAGCGACGCGCGGACCGCGCCCGAGACCGCCGAGCTCACCGAGAGCTACCTCTCGCCGAACGGGATCACCTCCATGCTCGACGCGCCCATCTATCGGGGAGGGTGGGTGGTCGGGGTCGTCTGCCTCGAGCACACCGGGCCGAGGCGAGAGTGGACCCAGAGAGAAGGCGACCTGGCCGCGTCGGTCGCGGACATCGTCGCGGTCCTCCTCGAGCAAGCGGCGCGCTTCGAAGCGGAGCAACAGCTTCGACGACAGCAAGACCGGCTCGCCAAAGCGGAGAAGCTCGACGCGCTGATGCGCTTCAGCGCCGGCGTGGCCCACGACTTCAACAACGTGCTCGCGGTCATGCGCGGCTACCTCGAGGTCCTGAAGCGCGGCGTGCCCCCCGGGCAGTCTCCGATCGAGCTGCTCGACGAGGCGTTGGACGCCGCCGATCTCGGCAAGCGGATCGTCAGCCAGCTTCTCACGTACTGTCGCGGCCAGCCGAGCTACCGGCGCGAGCTCGATTTGTCGAAGACGCTGCGCGACCTGTTGCCGATCGTGAGCTCGGCCGCGGGCGAGAAGCACAAGATCGGCCTCGACGCCGGCCCCGACAAGACGATCGTGCACGCCGATCGCACCCAGATCGAGCAGCTCCTCCTCAACCTCGTCGTAAACGCCCGCGACGCGATGCCTTCGGGTGGCGAGATCCGGATCGGCCTCACCACGACCGCCGACTGGGCGGTCCTGAAGGTGTCCGATCGCGGCTCGGGGATCGACGCCGCCGCCCGTGATCGCATCTTCGAGCCGTTCTTCACGACGAAGGGCGACCGCGGCACCGGCCTCGACCTCTCCACGTGCCAGACCATCGTCGAGCAGCACGGGGGCAAGATCACCCTCGACAGCAGCGTCGGCGAGGGCACCACGTTCACCGTCATGCTGCCCCTCACGGAGGGCTGATCGGCGAGCTCAGCGGAGCTCGATGACGCGCCCGCCGAGGAGCCGCTCGATCTGGGCGTAGAACGCGTCCGTGGGCTCGACGCGGGTGCCCGGGATGGCGAGCACCGCCTCCGCCTTTCCTTCCAGCTCGATCGAGACCTGCACCGGACAGTTGCCCGCGCTCTGCTCGAGGATCGCCTTGAGCTTCGCGAGCTGCTCGGGCCGGTGGCGCGCGCTCGTGAGCCGGAGCGTAACGGCGCGCGCCTCCGCGCGGATCGTGTCCGTGAGCAGCACCGCTTCGTCCAGCAGGAGGGTGGGCTCCCGAGGCGCGGAGGAAGCCTCCTCCTCGCCCTCCTCCACCATCGGAAACTGGAGCTTGCCGCTCACGAGCAGGGGCTCACCGCTGACGAGCACCGGCTCGTACGTGTCGATCTGCCGCTCGCGGACCTTCACCTCGATGCGCCCGACTTGATCCTCGAGGGTGAAGAACGCGACCTTCCCGCCGCCGCCCTTGAAGATGCGGCTGCGGTACCCCTCGACCATCCCCGCGAGCCGGACCTTCGACCAGCTCTCGAGGTTGGAGAGGACGCTCGTGGGGGTGACCTCGAAGCGCGCGAGCTCGATCCCGTACCGGTCCAGGGGATGGCCGGAGATGTAGAAGCCGAGCGCTTCCTTCTCCCGGACCAGCGTCTCGCGCAGATCCCAGGGGTCGACCTTGGGGAACTCCTTGCGCTCGACGCCCTTGCCTCCCGGCGTCGCCGCCGTCATCAGGCCGAACAGGCTCGTCTGGCCGATCTCGCGATCCTTGCTCGCGCTGCGCGATCGCTCGATGGCCTGGTCGATGGCGGCGTAGGCCTGAGATCGCGAGACGCCGTCGCGGGTGAGCGACGAGTCGAACGCCCCCGAAGCGACGAGGGCCTCGAACACGCCTCGGTTGACGCGCTTGGCGTCCACCCGCTCCGCGAAGTCGAACAGATCAGAGAAGGGACCCTCGTTTCGCGCGTCGAGGACCGCGTCGAGCGCGCTCTCGCCGACGCCTCGGATCGCCCCGAGGCCGAAGCGGATCTTCGGGCGGAACGGGTCCTTGAGGCGCGAGCGCTTCTTCGAGGCGCGCGCCGCCGACGCGTCCTCACGGGGCTTCTCGTACACGACGGTGAAGTCGGTCTTGCTCTCGTTGACCTCGGGGGGGAGCGTCTCGACCCCCCACGCGCGGCCCTCGGCGATGATGCGCACGACCTTCTCGATCTTGTCCCGGTCCGCCGTCATCAGCGCGCAGAGGAACTCGACCGGGTAGTGCGCCTTGAGATAGGCGGTGTGATAGGTGAGGAGCGCGTACGCGGCGGAGTGCGACTTGTTGAAGCCGTAGCCCGCGAAGAACTCGAGGAGGCCGAAGATGCGCTCCGCGTCCTCGCTCGTGACCCCGTTCTTCTCCGCGCCCCCGACGAACGTAGCCTTCTGCTTCGCCATCTCCTCGGGCTTCTTCTTGCCCATGGCGCGGCGGAGCAGATCGGCGCCGCCGAGCGAGTAGCCCGCGAGCTTCTGGGCGACCTGCATGACCTGCTCCTGGTAGACGATGACCCCGTAGGTCGGTACGAGGATGTCGTCGACGAGCGGGTGCATCTTCTGGATCGGCTTGCGACCGTGCTTGCAGTCGACGAAGTCCTTCACCATGCCCGTCCCGAGCGGCCCGGGCCGGTAGAGCGCCACCGCCGCGACGATGTCCTCGAACGCGTCCGGCCGCAGGTCCTTGAACAGCTGCTGCATGCCGCTCGACTCGAGCTGGAACACGCCCGTCGTCTCTCCCGATTGGAGGAGGGCGTACGTCTCCGCGTCGTCGAGCGGCAGCGAGCTGGTGGCGAAGCGCTTCCCCGTGCCCACATAGTCCGGCCGCGCGTTCACGAGCCGCTCTGCGATGTCGATGACGGTCAGGGTCTTGAGACCGAGGAAGTCGAACTTGACGAGGCCCGCCTTCTCGACGTCGTCCTTGTGGTACTGCGTGACGATCTGCCCGTCGTTCTGGAAGCACGGGACGTGAGCGTCGAGATCGCCCTCGCTGATGACGACGCCGGCCGCGTGCATGCCGGCGTGGCGGGTGAGGCCCTCGAGCTTCATCGCCTGGTTGATGAGCTCCCCGACCTGAGCGTCGCTGGACGCGAGCGCCTTGAGCTTCGGCTCGATCTCGAGGGCCTCGGGGATCGTGTACATCACCCCTGGCCCCTTCTGAGGGACGAGGCTCGCGATGCGCTGGGCCTCGTTGGGGGGGATGCCCATCGTCCGCGCGACGTCCTTGATCACGCTGCGCGACTTCATCTCGTGGAAGGTCGCGATCTGTCCGACGCTGCGCTTGCCGTACTTCTCTGCGACGTACCGGATCACCTCGTCGCGCCGATCCATGCAGAAGTCGACGTCGAAGTCGGGCATGCTGACGCGCTCGGGGTTGAGGAAGCGCTCGAAGAGGAGGTTGTACGGGATCGGATCGAGGTCGGTGATCCGCATCGACCAGGCGACGATCGATCCCGCGCCCGACCCGCGGCCCGGTCCGACGGGGATGCCGTGCTCTTTGCCGTAGCGGATGAAGTCCCAGACGATCAGGAAGTAGCCCGGAAACCGCATCTTGCAGATGACGTCGAGCTCCGTCTCGAGCCGCGCCCGGTACCCCTCCTGATCGACGGTGCGCCCCATCGCCGCCGCCTCCGCGAAGCGCCGGTCGAGGCCCTCGCGCGCGACGTGGCGAAAGTACGAGTCGGTGTCGAACCCCTCCGGCACCTTGAAGCTCGGGAGCATGGGCTCGCCGAGCTTGAGCTTGAACGAGGTGCACCGCTCCGCGATCGCGAGCGTCTCCCGGACCGCCTCCGGGTACTCGCTCATCGCCTGCGCCATCTCCGCCGGCGACTTCAGGAACATCTCGTAGCTGCCGTGATGGGCCGCGTGCGCATCGGCGATGGCGCGGTTCTGGGCGATGCAGGAGAGGACGAGCTGGCTCTCTCCGTCTTCGCGCGTGGGGAAGTGGACGTCGTTCGTCGCGACGAGGCGCAGGTCGAGCGCGCGCGCCGCCTTCGCGAGGATGCCGTTCACGATCGGCTGCTCGGGGAGCCCGTGATCTTGCAGCTCGACGTAGAGCGCCCCCGGCTCGAACGCTTCGCGCATCCGGGCGAGGGAGGCCTGGCCCGCGTCCTCGCCGCGCTCGAGGACCTCCTGGGCGCAGACACCGCCGAGGCACCCGGTGAGGCCGAGCACCCCCCGGTTGTGTCTCGCGATCGTGTCCATCGAGACGCTCGGAGCGCGCATGCTCACCGGCTCGAGGTGGCCAGCCGAGACGATGCGGACGAGGTTCTTGTAGCCCTCCTCCGAGGCCGCCAGCAGAACGAGGTGATCGACCGGCAGATCCTCACCCGCCTCCGGGTTCGCGGAGGGTCGAGCGGGGGAGCTCGAGGACCGAGGGCGGGCGACGTTGACCTCGCATCCGAGGATCGAAGCGACTCCCTGCTCCTTGCAAGCGAGGTAGTGCTGGATGATCCCGAACATGTTGCCGTGGTCGGTCAGCGCGACCGCCCGCATCCCCAGGCTCTTCGTCCGGGTCGCGAGATCTTTCACCCGCATCGCGCCGTCGAGCAGCGAGTACTGGCTGTGAACGTGCAGGTGCACGAACTCGGCGGTCACGCCGTCGGGCTTACGCTTGCTGGCCCCTCATGTCGAGCGCTAGACTCCGAAGGATTCTTCCCCGCGAACACCGCTTGCGCTAAAGCGGCGCGGCCAATTCGAAGTTCGAGCAAGACGGCGCGGGTCGCCGGGAGGTGTGTTGTATGCTTCGTTCTAATCTTTTCGTTGCGAGCCTGTGCGTCGTCGGCATCGCGAGCGCGTTCGGCTGTGGCGATGACACGGGCACCGGCGGCAACGGCGGCGCGGCCGCGGGCGGCGTGCAGCCCCCCAGCCGGCCGGAAGGCGCGGGCCCCGGTGACGGCAATGGCGTCGTCTTCGGGACCACGCACATCTACATCGGGACGAAGACCCGCGACGGCGCCGCCAGCGCCGAAGCGTGGAAGGACTTCGGCTACGACCTCGACGGTCAGATCACGACCTCGGACTTCACGAACCACTGCAAGCCGGCCGGCTCGGCCACCCCCGGCAACAGCTTCCCCGACGGCACCGACGGCATCGACAACTCCTTCGGCAAGAACCTCCTCCCCGTCATCAAGACGGCCGCCGGCACCCAGGTGTCCGACCTCGAGGCGGAGCTGAACGGAGCCATCGAGGATGGCTCGTTCAACATCATGGTGAACATCAAGAACCTCGGGACGGCCGCGGACTACGACCCGCTCGACTCGCTGCTGCTCGCCGGCAAAGAGGGCAACGTCGCCACGAACACGTGGAAGGCTGCCCCGGAGTTCCTCAACGACACGACCGACCCGGACAGCGCGAAGGTCACCTTCCCGAACTCCTACCTCGTCGGCAACACCTGGGTCTCCGGCGACAAAGGCACGGTCGAGCTCAACATCGCGATCGCGGGCTTCAACCTGAGCCTCGAGATCAAGAGCGCCGTCATCACGATGGAGCTCGACGCCGCCCACGGCGGAGCGACCAAGGGCATCATCGCCGGTGTCCTCGACACCGAGGCGCTCATCTCCTCGCTCCGCGACGTCATCGGCGCGGTCGATCCGTCGTTCTGCGAGGGCACCGCCGTCGACGGAATCCTGAACCTCATCCGCCAAGCCTCGGACATCATGGCGGACGGCTCCCAGGATCCCGCCTCCGAGTGCAACGGCATTTCCATCGGCCTCGGCTTCGACGCGACCGCCGTCACCATCGACGGCGTGGGCATGCCCTCCCCCCCCGCGGACCCGCCCTGCGAAGGCGGCTCCGGCACGGGCGGTGGGGGCACGGGCGGCGCCGGCGGCGCTGGCTGAGCCCAGGGCTCCCAACCCGAAGGGGCCCGGTCGGTTCGAGGCGCGCTCGCGCCCCGAACGCCGGGCCTCCTTCATTCCATCTCCCGAACGCCCGCCGAATGAGCCGTCCCGTCACGGTCGCGCGTCCAACAAGCGGCTTGCCGGGATTCGCCCGAGCCTCTTGCTCTGCGAGCCCCTGGTTGGGTAATAGGCGCGAACATCACGAAACTCGTTTGACGAAAAAGAGCCCCGGCCGGTTGAAGCAACCTGCCGAGGGTGCGTCTAAGGCCCCGTCGAGGCCGACTCTGCCCTAACCACGGGCTTTCGCCTCGCGACTTGCGCTCCCTCAAGCACGACGGTTCATGGGAGGGGGCGAGCTTTTCCGGAGGATACTTCCTATGCGCAAACTCATCTCCCTCGTCCTGCCGGCCATGGTCGCCGCGAGCATGACCATCGGCGGCACGGGCTGCACGGTGAAGGTTCAGGCCAAAGAGACCGAAGAGGTCAAGCGTCGCCCCCCGCCGCCGCCCAAGGAAGAGCCCCCCCCGCCGCCGAAGAAGAAGCCGCGGATCAAGCTCAACCTGCGCGCCCTCAAGAAGATCGGCTACGAGCTCGACCTGCCGAGCCCGGTCCCCTTCAAGACCGGCAGCGCCGAGCTCGATGACGAGGCAGGCGCCGACGACATCCTGGACCAGGTCCGGGACTACATGGCCACCCACCCCGAGGTGACGGTCCTCCGGATCGAAGGCCACACCGACTCGGATGGCGACGACAACTCCAACCTGACCTTGTCCAAGCAGCGCGCCGCCTCCGTCGTGGCCTGGCTCGTTGCCCACAACATCGACTGCAAGCGCCTGCTGCCGGTGGGCTTCGGCGAGACGATGCCGCTCGTCCCGAACGACACGCCGGAGAACAAGGCGAAGAACCGACGCGTCTCGTTCTTCGACGCGATGATCAAGGGCAAGGCCGTCGTCGACGAGAAGACGAAGAAGACGATCCAGCCGGAGAACGGCGGGAAGGTCGCGCTCGATCCCTGCAACCCGGCCATCAGCAAGTAGGCTCCGGCCTTCTCCCTGGCGCCCGCCGCCCTCTCCAGGGCCGCGGGCGCTGCTGTTTTGTTCTGTTGTAGCGAAGCCTTGGCGTGTTGGTTTTTCTGGCGCCGGTCGCTAAGGTGCACGACGTGCCGAGGCACTCTCAACTTCGGGGACCGTCGCGCTTCATCGGTTGCCTCTTCCTCGTCGGCGTGGGCCTGGCGGCCAGCGGGCTGGTCGGCTGCGACCCGGCCAGGGGGGAAGTCCGCCCCTGGCGCTCCGGCGATCACGACCAAGATCCGCCCGCCAACCCCAACCGCGCGGCTCAAGCTCCCGCGCCGAAGAAGAGCAGCGGGCCGGCGGCGCGCGCCGCGCGCGTCTGGATGAACACCTGTGCAAGCTGCCACGGTCCCGCGGGAGCAGGCGACGGCCCCATGGCGAGCACGTTCAACCCGCCCGACCTCACGACCGAGGAGTGGCTCTCTTCCAAGACGGACGAGGAGATGGCGCTCTCGATCAAGAATGGAAAGGGCGCGATGCCCGCCAATCCAAACCTCGACGACACCGTCGTCGAGGCCCTGGTCGCCCGAATTCGGGGCCGCGGTCGTTGACGCTCGGTGCCGAGCGCAGACGCGGCGCGGCGTCAATGAAAAGCAGAATGATTGCGCAGTGTCCCTCTGGACACCTTCGTGTCCGGACAGACGCTTTTGTCGCACTCATTTTTTGCGTCAAGAATGGCTCCCAAGCTATTGAATCCGTTTTCTTTTGTGGCCTCTTGCGGAGGATCGCCTCGGGCCGGTCCGGTTGTTGACTAGTTTTTTGGTTGCGTGGGCGGATGGGTTGCCGCTAACTCTTGGCCCTGTTCCCGGGGTTGTGGCAGCTTATCCTACATTGGTTCCTGGTTTTGACCCCTCGATTTTCTCGAGGGCCCACGCCACTCGTCGAGCCCATTCAATGAAGATCACCCCCTGGTTCCTCGCTGCGCTCGCTCCGTTCGGTGCCATTGCGTACAGCGGTTATCTCGGTCACGCGCTCGTAGTCGTCCTGACGGTTGGCATCTTCCTCGGTACCCTCTCGCTCGGTCGGAACGCCCAACCGAACCAGGCGCAACCCAAACAGGACGCCTGAGCCCCGCCTCGGAGGGCGCCGAGAGGTCCTGAACGCCGGCGCCCCCTGACCCTTGACGGGGAGCTTCGGCACCCCTCCCATGGGTGACCATGACTGACCCCCCTCCGGGTCGACTCAGGCGTCTCGACGAGTTCGGGTTGCACGAGCTGGAGTCGGTTCGGCTCCTGCTCCGGGGCGACTCCGTCGTCGACTGGCACCGACTGAACCTCGTCTCCGAGCAGCAGGCGAAGGCGCTGCTCGAGGCGCACGAGTTCCAACCGGCCCTGCCCCAGGACCGCGCCCGTCTCGACACGATTCGAAACGAGGCGGTGAGCTACCTGCGCCGGCAGTTCGACTTTCCGATCCCCAAGCCGGTGGAGTCGGCGAGCGTGGAGCAGCTCTTGATGATGGCCTCGGGCAAGGGCCATCGACAGACGTGCGCCTGCGCCATCCTGAAGGCGATGCACATCATCCATCACCTCGATGGAAGAGAGCTCCTCTTCTGCCTCCCGATGGCCGACCAGGATGTCTTCCACCTCGTGGAAGAGAAGGTCTATCGCGTGATCGGGGGGATGCTCTCGGCCGGGTTTCCGATCGTCGAGTTCGTGGGCGGAAGGAAGAACAAGGACTCGCTCTACACGAAGCTCTTATCGAAGAGCGAAGCCTCCGCCTCTCAGATCTACGACAAGGTCCGATTCCGAATCGTCACTCGGACCCGCGACGACATCCTGCCGATCCTGCTCTATCTGAGCGAGCACCTCTTTCCGTTCTCGATGGTGCTCGGCAAAGAGAGCATCAACACGATCTTCCACTTCCGGCGGTACTGCCTCGATCACCCGCACCTGCGGTCGATGATCAAGGACTTCCAGACGGGGGTCGACGACGCGTTCACGCCGAGCGACAACCAATTCTCCGATCAGAGCTACCGGGTCATTCACTTCGTCGTCGACCTCCCGGTGCGGCTCCCCGAGGAGACGATGGAGCTCGCGCCCCCGTCGGCGTGGTCGCTGGGGCCGATCGTCTTCGTCCTGTGCGAGTTCCAAGTCCTCGACCAGGCCACCGAGCAGACCAACGAGCGCGGAGACGCCAGCCACGAGAAGTACAAGGAGCGCCAGCGACACGCGGTGAAGCGCCGGCTCAAGATCGGCGTTCGGGATTTGGGGCTGCCCCCTCGCTCGACCCCACCGCGGCGCAAGACCTGAGGAGCTTTTTGGGCTCGCGGCCACGCCGGACCTCGACGGCGCACCGAAGCTGTGCGATCTCGCCCCTCGATGCGCCTCTATAGCGCCAAAGTGAAGCCCCTCTCCGACGAGCTGACCAAAGCGCTCGTGACGGCAAAAGACATCGAGGTCGAGAACAAGGACGAGGTCGTCCGCGATCTCGAGTCGGTGTTCAACAGCTACCTCGTCGCGGACAAGGAAGCCGCGGATCGCGCAAAGCACCTGCTCGAGGTGCGGAACCTCCCTCAGACCGACTTCGCCCGCCTCAAGAAGCTCGCCGCCGAGCAGAAGGGCATCAAGGCCGGCGACGACATGTTCGACTACCTCCTCGACCAGTGCATCGAGATGCTGATGCACTCGAGCCACGTCGAAGAGGTCTACGCCGAGGACCACGAGCTGCGGCGGCGGATGCGGCCCATCCTGCGCAAGTACCTCGACATGGACGAGGCGCTCGAGGCCGAGGTGCGCGGCAAGCTGAAGCACGTCTCGGAAGGCACCTCCACCTGGGAGGTCGAGTACGAGCGCGTGAAGGCGGACATCCAGCGTCGCAAGGGTCTCGTGTGATGGAAGGCGTGGCTCGAGGCCCGCGCGATCTCGGTCCCCGCTATCTCGTGACCGGTGGCGCCGGCTTCATCGGCTCGAACATCGTGGCCGCGCTCACGGCCGCCGGGGAGAAGGTCCGAGTCCTCGACAACCTCGCCACCGGGTTCTGGGAGAACCTGGATGGCATCCCCGAGCAGTCCGCGATCGAGCGCATCGAGGGCGACATTCGCGATCCCGAGGCGGTCGCGCGGGCCACCGCCGGGGTCGAGGTCGTCTTCCACGAGGCGGCGCTGGGCAGCGTCCCGAAGAGCGTGGAGCGCCCCATCGCCTCGGACTCGAGCAACACGAACGGCACCGTCACTGTCCTCGACGTCGCGAGGCGCCAAGGGGTTCGGAGGGTCATCTTCGCCGCTTCGAGCTCGGCGTACGGGGAGACGACGGAGCTGCCGAAGCGCGAGACGATGCAGTCTCAGGTGCTCTCGCCCTACGCGGTGTCGAAGCTCGCCGGGGAGCTCTACGTTCGCGTGTTCGCGAGCCTCTACGGCCTGGAGACGCTGAGCCTGCGCTACTTCAACGTCTTCGGCCCCGGGCAGACGCCGGACGGGGCCTATGCGGCGGCCATCCCGCGGTTCATGGATGCCGTCCTCAAGGGGGAGGCGGTCCGCATCTTCGGCGACGGCGAGCAGACGCGAGACTTCTGCTTCGTGAAGAACACCGTCCGCGCGAACCTCCTCGCCGCCGCGACCAGCAGCAAGCTCGAGGGCCAAGTGGTCAACGTCGCGGGAGGGCGTCGGATCGCGCTCAACGCCCTCGTCACCGAGATCGGTCGCGTCCTCGACAAGCCGGTCCGGGTGGAGCACGTCGACCCGCGGCCCGGCGACATCCGCCACTCCCTCGGCGACATCTCGCGCGCGAAAGAGCTGTTCGGCTACGAGCCCCTCGTCCGCTGGGAAGACGGCATCGGGCTGACGTTCGAGTACCTGAAGACGCTCCGGGAGACTGGCCTCACCAAGGCCTCCGAGAAGATCGCAGCGCTCTGGCGCTGACCGCACCGAGGACGAACGTGCGCAGCATGACGGGGTT